>CAWKFY010000031.1:0-76868 GCA_963848815.1 uncultured Chloroflexia bacterium
GTTGTTGTCCAGTGAAAATGTCACTTTAATTGTCCAGTGATTTTGTCACCCCCTGTCCAAATGTAATATTGGCATATGTCTCCAGGGATGGTCAGGAGCCGGTTTGCGAAATTTTGTTGATTTGAATTGTGCGATTTGCGAAGGCGGTTTTAGCGCCGGCAAGACGGACACGGTTTGGGCTGTAGTGGGCCTGGCGCCCTTTCTGGCTCTAAGGGCTGTAGCTTCGTAAGGAGCGGGCCTGGTTAGCAAGCATTTCCCATCGTAATGGACTGACAGGCTGCCGTCCATATGTTCGTGCACGTTAACTATGCTATAGGCATAACTGGATCGACCGTTTGATGGTGCTATTTGCAACCTATGACGGGCGAAGCGAACTACATTGTCTTTACCCACTGTACGTCGATATTTGAAACAGAAGACATCGTCAGACATGACTGATGCAGGTGGTTTACGGTAAGCGCTTGCGGGTTGGGCCGCAGGAACCGAAAAGCGTTTATTATGAGACCGGATGAACCGATCCAACATACTGTTTGCCTCAGCGATAGTGCTGACCCGGCTGAGGCGTAGTTCGCTCACCAGTCTATCCTGGAGCGTGCCCCATAACCGTTCGATTCTGCCCTTGGCCTCCGGCGATAGTGCAGCGATCGATGTTATTCCAAGCTCCTGCATAAGCCGCCCGAACTGAGTCAGTTCCCTCTTGCCTTCCAATTGTTCTTCGATCGATTCCTTATCCAGAGGGGATCGTTCGAAAATCCCATGGCGGTCATGGTAGAAGGCCAAGGGTATACCATATTGGGCCACTACCTGCTTTACCAACAAGAAGTAACCCTGGGCATCTTCCTGGTTCCTGAATAGAGCGCCGGCCACCTTCCCGGTTGCATCATCGATTGCTGCAATCAGGCTCAGCTTTGGGCCTCTGTCCTCAAGCCAGTCGTGAGGGCTGCCGTCGATCTGCAGTAGCATACCTTCTTGAGGATACCGGTCCCTGCGCTTACGATGCTTTGGTGGCCTTCTTCTCCGCGGACTGCGTATTCCACGCTTTAGAATATCCTTCTCACAGTGGAACGTGATACCTATGATCTTCTCACTTTCCGTCAGCATCTCTGTGAAGTGCTGCTGGTTAAATCCAAAGTACTTCTCTTTCATGAGGGTAACAATCCTGTTGCGCAGGTCATCGCACAGAGTATGAACTGGTTTCCTGCCCCGATTTCCATGTGCCAGGGCTTCCGCAGCCTTCACCCTATACGCCGATCTCAATCTCTTGACATGCCGCTCTGAAAGACCCAGAAGTTCAGCAGCTTCATTTATTCTAAGCTCACCCTTCTCCAACTTATTCAGGATCATTAGTCGTCTTTGTTCCTTTTTGTTCAAAGTCACCTCTTCTCTCATAGGGTGACATTTTCACTGAACAATTAAGGGGTGACAAAATCATAGAACATTAACAGACGTTCGCGACGTGATTGACAACATACCACGAATTGTTATAATATTCTTCGGTTTGGCGATAAAATGCCCTCAAAACAAAAGCCTCCTACATTAAACTCGGGAATTAGCTTGGGGGAAGCTGCTACCCGATTCCTATCCTCCATTGCTGCAGAACAGACTTCCGCTACTCAGCAGGAAATCTTCAAATTTATCCGATGGTACGGCGAAGACCGAAAAATATCCTCCTTGACCGGACAGGAAGTAGCCAATTATACCGAGAACTTCTACGCATCGGGTGCACAATCCGATGAGCACCTGAAAAAAGTAAAACTGTTCCTGGCCTATGCTCATAAGGTCAAACTAATCGGAACCAATCTTTCGGCTCATATCAAAATTAAGAAGATTGCAACCAAAGCCACCTCTGCCAGCGCTGCCAAAGCCGATGAGCCGATCATGCTGACCCGCCAGGGACACGAGGAACTTAAAGCCAGGCTGGCGGCACTGAAAGAACAGAGGCCCAAGATTGTAGAAGAGCTTCGCAGGGCAGCAGCGGACAAGGATTTCAGAGAAAATGCCCCCCTGGAAGCAGCCAGAGAGAAGCAGGGACACGTTGAAGGCCAGATACGCCAACTGGAAGATACTCTGAAAAACGCCAAGGTTATCGAATCACCCGCCGATACGGGAATACGGATTACCCTTGGCGATACCGTCCTTATCTCCGATAAAGCCTCTGGAGAAAAAATTACCTACATGCTGGTAAGCTCCAAAGAAGCCAACATCAAGCTGGGCAAGATCTCTATGGTTTCCCCCATGGGACAGGCCCTGTTTAATAAAGAAGTGGGGGATATACTCGATGTAACAGCTCCGTCGGGCATTTTAAGCTTTGAGATCATTGAAATAAAAAGGGATTGATTAATCAGTCAAATCTTTACTCTATGGCAACTTTAATTATTCAATGTATTAATTTATAATAGTATGGTTTTGGGTTTTGTTCTAATAGACTCCCGGCTCCATGAGCAAACCCCTCCGCCATCATTGTGATTTGAGATTTATACAGCAAGTAATTAATTTCATATAAAGGAGGTACCATGGATTTTCGATTGACTGACGAACAGGTAGCACGCAGAAAAGAAATCTATAAAGTCTGCGAAGAACTGGACAAGAAGAAACCGAAGAGTTGGCTGGGTTTTGAAAGTCCGTTCGACAATGAGGAAGGATGGGCATTCCATCGTTATTGCGCCAAGGAATTCGCTAAGAGGGGATGGCTTGCCCTCAGCTGGCCCAAGGAATACGGTGGAACCGGGACTATGATGGACAAGGTGCTTCTGGCGGAAGCACGCGGTTACTACGATTTGCCCGGCTCCGATATTTTCGGCATTTCTATGCTGGCACCGACTTTGTTGGCGGCCGGCAGCGAAGAGCTCAAGAAGGAATTCCTGCCTAAAATAGCCAATGCCGAAATCATGTTTTGCGAACTTTGGAGTGAGCCAAATGCAGGCTCCGACCTTGCAGCCCTCACATCGTCAGCCGTTAAGAAAGGCGATGAGTTCATAGTAAATGGTCAGAAGACCTGGAATACCGGCGCCCATTACGCAGACTGGGCCTTCGGCGTGTATAAGTCCGATCCAAACGGCAAGAAACATCATAACCTGACTTTCATACTCTGCGATATGAAGAGCAAGGGTATAACGGTAAGAGGTATCCCCTACATGAACGGGGCACACGTCTACAACGAGGTTTATCTGGATGACGTCCATATGCCCGCTAAATACGTAGTCGGCCAGGAGAACGAAGGCTGGGCCGTGGTCAATGTCCTCGCCGGCTTCGAAAGGTCCAACATCGACATGGTCATGGGCCTGGTACGTGCAGTGGAAGATCTGGTCAAGTTCTGCAACGAGAACAAAAGCGAGGGCAAACCTTTATCTCACAACCCTATGGTCCGCGCCAAGGTTGCCGATCTTGCACTTTCGGTTGAGGCCGTCCGCACTCTGGCCTACCGTGTTGCCGACCAGCAGAACAGGAATGAGATGGGTCTGATGGATGCTGCAGCCGTAAAGATATTCGCCAGTGAACTGCTGGAGAAATTCGGGCAGGTATCGTGTGATATTTTGGGCCCCTACGGACAGGTCAAACAGTCCAAGTTCGCCAAATTGAACGGCGTTCCCGAATATAACTACCAGGCTTGTTTTGTTCCTATAGTATCCATGGGGACCAACGAGATTCAGCGCAACATCATTGCCTGGTACGGCCTGGGCCTTCCCAGAATGAAATAATTAAAGACATATATCATTAAGGAGGAATAATGGACCTACGATTTACTGAACAACAAGAAATACTGAAAAAGTCAGCAAGAGATTTCCTCACTAAAGAATGCCCTAAAGCCAAGGTGAGGGAACTGGAGAAGGACCCTAAAGGCTATGACCCTGCAATCTGGCAGAAAATGGCAGAACTGGGCTGGCTGGGTTTCAACATTCCAGAAGACTATGAAGGGATGGGCTACTCCTTTGAAGACCTAAACATGCATATCGAGGAAGTAGGCAAAAATATACTTCCCGGACCCTATATCAGCACTGTCGTCAATACCTTTGCCATCACCGCTGAAGGCACCGAAGAACAGAAGAAGGAATTCCTGCCTAAGATATCCAACGGCCAGCTTATACTTACCCTTGCATGGCTCGAGGAGAACGGACAGTATGATCCCTCCGGAATTACCCTCAAAGCGGCGCACAAGGGCAATGACTATGTCCTGAACGGTACGAAAATGTTCGTAGACTGCGCACATGTATCCGATTATATGATCGTAGTAGCCAGGACCAAGGACGGAGCCGGCGAGGATGGAGTCACCCTTCTCCTGGTCGATTCCAAATCAGCAGGCATCAAAACCGAGGTAATTCCTACTATCGCATCAGACCATCTATGCCAGGTGGTATTTAAAGACGTGGCAGTGCCGGCCAAGAACGTACTCGGAAAGGTCGACAAGGGCTGGGCCACACTTCAAATGCTCATCCGCAAAGGCTCTATCCTGAAGTCAGCGGAATCGCTCGGTGGACTGCAGGCAGTGGTCGATATGACCGTTGCTTATTCCAAAGAGCGTGTGCAGTATGACAGGCCGATCGGAGCCTTCCAGGCACTGCAGCACAAGATGTCCGATATGTGGATAGCCATGGGCACCTGCAAATACCTTCTCTACGAAGCTGCCTGGATGGAAACCGAGGGCATGCCCAATACCAAAGAAGCATCCATGACTAAAGCCTATATCAATGAGGCTTATAAACTGGTAAGCGCACTGGGCGTAAAGCTTCATGGTGGTATCGGCACCAGTTCCGATCACGATGTTCCTCTGTATTATCGCCGGGCCAAGGCAGCCGACACTGTTTACGGCAGCACCGATTATCACAGGGAAATGGTTGCACAGCAAATAGGCCTTAAATAGATATTCCTTAGAATCAGCAAAAATCCCCTGCCTTGAACAAGGCAGGGGATTTTTAATTTCTCCATTCATTCGAATTGCTCTCATACTGATAATTGTGTTATACTTCCCAGCGGTTTTGAATAAGCAGTTCGCTCTTGTTTCAGGAGGTTAATTAATTTTGGCAGATACAATTACCGTCAAGCAGCTCTTGGAAGCCGGCGCCCATTTCGGCCACCAGACCGGGCATTGGCATCCCAAAATGAAGAATTATATTTTTACCCAGAGAAATGGAATTCATATAATCGATCTGGAGCAGACCGTTACCCTGCTGAATAAAGCATGCGCATTCGTAAGTGAGATGGTCGGCAACGGACAATCGATACTGTTCGTAGGCACCAAGAAACAGGCGCAGGACATAGTTGAAGAAGAGGCCAAACGTTGCGGCATGTTTTATGTCAATCAACGCTGGCTGGGCGGCATGCTTACCAATTTCAATACAATACAGGGTAGAATAGATTATCTGGTCAGATTGGAAGATAAGAAATCACGCGGAGACCTCGACTATCTTTCCAAGAAGGACAAACTCAAGGTAGAAAAAGAGATGGCCAAGCTTAACAAGCTGATGGGCGGATTCAAAGAAATGACCACTCTGCCCGGCGCATTATTTATTATCGACCCCACCAAGGAAAAAATTGCCCTCAGTGAAGCTCAAAAAGTGGGAGTCAAGATAGTTGCCACAGTGGATACTAACTGCAACCCGGATGGAATTGATTATGTAATACCGGCCAATGACGATGCCATAAAAGCCATAAAGGTTATTTGCTCTCACATCGCAAGTGCCGTACTCGAAGGCAAAATGCTGGCGGAAGCCGGAGAAACCAAGGGGCCAGAGGCAGCGGAACCCGAACCAACCGAACCCGCAGACTAGTAAATCCGCCCGGCCTGTATGTTTCATCGTCCTGACCGTACTTTTTTAATCCCAAAGGAGGACTAGATTGGAAATTTCAGCCGACAAAGTTAAAGAACTACGCCAGAAGACTGGCGCTGGTGTGATGGATTGTAAAAAGGCCCTTACCGATGCTGCAGGAAACTTCGAAAAAGCCTGCGAAATCATTGCCGAGCGAGGGCTGGCCATTGCCAAGAAAAAGTCAGAAAGGACAGCTGAACAGGGTGTAGTAGAATGCTACGTCCATACCGGCAGCCACCTCGGAGTAATGGTAGAGGTCAACTGCGAGACCGATTTCGTCGCAAGGACACCCGAATTCAAAGAGTTGGCCCATAATATCGCTCTGCAGATATCGGCGATGGCGCCGCAGTACGTTGCTGCGAGCGAAGCACCGGCCGACGTTGATGCGGCATCAGTTTGCCTTCTCTTACAACCATTTATTAAAGACCCCGCAAAAACCATACAGGATGTTATAACCGAGACAATAGCTAAGACTGGTGAGAACATAAAAGTACGCAGGTTCGTACGTTTTGAACTGGGTTATTAGATTTGTCTACGCGAAAGGCGAAATTTAAAAGGGTCTTATTAAAACTAAGCGGGGAAGCCCTGATGGGCGATAACAGCTTTGGCATAGACCCCCGCGTGCTCGACTCCATCGCCAAACAAATCAAGTCCGTTCTTGTCCATGATGTCGAAGTTGCCATAGTTGTAGGCGGAGGCAACTTCTGGCGCGGCTCCACTGCTGAAGCTGCAGGCATGGATCGTGCTACAGCCGATTACGCAGGCATGTTGGCTACCATCATAAATGCTCTGGCACTGCAGGATGCACTCGAAAATAATGGTGTCGTGAGCAGGACGCAATCGGCCATAACGGTCCAGGCCATCGCCGAACCTCATATCCGTCGCAGAGCAATGCGTCACCTCGAGAAAAAAAGGGTGGTCATCTTTGCGGGCGGCACCGGCAATCCCTATATGACCACCGACACTGCCGCCGCTCTCCGCGCCATCGAAATAAACGCAGATGTGTTGCTGGTGGCCAAGAACAAGGTGGATGGCATTTATGATTCCGATCCCAGAAAGAACAGGAATGCCAAGAAATACGATCAGATCACACACAGAGAAGCCTTAAACCAGCAACTCGAAGTTATGGATATTACAGCTTTTTCACTATGCCAGCAAAATAAATTGCGAATTATAGTTTTCGATTTACGAGCTAAAGACAGCATACTAAGGGTCATCATGGGGGAAAATATCGGGACTCAGGTAGTCAGTGAGAAGAGTGAGAAGAGGAAATGACTGAGAAAATTTTAAAAAATGCTGATATTAAGATGCGCAAGGCTATAGAAGCTCTGGTTAAAGAGCTGGCCGGTATCCGTACAGGCCGTGCCTCACCTGCCCTGGTCGAACATATAAAGGTCGATTACCACGGTGTCCTCACCCCGCTTATTCAGTTAGCTTCCATTGCAGTGCCTGAACCAAAGACCATAGCCATACATCCCTGGGACAGAAGTATTATTAATAATATAGATAAAGCTATCCTTAAATCGGACCTGGGGCTAAATCCGATCAACGACGGCACGACGATCAGGATCTCAATTCCACCGCTGACTGAGGAGAGACGCAAAGACCTGGTTAAAATAGTCCACAAACGACTGGAGGAATCGCGTGTATCTATTCGCAATATGCGCAGGGAGGTAGTTGACGAACTCAAGTCTTCTGAGAAAAACAAAGAGATATCCCAGGATCAGAATATCAGGGCCTCCGAACAGTTGCAGAAATTGACGGACAGTCATATAGATTCGATCAATAAAATCGGCAAGGACAAGGAAGCAGAGATACTCGAAGCCTGACTAAGGCCGCCGATCTGTTATTTTAACCCGCCGGCTTGGTGCGGAAGGTTCATTGATATCCGGGCAGGATCATTATAGTTCCAGGTGTATTTGAAAAGCGATGTTAATTAAACGGCTGATTACCGGTTTTGCAATTGCTTTATTCATAGGCCTAATCATATGGGCGGGAGAACCCTGGTTCACTATCGCCACCTGTCTGATAGCAGCTCTGGCCGCTTTCGAATTCTACAGAATAGTAAAAAATGAGCATATCCAGCCCTTAACTTATTTGGGTATAGTCTTTTCGGTGCTCTTTGTCGCCAGTGCCCACAGCCCTTTACCCGCCACCTGCAATTTGCTTTTCGTCCTCTTAACCTTAATTCCCTTGATCTGGTTATTATTCCCGCGTAACAAGGATCATTCGTTCATTAATTGGGGATGGACGGCTGCGGGTGTGCTCTATACGGGATGGCTCCTATCGTTTTACATATTGATCCGGAATATGGATAACGGCATGGGGTGGGTCTACCTTGTGCTCTCCTGTACAGCCCTCAGCGATGTATTTGCCTATATTGTAGGCAGTAACTTCGGTAAGCACGCCCTGGCGTCCTCTATCAGCCCCGGCAAGACCTGGGAAGGCGCTGCCGGCGGCCTGGCCGCGGCCATAGTTACGTCGATTTTTATAAGCCTGCTATTTAAGCTTCCCCTGGACTACTGGCAAATGGTTCTGGCAGGTATCATCATCGGGATATTCTCGTTAATCGGAGACCTGGTCGAATCCCTCTTAAAAAGAAATATGAAAGCTAAAGATACGGGGCGTTTACTCCCCGGGCACGGCGGTATTCTCGATAGGATCGACAGCCACTTGCTTATCGCACCTGTGGCCTACTACCTGATTGTCCTGGTAAATAATCAGGGTTGGCCGCTGAAATAGTCCCTCCCTCATAAGGGTTTGGAACCCGAGCAGCCAACCCTGTCTATGTATCTAAACTATTAAATTAGAGTGTGATGTTGCCTTTTTTCAGGGTCTCGGTGGGCTCGAACCATTTGATGCCGGTCTTCTTGGCGATTCCAGAGCACTTTTCAGCAACCTTGTCCCACCCCATGCCTTTAGCCAGTGCGAAGGGGCCGAATATTCCTCCGCCGCCGTTGACCATCGCCAGATCGATCTCAGCTGCGCTCTTGGCAACGCCTGATTCCAACAGCTTCGTGCCTTCGTTGACCTGCAGACAGATTATGTCCATGGGATCGAAATTGGGATCAGCTTTGGTTACATCGATGGTGGGTCGGTTGCCGCCGGGCCACTCATAGATGCCTTTGTTGGTCTTCTTACCCAGATGGCCCTCTTTGTTCAGTTTCTCAATCCAAGGCATCGGCTTGAAATCAGCTGAAAGCATCTTGGCGAAATATTCCATACTGTGAAGTGCCACGTCCAGGCCTGCAAAGTCCATGATCTCGTAGGGGCCCATGGGTGCGCCGATCGACTTGACCTTGGCGTCGAGGGCCTCGGGGTTGGCGCCCTTGTCGAGCAGGTAGGACATATAGAGGCCCGCCGGCGCGCCGAGCCTGTTGTAGATGAATCCCGGGGTGTCCTTTTCCACGCGGATGCCGATCATGCCGCCGCGGAAGTTCGTCCATTTGGCGACCAGTGCAGCGCAGACATCCATCGTCTCGGCCGAGGTCTTGTCGCCCTTGATAATCTCGACCAGTTTCATCATTACCGCGGGATTGAAGAAGTGAATGCCGACAACCTTGTCCGGCCTTTTAGTAGCTTCACCTATTTTGGTGATACTCATATTCGAAGTGTTCGAAGCGAGAATGGCATGCTTTGGAGCAGCCTCATCCATTTCCTTGAAAATCTTCTGCTTGAGGTCCAGAATTTCCGGAGCAGCCTCGATCGCAAAGTCAGCGTCTTTTACAGCATCTTTCAATACTGTAAAACCCTTTATGCCGCCTACGGCCTTGTCCATTGCTTCCTGGGTCATTTTCTGCTTGGATACCTGTTTCATCAAGCTGTCCTTTAGCTTGCCCAAACCTTTATCGACAAACTCCTGCTTGATATCGTACAGGTTAACCTTGTAACCTGACATGGCGAGCACCTCAGCAATGCCGTGGCCCATGTCGCCGGCGCCTATCATGGCGATAGTCTTGATGTCCTCAACCTTCATTGCTCAAACTCCTTTAATTTATATTTATTCGCCTGTGAATTTAGCTTCCCTTTTCTCCATAAATGCCATCATGCCTTCCATAGCATCTTTGGAACTGCCAACGAGCGCGGAGCCCGCCAGTTCGATCTCTATGCCCGCGGCCATATTGGTGTCCGGGCCCAGTATTATCGCGTTAAGTATCGACTTAAGCGCCAGCGGAGCCCTCTTCGAGAGAGCTGTGGCAATTACTTTAGCATCATTCAGTACTTCGCCCGGCTTGGAAACTTTGTTGATCAGACCCCAATCATATGCTTCTTTGGCATTCAGCCTTTTACCCAGCAGCGCCACTTCCAATGCACGTGTCCGGCCGATCAGCCTGGGCAGCCTCTGTGTGCCGCCCCAGCCCGGAATAATACCGAGGTTGATCTCGGGCAGGCCCAGCACTGCCTTCTCTGCGTCAACCATCACACGGAAATGGCAGGCGAGCGCCAGCTCGAACCCACCTCCCAGTGCGAAGCCATTAATTGCAGCGATCACCGGTTTGGGGAATCTCTCAATTCTGCTGTAAGTGATATGCCCGAAGCGAGGCATCCATACATTCATAGGATCGGCAAAGCTTTTAACATCAAAACCCGCCGAAAATGCAGTTTCGCCGCTGCCGGTTATAATGAGCGCGCGTATATCCTTATCTTTTTCGACTTCGGTTAATGCTTTGCTCAGATTGTCGACTGCAGCATAATTGAACGGATGAGCGGGGGGACGGTTCAAAGTGATAATACCAACCATGCCTTCTTTGTCTAATATCAATGTATCGTAAGCCATAGATACCTCCTTACGTGTTTAATTTTCGCACAACATTATAACCCAATCGTCAAATCTTTGGTACGGCACTATTATACATGAGTGTGAGATATGATGTAACATTATATTGTTTTATCGGGTAAATATATGGGAGACACAGTTAAAAATCTGGCTATTTTAGGTTCCACCGGATCCATCGGACAGCAAACTCTGGACATCGTCCGCAATTTCCGGGAAAGCTTTAAGGTGGTCGGGTTGGCCTGCGGCAGCAACATCGACAGCTTCCTAAATCAGATAAAGGAATTCTCCCCTGTCTGTGCTTGTATCGATGGTAGTATCAAATTGCCCGTTGGGGTCCAGGCCCTATCGATGGAAGATATGGCAAGCCACCCCGATGTTGACATAGTGGTAATTGCCACCACGGGCAAAGCCGGACTCGCTCCGGCTTTGGCCGCTATTAAAGCAAGTAAAATGTTGGCCATTGCCAATAAGGAAATCCTGGTTATGGCCGGTGAGTTGATCACAGGCATGGCCGCCAAATACGGAGCCCGTATCCTGCCTGTAGACAGCGAGCACAGCGCAATATGGCAATGTCTGCAGGGAGAAAGCTCTGACGTATCCCGGTTACTTCTGACCGCTTCCGGCGGCCCCTTCTTCGGCTTTTCACAGTCCAAGTTATCGAGGGTTACTGCAAAAGAAGCACTGAACCATCCTACCTGGAAAATGGGGGAAAAGGTTACTATCGATTCGGCCACACTTTTCAACAAGGGGTTGGAAGCCATCGAGGCCCGATGGCTATTCAATATACCTTACGATAAAATTGAGATAATTATTCACCGGCAGAGCATAGTTCATTCCATGATCGAATTTGCCGACGGCTCGATCAAAGCCCAGTTGAGCACCCCCGATATGCATCTACCGATCCAATATGCTCTTTTTTATCCCCTTAGGATAAAAAACGATAACATAACACGTATCAGTTTCTCCGACATGCAGACATTGACGTTTGAACCCGTAAACTATGATGCTTTCCCCTGTTTGAAACTGGCCCTTGAAGCCGCGAAAAAGGGCGGTTCCTACCCCGCCGTATTATGTGCGGCCGATGAAATCGCGGTAGACATGTTCTTGAATAACTCCGTCGGGTTCCCGGATATCGCCAACATCATTGAAAAGATTTTAATAATGCACCAGCCTGTTTCTAATCCCGGTATAGAGGATATACTTATATCCGACGCCTGGGCCCGTGAAACGGCCCGCAAAGTCGCAAGGAAGGAAATTTAATGCTAGTGACCATATTAGTCTTTCTGGCGTTGCTTATAGTCCTGGTCATTACACATGAACTGGGACATTTCACGGCCGCCAAGATTTGCAAGGTCAAGGTCGAGGAGTTCGGGATAGGGTTCCCGCCCAGGATATTCGGCATAAAACACGGCGATACTACTTACTCGATCAACGCCATTCCGCTCGGAGGCTTCACCAAGCTATTGGGAGAAGAGGACCCAACGATGCCGGGCAGCCTGGCCAGCAAAAGCATTCCGGCCAGGATCTTCGTTCTCAGCGCCGGCTCTATTTTAAATATATTACTGCCCATACTTCTTTTTTCCCTAAGCTTTATGATCCCTCACGATATGACGTTGGAAAACGTCGTGATAAAAGATGTCGCGGCCGGTTCTCCTGCTCAAACCGCCGGTATAGAAACCGGGGACCGCATTCTCGAGATAAACGGTCAAACTGTAAATAACCGTGCAGATGTCAGCTATATGCTGCAACTTAACCTCGGCACTGCCACCATCGTGCTTATCCAGAAGCAGGATGCGAGCGAAAAGCCCATAACGGTTGTCCCGCGCTGGAACCCTCCCCAGGGGCAGGGCGCAACCGGCGTTACGCTTGGTTCTGAGAATTCTACGACGGTGACGAAATCTTCGCCGTTCTGGCAGGCCATCCCCGACGGCTTCACCCATAGCTGGGAGATACTTGTACTCTTCCGCAATGAAGTTGCAGGGTGGTTTATCAAGGGAACAGCTCCACAACTGGCTGGCCCCATAGCTATAGCGCAGCTCACAGGTGAGGTAGTAAAAGCCGGTATCAGCCCGCTTCTGGAATTCGCCGCGCTTATCAGCATTAACCTGGGTATTTTCAATCTATTCCCATTCCCCGGCCTGGATGGAGGCCGCCTCATCTTCGTGCTGCTGGAGTGGGTCAGGCGAGGTAAGCGGATCTCTCCCCAAAAGGAGGGCATGGTGCACCTGATAGGATTCTTTGCACTTATTCTGTTGATCCTGGTAATCAGCTATTTCGACGTGACAAGAATTATCCATGGAGCAAGCCTGATACCTTGAAAAAGCGCCGCATTTCGCGCCCTATCAACATTGGCAACGTGCAAGTTGGCGGCAGCGCACCCATCATAGTCCAATCCATGACCAAGACCGATACTCGCGATGTCCGCGCCACCGTAGACCAGATAAAGGAGCTGCAGGACTGCGGCTGCGAAATAATCAGGGTAGCGGTGCCCGACCAACAGGCGGCCGAAGCCATTTCCTCCATCAAAAAGCGTATATCCATACCTCTTATAGCCGACATTCATTTCGATTATCGGCTGGCACTGGCCGCTATTAAAAGCGGGGCCGACGGCCTCAGGTTAAACCCCGGCAACATCCGCAACACCGATCATATAAAGAAAGTTGTAACTGCCGCCAAGGCCAGGGCTGTGCCGATCCGGATCGGCGTGAATTTCGGCAGCCTTCCTCAGGAAAAAAAGGCGAAGAACTCCACTGCAAGCTACATGGTTGATCTCGCCATGCAGCAGGTCAAGCTACTGGAAAGCCTGGACTTCAACCTGATCAAAATAGCGCTCAAAGCCTTTGATGTGCCCACCACCATTGCCGTCTATCGAAGCATTGCACGTAAAACACCCTATCCCCTGCACCTGGGAATCACCGAAGCCGGACTACCACCGGCCGGGGTCATCAGGAGCTCGGTGGGCATTGGTATCCTGCTTTACGAGGGACTTGGAGATACAATCAGGGTGTCGCTCAGCTCCCATCCACGCGATGAAGTATATGCGGCTTACGAAATCCTTAAATCCCTTGACTTGCGTGAGCACGGTCCGGTGCTGGTAAGCTGCCCGTCCTGCGGGCGCAGCGAGACGGATATCCTGGGGCTGGCCCAGACGGTGAGCGAATATTTGCAGGATATCAAAAAGCCCATCAAAGTTGCTGTGATGGGTTGCATAGTGAACGGCCCCGGTGAGGCGAGGGATGCCGATGTAGGTATCGCCTGCGGCAAGGGCCGCGGCGCCATATTCAGGAAGGGAAAGGTAATAAAGACCGTGGAAGAACATCAATTCCTCCAGGCAATAATGCAAGAGATATCGAGCCTTTGATCAGCCCGCTTGCTTTCACTGTCATCGAGCGGCCCGCCAGCTTTTAAATTCACTGCGAATATTCTAAAATACGCCGATAACTATTCGAAGGGGTTGCAACATGCGATTCTCCAAATTGTTGGGCAGGACTCTTAAGGAAGCGCCTTCTGATGCCGATTGCATCAGTCACCAGTACCTGGTGCGTTCTGGCATGATCCAGCAGGTGGCAACCGGCGTTTACTCTTTTATGCCCATGGGCTGGAGGGTATTCCGCAAGATAGAAAGTATCATTCGTGAAGAGATGGATAGGGCTGGCGGTCAGGAGCTGATGATGCCGTCGCTCCAGCCGCTGGAGCTATGGGAAAAATCCGGCAGGCTTCCGTCATTCGATAAAACTATTTTTATCGTTACCGACCGCAAAGACCATAAACTTGCCATGGGCCCAACCCACGAAGAGGTGATTACCGACCTGGTACGGCGTGCCGTACAGAGCTATCGCGACTTGCCGCAGTTGCCATATCAAATTCAGAATAAATTCCGCGACGAGCCCAGGCCCAGGGGCGGTTTGCTACGTGTACGCGAGTTCTTCATGAAGGACCTTTACAGCTTCGATGTAGATGAAGCCGGCCTGGATGTAAGCTACCAAAAAATGATTCAGGCCTATAAGAACCTTTACTCGCGTTGCGGTCTGCCGGCCGTTATGGTCGAGGCCGACAGCGGAGCAATCGGCGGCAAGGATTCACACGAGTTCATGCTCATCACGGAAAGCGGCGAGGATGAGATTATATTCTGCACCAGGTGTGATTACGCCGCCAATAGCGAAAAAGCCACCAGCGTTAAAAAGGCCAACAAGCCGGGCGAATTGCTCAAAGTGGAGGAGGTTTCCACACCGGGACTGAAGACCATCGAAGAAGTCGCCGGTTTTCTTAAAGTAAAGCCCGATCAGACCCTAAAATCTGTGTTTTACGTAGCCGACGGAGAAATGGTCTTCGTAGTCATAAGGGGTGACCTCGAGGTAAACGAAATCAAGCTTAAGAACGCCCTGAAATGCAACGACCTGCATATGGCTACCGAAGCCGAAACTACTGCGGCTGGGCTGGTAGCCGGATATGCATCGGCCATCGACCTCAAAGGCGTCCGAATTATAGCCGATGATTCAATCACTCTGGGCAGCAACTTTGTTGCCGGTGCCAATAAGCCCGACGCCCATTTGAAAAACGTTAACTATCCGCGCGATTTCAAAGTGGAAATGATTATCGATATAGCCAAAGCGCGGGCGGGAGACCCCTGCCCCAGGTGCCAGGGCGAGCTAAAGGCAGAGCGCGGAATAGAAGTAGGGCATATCTTCAAGCTGGGCACATTTCTCAGTGAGCGTCTGGGCGCATACTATCTGGACAAGGACGGATCTAACAAGCCTATAGTCATGGGCTGCTACGGCATCGGGCTGGGCAGGATGCTGGCCGCGGCGGTGGAGCAAAACCATGATGAAAAAGGCATAATCTGGCCCCTCCCCATCGCCCCCTACCAGATATACCTGTGCCCTATCAAGGCCGAGGACCCCAAGGTCATGCAGACAGCCGAAAAATTATATGGCGACCTCACCGATGCCCGTATAGAGGTGCTATTCGACGACCGGCAGGAATCGCCGGGCGTAAAATTTAACGATGCAGACCTGATAGGGATCCCTCTCCGGGTAGTAATCAGCCCACGCACGCTTCAAAGTAATAGCGTTGAAGTAAAGTGGCGCAAGGATAAGCAGTCTCAGATGATGCCCCTGGAAGGGTTGGCCGGCGGCCTGCAAACCATGCTGCAATCAAATAATCCGGTAATTAGTTTTGCTTAGACAGCGGCCTTTTTCTTATTTTTCTCTTCGTACATCCGCCTGTCCGCCCGGGCTAACAGGTCATCTATAGAACAAGGCTTATCACTATCGTATAAAGCCACGCCTATACTCAGAGATAGTTTGTAGCCGCTGATCATCTTCTTATTAAATTTCGTAAGGTTGCGCATCATGCGTTCCAGTATGATTTCCTGGCTCTGTTCCACGGCATCGATAGCCACCAGCACGAATTCATCCCCGCCCAAGCGCGCTATTATATCCGATTTACGTGAACTTTCAGTCAGGAATCTGGCGGTAGCAGCTAGGGCATTATCCCCTTCTTCATGCCCCAGGGTATCATTAATCCACTTCATACCGTCAATGTCTATATAAAACAGGTACGTCTTACCCTTCAAACGGGGCGCCAGCTTCATCTGCTGCTCTATTAATATAAAGAAGCCCCGCCTGTTTAAGAGCCCGGTGAGTGCGTCGTGGATCGCTATATTTTGTAATTCGACGACCTGTTTTGATAAAAGTTCTTCGGCATCCTTCAATCTTGCCAGTGCCGCGTCGAGTTCCCGGCTTTTATGAACTGCCGTCTCGAACGTGGATAACAGCAGATCCAGCGTCTGGTGATGGTCAAAGCTAATCCTGTGCTTCTGGCCGCCGAAGTAAACCTCAGTGGTCTTGGCCGAAAGGGGATTCTGGCGTATATCCAGGTTTATCAAAATATGCTTGATACGGGATATTAGAACACCATCATCGTAGGGCTTGGCTATGAAGTGGTCTGCCCCTGATTTTAGTCCCTGTATAACATCGATGGGATCAGATAGAGGGGTCAGGGCGATAAAGGGGATGTCCCTAAGGCTGATACGCCTCTTTACATACTGGCAAAGCTGCCAGCCGTCCATCTCAGACATGATTATATCGCTGACAATGATGGAAGGCTTACGTTTTTTCAGGTACTCTACGGCCTGTCTGCCATTTTCCACCGTAGCAGCCATGAAGCCGTGGTCTTCCAGCAGGTGTTTGAGCTTTTCGGAGTGTTCATGGCTATCTATAACGATCAGGGATCTCGTCTTTGTTTACGTGATCCTGATTTTTATCATTCATCGTGTTACTCCCGTAATTAGCTTTCCATGGGTCATCTAGAGCCGGTATCGGAAGGCATTTTCCATGAACGTCCTCGCTTTGTCAAGGTTCACGGACGTGTTTAAAGGCGGATTGGGACTAAAGTACGGGATGACTGGACCTGCTAGGAGCGCAGCTTGGCGCCCAATTCTCCGGACAGCTTTTTCAGGATATGCTTTTGTACCCCGTCTACCTCTTCATCTTTCAGGGTGTGATCGGCCGCCAGATAGGTAAGCCTGAAAGCCCTGGATTTCTTCCCCGCCGGTATTTGCTCGCCAGCGTACAAATCGAACAGCTTGACCTCAGAGATCAGGCTGAAATTCTTTATAATATTGACTATTTTTTCGTAAGTCACATCGCTGTCTACGATTAAAGCTATGTCCCGCGTGATGCCGGGATATTTCGACGCCGCCCGGTAAACAAGTTTTTTCGTTGCCCGCGGCAGCAGTTTATCCAGGTATAGCTCGAAAATGAATGCCGCCTCGGAGATCTCGAAGTTTCGCCGTACTCTTGGATGGACCTCGCCGATAACCCCCAGCTTGGTTTTATCATCCATGATGTCGGCCGTGGCGGCCGGGCTTAACGTTCCATCTTCGCCCGGGACGAATTCAGGCTGGATTCCAAACCGGGCCAGCACAGCTTCCACAATCCCCTTTACGAAATAGAAATCCACGGCCTTGGGCCTTGGCTGCCAGTACATATCGGGCACGACGCTGTCCACCAAGGCGCACAATACCTCATTTTCCCGCGGCAGGTCCTTTTTACGCGGCAGGAAAACCTTGCCTATCTCAAACAGCCTGATGTTATTCTCACGGCTGCGCTGGTTGCGCGCCTCCACTGAGAGGACACCCATGCGCAAGCTTGTGCGTAGATATTCGAGCTCATGGCTCATCGGGTTGGCGATCTTAAGAGGCTCCGGGCCCATCAAATCGGATTGAGAAGACAGCTTCTTTAAAGTTTCGATATTGGTGAGAGGATAGGTTATTATCTCCTGAAACCCACAGGCCACCATCGTATCACGCAGCTCCTGTCTGAAGGTTATGACGGGCAGGCTCTCGCCCGACGGCAGCGACGAACTGAGCATGGAGGTCGGGATATTATCATATCCGGTGACCCTGGCGACTTCCTCTACCAGGTCGGCGGTATTGTTGATATCATTTCTCCACCACGGCCGTTCGACGAGGATTGAGCCGGACTCCGTTTTGCAGTCCAGTCCCAGGGCTTCCAGACAGCTCCGGATGCCTTCCAATTTCATATCGATGCCCAGTAGACGTTTAACATCATGCGGCGTTACCGGAACAGGCGGACGATCCAATTTCCCCGGATAAACGTCTATCATGCCCCTGGCCACAGACCCACCGCCTAACTGAGCAATCAACTGAGTGGCCCTCTTCAGAGCCATCGGCGCTAATCCCGGGTTAAGCCCCTTTTCAAACCTGGACGATGCCTCGCTGGGAAGCTTCAAGGCTAAGGCCCCTCTGTGTATGGTAGCCTGGCTGAAATTGGCCGATTCCAGCAAGATCGAAGAAGTAAAATCCCGGACCTCCGAGCTCAGCCCGCCCATAATCCCTGCTACGGCAACCGCACGCTCGGCATCGGTGATCAGCAATATATCGCTGGAATACTTGCGTTCAACTTCGTCCAGCGTATACATCACTTCGCCTTCGCCCGCACGCCTCACGATAATCTTCTGTCCTTTTATCTCTTTATAGTCGAATGAGTGCAGAGGCTGGCCGAATTCCAGCATCACGTAGTTGGTCACATCTACAATGTTGTTGATGGGGCGCATACCGCAGGCCGTCAAACGGTCCTGCATCCAGCGGGGAGACGGTCCGATCTTTATGCCGTCGATTACCGTAGCACAGTACCTGGGACACAGGTCGGGAGCCTTGATCTCCACTGACGCATACGACTCCACCGTCTTGCCTGATTCCGGATAAGAAAGGTCGGGCATGCGGAATTTGCTTCCCGTGATTGCGGCAACCTCGCGTGCTACGCCCATGATGGAGAGGCAGTCGGCGCGGTTAGGAGTAATATCGATATCGAAAACAGCATCTCCCAGATAATCTGAAAGCGGCCTCCCCGGCTCATATTCGGGCGGTAATACCAGGATGCCTTCATGGTTCTCGGATATACCGAGCTCTTTCTCGGAGCAAATCATGCCCTCGGAGACCACGCCCCGGATCTTGGCAGGCTTCAACTCTTCCATGTTACCGGTATGGCCGTCGATCAGCCGGGCGCCCAGCAGGGCAAAGGCAATTTTATCGCCGACCACCAGGTTGGGCGCTCCGCAGACCACGGTCTTTTCCCCGCTTCCAAGATCTACCGTGGCCAGCCTGAGACGGTCGGCATTGGGGTGTGGGTTTATCGCCAGTATCTTGCCGACGATGACGTTGTCCCAGCTTCCTCCTATCACCTGGATATCGGAAACCTCAAGGCCGGCCAGCGTCAGCTTATCGGCCAACTCCCTATTAGGGATATCTGACATCAACATAATCTTTAAGCCAGCTAAGAGGTACTTTCATCGATTGCCTTAATCAAAATTGCTTTAAGAAACGCAGGTCGTTAGCATAGAACAACCTGATATCGTCAATGCCGTATCTAAGTATGGGGATGCGCTCCACACCCATACCGAAGGCAAACCCGGAATACTCGTCGGGATCGATGCCGCATCCGCGCAACACATCGGGATGGATCATACCGGCTCCCAGTATCTCTATCCAGCCGGTATTTCCGCACAGCCGGCACCCTTTGCCGCCGCACATGAAGCAGTCGACAGCTATTTCGACTCCGGGCTCCACAAAGGGGAAATAATCACATCGAAAACGGCACTTCCTATCCTGTCCGAAAAGACGCCGGGCAAATTCGAAGAGAGTGCCTTTCAAATCGGCCATAGTAATATTCCTATCTACGGCGAACCCCTCCACCTGCGAAAACATCCACTCATGCGTGGCATCGGTGGCCTCATACCTGTATACCCTGCCGGGAGCAATCACACGCACGGGAGGTTTGATCTTTTCCATGGTGCGTATCTGGACGGGCGAAGTATGGGTGCGCATGAGCATCGGCCTGGCGCCGGTCTCAGTCTGGTAGTCGACCCACAGTGTAGCAAAGCCGTCCCGGGCAGGATGCTCGGCCGGCATATTCAACGCTTCGAAATTGTAATATTCCCACTCGACCTCAGGGCCCTCAACTATCTGAAAGCCCATGCTCACAAAGATATCGCAGATCTCTTTGATGGTCCTGGTAGTAGGATGGAGCCGTCCCAGTTGATAAGGCTCGCCCGGAAGGCTGACATCGATTTTAGCGCGTTCGAGGATTTGATGTGATGAATTCTGAATCTGCTCTTTGCGTTCCGTACACAGGCTCTCAAGGCTGGTTCTAACCTGGTTGGCCCTTGCTCCGAGAGCCCGCCTCTCATCGATCGGCACGTCTCCCAAAGACCGGAGTATATTTATCAGTTTGCTTTTGCGGCCAAGGTAGCGGACGCGCCACAGCTCCAACTCTTCGAGGCTGGCTATTTTTTGAAGTTCTGAGTTAGCTTGCGAGGCGAGTTCTTCAACTTGGTCCAACATCGCAGGTTTTAAAGGATTCTAGCTCTTTAGCTTTTCAGCCACAGTCTTAACCAGCACGGAAAACTTGGCGGGGTCATTGACGGCGACATCGGCGAGCAGCTTGCGGTTAATATCTATATTTGCCTTGGAGAGGCCGTTAATAAACTGGCTATAGGTCAAGCCGTCGGCACGCGTGGCGGCGCTGATCCTGGCAATCCATAACCTGCGCATATCTCCTTTGCGCTCCCTGCGGTGCTCATAGGCATAATCGAGAGCATGCAGCATGGACTCATGCGCATTCTTAATGAGTGTATGCCGGCTTCCTCTGTGTCCTTTAGTTAGTTCAAGTATTTTCTTATGACGTCTGCGGCTAACAAATCCGCCTTTAACTCTGGGCAATTAAGTCCTCCTGAATACCTATTGGTAAGGTAATACTCTTTTAATACGTTTCACGTCGGCCTTATGCAGGGGAATTGTCTCATCGAAGAGGCCCTTGGTCCTCGACGATTTATTGCGCCTGAAATGGCTCTTGCCCTGCTTGACCCGCATAATCTTGCCGGTCCCCGTGAAATGGAAGCGCTTTTTCGCTCCCTTATGTGTCTTCAATTTAGGCATTTATACTGTTTCCTTGACCTTTATTTCTTTTACTTCTTTATTCTCTTTTACTTCGCCGGGAGTCTCTTTAGCCTGCACCTGTTTGGCGGAAATCGGCGAAAGTATCAAGCTCATTATTCTTCCTTCGTGGATCGGCTGCCCGTCCAGTTGGGCCTTGCCTTTCAGGCTGGCGGCTACCTTTTGCAGGAGTTTGACCCCCAGCTCGGGATGCACCATCTGCCTTCCGCGAAATACTACTAGTACCTTTACTTTGTCTCCGTCTTCCAAAAATTTCCTGGCTCGAGTAACTTTTATGTCAAGGTCATGGTCTTTAACCTGCGGCCTTATTCTTATCTCTTTCAGCAGGCCGGACTTCTGACCACTGCGTACCTTTTTTTCCTTTTTTATCTGTTCGTACCGGTATTTTCCGTAGTCCAAAATCCTGCACACGGGCGGCGTTGCTGTCGCTGCAACTTCAACCAGGTCCAGTCCCCTTTCATTCGCCATCTGAAGCGCTTTCTCGATAGGGACCACCCCCACCTGTTCTCCCGCATCGCCTATCAATCTGACTTCTTTCGCCCGAATGCGATTATTGATATTCAGTTCTTTAAATATGTTCTTTCAATCCTCCTTTTAAGTATCATTAAAACCGACGAACTAGAATATATCACATTTTATAGCTGTAAATCAAAGTTTATTGAGCTCCCGTGATTCTACCAGTGACTTCAAATGGCTCATAAACTCATCGTAGGTCTGCGAGCCCAGGTCTTCGCCGGTGCGTGAACGCACCGACATGGTGTGATTTTCTATCTCCTTATCACCCATCACCAGCATGTAGGGTATTTTATTGAGCTGGGCTTCCCTGATCTTCAGATTCATACGTTCCGAGCGGTCGTCCAGCTGAACACGGACATCTTTAGCCCGCATGTCCTCAAAAATTTTACGTGCGTAATCGTTGTGCCTATCTGCTATCGGGATCAGGACCGCCTGCACGGGCGCCAGCCACAGCGGAAAGGCCCCGGCATAGTGTTCGGTGAGGCAGGCGAAGAACCTCTCCATGCTGCCCAGCACCGTGCGGTGAATCATTACTACCTGGTGTTCCTGGCCATCTTCGGCAACGTAGTTTACGTCAAAACGGTCGGGCAGGTTAAAGTCTACCTGGATAGTCGGCCCCTGCCACAGCCTGCCGAGAGCATCCTTTAGCTTCACATCGATCTTGGGACCGTAAAAAACCCCTTCGCCGGGATCTACCTCATACTCGATATGAAGGTTTTCCAGTACATTGCGCAGTGCATCGGTAGCCATCTCCCATCTTTCAAGCTCGCCTGCATACTTTTCGGGACGGGTCGACAGCATCATTTCATATTTATCGAAACCGAAAGTCTTCATCATGAAACGGGCCAGCTCCACCACATCGGTTACCTCAGCTTCGATCTGGTCGGGCCGGCAGAAGATATGCGCATCATCCTGTGTGAAGCCCCTGACCCTGGCCAGGCCGTGCAATACACCCGACCTTTCATAGCGGTAAACCGTTCCGAGTTCGGCGTAGCGCAGCGGCAACTGGCGATAGCTGCGCAACTGTGTTTTATACATAAGTATGTGGAAGGGGCAATTCATGGGCTTTACCACGTACTCTATCTCATCTATCTCCATCGGCGAGTACATATTCTCACGGTAAAAATCCCAGTGCCCGCTGGTTTCCCACAGATGCACTTTGGCTATATGGGGAGAATAAACGATATCATAGCCGCGGCGCCTGTGTTCGGCCTTCCAGAAATCTTCGATGAGCTGACGCACCGTTGCTCCTTTGGGGTGCCAGTAGACCAGACCCGGCCCCGCTTCTTCATGCAGGCTGAAGAGGTCCAGTTCCTTTCCCAGTTTCCTGTGGTCGCGTTTGGCCGCCTCGGCGATCCGCACCAGATATTCATCCAACTCTTTCTGGCTTTCGAAGGCAACACCATAGATCCTTTGAAGCATGGGACGTTTCTCATCGCCGCGCCAGTAAGCGCCTGCCACGCTGGTAAGCTTGAATGCTTTGATATCCTTGGCGGATTTGACATGAGGGCCGCGGCAGAGGTCGGTGAACGTGCCCTGAGTATATAGACGAGACCTTGTCCGTGCCCAGGTCATTGATCAATTCGATCTTATAAGGTTGCCCGGCAAAAAGCTTCAGGGCCTCCCGGCTGCTGACTTCTCTTCTCTCAAACTTGACGCCTTCCGCTACTATTTCCTTCATCTTGGCTTCTATGGCCGGCAGGTCATCCATGGTCAGCGTCCTGGGCAGGTCGAAATCGTAATAAAACCCGTCCTCGATAGCCGGACCGATGCCGAATTTCACGCCAGGGAAGAGAGCTTCCACTGCTTCGGCCATCACGTGGCTGGCAGAATGCCTCATAGTTTCCAATTTATTTTCTTCTGGCATTTTACATTCCTTTCTTGTCCAAATAAAAACCCCGCGCATTGTACTGCGGGAGTTCTACTGAAGTAAATACACGAACGGACATTTAGAGTCGCAAACCCGGAGTGATTATATCAGCCATCATACGTCTGCGCAAATACGGCAGGAGTGACCGGGCCGCCTTTTTCAGCTTAATAACGCATCCATATTCACATGCTGGCTGACCATCTTGGCCATAAGATCTATTTCGGCCGTATTTTTGCTGGTTATGAGCGGAGTCAAGGCTTCTATCTGTTTTGCCGCCTCATAGACCCCGAAGGGTACGAGCAGGACCGGTATCTTCTTTTCGTCGGCTTTGGCCAGTATATTCTGGGGTGGCAGGATATTGTTGGTAACGACGACTGCCACCGTACTGCCTTCTTCGAAGGAGGCAAGAAGCATATCGGACCGGTCACCGCTGGTTATCAGCAGATTGTTTTCCCTGCGAAACCGCTCATCGGCGTAAGCGGAGTCCACCGACGCCGCGCCTACGAAGATGTTGCTTACACGCCGCTCGAGCCAGTTTTCACCCGCCACCACCCTGGCCAGCAAATACTGTGCCAGGTATTCCATGGAGAAGAATGTCAGCTGCTCGCTGTAGGGAATTAAACCCAGTATATCGACCCCTTCGTCGCGGATAATAGGCACATAGGTGTTATTAAAGTCCTCTACGTTACGCACCTTGTTCAGGATAACGCCGCCGAAATGCAGGTCGGCTATATCCAGATATTTCTTAATGAAAATCACGTTATCCACTATGTAGTTCTCATCGCCGCTAACTACGATAACCAGTTTACCTCCCAGGTATTTTGCCAGCGACAGTGCGTTAAGATGGAAAGAAACACCGTACTCGATGCTTTTGCCACCTTCGACAAAAACGATATCCTTCCCCTGGCCCGCCTCGGCAGCCATGGCTGTGACACGTTTTTTAGCCCCCTCCTCATCGTATTTAAACCGCAGCTTCAAATGCTCGAAGCCCATAGTCATATCCTCCGGATCCCTGCCCAGAGAAAATATATTGGTCATTAAAGCTGCATCGTAGTCCCATATCCTTTTCTTACGGTATACCAGCCGGTCGCCCAGCGGTTTTATATAGTCAAATGATTTGCCGGCAGACCTGGCCAGGCCGATTATCAAACTGGTCTTGCCTGCACTATAATCCATCGATGCCACAATCAAGCTTTTCATTGGCCTGCCTCCTGTTTGGAAAGTAATATCCGCACATCCACCGCTTTAACGCCTTCGCCGTGGTCGTAAGCTACCAGCGGATTGATCTCGATATCCGAGATATCTTCGAATTTCGTGATCAGAGTGCCAACCCTCAGTATGACATCCGCCACAGCATCGATATCTTTGCGCTTCTCCCCCCTTACACCCAATAAGAGTGGATAAGTCTTAATCTCGCTGATCATTTTAAGAGTCTGGCTGGCGCTTATCGGGAAGGCGCGGAACACTATGTCCTTCATTACTTCGACGTAGATGCCGCCCAGACCAAACATCACAATGGGGCCGAAAGACACATCGCGGCGTGCGCCGACGATTGTCTCCACTCCCGGCTTCACTTGTTCGGCAATCTCTATCCCATCGATCCGTGCATCCGGCATATAGCGGCGACAGCTCTGGAGAATAGCCTCATAAGCGTCGCTCACCTCATCCCCGTTAAGTATATCCAGTGCTACGCCGCCCGCATCGCTCTTGTGAATGATATCTCTTGACACCACCTTCATTACTACGGGGTAGCCGATCTTGCCGGCCAGCGTAATGGCTTCATCTATACTATGGGAAATCGCGCTCTGAGGCCCGCGAACGCCGATAGCCGCAAGCACCGCCTGCCCCTCGTGGGCCAGCAGAAAGCGCCGGCCCTCCTTTCTTACGACGTCGATCACTGCTTTGATCGCCTTCTCGTCCACGGCAATGTCTTGAGGAGCATCTATCGGCTCTATCTTGTGGCGGAAATTGCTGTAGACTGCGCCAAGACATGACACAGCCTCGAGTACGTCGCCGAAGATAGGTATGCCCAGGTCGTTAAGTTTCTTCACGTTATTTTCTATCTGAATCCCGCCGACAAAGGACATTATCAGGGGTTTTTTATATTTGCCTGCCGTGAATTCCTGCATCATCTGGTTGGCGAACTGGTCGCTGTCAAAGATTCCCGATTCACATCCCAGGCAAAGAATTGAATGAACATTGTTATTGGCCACGGCCGCATCCAGAGATTTCGTGTAGTCCGATGCTGTGGCCTGACCCGTGATGTCGATGGGATTTTTGGAAGAGCCGAACTCCGGCACTATTCCGCTAAAGGTTGTTTTCATGTCAGAAAGGTTATCGTATAAATTAACGCCGTATTTTTCGCAGGCGTCGGCGGCCATAACACCCATGCCTCCTCCATTGGTAATGATCACCGTATTCTCACCGGCGGGCTGCGGTATGTTGGCTACGAACTTGCACCACTCCAGGGCTTCCTCAACGCTCTCGGCCCTGATCAAGCCGCTCTGCCGGGCAATATCGTCAAAAACCCTATCCTCTCCGGCCAGAGAGCCGGTGTGCGAGGCGGCCGCCAGGGCGCCCCTTTTCGACCTGCCCGATTTCAATACGATTACGGGTTTTACCCGGGTTACATGTTGGAGCGTTTTAACGAGTTGCTCGCCGTTGGTGACCCCCTCCATATACATCATGATCACCTTGGTAGGCCCGCTTGACACGAGATATCCCAAGAGATCGGTTTCGGTTATATCGGCTTTATTGCCGATGGACACTATGGCCGAAAACCCAATCTGCTCCACCAGCGCCTTTCCCACAATTGCGCCGGCCAGAGCGCCGCTTTGTGAGATAAGGGCCACGGTGCCATTCATCATACCTCCCCTTCCAAAAGTCCCGTTGAGCTTGGCCGTAGCAGAAAAGATACCGACAATATTGGGGCCAAGTATGCGCATGCCATGCTCGGTGGCATAGCGGACTATCTTTCTCTCCTCGGCCGTATTGCCTATTTCCGAAAAACCCGAGGTTATTATGGCTGCGAACCCGACATTGTTGTCGGCGCAATCTTTAATGGCGTCAAATACTTTATCGGCCGGGATAACAACTATCGCCAGGTCCACTCCGCCTTTTACTTCGCTTAAGCTTTTAATAGCCGGCAACCCCATCACCTGGCCACCCTTGGGATTGACCGGATATACGCTCCCCTCGAAACCGCCGGAGACCACATTGTTGAGCACAATATGTCCCAGTTTGAAGGGGTTTTCCGTGGCGCCTATAACAGCTACCGAACGTGGCTCAAATAGGTATTTTATATCCCGCATCACGCTCCTTGCAGAACCCGTGACTCGTTTTATGCTCTAAATGATTTTATACCTTTTAACACCAATTAAAAAACCCCGGCCGGAATATTCCGGGCCGGGGTTCAAAAAACTATTTAAAGCGTGCCTTAACTTAAATAGGATGACCAGGGCTCAGCAGCAATCCGCCGTCGACAATGATCTCAGCCCCGGTAGTATAGGAGGATGCATCCGAAGCCAGATATATAGCTGCGCCCGCAATTTCATCGGGATCGCCGATACGGCCCATAGGCAAGCATTTTTCAAGCTCCGCCCTCTGTTTTTTCTGCTCTTCGGGAGACAGATGGAACCAGTGAGAATTCATCATCTTGGTATCGAAGGGGCCGGGTGCGATGGTATTGACGCGGATATTGCAGGAAGAAAGCTCAGATGCAAAAGCGTTGGTGATCATACGTACGCCAGCCTTGGAGATCGAGTAAACGCTGACTCCGAACTCCGGCTTGAACCCATCGACTGAGGCGATATTGATGATGCTGCCGCCCCCCTGGTTCTTCATGATTTTGGCTACGGCCTGGCTCGTGAAATAAAGTCCTCTCATATTTAGGTTCATGATGGTATCCCAAAGCCGCTCATCCGAGTCCAGCACGCTGAGGGTATTAGGACTGGCGCCGGCATTATTCACCAGGATATCGATTCTGCCGCCCAGTTTTTCCATAGCAGTATCGACCATTTTCGAAATTTGATCCATTTTGCCGAGATGCGACTGAATGGGAAAAGCCACGCCGCCGAAGGACTTGATTTCCGCGGCAGTCGCTTCCAGGTCTTCGACCTTGCGGCTGGTAATCGCAACTTTGGCCCCGGCTTTAGCGAACCCCACAGCGATTCCCTTGCCGATGCCGCGGCCGCCTCCGGTTACAATGGCGGTCTTACCTTTCAGCGAAAATTTAGATAAGTCGAACATATTGAACCTCCTAATTATTTAGCGCATTAAATATGATGAGACGCAAAATCAACGAAGTGCCTAAAGCAAGATAATAAGCCAATCCAGGGCTATTTTCAATATAGGGAATATTTTACGTTTTTCTCATTGAAGGAATCAAGGTGTTATAATCATTTCCGGATACAGTGGGAGAAAGGCAAGCAGACCAAACCCGGATCCCAATAGTTACTTTGTTCAACTGCATGTTATATCTGTTTCCCTTAAAACCCGCACCGGCCAACAGTTTACGCCGGCCTGCAACATTAATTGGGGAAACTGCGTTTAAGGTTAATAAGAGCAAGAAGCTTGTGAGGAGGCTGTTATGACAGAATATCCATGGTTTAAAAGCTACGATCCCGATGTGCCGCATTCACTGAAACCGTATCCTGACATGACTGTCATCGATCTCCTGGCCGATTTGGTAAAGCAAAGGCCGGATGAAGCGCTTTCAATTTTTCAGGGCAGGGAGGTTTCGTATCGGGAAGTTGAAGACCACAGCAATGCGCTTGCCCGGGCGCTGATCGCTGGGGGAGTTAAAAAAGGAGACCGTGTGATCTGCCTTTTTCTCAATTGTCCCCAGAGCCATATAGCTTTTTTCGCAATCTGGAAAGCTGGGGGTATTGTCGTTCCGCTTAATCCCCTTTACACACCATTTGAGCTGGAACGCTCTATTAAAACCGTGGGCGCTAAGGTAGCTATCGTCCATTCGTTGTGGTACGCAACGATCAAGGGCTTACAGAAAAACGCCGGCCTGCAGACCATTATCGCCACGGATATCGATACCTATGGAGTTAAACCGGCAAAGAGGGAGGGTGACTCGGTCAAGGTCGAGGATGGTGATACATGGTGGAGCAGCCTGCTTGAAAAATACCAGGGTGCAACCCGGCCGGCCGTGGAGGTCAAAAAGGAAGATACATCACTGATCCTTTTCAGCGGCGGGACTACAGGCGTCCCCAAGGGTGCGATGACCACCCATCACGCCATCATTATTACGGGCAACCAGCACGTCGCATGGTACAAATCGGCTTTTCCACCCGGCGAAAAAGTGCTGGGCGTGCTGCCGCTTTTCCACGCCTTCGGAGTTTATGTGGCCTTCGGATTTTGCCTGTTGTACCACTGCCCGCAGGTGCTTATCTTGAACCCGCGTGACATGAAGAACGTGGTAGAGACAATCAGGGACTATAAAATTGTCAGCCTGTCAGCTACCCCCGCCATGTACATAGGCATATTGAATTATCCCGACCGCAAACCTGATGATATCCGCTCACTTAAGCTCGTCTCCTCCGGGGCAGCGCCACTGCTGACCGAGACCAAGCTGGAGCTTGAAAAGCTCATCGATGGTGTTGTCATCGAGGGATTTGGCATGACGGAGACCGCCATAGCCGGAGCGAGTACACCTGTTAAGGGAATATGGAAGCAAGGCTCCACGGGCTGTCCTCTGCCGGATGTTATTATGCGCATAGTCGATGTTGAGACCGGCGAGAAAGAGCTCAAGGCCGGGCAAGCAGGAGAGCTGCTTATACAGGCTCCCAACCTGATGACCGGCTACTGGGACCGGCGGGAGGAATCGGCTGCAGTCCTACGCGATGGATGGCTCTATACTGGCGACGTCGGATATCTCGATGACGACGGCTATCTCTTCCTGACCTCGCGCAAGAAGGACCTCATCAAGGTGGGGGGGTTCCAGGTGTGGCCCCGCGAGGTGGAGGAGGTTATAGCCATGCATCCCGCAGTTGCAGAGGTGACGGTTGCAGGAGTGCCCGATCCCGTACACGGCGAGGTTGTTAAGGCCTGGGTTGTTTTAAAGGAAGGCCATGAGATAACAGCCGAGGAGTTGCACAAATTTACCCGGGAGAAACTAACCGGTTATAAGGTACCCAGGTTTATTGAATTCCGCAAGAACCTGCCCAAGACGCTGGTTGGCAAGGTATTACGCAGGGTACTCCAGGACGAAGAACAGACCAAAACCGCTGGACCCAAGTGACTATGCTGTGATTAGATAACAAACAGCCTCCGAATTTATAAATACGAATGCCCGTCCTCAAGGGGACGGGCATTTCCTTCTTTAATCAAATTGTCCCGCCATTCACATTTCCTATCCATCACTGATACCCACTTTATTGAGCTAAATATAGAGTCTAATAGCAGGCATAAGAAGCATACAATGGTGCGATTAGTAGGGGCCCGCTTTGTCGATGTCGGACAAATGTAGTTGAAGTATTAATATGAAAGAAATAGAATAGCCTTAGTTGCGTTTCAAATAGGAAACCGAGGGGCTCTTACCGATGTGAGAGGTGAGTAGAAGAGTGCAGTGGGGGATTTCACTAATAGGAAATCTATATAAGGCCCTTATTATCTGTGTTACTTTTTCCCTTATTTTATCTTTTTCCGCAGGGAGCGTTATTGCTTCAGCGGCTGATTCAAAAACAGTAAGAGTGGGAGTATATGAGAATGAACCGAAGATCTTCACCGATGATACGGGTAAAGTTGAAGGTTTCTGGCCTGACCTTATCGAATATATGGCATCAAAGGAAGGTTGGAAAATAGAATATAAACAAGGCACATGGTCCGAATGTCTGCAAAGGTTGGCAGATGATGAGATAGACGTAATGCCGGATATGGCCTATACGCAAGTACGAACTGGAACTTACGATTTTTCACAGGAGCCGGTCTACACAAGCTGGTCGAGGGTATATACACGAGCAGGAGCAGACATACAATCCATCCTTGATCTCGAGGGGAAAAAAATTGCGGTACTGAAGGACAGCGTAAATGCGGAAGGCCCCGAGGGAATAAAAGAACTTGCCAAATCTTATAATATCAATTGTATTTTTATTGAAGCGGATAGCTACACCAGGGTTTTTGAGCTGTTGGCAAGCGGTGAGGCCGATGCAGGGGTTGTAACCAAGGACTTCGGTTATCAAAATGAAACCAACTATAACATCTCAAAGAGTGACATCATTTTCCAGCCTATTCTTCTTTATTTCGCATTCCCTAAAAACTCCGGTTTGACACCGTACCTTATCGAAAGAATCGATACCGATATAAGAACTTTGAAACAAGATAGCCATTCAATCTATTACAAATCACTTGATAAATGGCTTTCAATAAAACCTGCTGAGACTCCAATAGTTCCCGTTTGGTTGATATGGTCACTGGCGGGCATCGGAGGGCTGGCGGTATTGCTGGCAACAGGAAGCCTAATCCTGAGATCACAGGTTAGGTCCAGGACGCTGGCGCTCACTGCAGAAATCAACTCGCACAATCGTGCAGAAGCGGCTCTGCTAACTAGCGAAGAGAGGTACCGCAATATTTTCAATAACGCAGTGGTGGGCATCTTTCAGAGCACACCACAGGGGAGGTTTATCCTCGTTAATCCTGCTTTTGCCCATATGTCTGGCTATGAGTCGCCCACGCAAATGATAGAGGAAATCAAGGATATCGCGCAGCAATTCTATGCCCGTCCTGAAGAACGCGTCAGATTCAAGGACCTGCTAAACGATCCGGGTATATTGAGCAATTATGAAATGCAGATCAAGCGACGCGACGGCGACACCGTATGGATTTCCATAAACGCCAGGTCTATCAGAGACAGGAAAGGCGAGATAACACATTATGATGGCAATGTTATGGATATCACTGAGCGTAAAAGGGCTGAAGATGAACTGTCCAAATATCGTGACAAGCTGGAAGACCTGGTCAAAGACCGCACCGCCGAATTGGCAATAGCCAAAGAGCATGCCGAGTCGGCTGACCGGCTCAAGTCGGCATTTCTGGCTACCATGTCTCATGAGTTGCGAACGCCCCTCAATTCCATCATCGGTTTCACAGGAGTCCTGCAGCAGGAGTTGGTCGGCCCTCTTAATGAAGAACAGAAAAAGCAGATGGGAATAATACGCAGCAGCTCTTCACATCTGCTCAACCTGATAAACGACGTTTTGGATATCTCGAAAATCGAAGCCGGCCAATTAACGGTCGCTCAGGAGCCCTGTGATCTGCGGGCAGCGATCGAAAAAGTTACCGGGAACATGCGGCCGCTCGCAGGGAAAAAAGGCCTTGTCCTGGAAGTTGTGATCGCCCCGGAGGTCGGGATGATCACGAGTGATCAAAGGCGGGTGGAGCAGGTTATATATAACCTCATAAGCAATGCTATCAAGTTCACCGAGAAGGGCAGTGTCCGCGTTGAGTGTTCCCTGCAAGGAGATGAGGCTGTAACCCGTATCATAGATACAGGAATCGGGATCAAGGATAAAGATATGGGCCAGCTATTCAAACCCTTCCACCAGATCGATAGCGGCATGGTCAGGCAATATGAAGGTACCGGGCTGGGACTTTCGATATGCAGTAAAATCCTGGATCTGCTGGGCGGCAGGATCTGGGTTGAAAGCGAATGGGGAAAGGGCAGCATCTTCAGTTTCGCTCTCCCCTTGGAAAGGAGAAAATGAGTACCGGCAAAATACTATATATTGAGGACAACGAGCAAAATTATTACCTGGTAAAAGTCTTACTGGACACACGCGGTTACGAGGTGGTCTGGGCACGGGACGGCCAGGAGGGCATCGACAGGGCTGCTCAATCCCATCCGGACCTTATCCTGCTGGATATCCAACTGCCGGTCATGGATGGCTATGAGGTTGCAAGGAAGCTTCGCAGCAACCCGGGATTATTTAAGATACCGATTGTAGCGGTGACTTCCTATGCGATGACAGGTGATCGCGAGAAAGCTATGAGTGCGGGTTGCAATGGCTATATAGAAAAACCGATCGATCCGGACACCTTCCTGGCCCAAATCGAGAAGTTTTTTCCCGGCGCCGATTTGCAAGGAACATGAAATGAGCAAAATTTTAATAGCAGACGACAATGTCCAGAACCTTTATTTGCTGGAGACAGTCATGAAGGGCTGTGGCTATGAAGTGCTTTCAGCACGAAACGGAGCCGAGGCCCTGGCATTGGCGCTTAATAGTCCGCCTGACATTATAGTCACGGATATACTTATGCCGGAGATGGATGGTTTTGAACTGTGCCGACGTTGCAAAGGGCATGAACTGCTGAACCAAATACCGCTTGTCTTTTACACTGCTACTTACACTGATCTCAAGGATGAGCAATTCGCCCTTAGTCTGGGAGCCGACCGCTTCGTTATCAAGCCGCAACAACCCGAGGTATTGGTACAGATTGTACAGGAAGTCCTGGCTAATCCTCTTAAGGAAAGGCAGGCGCCTCAGAAACAATCCCCGGCTGATGAAAAGGAGATCCTGCAGCGGTATAACGAGGCGCTATTCCGCAAGCTGGAAAGGAAAGTGCTGCAACTCGAAGATGTTATAGCCAAACAGAAAAAGGCGGAAAATGAGCTGCGCGAGAGCGAGCAGAAATACCGTACTCTAATTACTCAGAGTCCGGATGGCATATTCATCGTCAATTTGAAAGGAAGTTTCCTGGCAGTCAACAGGATCATGTGTGAAACGCTGAAATACAGCGAAGAGGAATTTCTTAACATGCGTATCTGGGATATCGTGCTCGACCAATATATAGACCAGCATAATAAGAGGATCGCCGACATTATGGCAGGAAAAGCATCCAATGAGCCTGCAGAATATATGGTGAGGGGAAAAGATGGGAACCTGCATTACGTTGAAATTCTCTCAGCCCCGTATTATGAAGGAAAAGAACTGATTGGTTTTCAGGGAATTGCCCGTAACATTACCGAGCGTAAGCGATATGAGGAAGACCTGATAAAAAGTCATCAGAAGACCAAGAAAACATTAGACGATGCCATTAATACGATGGCCAAAATTGTGGAAATGAGAGACCCTTATACGGCAGGCCATCAGCATAGAGTGGCCGAACTGGCTACAGCCATAGCCAGGGAGATGGGATGCGGAGATGATCGGGTTGAGCAGCTACGCATGGCCGCGGTAATTCATGATATTGGCAAAATTTATGTGCCTTCCGATATCCTCAGTAAACCGGGGAAAATTACCGAGAGCGAGTACAGGCTGTTAAAAACCCATGCTCAAGGTAGTTATGATATTGTGAAAGGTATGGATTTCCCCTGCGCAGTCGCGAAATCTATCTTGCAGCATCATGAACGGTTGGACGGCTCGGGCTATCCCAACGGCCTCAAAGGTGAGGAAATAGGCCTTGAAGCGAAGATTCTTTCTGTATCCGATGTAGTTGAAGCCATGAGTTCTCACCGTCCTTACCGGCCGGCCCTGGGTATAGAAAAAGCGCTGGATGAAATATCAAATAATAAGGGCAAGCTATATGATCCGGATATCGTGGATGCCTGCATCAAGCTTTTCACCGAAAAAGGTTTTAAATTCAAAGAATAAGGCTCGAATAATTAAGCGGTTCAGATGAAAATTAAGATCAAACGGGTCTATGAACAACCGGAAGCGCAGGACGGTACACGTATCCTGGTAGATAGACTGTGGCCGAGAGGTCTAAGCAAAGAGAAGGCAGAGATAGATTTCTGGATGAAAGACGCGGCTCCCGGCAACGATCTCAGAAAATGGTACAGCCACGATCCCGCAAAATGGGAGGAGTTCAAAAGAGGTATTTTGCTGAGCTGGACAGCCATGCCGAAGAGGTGAAAAAACTTGCATCACTGGTTAAAAAAGGCCGCGTAACCTTTCTCTACAGTTCCAAGGAAGATAAGCTCAACAATGCGCACACGCTCAGCTTTACCGAAAAGCGCGCTAAATAAGCTCCTGGAAAAGTGCACCTGAACGAAAGATGAGAGTCGAAGAAAAACGACCGCACCATTAGAATCGTTAATGCTCCGCTATTTTCATCGACTATGGAGGTAACCCTTGACGGTTCAGGCCCTCCAATCCAATTCTGATGTCTCCGGGCCAGGAACATAAAGTAGGCTCTTTGAGTTGGTCCTGCTACCCGGTGATACATTCGATCAGATGCCCGGCGGTCGGCTTCAAGCTCAAGGCGGAAGGCAAGACAATGGTCTACAACTCCGATGTAGTGGATATTTTAGACCGGGATAAAATAATGGCAGATGCAGACTATTACATAGGCGATGCCTCCGCCATACGGGCAAACCTTGTCAGGAGGAGAGGCGACCAGCTATTCGGACATACCAGGATTACCACGCAGATAAACTGGTGCAAGAGCTATGGGATCAAAAATATCATCTTCACCCACTTGGGCAAGGAGACCCTGGAGAAAGAAGAACAGTTCAAACTGGACCATCCGGAAGTAATACTGGCATACGATGGAATGGAGATTGAAATCTGATTGTCCCAACGGGCTAAGCCGAGAAACCGGCTGACTAGCTTTTAGCGCAGTCCAGCAGCGAGCGAGCCCATACACGTTCCACCCAAAGTGAGCAGCCCCCTTGTGCCTCGCTTAGCCGGCCGTGGTTTTCACGGATTTTCTTTAAGAATTCGGACTGCAGGGCATCCTTGAGAGACATATCCCTGAGGTTAGCATCATCCTTATTAAAAAATTGGCTAATTTAATCCATCACAAAAGAGAAGGGCTCCGGATTAAATCCGGACCCCCCTCTTTACTCTTAGCAGCCGGGGAAATGAGGACGGAGTCCCGTTTAGCCGCAAAGATTGTGGACCAGCCGAATATACCAGTTGACCATCTCGTTCATGTTGGCCAAGGAGATTTTCTCATTTATGCCGTGCAGCAAATTAACGTCATCGCCGTAAAGCCTTTGGGGAAGTGTCCGGAAGACGTTGGGTGACATGTCGGCATATTTGGCAGAGTCGGTTCCTCCGACCATGATAAACGGAGCAGTGATGACATCCGGCATGATCTCGAGGTAGGTCTTGCTTATCATGCGATAACTCCATGTGTCGGCACTGGATATGGGCAACGGTTCACGGGAGAACTCGGTTATGGGACGGACGGTGACACGTTGGTCGTTGATGATCGCGGTCACCCGGTCGATTACATACTTGATCGAATCGCCCGGTAAGATGCGGAAGTTTATCACGGCGGTAGCCTTGGAGGGCATTACATTGTCGGCAGGGCTGCCCTGAAACATATCGGGCGCGGTGGTAGTCCTGATAGATGCGGCGGTAACGGGCTGTAAGGCCAGTTGTTGCCGGATCAGCGGTCCGAAAAGCCATCTGTTGGCAAAGAGAATTTTATAGGGGAGGGACATCTTAGGCCCGACATATTCGAAGAGGCCCGCCGAAGGGCCCATCAGGTGGGTCGGGAAAGGGTTCTCCTCGAGCTCGTTAACCGCTGCGGCGATTATGCCGACATTGGTCTGTTTGGGCGGCACGGAGGAATGTCCACCCTGCGACTGAGCGATAAGCTCTATAGAAAGGTAGCCTTTCTCGGCGGTCCCGATGAGTGCCACGGGCTGGCTTACTCCAGGCAGAGCGCCTTTGGATACTATGGTTCCCTCATCCTGAATGGCTTCAAACTGGATACCCTGGTCCCGTAGGTACTGCGCTATCTTGCCCGCCCCCTGCATCCCGGTGCATTCTTCGTCGCACCCGGAAGCGATATAGAGCGTGCGGGTCGGCTGGAAGCCGTCCTTCAGAAGGTATTCAGCAGCTTCAAGCATACCGATCAGCGAGCCCTTGTCGTCTATGGCGCCGCGGCCCCAGATATAGCCGTCGGCTATATCTCCTGAGAAAGGGTCATGCGTCCAGCCTTCAACCGGGGCGGGTACCACGTCCTGGTGAGCCATAATAAGAATGGGTTTCTTCGAGCTGTCGCTTCCATGCCAGACATACAGCAGGCCGTAGTCGTTGATTACATGCTTCTCGAGTTTCGAATTGACCAGGGGATACGTCTTCTCAAAATAATCTTTGAGTCCCTGGAATTCAGTATAGTCTATTTTTGTAAGATCCAGGTCCCAGATAGTCTTGAACTTCAGCGCTCCGGAGAGATGTTGAGCGATTATATTGGGATCTGTGGGATAGCTGACCTGTTTCTCGGCTGTTGCCTTCCTGGAGCTGAATGCCAGGGTCCTGACGGCAATTATGACCGCAAGTACTACGATGACGGCCAGCACACAGATAAGCGCTATAGCCATATAGGCCCTCCTTATAGGATTTAATGCTCGTCTATTTTAGCACAATATAAATAATTGGCTGATTACCCAATCAGCTATCATTTTTGCACTTGTACGGCCAGTTCCTTCTGGTAGGCCTTCCAGCCCGGGCACCAGGTGGTATGCCATTTCCAGATTTTGCTCATGATTGACTGCGGATTTTTCTCCGCCTTTAGTCGCATGGGGCAGTCAGCGCAATGCGAAGCCATTTTGTCCTCCTCAATTCATATATTCTGAATATCACATAATCCGTAAATCCGGCGATCAGCAACTTGCCGTCAGCAGGTAAACCACAGGTATCGTCAGGACGCTCAAAAAGTACATGGCTATCGTCAGGGCCGAGGCCAGCTTGCCGTTGCATCCGTAGCGCGAGGCGATAACGGCGGCCACGGCTCCCGCCGGCATGGCAGCCTCGATAACCAGCACCTGCTCATCGAGCTTGCACAGTCCACAAATATGAGCCCCTGCCAGTGCTATGAGAGGCTCCGCAACCAGGTTGATGCAGAACAAAGCTGCAATAGGCGGCAACAGGTGCTTGACAGGTATCTTCTGCAGCAGCAACCCCACGGCAATGGCGGTAAACAGCTCAAGGGAATTACCCATTATGTCAAAGAGTTTATAGAGGGTCTGTAAAGCATAATTATCCGTCGGAAGCTTGAGAAATGAAACGGCAATGCCCAGTACAAGCGCTATGAAAATGGGGGAGCGGAAGAATGCCAGGACGGACATGATCTCGCTCCTGCGGTCCGGATGCTCCTTGCCGAAATACATGGCAAATGGGATTGACAGGACGAACAGCGGGATGCCGGCGCCCAGCTCGCTTACGATCATGGCGTCCTGCATGGCCTGCGTATTGTTGAAGAAGATCTGCATGATCAGCGCATATCCCAGGGTCGAGGAGCTGCCCCAGCCTGCTACCAGGACGAATGCGCCCAGGGACTTCCTGTCCATTTTCAAGAGCCTGCCTGCAATATAACCCAGGGAACAGGCTATCAATATAGTGCACAGCATCAGGAGGGCAAGTACAAGCTTGTCGGGATCGAATGTCCTTCTCGAGAGGCTGGCAAATATCAGGGCGGGTAGTGCAACGTCTGTCACGAGCTGCGAGAAAAGCGCCTCATGGTCGGTTGAGAGAATAGACCATTTCCTCAACAGCAGCGTGAGGGATACCAGCGCCACCAGTATGAAAAGTGACCCGAGCAGTGGATAGAAATAGCTCATTGGTGTAAGAATATACCATGTCCCTATGCAAAAATGCAGTGCAGGTAAATAAAAAAGTCCGTCTTTTCAAGACGGGCTTTTTAATACTCTTTGGTAGCGAGGGCAGGATTTGAACCTGGACCTTCGGGTTTCGGGTTATGAACCCGACGAGTTGCCTGCTCCACCCCGCGGCATACTTAGTAGTTATTGACGAATTGGAGCCTTGTGATCACGGCTCCGATTTTAATGTCATAGCAGTCCACACTTTAATTAGGCATTCGCTGAGGCACATATTGCATCAAAAATTGATGCGTAGCCATATCTATTTATACTTATGAACTGTTGTGGTGCTATACTATTCCGAATTTGACTATGCGAATATAAAATGTTGATTTTTGAAAGACCGGGCCCGATCAATACGGATAGGGTAATCGACATAGTAGAGCGCATTTCCAACACATGCGCGCATATTGTAGTAGCTTCTATTACGGGTGACAGCGCTCTTAAGATCGCCAGGAGGATCAAGGATAAAGTAGTATGTGTTACCTGCCCGCAGGGAATGAGCTGGGAAGTCGACGGGATGAACAGCGGTCCCTTTGCCGAAATCCCCGAATTAAAGACCATCCGGGACCGGTGGGTTGACCAGGGATCGAGAAAAATACCTATGGACGTCACAGAGGATAACCGGACTGAGCTTGACCGGCTGAACGTTAAGGTTGTCCGCGGGACGATCCCCTTTTTCGGCCCCAGTTTCTCGGAGCGGATACACTTAAGAAAGATTACTTCGCTGGACGTCATTGCCAAAACGCTCGAATTAATCTCGACTGGAACGCTGGTCTGCATGGAATGCGTATTAATGAGTACCGATAGTGGCGTTATCCCCGAAGGTGAGAAGGTCATAGCACTGGCGGGGACCGAAAGAGGGCTTGATACAGCCTGGATTGTAAGGAGCAGCGCATCGGCCAACCTTTTTCATCCGACCAAAGGGTTTAGATTCATTGAATTACTCGCTAAACCGGAAATATCTTTGCAGCCGGGCATAAACATAGAATACCTCAGCTGATTAATTTGACGCCCATATTCAATAACCGGAACCTTTTGATATGGCCGATGTATCTATATACATTTTGGTCTTTGTCGCAGCGATTGTCATTTCCATGTTCCAAGGTATACCGTCGGCTTATTATTACCCAAATAAAAAAGCCCGTTTTTTCAAGACGGGCTTTTTTATACGAGTTGGTAGCGAGGGCAGGATTTGAACCTGCAACCTTCGGGTTACGTTGACAGTCCTGCTATACTGGAACAACCATCATTTGGAAAGGGACAACACCAGCATCGGTAGATGAAGCGATGGTGTAAATCTGGGTTTAAGTAGAGACCGTTCGATAAGGAGGATATATTACGAATATGGAGAACTACCCGGCAAAATTATCCGTTGACTACAGTGAGAAACTTGGCAGGTTGTCTACCTTCTTCAGAGGGATTATTGCCATCCCCATTTCAGTAATAAGCGGCCCATTAAACTGGGGAATAGCTGCCCTGAATAACTATAGTATGTCAGCCCCGCTATTTATCTTGTTAGCATTGGTCTTTTTTCTGATCTTACCGCTAATACCTACGGGTCACGCGGGAGGCCTTCCCGCATGGTATCCATTCCTGTACCTGGCTTATGTGCCTCTTTACCTGATACTTTCGCCACTGGTGATGATGATCCTTTTCAGAAAGAAATACCCCAGGTGGTGGTTCGACTGGGGCATTGGCGTCACCCAATTCCTTTACCGTGTCTGGGCATTCATGTTCCTTCTCACTGATAAATATCCTTCAACCGATGATGAGCAGCTTGTGCATATCTCAATAGACTATCCCGACGCTCCAAAAGACCTGATGCGCGGCCTACCTCTCATTAAATGGATTTTGGCTATCCCCCACTATATTGTCCTTTTCGTCCTCGCAGTAGCCGTATGGGTAGTCACTGTCATCGCATGGTTTGCCATACTGTTTACAGGCAATTACCCCCGGAGCTTGTTTGATTTCGTCGTTGGATTTCTGCGTTGGAACCTTCGAGTTTGGACATACGTTATCCTGCTTGCTACGGACAAGTACCCGCCATTTAGCCTGAAGTAGAGTCTTATCCATCGATTGTAAAACCATTATTACCCAAATAAAAAAGCCCGTCTTAATAAGACGGGCTTTTTAATACTCTTGGTAGCGGGGCAGGATTTGAACCTGCGAATCGATCGGCTCTTGGTATTCCCGTTCCCTTACCTCCAGACGATCCTGGGGGCTTTGCGGACAGGTATTCTATGGTATTTGAACTTATTATACCCCAGCAGCATAGCTCCATAAGCCTGATGGCCTTCGGGCAGCGCCAGGGCCGCCTGAACCGGAGGGAAGGTGTTGGCCATCATGTAAACATATCCCGCCCAGCAGGTGGCCAGGCCCAGGCTGTTAGCCGCCAGGTCCAGAAAACTCAAGGCGTTGGCGCTATCAATGCCGGCGAGAAGCGAGACTGAGAAATCTTTACTGGCATGGGTAACAATCAATACCGGGGCGCCGCGCAAAAATGCATTGTGGTTCATTTCGTTGTCTTTCCAGCCTTGCTTGAAAATTGGATTTCTCGGCCATTCCCGGAAGGTTCTCAATTACCCACTTTAGCCAGTCGGTGCCGAGCTCTTCAATGCGGTCCAGCTCTTTTTTATCGTCGATTACCAGCCATTCCATCTCTTGACGGTTAGACCCTGTCGGCGCGTAGCGGGCGTCCTCTATCAGGCGGGTAATTATTTCGCGTGGTACCGGCTTGTTCTTGAAGACCCTGGCCGAACGGCGGCCCTTTAATAGCTGCTCGACCTGTTCCGGAGTTATCTTAAGGCCCTTATTTATCAGCGGAGACTCTTTTAGCGGCGAGTCCCGATGGCTCAGGCTTCCGCTGGGACACACCACAACGCAATGCCCGCATCCGTTGCACTCAGCTTCAGCCTCTGCTGCTATTTGCGGGAAACCCCCGTCCGGCAGGGAAATTACCCGGCGGGGACATTCAGCAGCGCAGATGCCGCATTTATTACACGTTTCCTGATTGATTTCAATAATAGACATTTCGTAGAGTTAGAACCTTGAACACTAAAGTACTCTCACCACGCTGTGTTGCCCTTTTATCGTTCAAAATTATAGCCTAGAGACTTAAGGAGATTCACAACCTGGTTGCCGCTAACTTGCGGAAGCTTTGGCATCTACCATTTTGACCTCGTTCAAAGTTAGTATAATAATAGGTTCGTCAGTATCGCCAAAATGGCAGGAAACGGCTTCTTTAATATTCTCATACATATCATCAAGTGTTTTGCCATTGGTGAAGATATCCTCGCCAATGCCTCTAGCACACCAATATTCACCATCAAAATATGTTTCGATCTTTACCAGCATTATTGCCTCCGCTTAACCGGATTATACATCATTTATCTGATGCAAATAAAAAAGCCCGTCTTAAATAAGATGGGCTTTTTGATACACTTGGCAGCGGGGGCAGGATTTGAATATAGGACCCGATTGCATTTTTGGTTAAATGTAGCTTCAGAACAGCGTCTCAGAATATATTTTGAGAAATACTGATCATTTTATCGGCGATTATATACTTGACGCATTTGTCAAGTATATAATCCCCAATTTATTGATGTTCTGTGGATTTTTAATCCTGTTTGAGAGCCATGCTATTAAGATACTGGGTAAAGGCCAAGGCATCCAAAAGAACATTGTTGACGGTGCTAATTACTTAGGCTTATGCTATGCGCATCTCAATTGAGGCAATAGTGTTATAATGCCCGAATTGAAAAATATACCCTTCCGTGGTATCTATGGGTGGTGGTTACACCGTAGCCGGTCTTGCAAGTGCACCCTAATCTTAGCAGTATTAGCAATTCTGTTCAGCTTGTTTTCATGGTGGTGGAGCAGCACACAAGAGTATTCTTCTTTCACTCTTCTATTCATAACTACGTCTGTAGTTATTGCAGTGTCAGCTATTATTAGCTCATTAGTATGGGGATGGCAATGGATTAAGGACAATTCCTCAAACTTAAACATCATAGCAACGTTCATAGTGGGTATGGCATTAGCTAGTTTTGCTTGGCTGACCTATGACCTCTCAAATAGAATGGTACAATATCAAGTCGTGCCTCTTATCCAACCCTATTCGAGAACCCAGCCTGCGGAATGGAAAATTCCTATTGGAGGCGCCACCTATCAGGGCGTGCTTTGGGATGTTGGTATATTGAACAGTGGGCCCAATTCGACTTTGCTAGACAGTTTCCGCGTCTATATTTATACACCGCCGAAAATACCATGGGAGCAGATCAATGATCTCTGTGTCTTGCTAGATAAGAACAATAACAATCTGGAAATACCTAAAATTATTCCAGGTAACACGGATATTGACGTAAGAGTCTTTTTATGTGATGAAAATGTAACTAAATACTTGGATGGTACTACTGGAGTACAAGACAAAACTGAATTGTATTTATCCTTTTGGCAAGAAGGACAGTTGGGAAGTAATGACATATCCCGCTTTCAATATATATATAGCGATTTATTCGTACTTCCACCCAATACCTTCACCGCCGATGTCGCCCCCAGCTTCTCTGGGAAAATGCCAGTATCCCAATAGGTTACATTTTGTTACCCTTCTGTTACTTTTAAACGCAGCATCACGCCCCCAAGATAGTCAATGAGCGATTACGCCATGCCAGCAAACAGATAACGCTTGATACTTATAGCCGTGCTGCCCCTGGGCTGCAGGAAGCTACGGCAACAGGTTTCGACAAGATAGTGTTGTCCACTCGTAGAAATACTTCCGCTAAAAATCATTATTAGCAATTTATAAGCAAAAATGATAAAGGCCTCCGACTCTTTAACAGAATCGAAGGCCTTTTAGCTACAGAATTTGGTAGCGGGGGCAGGATTTGAACCTGCGACCTTCGGGTTATGAGCCCGACGAGCTGCCACTGCTCCACCCCGCGGCATACTTTAGTAGTTAGTGACTCCTGGAGTCTTGTGCTCATACTGTTGTAAGTCAAAGACCTCGACCATTAGTACAGCTCAGCTCAACGCATTACTGCGCTTACACCCGCTGCCTATCAAGCAAGTGGTCTACTTGCGGTCTTACCTAGTTAAACTAGTGGGAGATCTCATCTTGAGGTGGGCTTCACACTTAGATGCTTTCAGCGTTTATCCCATCCGGACATGGCTACCCAGCACTGCCGCTGGCGCGACAACTGACACACCAGAGGTCCGTCCCTCCCAATCCTCTCGTACTAGGGAGAGCTCCCCTCAAATCTCCAGCGCCCACAACGGATAGAGACCGACCTGTCTCACGACGGTCTGAACCCAGCTCGCGTGCCGCTTTAATGGGCGAACAGCCCAACCCTTGGGGCCTGCTTCAGTCCCAGGATGCGACGAGCCGACATCGAGGTGCCAAACCTTGCCGTCGATGTGAACTCTTGGGCAAGATAAGCCTGTTATCCCCGGGGTAGCTTTTATCCGTTAAGCCACGGCCCTTCCACGTGGAGCCGTAGGATCACTTTGCCCGACTTTCGTCCCTGCTCGACTTGTAGGTCTCGCAGTCAAGCCCCCTTATGCCAATACACTCAACGCACGATTTCCACCCGTGCTGAGGGGACCTTTGGGCGCCTCCGTTACTCTTTAGGAGGCAACCGCCCCAGTTAAACTACCCGCCTGGCACTGTCCCCACCATTTCGGCAGGTTAGAACCAAAACCAAACAAGAGTGGTATTTCACCGTTGGCTCCGCCGAGGCTGACGCCCCGACATCAACGCCTCCCACCTATCCTACACAAGCTCAGCTCGAGTCCAATACCAGGGTATAGTAAAGCTCCCGGGGTCTTTTTGTCCAGTTGCGGGTAGAGGGCATCTTCACCCCCATTTCAATTTCACCGAGTCTCACGTTGAGACAGTGCTCAAGTCGTTACACCTTTCGTGCGGGTCAGAACTTACCCGACAAGGGACTTCGCTACCTTAGGACCGTTATAGTTACGGCCGCCGTTCACCGGGGCTTCGGTTCAAAGCTTCGGGTTACCCCTGACCTCTTTCCTTAACCTTCCGGCACTGGGCAGGTATCAGCCCCTATACCTCAGCTTTCGCTTTGGCAGAGACCTGTGTTTATGTTATACAGTCGCTTGAGCCGGTTTCGTGCCCCCGCTTGCGCGGGCCCCCTTCTTCCGAAGTTACGGGGTTAATTTGCCGAGTTCCTTAACGTGAGTTCTCTCGAACACCTTGGGATACTTACCCCCGTCTACCAGTGGCGGATTGCGGTACGGACACCGAGATATCTCGCAACGAGGATTTTCTGGACAGTGTGAACTCGGTTGAGTCAAATCGGGTTGCCCCTCATTTTCCCCTTCTCCTCAGCTTAACGTCGAGGTGGATTTTCCTGCCTCAACACGCCTAGAATCAGGAACGCACCATGTCCGATGGGTACGCTCAACCTATCCTACTGTGTCCCCCCTTTGCTGATAACGAAATACTGGTGGTGCAGGAATGTTGACCTGCTATCCATCGCCTACCCCCTTTGGGTTAAGCTTAGGGTCGACTAACCCTACGCGGATTAACCTTGCGTAGGAAACCTTAGACTTCCGGTGGACATGTTTTTCACATGCCTTTACGCTACTTATGCCTGCATACTCGCTTGTCATCGCTCCACCCTGGCTTACGCCAGAAGCTTCACTGCTATAACAACGCTCCCCTACCATCGCTTGCGCGATCCATAGCTTCGGTGGTGAACTTGAGCCCCGTTAAATTATCGGCGCGACATCACTCGACCAGTGAGCTGTTACGCACTCTTTAAAGGGTGGCTGCTTCTGAGCCAACCTCCTGGCTGTTTTAGCGACATCACTTCCTTTACCACTTAGTTCACTCTTAGGGACCTTAGCTGATGATCTGGGCTGTTTCCCTCTCGACCACGCGGCTTATCCCGCGCGGTCTCACTCCCAGGATAAGACTTACGGCATTCGAAGTTTGATTGAGTTTGGTAACCTCACGGCCCCTAGCTCATTCAGAGCTCTACCTCCGTAAGTTATTTACCCGAGGCTGCACCTAAATGCATTTCGGGGAGAACAAGCTATCTCCGAGTTCGTTTGGCATTTCACCCCTACCCACAGCTCATCCCAAAGCTTTGCCACGCTTACGGGTTCGTACCTCCACCCAAGATTAGTTGGGTTTCACACTGGCCATGGGTAGCTCACACGGTTTCGTGTCTAATCCATGCGACCAAAGTCGCCCTATTCAGACTCGCTTTCGCTTCGGCTCCGTGATTAAAATCACTTAACCAAGCCACATAGATCAACTCGCAGGCTCATTCTTCAATAGGCACGCCATCATCCGGATAAATCCAGACTCTGACTGCTTGTAGGCACAGGGTTTCAGGTACTATTTCACTCCCCTCAACGGGGTGCTTTTCACCTTTCCCTCACGGTACTGGTTCACTATCGGTCGTTAACAGTATTTAGCCTTGGAGCGTGGTCACCCCAGATTCCCACAGGATTTCCCGTGTCCCGTGGTACTTAAGAATGCAGCCAGAGCTTTTTACCTTTAATCTACGGGACTATCACCCGCTATGGTGGCCCTTTCCAGGGACCTTTGACTAGGTAAAAAGTTTTTAACTCTGCGATAGCTCTTGAGCACTGTCCGCTGCACCTTGCAACCCTCCGTCGGCATAGGCCTCAAGCCCACTAAGCCGGCGAAGTTTAGGCTCTTCCCCTTTCGTTCGCCACTACTCCGGGAATCTCATTCGATTTCTTTTCCTCAGGGTACTAAGATGTTTCAGTTCCCCTGGTATCCTCTCATATAGAGTATCTGGTTATTAAACCAGATGGGTTGCCCCATTAGGGAATCCCCGGCTTAAGATTGCTGGACATCTCACCGGGGCTTTTCGCAGTCTTGCCGCGCCCGTCTTCGGCTGTTAACGCCAAGGCATCCGCCCTGTGCCCTTAGTATCTTTGACCTACAGCAGCATGAACACAAGACCTTGCGGTCCATACGTCCTGCTGCACCGGCAACTAGAACACTAGACACCATTCATCATTACTAACACTATTCTCTTTTTAAAGAGCAAAACGGCCTGGTGTACTCACCAAGCCGTCAGAGTATACACCAAGAAAATGCTTAAATCAACTATCGTTAATTTTTAGCATGCTTTATAAGTATATGGATGGCTTAATTTTTGTCAACTACCAATTTTAGTATAAATGCGTAACGATTCCAATAGGTTATTCCCATCCGGACGAAGCCAATTATTCAGGATATTGACATTTATCGGTACGCTGAGCATATAATATTTTGGTTTCTTTGGAATATTTTAAGGGCGGTGCAGCCAGGTGACCAGGATCAACAGGCCGGAGTTTAAATTGACATCCAGACAAAGGGCTTTTCTTACAGGCCTTACCGACCTGTACCGCAATATGCAGAAGCCGGTCCACTACAGCGCCATCGCCCAACGGCTGGGCCTTTGCTCCTCGACCGCCTACGATATGCTGAAAGTTCTGGAACAGAAGGGCATGGTGGCCTCGCAATATGATACGCCCAAAAAGGCCGCGGGTCCGGGAAGGGCCAATATCCTGTTCGTTCCCACTGCCCGCACGGTGGCGCAGTTCAGCCTGGACAGTGAGCAAACTGACGAACTGGGTGAATGGGAAAAAACCAGGACCGATATCATGGCCAGCCTCTCACAATATAAATCATCCGACCGCTATAAAATATCCCGCCGCCTGTTGAGGCAGTCCAACAAGGTCCCTTCACCCCTGGCCAGCGCTGCCCGTATATTGGCCGCGCTGCTGATAAGCTTAAAGAATAACAGGCGCAGCCCTGAAGAAAAGGGCTGGTTCAACATGCTGTTAAAAGCTCCGGTTACCAGCCCGGGCATGAGCTCGGTGGCCGGGCTTATACTGGGGCTCTCGCTGGCGGATAGAAAGGCGGGAAAGCTCCTAACAGGCTACCAGGAATATATCCAGCGCTATATCACCGCCATACAGAATATGAGCAACGATAACCTGCTGCTGCTTCAGCAGTTCACCCTCGATGCATGGGCCAGGCTGCAGGGTGGGCCCGCCTAATGATATAACGAATACTTGGGAGGTATGCCATGATCAAAATCGTTACGGACAGCAGTTGCGACCTTTCGGAGGAAATTGTAAAAGACCTGGGGATAACTGTGGTCCCGCTGTCCGTGCGTTTCGGCGAGGAGATCTTCAAGGAGCGGGTGACCATCACCGATGAGCAGTTCTACCACAGGCTGGTGGAGGGATCCATCCATCCCGCCACCATCCAGCCTAACGCCACGGACTTCATCGCCGCCTATGAAAAGGTCGGCCAGGGCGCCGACGGCATTGTCTCCACTCATATCACGCTGGTATTGAGCGGCACCATCAACTCGGCCAGGCAGGCCAAGGACCTGGCCAAAATCAGTTGCCCCCTGGAGATAGTGGACTCCAAACTGGTGAGCATCGCGCTCGGCGCAGTGGTGATAGCCGCCGCCGAGGCAGCCAAACAAGGTAAGCCGATGGCAGAAGTCCTTCAGGTGGCAAATGAGGCCATTGCAAATACACGCGCACTGGCCCTGCTGGATACGCTCAAGTACCTGCAGGCCGGTGGACGCATCGGCAAGGCCACAGCCTTCATTGGCACACTGCTGAGCATCAAGCCCATCATATCCATTAAAGACGGCGGCATCATACCTTTCGCCAGGGCACGCAGCTTCGCCAAGGGACTGGAACAGCTTGTGGCCTTCGTGGGCGACGGCCAGGGCATCGATGATATCCTGATCGCCTATACCACCGTCGAGGGCGAAGCCAGGGATCTGGCCGAACGCATATCAAAGATATATACCCGCAAGCCTGTCAAGGTGATGAGGCTGGGTACCACGCTGGGGGTCCATGTGGGGCCGGGGGCCATCGTCCTGGTTGTGCGCGATAAAGCCAAACAGTAAACGACTGAAATCAGATATTCGAGCCAAGCTCAATAATGCGATATCCTCCCGCCCCCAGGTTAAAGACCTGCGTTTTTCCGACCCGGGCAAATCCTGCGCTTTCGTGTATATGCCCGCAGAAAAGGTAGTCCGGATGCCGCTGCTCGATGTATTCAAGAATAGCCTTGCTGCCGGCATGCCGGCCGATCCAGTTGGGCGGTATCGATGCCGAATCGACCCTATCCAGAACGCCGTATGGTGGGATATGGGTAAGCAATATATCGACGGGCCCGAAGCGTTCGAGCACGCGCTGCACAAGCTGGGTATCTTTGGCAGCGATTTTCCTTATCTTTTCTATGCCTGAAAGTTCGAATTCTTTGGCCCAGCTCAGGTCGGTGAAATATTTGATTCCCCCTATCCTCAAACCATTTGTTACAGCAACACGGTTATCTATCAGGCGAACTCCTTTGACCGTCAGCAGGGCACTGTATAAAAAAGGCAATTCGACATTGAACGTGCGAGCGAACTTCCTGGTATCGTGGCCGGAGAGGTCTGCGTTGCCGCGAACGATCAGGACCGGGCAGTATCCAGCCAGATAACGGACTATCTCCAGGGCAGTCTCATAGGTGCGTAAGAAGGCCTGTCTGAAACCTTCGGCATGGGCTTTTGTTTCCCCGGGCGTAGGCTGAGATATAGCCAGGTAATCAAGGGCCTGCCTGCGTAAGATGTCAGTCCGGCCGAGGTCGCCGGTCAGCAGCGCCAGGTCAACATCATTAAGAGGGATACTGCGGATTCCCTTAAGGTTACCATGCGGGTCGCCAATGGCAGCTATCCTCATAAAAAACGGCGGATCGGTGGTTTATACAAAGGGCCGGCCCTGCGCATCTTTGGTAATAGTGCAGATATCGACTATGACCCATATATACACAATAATCGGGACTACAACTGTCCAGCAAAGTAGTACTGCAAGCAGTAATTGGGCTACCGCTTTTCCGGTATATCCGGCATAAAAATTATGTATGCCGAAAAGACCCAGAAAAACGCCTAATAATATATAACCTATCTTGCTTTTTGCTTCCGGCGTGCTGATAACCGCAGCTGTATTACTTGTTGCTACACCGCAGTGCACACAAATGACGGCATCGTCAGGTATTTGATTCCCACATTGCTTGCAGAACATCCGTTACCTCCCCCTCAATAATTTCCACATTATACCGATTGTTTTTTTTAAACGGCCACCGCTGCCGCAGCTTTATATTATATTAAACTTTGAAATATTTCACATCTACGGACTCAGGTCTATTCCCACTCTATAGTTGAAGGAGGCTTGCTGAGAATGGCGAAGGTCTGCCACATCTCACGATACAGTTTGGCCTTTTTAATCTCGTTCATCACGATCCAATGGAACAATATAGTATATTCCAATTATTTTCTAATAGTACGAAATATACAATAAATTATATTTTGCTTTTTACTCAGGTAAAAATATAGCGAAATTCGAGGATTTAATAAAATTTCCTATTGATTTCACCTGGGTATTATGTTATTCTTCTATGCAGGTCGATTATGTATTTATATTTTTCGTATGATACAATCATCTGATAAAACAAATTGACCTAATACGAGTGGGGGAGGTTTATATAGAGAGGTTATATTGGGTTTTATTCAATGGCTTTCAGTTACCAGATTTCAAAGATTTATCCTTTTGGAATAATAGGGTTGGAGGAGGTAAATATGGCAAGTAAAAATATAGAACCACAGAAAATTAACCTTGATGAGTTACTAAAAAAGGACCGAAAGTTTCTGCTCGCAATGATCGATAATCCCAAAGATGCGTTTAATAAGCAACGTATACGCATAGACAATAAATCTATCAGCAGTATGAATGCTGCCGCTGACCGGCTGAGAATGCAGGCAATTGCAGCATTTTCAGATATTGCAAAAGACGGTTTAAATAATTGCTATAATTGTAAGGGCTTCGCTAGCGGTGATGCCACAAGCCCCATGTGATGAGACTTTAGTTGACACGCAGGACGGCGATTAACTTTATTGTCTTGTTATTACGTATAGCTATTTACAGTGCCAAAAATACTGCTTATATTAGCCGTATTTGTATTTTGCTTGTCAGGCTTTATTGACGATGTCCAAACCAGTGATTGCCCCATATTTGCTATCAAATGCAATAGTCTTCCCAATCGGTTTTCACTGGGACATTACACAGACTTGCAATTTCCAATGTAACTTCTGCCTGAATAGTTCGGGTAAATGCTCTCCTAATGAGCTGTCCTTTTCACAGAAAATAGAGCTTGTCGATCGCTTATTTGACCTTGGCGTGATGTATATTCGTATTCTCGGCGGGGAACCGTTTTCAATACCGAATACCATAGCTATCATGGAATATGCTGTATCACGAGGCATGCAATTATCATTCAGTACCAACGGCAGCCTACTGACCGATGGAATTGTCTCGGCTCTGGCCAGGATAAGAAAAGGTATTAGCTACATCCAGATAAGTCTCTATGGTTCAACACCATCCGCCATGGCACGAATTACTAACTCTGAAAGCTCCTTCCCGAAGGTAACAATATGGGATGCAGTTATTAAGGCGGTACAGATTACCGTTTACTGTACTGGTAGTGATATGCCGTGAGAATATGGATGATGTCGTGCCCCTCTATGAGTACGCTAAAGCCATGGGTGCAGAAAATTTTAAATTAGTTTTGAAAGTTGATACTGGAAGGGGTCAAAACACTGCGTCTTTTAGCTCAATTCAAACTGCACAGGATTGGAGTAATGTTATTTTGGTATTGCAGCGAATTGCATACCTTAATCAAAAATCCAGCCTAAAAGTGCAATATAATGCACGGCCTTTATTGGGAAAGTATATTAATGAAAGATTTGGTATTGGCTATTTTTGCAATTTTTGTGAAGCGGGAGTTAGCTATCTATACTGCAATCCAATCGGAGGCCTCAGCCCTTGCCCGTTTCTCAAAGATTCCGATACCGATTATTTATTCGATAGTGCCGGCCAATTCGTTTTTAATGTAACCCGAAACAGCCTGCAGGATGTGTGGGATTCTAATGAATTCAATCGATTCCGCAAACTGTTTACATTGAATGATAATAAGGAATTATTCAATATGAATTGTCCGAATTTACACAGCGGGGCGTGCCGTCCATGTGTGCTGTCGGGATGTCCATGTCTTCACCATATTCGTTGCTTTCAGGCAGCCATTTCAGATTCAAGAATTACCAATTAGTAAAACAAAGATCATTAAGACAGAATAGGTCATCTATTCCCACTCAATGGTTGAAGGAGGTTTGCTGGTTATATCGTAGACCACTCGGTTTACGCCGGGCACTTCGTTGACGATCCTGTTGGATATAGCGGATAAAAGAGGATACGGCAGCCTCGCCCAGTCGGCCGTCATGGCATCCTGACTGGTCACCGCTCGCACCGCTACCAGGTATCCGTATGTCCTGAAGTCGCCCATAACGCCCACGCTGTGCACATCGGTAAGAATGGCGAAGGTCTGCCACATCTCGCGATACAGTTTGGCCTTTTTAATCTCGTTCATCACGATCCAGTCAGCGCCCCGCAATATCTCCAGCTTTTCCCTGGTGACCTCGCCTATGATACGGATAGCCAGGCCGGGACCCGGGAAGGGCTGACGCCAGACCATATCTTCCGGCAAGCCGAGCTCCAGCCCAACCTTGCGCACTTCGTCCTTGAAAAGGTATCGCAGCGGTTCGATCAACGTCAGCGCCATTTTGGCCGGCAGGCCGCCCACGTTGTGATGCGTCTTGATCTTGGCAGCCGCTTTGGTCTCGGGGGTAGCGCTTTCGATAACATCCGGGTACAACGTGCCCTGTGTCAGAAAATCTATCTTGCCCAGCTTGGTTGCCTGCCTCTCAAAGACCCTGATGAATTCCTGGCCGATTTGCTTTCTCTTCTGCTCCGGATCGATTACGCCTTTGAGCTTTTTCAGGAAGTTGTCGGTGGCATCCACATAAATCACGTTCATGCGCAGGTTTTTACGGAAGGTATTGAGTGCTCTTTCAGGCTCCTCGCGCCTGAGCAAACCATTATTAACAAAAATACATGTGAGCTGGTCGCCTATGGCAGCGTGCACAAGTTTGGCTGCAACGGCAGAATCGACCCCGCCGGATAGAGCGCAAATTACCTTGCCACCATGTACCTGCGACCTTATAGCGCCGATGCTTTCATTAATAAAATTGCCGGGCGTCCATGTGCCCTTGCAGCCGCAGACCCGGTAAAGGAAGTTTTTAATGATATTGATGCCTTCCGGCGTGTGCGCTACCTCAGGATGAAACTGCAGGCCGAAGGTCTTGCGGCCGTCGCTGATCACTGCATTGGGTGAATTTTCCGTGTAGGCGGACGATTTGAATCCCGGGGGCATATCTATCACCTGGTCGCCGTGGCTCATCCACACCGAGAGTGATTCGGGCAGGCCTCTGAACAGAGGCGATCTTTCATCGCTCACGTGCAAGACAGCCTGCCCGTATTCACGTTTGGCGCCCGGCGCAACGGTGCCGCCAAGCTGATGGGTGATCAGCTGCATGCCGTAGCAGATGCCGAGAACCGGAAGGTGGCTTTCATAGATGCCAACCGGCGTCAGCGGAGCTTTCTTCTCATATACGCTGGCAGGGCCGCCCGAGAGGATAAAGCCGCGGGGGTGGATGGCCATGATCTGTTTAGAGGGGCGTCATGCGGGAAAAGCTCGCAATATACATTGCATTCCCTGACGCGGCGTGCTATCAGGTGGCTGTACTGGGAGCCGAAATCGATGATGGCGATGGCTTCTTTTACGCCGTGCGGACACTTCGCCCGGTTTGGGGGCAGCCTGTACTCCCTGAAGCTCTTTGGCGATTTCAAGATAGGCCGAAACTTCGGCGTCGTCGGTGGTGGCTACGCGGTGGCTGCCTGTTTCTTCTTTACCCTTCTTCATTGGAAAAGTATATCACAGGGCAAGCAGAGCATTCCAATGTGAGCCATATTTAAACTATGGCGCGATTTAGAGTACAATTTCTCTGTAAAATCCGCCCGTAAAATGGAAAATAAAGCAATTTTGAAAACACTCTCGCCTACTCTTATGACCGGGTAAACCGGGCCGTGGCCGTCCTCCGGGAAGGCGGTATCGTGGCCTATCCCACGGATACCGTTTACGGGCTGGGCGCCGATATATATAACGATGAGGCGGTGAGAAGGATATTACAGCATCAAGGACCGTCCCCTGAACCAGCCTTTGCCGGTGTTGATAGCGGATGCCGGATCAGGCCGGAATGCTTGACTGGCAGTCAACCCAAATTGGCGCAAATACTGATGAAAAGGTTCTGGCCGGGCGGCCTGACAATCATCTTGGACAAAAGTCCCGAGTTCAACAGCCTGGTGCTGGCCGGAGGCCATAAAATAGGCATCCGCATGCCGGCTCACAAGGTGGCCAGGGCCATGATCGAGAAGCTGGGACGGCCGATTGTAGGAACGAGCGCCAACCTGCATGACAGGCAGCGGCTTTAACCGCCGCCGAAGTGCGAAAACAGCTCGGTGGCCGGGTGGATATCATCTGAACGGCGGCACATGCCCGCGGCGGCAGGGAATCGACCGTCATCGACATGACAGTGGATCCGCCGTCATCGTAAGGCAGGGAATAGTACCCGAAGAGGGAAATCCTGGCCCTAATAAAAACAGGGGGTAGTTAATATGCTAATCGCCATGGGAAGCGATCATCGCGGGACTCGACCTTAAAGATAAAATCTCTGAGTTATCTCAAGGCCAATGGTCATACCGTGATAGACTTCGGCATGTTACGGCAGCGAATCGGTGGATTACCCGGATTTCGCCTCACGCGGTGGCACAATCGATCATGACCGGCAAGGCCGAACTACGGCATCCTGATTTGCGCTACGGGCATAGGCATGTGCATAGCCGCCAACAAATTCAAAGGTATCAGGGCGGCGCTATGCTGCAACCCGGAGCTGGCTGTGCGCGCCCGCCGGCATAATGATGCCAATGTGCTCTGCCTGGGCGCTGATTTTGTAGCGTGCCGCAGATGCGCTGGAAATCGTCAAGGAATTTCCTGGCAACGGGCTTCGAAGGCGGCAGGCACCAGCGACGGCTGGATAAAATATCGGAAATTGAGTCGCAGTTTGCTTGACAATAAATAATTACCTGTGATAGTTTACTACAACCCTATTCCTCAAATCTGGCAATCCCTATCAAACTCAGCAGGAATATGGACAGGAAGGAGGTATTCTTCACATGAGAAGCGACAGCATCAAACAGGGTATCGAAAGGGCTCCGCACCGGGCGCTGCTAAGGGCCGTCGGCGTACGCAGCAGCGATTTCGACAAGCCGTTCATCGGCATCGTCAACAGCTTCAACGAGATCGTTCCCGGGCATATCCACCTGCGCTCGATCGCCGATGCGGTCAAGGCCGGCGTGCTCAGCGCCGGCGGCGTTCCCTTCGAGTTCAACACCATCGGCGTCTGCGACGGCATCGCCATGAACCATCCCGGCATGAAATACAGCCTGCCCAGCCGCGAGCTGATCGCCGACTCGGTGGAAATCATGGCCGAAGCGCACCACTTCGATGCGCTGGTCTTCATCCCCAACTGCGACAAGATCATCCCCGGCATGCTGATGGCTGCCGTGCAGGCTTGAACGTGCCGTCCATCTTCATCAGCGGCGGCCCCATGCTGGCCGGCAGACTGCATGAAAGACGGCAAGCCGCAGGCCGTCGACCTGATTTCGGTTTTCACGGCCGTGGGCAGCGTAGCGCAAGGCAAGATGACCGAGGCCGAGCTTGAAGCAGATCGAGATCGCGGCCTGCCCGGGCTGCGGAAGCTGCTCCGGCATGTACACGGCCAATACCATGAACTGCCTGACCGAGGCGGTGGGCATGGCGCTGCCGGGCAACGGCACCATCCCGGCCGTCGATTCCCGGAGGCTGCACCTGGCCAGGGAAGCCGGCAAGCAGATCATGGGCTTCTTAGAGAAAAATCTCTGTCCCAGGGATATCATCACCAAAGAATCCATCGACAACGCCTTCGCGGTGGATATGGCGCTGGGCGGCAGCACCAACTCGGTGCTGCATTTCATGGCCATCGCCCACGAGGCGGGCATCAAATTCCCGCTGTCCCTTGATAAATGAGATAAGCGACAAGGTGCCGCATCTGTGCAAGATCAGCCCGGCCAGCGATGTCCATATCGAAGACCTCGACCGGGCGGGCGGCATACCGGCCGTGATGCACGAGATCAGCCAAGCTGCTGAACGGCAACGCCAAAACTGTCACGCTCAAGCCGCTATCCGACACCTATAAGCAATGCCAGGGTACGGAACCACGAGGTCATCCGGCCATTTTCCAAACCTTTCTCGAAGACGGGCGGCCTGGCCATCCTGTTCGGCAACCTGGCGCCGGGCGGGGCGGTGGTCAAGAGCGGCGCCGTAGCGCCGGAGATGATGGTGCACACAGGGCCCGGCCCGGGTCTTTGAAAACGAAGAGGACGCTACCAAAGGCATCATGGCCGACAAGATCAAGAAAGGCGACGTGGTGGTCATCCGCTATGAAGGCCCGAGGGGCGGCCCGGGCATGCGGGAGATGCTGACGCCCACTTCGCTGCTAAGCGGCATGGGACTGGACAGCTAGGTAGCATTGATAACCGACGGGCGTTTTTCGGGCGGCACCAGGGGCGCGGCCATCGGGCACGTGGTCCCGGAAGCTGCCGACCGCGGCCCCATAGCCGCAGTACAGAATGGTGATATAATCAGTATAGATATACCTGCCAGGAAGCTGGAAATCAAGGTCAGCGAGGCTGAGATTAAAAGACGGCTGAAGAAGCCTGCCTCCATTCAAGACGCAGCATCAAGGGCGGTTACCTGAAGAGATATATTGAAAAGGTCGGCCCTGCCAGCGAGGGCGCAGTATTCAAAGATTCAGGAGTAACTGGCACAGATGATGAAAACCGGCGCAGAAATACTATGTGAATGTTTGATTAAAGAGGGAGTCGAGGTTATCTTCGGCTTCCCCGGCGGTGTGCTGCTGCCCTTGTACGATACGCTGCCCAAATACCCGCAACTGCGGCACATCCTGGTCAGGCACGAGCAGGGCGCAGCGCACGCCGCCGATGCCTATGCCAGGGTGACCGGCAAGATCGGCGTTTGCCTGGCTACCTCCGGCCCCGGCGCAACCAACCTGGTTACCGGCATTGCCAATGCCTACCTGGATTCCGTGCCCGTACTGGCCATAACCGGCCAGGTCAACACGTTCTTCATCGGTAAGGACGCCTTCCAGGAAATCGATATCACCGGCATTACCGTCCCGATCACCAAGTACAACCAGCTGGTACTGGATACTGGCGACATCGCCAGTGCTGTGAGGGAAGCAATCCACGTGGCCCAGACCGGCAGGCCCGGTCCCGTGCTGCTGGATATACCGAAGGACGTATTCCAGAACAAGACGGAGTTCGTTTTCCCCGAAAAGATCGACCTGCCCGGCTATAAGCCGAAGCTGTTCGGCCATCCTTCGCAGATCAAAAAGGCGGCAGACCTTATCAACAGCGCAGAGCGGCCGGTCATTATCGCCGGGCGCGGCGTCAATATATCACGGGCATTCCCCGAGCTAAAAGAGCTGGCCGAGAATTCACAGATACCGGTGGTGACCACTTTTCTCGGCATCGGCTGTTTTCCCGAGTCCCACGTGCTCAGCTACGGATGGCTGGGCATGCACGGCATGGGTTACGCCAATAAAGCGGTGCACAGCTCCGACCTGCTTATCGCCATCGGGATGAGATTCGATGACAGGGCGACCGGAGGCACAAGCACTTTCGCACCCGCAGGCACAGATCATCCATATCGATATCGACGCGGCGGAGATAGGCAAGAACCTGCCGGCCGATGTACCGATCGTCGGGGATGTAAAGAACATATTGCAGGTGCTCAATAAGCAGATAACCAAACGCGAGCATATGATCTGGCTATCCCAGCTGGACGAATGGCGGTCATTGCATCCCGCCACTGAAATAAGGGAACATGAGAATGTGCTGCCGCAATATATCATCCGGCAAATACATGAAGCCACCAAGGGCGATACGATCATATGTACCGACGTCGGCCAGCATCAGATGTGGGCCGGGCAGTATTTCTTCTATGACAAGCCCAATAGCTTCGTGTCGTCCGGCGGCCTCGGCACGATGGGTTTTGGTCTGCCCGCATCCATCGGCGCCAAGATCGGTGCACCGGACGAAACAGTCTGGTGCCTTTGCGGCGACGGCGGTTTCCAGATGACCGTTCAGGAGCTGGCCACCATAGCCCAGGAAAACCTGGATATCAAGATAGCCGTATTTAATAACGGCTGGCTGGGAATGGTGCGCCAGTGGCAGGAGCTGATCTACAGCAAGCGTTACTTCGGTACGCAGCTCTACAACCCCGATTTCGTCAAGATCGCCGAAGCATACGGCATTGAGGCGGTCAGGGTAAGTAAGAAGATCGACGTGAGGCCCGCGATACATAAGGCCATGTCGCATAACGGGCCTTTCCTGATCGAGTTCGTGGTCGAGCCGGAAGAAAACGTTTATCCGTTCGTCCCTCCCGGTAAGATAATTGTGGAGTTCCTGGAGATGCCCAGCCCGACAGCGAGCCGGAAGAAATAAGCAACTCTAGATCATTAATGGAGACATTCAGTTGAACAGAAAACACATACTGGTAGCGCTTGTGCAGGACCGTCCAGGCGTGCTCAATCGCATTGCCAGCACCCTCAGAAGGCGCAATTTCAATATCGACAGCATTGCCGTGGGCAGCATCGAGGTCCCGCATCTTTCGCGCATGACCATAGTGGTCGAAGGAGATGACGCCAAGGTCGAGCAGGTAAGAAAGCAGCTCGATAAGATAGTCGAGGTCATCAGGATAACGGATATCACCAACGATAACCCGGTGGCCCGCGAGATGGCCATGATCAAAGTAAAGGCCTCGCCTTCAACCCGCAGCGAGATCATCCAGATCGTCGATATCTTCAGCGGCAACATCGTCGATGTATCCCCTGATTCGCTGATAATCGTGGTAACCGGCAATCAGGAAAAAGTGGAGACGTTGATCGAGTTACTGCGCGGCTTCGGCATAAGGGAGCTATCGAGGACCGGCACCATAGCTCTGCCCCGCGGAGGGGCAGGACCGCTTACGATCGAAGAAGACAAGCCTCTGCGCCATGCCGTCGAGCATGTTCCTCCGGAGGAAGAAAACCTTCCCAACTGGTAGCTTATTCTGACTCTTCTGAAATCACTATAATTAATTGCATTTTTATTTTTAGGAGGAGCCTATGGCAAAGATTTATTACGAAAAAGACGCTGATCTGGCGTTATTAAAAAATAAGGTTATCGGTATATTAGGTTACGGCAGCCAGGGCCATGCGCATGCGCAGAACCTGCGGGACAGCGGCATGAAGGTAATCGTGGCGGAGGCCAAGGGCACCGAGGGCTACAAGGCTGCCAAGAAAGCCGGCTTCGACGTGTCCGACGCCGCCGATGTAGCTAAAAAGTCCGATGTCGTCATGATGCTGGTCCCCGATCAGCTACAGGCCAGGGTTTATAAAGAGTCCGTCGCCGACAACCTGACCAAGGGCAAGACCCTTATGTTTGCACACGGATTCAACATCCATTACGGCCAGATCGTACCGCCGGATTTCGTAGATGTTACGATGATCGCCCCCAAATGTCCCGGCCACATGGTGAGACAGTTATTCGTCGAGAAGAACGGCCCGCCGGCCATCATCGCGGTATATCAGGACGCCTCTGGCAAAGCCAAGGAACAGGCGCTGGCCTATTCCAGGGGCATCGGCTGCGCCAGGGCCGGAGTAATCGAGACCACCTTCGAAGAGGAGACCGAGACGGACCTCTTCGGCGAGCAGGCCGTGCTCTGCGGCGGCGTAACCGCGCTTATAAAGGCCGGGTTCGAGACGCTGGTGGAAGCCGGCTATCAGCCGGAGATCGCCTATTTCGAATGCCTGCATGAGCTTAAGCTTATCGTCGACCTGATCTACAGGGGCGGCATCGACCTTCATGCGCTATTCCGTCAGCGATACCGCCGAATACGGCGACTACACACGCGGCCCCAGGGTCATCAATGAGATGGTCAAAGATGAGATGCGTCGAGATACTGGAGGAGATACAGAACGGCAGTTTCGCCAGGGAATGGATCCTGGAAAACCAGGCAAACCGCCCTGTCTACAACGCCCTCAAACGCAAAAGCGCGCAGCACCAGATAGAGGTCGTGGGCAAGAAGCTGCGCTCCATGATGCCCTGGCTTAAATAGCCGGCACAGTGGCTTCCTGAATAAATCAAAGCAGGTGGATAATGAAAGGTGAACGTGTCCTTATTTTTGATACGACTCTCAGCGATGGGGAGCAGGCGGCCGGCACCAGCCTGAACTCCAAGGAAAAGCTCGAGATAGCCAGGCAGCTTGAGAGCCTTGGCGTAGATATCATCGAAGCCGGATTCCCCATCACTTCGCAGGGCGATTTCGACGCCGTGCGCCTCATATCCAAGGAGGTCCGCAACTCCACGATCTGCGCCCTCAGCCACGCCAATGACGAGGCGATCGACAGGGCCTGGGAATCCATTAAAAAGGCTAAAAGGGGCCGGATCCATATCTTCCTGTCCACATCAGAGGAACATCTGAAATACCAGTTAAAAAGAGCCACGCCGAGGTTGTGAAGATGGCTGTGGCATCGGTCGAGCACGCCCGTAAACTCTGTGAAGACGTGGAGTTCACGCCCATGGATACCACCAGGACGGAGGTCAAATTCCTCTACCAGGTGATCGAACGTGTCATAGAGGCCGGCGCCACCACGGTCAACATAGCCGACACGGTAGGCTATGCCATCCCGTACCGAGTTCGGCAAGCTGATAGAAGGCATCTTCAAGAACGTGCCCAATACTTCGAAGGCGGTAATCAGCGTCCACTGCCATAACGACCTGGGCATGGCGGTGGCCAACAGCCTGGAAGCCGTGCGCAGGGGCGCCCGGCAGGTCGAATGCACCGTCAACGGCATCGGCGAGCGGGCCGGCAATGCCGCGCTTGAAGAGATGGTCATGGCCCTCAAGACCCGGGAGCGACCAGTACCATATAACAACCGACATCAACACCACACAGCTATATAAGACCAGCAGGATGGTCAGCGAGCTGACCGGCTTCGTCGTGCCCCAGAACAAGGCCATCGTGGGCGCCAACGCCTTCCGCCACCAGTCCGGCATCCACCAGGACGGCATCATCAAAAAAGTCGAACACCTATGAGATTATGGACCCCAAGAACGTGGGCGTGCCGGCCAGCGCACTGGTGCTGGGCAAGCTGAGCGGCAGGCACGCCTTTAAAGAAAGGCTGCTGGAACTCGGCTATTCGCTGGACGAGGAGGCGCTCAACCATGCATTCAAGGCCTTCAAAGAGCTGGCAGATAAGAAGAAAGAAGTCACCGACCGTGATATCCAGTCCCTGATCGGCGAAGAGATGCGCACGGCCTCGGAAGTTTATCACCTGGACCATGTGGGCGTGTCCTGCGGCAACCACAGCATACCTACGGCCACGGTCAGGCTGATCGGGCCGAACAGGGAAGTACTGGCGGATGCCGCCCTGGGCACCGGCCCGGTGGACGCCGTTTACAAGGCTATCAACCGCCTGGTGCGCGTGCCCAACAAGCTGACCGAGTTCAGCGTCAACTCGATCACGGCAGGGCATAGACGCCATGGGTGAGGTGCTGATACGCATCGAGAGCGACGGCGCAAGCTATACCGGCCGCGGCGCAGATACCGACATCATCGTCGCCAGCGCCAAGGCATATATGAACGCGCTTAACAGGCTGCTGTCCAACAAGCGGTCGCAGGAAGCAGGTCGACAATGAACCCTGAAATTGAAGCCGCGCTGCGTTTGCTGCTGGCCGCCGCACTGGGAGCGGTCATCGGCTTCCGAGCGTGAGTTCGCCACAAGCCGGCCGGACTGCGCACGCACATACTGATCTGCATGGGATCGGCTCTGTTCACCGTGGTATCGGTAATGGGGTTCTCAGGTACGGTCGACCCTTCCAGAGTGGCGGCAGGTGTGGTGACCGGCATCGGTTTCATCGGCGCCGGCGTGATATTTCGCGGGGCCAGGGGAGATAAGGTAGTCGGCATTACCACGGCGGCCAGCATCTGGGTCACGGCCGCCATCGGCATTGCCGCCGGGGTCGGAATTTATATCATCGCCGTAGCAGTGACCGTGATTACCGTGCTGGTGCTCTTCATACCCAGGGTCAAAGGTTAATAATAACTTACAGGAGCAATATACTTTGACACTAGCAGAGAAAATACTGGCGGCACATTCGGGCAGGAGCAGCGTAAGCCCGGGAGAATTTATCAGCGTTAAAGCCGATCTCGTGCTGTCCAACGATATCACAGCGCCCATTGCCATAAAGGAGTTCGAACGTCTGGGAGTGGAAAAGGTATTCGACCCCAAGAAGATCGTGATGGTGCCCGACCATTTCTGCCCCAACAAGGACATACAGTCCGCCGAGCAGGCCAAAATGATGCGTGAATTCGCCCGCAAACACAAACTGGTCTATTTCGAAGTGGGCCAGATGGGCATCGAGCATGTCATCCTGCCGGAAAAGGGACTGGTGCTGCCGGGTGATACGTGTAGTCGGGGCAGATTCGCATACCTGCACTTACGGAGCGCTGGGCGCCTTCGCCACCGGCATGGGCTCCACCGATATCGCAGTCGCCATGGCTACCGGCGAGATCTGGATGAAGGTGCCGCCGACTATCAAGATTCGTCTTTAACGGCAAGCTGGGCAAATGGGTGGGCGGCAAGGACCTGATCCTCTACATCATCGGCGATATCGGCGTGGACGGCGCGCTTTACTCCGCCATGGAGTTCCCCGGCGAGGCCATCGACGCGCTGCCCATGGACGGGCGCTTCACCATGTCCAACATGGCCATCGAAGCCGGGGGCAAAGCCGGCATCTTCCACGTCGATGAGACAACACGCGGGAATATCTGAAAGGCAGGGCAAACGGCCGTATACCGAATACAGCTCGGACCCGGACGCCGTATATGCACGGTGATCGAATATGATGCCTCCAAGATCGAGCCGCAGGTGGCATTCCCGCACATACCCTCCAATACCAGGCCGATCAGCCAGGTGGGCAACATCGCCATCGACCAGGTGGTCATCGGCAGTTGCACCAACGGCAGGATGGAAGACCTGCGGCTGGCCGCCAGAGTGCTCAAGGGCAGAAAGGTGGACCAGCACATCAGGTGCATCATCATACCCGGCTCGCAGCAGGTCTATCTGGACGCCATGAAAGAGGGACTGATCGAGACTTTTATCAAGGCCGGGGCGGTCGTCAGCACGCCTACCTGCGGCCCCTGCCTGGGCGGGTACATGGGCATACTGGCAGCAGGCGAGAAATGTGTTTCCACCACCAACCGCAATTTCGTCGGCCGGATGGGACACGTCAAATCGGAAGTCTATCTTGCCAACCCTGCCGTGGCTGCGGCCAGCGCCATACTCGGGCAGGATCGCAAGTCCGGAGGAGATAGCGTAATGACACTGAAAGGTAAAGTTTTTAAATACGGCGACAATGTGGATACGGACGCCATCATACCGGCGCGATACCTGAACCTGTTCGAGCCGGCCGACCTGGCGGCACACTGCATGGAAGATATCGATGCCGATTTCGTCAACAAGGTAAAGCCGGGCGATATCATCGTGGCCGACATCCAATTTCGGCTGCGGCTCTTCCCGTGAGCATGCGCCGGTGGCCATCAAGGCATCGGGCATCTCCTGCGTCATAGCCAAAAGCTTCGCACGCATATTCTTCCGCAACGCCATCAACATCGGCCTGCCGCTGCTCGAATGCGAGGAGGCAGTGGACAACATCAAGGCGGGCGACATGGTGGAGGTCGACCTGGCCACCGGCAAAATAACCAACCTGTCCACCGGCAAGACATTCACCTCCAAAGCCTTACCCCGATTTCATGATGCAGATAGTCGATGCCGGCGGGCTGGTGGAATACACCAGAAAAGAAACTGGCGGGAGCGAAGTAGCTTGAAATTCAAAATTGCAGTCCTTGCCCGGCGACGGCGTCGGCCCCGATGTCGTCAACGAAGCACAGCGCGTACTGGATGCGGTCGGGCAACGCTTCGGCCACCAGTTTGATATACAACACTGGATTGATCGGCGGCATAGCCATCGACAAATTCGGCGAGGCGCTGCCGCAGGAAACGCTGGAGATGTGCCGCAAGCTGCGATGCCGTCCTGCTCGGCGCGGTGGGCGGGCCCAAATGGGACGATCCCAATGCCAAGGTCAGGCCGGAGGACGGCCTGCTGGCCGTCAGAAAAGGGCTCGAGCTTTTCGCCAACCTGAGGCCGGTTAAGATGCTCCGTATGCTGGAGAACTCCACCAGCCTCAAGCCGGAGATGGTGCGCAACGTCGATATGATCGTCATGCGCGAGCTGACCGGCGGGCTCTATTTCGGCAAGCCCAAAAAGAGGTGGAGCAACGCCGTGGGCGGCAGGGCGGTGGATACCATGTACTATACCGAGAAGGAGATCGAGCGCATCGTCCGCGTCGGCTTCGAAGCTGGCCATGGGCACGGCGCAAGAAACTGACCTCGGTGGACAAGGCCAATGTGCTGGAAACGTCGCGCCTGTGGAGGCAGATAGCCAGCGAGATTGCGGCCGAATACCCGGAAGTCAAGCTGGACAACATGCTGGTGGACGCCTGCTCCATGCGCCTGATACAGAATCCCGCTTATTTCGATGTGATCGTCACGGAAAATACGTTCGGCGATATACTCACCGACGAGGCATCCATGCTGGCGGGCTCCATGGGCATGCTGCCTTCGGCCAGCCTGGCCGGGATACCCGGCAGGCAAACGCAGCGAGCCTTTGGTCTGTACGAGCCCATCCACGGCAGCGCCCCGGATATCGCCGGCATGAATATAGCCAACCCGATCGCCACTATACTGAGCGCGGCCATGATGCTGCGCTATTCCTTCGGCCTTGAAGCGCGAGGCGGAAGCGGTGGAAAAAGCGGTGCTGCAAGGCACTGAATGACGGCTACCGCACCAAGGATATAATGAGCGAGGGCATGAAGCAAGCTGGGCACTGCGGAGATGGGCAAGCTGATCGCGGAGAAGGATCGAGCATTAAAGGGCTAAATCAGTATGAAACACGTTAGATTTATATGATACCACGCTGCGGGACGGCGCGCAGCAGGAGGGCATCTCCTTCACCGTATCGGACAAGCTGAAGATTACCCAGAAGCTGGACGAGCTGGGGATAAATTACATCGAGGGCGGCTGGCCCGGCTCCAACCCCAAGGACACCGAGTTCTTCGAAAAGGCCACGGAACCTGAAGCTGAAACAGGCCGTGCTGGTGGCCTTCGGCAGCACGCGGCGTGTCGACGTCAGGGTCGAATGAGGATGACGGCTTGAAGGCGCTGGTAGAATCAGGCGCCAAAGCCGTCAATATCGTGGGCAAAACCTGGGACCGGCAGGTGACACAGGTGCTGGAAACCAGCCTGGAGAACAATCTGGCCATGATCGATGAATCCATCGCCTTATCTTAAATCAAAGGGGTTAACCGTATTTTTCGACGCCGAGCATTTCTTCGACGGCTTCAAGTCCAACCCGGACTATGCCATTGAAGCGCTCAAGGCCGCCGACAAGGGAGGCGCCGACTGCCTGGTGCTCTGCGATACCAACGGCGGCACGCTGCCTTCAGAAGCGGCTCAACATCATACCAGTGTTAAAAAGAAGATGCGATGCCCGCTGGGCATTCACGCCCATAACGACAGCGAGATGGCGGTTGCCGTCTCACTGGCGGCCGTTGAAAGCGGCGCCGAGCACGTGAGGGCACCATCAACGGCTACGGGGAACGCTGCGGCAACGCCAACCTGTGCTCCATCATCCCGGCGCTGCAGCTCAAACTGGGCATCAAGTGCATCACCAGCCAGCAACTGGCCAGACTCACCGAAACGTCGCGCTTCGTGGCCGAGGTGGCCAACCTGCCGCCTATCGTCCAACCTGCCCTACGTGGGCAGCAACGCCTTCCTTCATAAGGCCGGCCTGCACGTTTCGGCCATTTCCAAATGGGCGCGAAAGCTACCAGCATATCGACCCGGACCTGGTGGGCAACAACCCGACAGTGGTGGTATCCGAGCTTTCGGGCAAGAGCAACATCATTTATAAAGCCAGAGAGCTGGGCATACCCATGCAGCCGCACGGCAAGGAGGCGCGCCGGATACTGGAGCAGATCAAACAGCTCGAAAGCCTGGGGTTCCAGTATGAGGATGCCGATGCATCTTTCGAGTTGCTGCTGCTGAGATCGCAGCCGGGCTACAAGCCGCCCTTCAAGCTGGTTGACTACATGGTGGTGGTGGAGAGGCACAGGAGGCTGCCGGCCGCCTATGAAATCGGGGCTCAATTGCTGGCCGAGGCCACCATCAAGGTGAAAGTCGACAACAAGCTGATGCATACCGCCTCGGAAGGCAACGGCCCGGTCAATGCCCTGGACTGCGCCCTGCGCAAGGCCCTGCTGGAATTCTACCCCGGCCTGGCCAAAGTGGACCTGCTCGACTACAAAGTGCGCATACTGGAAGGAAACAGCGGCACGGGCTCGCTGGTGCGTGTATTGATCGAATCCGGCAACGGCAAGGTCCAGTGGAGGACGGTGGGCAGCTCAACCAACATCATCGAGGCCAGCTGGCTGGCGCTGTATGACAGCATGGAGTATTTCCTGCTGAAGCTGGATAAAAAGCCCAGGAAATAGTTCAGATATATGTTTAGCCAATAAAAAGGGGACGGTCAAGACCGTCCCCTTTCTTCTGAGTTTATCTAATTATATGCTATTCAGCTTTGATGATGCAGCAACGCCCTGTCCGCCGCCCTCGCACATGGTGGCCAGGCCGTATTTGGCCTTATTTTCCTTGAGTATCCTGGCAAGGGTTCCAACCAGCCTGATGCCGCTGGCGCCCAGCGGATGGCCGATAGCCATGGCACCGCCATGGACATTGACCTTAGCTTCAGGAATATTGAACTCTTTCATGCAGTATAATGATACTACCGCAAAAGCCTCATTTATCTCCCAGAAATCAATGTCATTGGCTTTCAGGCCTGCTGCAGCCAGCGCTTTCTTGCTGGAGGGGACCGGGCCCATCGCCCATCATGGTGGGATCGACACCGGCCATGCCGAAGGAAACGAAGCTGGCCATCGGTTTAAGTCCCAGCTTCTTGGCTTTATCTCTGGACATGATCAGCATGGCAGTTGCGCCCGCATTCAACGGGGAGGCATTGCCTGCTGTGATGGTGCCGTCGGGCTTATAGGCAGGTTTCAAGCCGGACAGCAGCTCCAGAGACGTATCGGCCCTGACGTTAGCATCATAATCAAACATCTGCTTGGTGCCGTCGGGAAGGGTAATCTCTACAGGCAGGATCTCGCCTTTGAGCCATTCCTTGTACTTGGCCGCCAACTGATGGGACCTGACCGCAAATTTATCCATCGTTGGCCTGTCGATGCCCGCCAGTTCCTGCAGCTTCTGAGCGGTAAAGCCCATATTCACTGAGAACATGGGGTCATATTTCTTGTATTGGGGGTCGGTAAATAGTTTATCGGGGAATTTGATGGCCCCGCCACCGCCCATCGGGATGTGGGTCATATGCTCGATGCCGCCGCAAAGTACGACATCGGAATAGCCGCAAGCGATAGCCATAACACCAGTCCTGACCCCGCAAAGGGCGGACCCGCACTGCTGGTCGACCTGCTGGGCGGAAAGCTCGAACGGCAAGTCAGCAAACCAGGTGGGAATTTTGCCGCCGAACGTGAAGTTCTCGAGAACCGGGTTGGCTGTGCCGGTTATAGCCTCATCGATTACCTTCGGATCAAGTTTGTTCCTCTTGATCATCTCTTTCCACAGGAGCGCCAGCACCTCATCCATTCTCCATCCATTCAGTAAATCCTTCTCGGGTTCCTTGGGACGAGACCGGGAAAACGCGGATCGTAAATAGTCGATAATTACAACTTCTCTTGCAAGACCCATGGCTTATCACTCCTTTTATAAAATTTCTGGGTAAATTGTACACGATTGCATTTGCCAGCACAAATGTATCGGCTTCAACCGCTGATTTTAGCTATAGATCAACCCTTTATTACACCTATCGGCTCCGCCATGGCGACCATGCGTGATATGCCCGCCTCCTGCGTGACATTCACGACCTCTGCTATGTCCTTATAGGCGGAAGAGGCTTCCTCTGCCAGCGACGACATGTTGCCGGTCCTGACGTAGATGCCCCTGGCAGCCAGATTTGCCGCCACATCCTTGCCGTGTTGTTCCCTCCTGGCTGCTCCCCTGCTCAGTACCCTGCCGGCGCCATGGCAGGTGGACCCGAATGTCTCCTGCATGGCTTTTTCAGTGCCCAGTGCTATATAAGAGCGGCGGCCCATATCGCCTGGTATCAGTACCGGCTGGCCGATAGCGCTATATTTGGCGGGCACACCCGGCTGACCGGCCGGAAAGGCACGCGTGGCGCCCTTGCGGTGCACACACAACTTCTGCTTTTTGCCTTCAATCTCGTGCTCTTCGATCTTGGCGATGTTGTGTGCTATATCATAGACCTGCTCCAGCCCGATTTCCTCCACTCTCTTCCCCAGCACTTTTACAAATGATTCCCTGGCCCAGTGGGCAATGCAAAGCCTGTTGGCCCAGGCGTAGTTTGCCGCGCAGGCCATCGCCGCCAGATAGTCACGCCCCTCTTGCGATTCAACCGGCGCACAGGCAAGCTGGCGGTCCGGCAGCTCTATTCCATACTTTCTTACCGCTTCGCCCATGACCCGCAGGTAGTCATCACATACCTGGTGTCCCAGCCCCCTTGATCCCGTGTGAATCAGTAGCAGCACCTGTCCGACGTGGGTTATGCCCATGGCGCTGGCCGCTTCTTTATCATATATTTCACGCACGACCTGAATCTCCAGGAAATGGTTGCCCGAGCCCAGTGTACCCAACTGCGGCAGGCCGCGCTTTTTGGCCCGATCGCTCACCCTGCCGGGATCGGCCATCTTCATGCAGCCGTTCTCCTCAGTTACCTCAAGGTCCTGACGGTCGCCGTACCCGCGTTTAACAGCCCACTCACCTCCATGAGCGAGCACCTCATCCATCTCCTTCTCACTTATCTTGATCTTGCCCTCGGAACCCACGCCCGAAGGCACATTCTTGAAGAGATGATTTATCAGCTCCTGAATTTTTGGTTGGACTTCCGCCTCATCCAGATTGGTGCGCAGCAGCCTGACACCGCAGTTGATATCATAGCCGACGCCTCCGGGCGAAACTACCCCGTCACGTACGCGGGTGGCGGCCACGCCGCCGATGGGAAAACCGTAGCCCCAGTGTATGTCCGGCATGGCCATGGAGCTGCCGACTATGCCCGGTAAAAAAGCCACGTTGGCCACCTGTTCCAACGACTGCTCTTCCCTGATCACGCTCAACATATGTTCGTCGGCGTAGACCAGGCCGGGCACTTTCATCCCGCTCTTGTAGTCCTGCGGAATCTCCCAGCGGCATTTTCCCGTTTGCCTTATCCTGCCCTGCCACGGGCTCATGCTGATCTCCTTACTTTGTTAAATATCGAAAATAATCGCAGCCGTATATAGTATCGTCCTTCTTAATGATATTAAGATTATGGTAAGTAACTGCCTTGATTTCCCGCTTTATGGCGTGTCTGACGGGGTCCCATTGCTCGCCCTGGCAAGTGGCGGCCAGCCGGTTTCCATCCTGCACAACGATTGTAAAATCCCTGAAAATGAGGCGTTCGGCTTCCAACTGATACAGCAGCTCGTTAAGCCAACCCACCAGCAGGGAGACATCGTCCTTCTCCTGCACCATTATTTCCTTGCTCAGCTTGTTTTCAACCTTGTCCAGATCGGTTACAAGGCTCAGCATGCCGATGGCGGCGTTCTTCAACAAGTCGGCAAAATCACCGCCGTAGGCAATAACGCCGATATCCGCCGTATGGTCCGTGATCTCAAACTGCTTCCTCACTTCAAATACATTATAGCTCAGCCTAAGCCAGCCGTATTACAATTAGCTTGACGTAGTTCAATTGACGGATGCTACCATAGTAACCCTTGGGCCGCTAGCTCAATAGGTAGAGCAGTTGACTCTTAATCAACCGGTTCACGGTTCGAGCCCGTGGCGGCTCACCAAGCTTCCTTCGATTGGAAATCCTGATTAGTGACGGTTTTCGGGGCATTTTTATTCACCTCATTAATGGAAATTTTTCACAAATCTCTGTCCACTTCAGTAGTGCATAGGCATATAATAAGACATTCTTTTCTGTGGTAGAGGTCGTCATGAAGTATGTGTTGCTAATCTTGATGTTGGTAGTCCTCATGGCGGGGTGTGCATATTCAGATAATACGACAAGTAGCAAATCACAAACGCCAGTTGCAGTTGATAACAAAAGCCCTCAGATTCCACCTATCGTAGCACAGCCAACTGATAATAATACTAGTCAAGTTGTTGCGACTACAACTGTTCCAAACACTGGTGATGCCATTGATAATGCGCTGAAAAGCACTGTGCTTATTTTTTCTACCAATCAATATTCGATGGATGAAGCTAAATACGATTTTTGGTATGAGCTATCTAAACTTAGCCCGATTTTGACCGGCAAAATGCCACCACCGCACTGGAACCAGCATATGGGGGAACGAACATGGAGACAGGGTTCAGGGATACTTATTGATAAAAGCGGTTATATATTGACCAACCGTAATGTAATTGAAGATGGTGACTATCCTTTGGGTGATTCGTTTGGCGAAGTTGGCTCGGGTGCCCAATTAATATATGTCTTTGTACCTGATGAAAACGGCACCGTAAGTGTGGAACAAGGACATGAGTATATTGCCACAGTAATTTGTAAGCACCCTCACGATGATTTGGCTGTTATTAAAATATCGCCAAGAGATGGTGTTTTTCCTTATTGTTTAATAGGCGATTCAGACTTGGTTAAACGGGGTCAGAGCGTTACAATTATAGGCTATCCATCCGACATATTATATGTGCAGTCGATATCTGCCTATAAATGGAAAACTAATACCATCGGTCTCACTTGTGAGCCCAGTATCACAGGTGGTATAGTTTCTGCAAAAAGTAAAGTAGATACCTATCCTATTAACTGTACTATGGATGAACTGAATGCAGATTACTCTGTGAATGTAATACAGACCGATGCGGCAATTAATTGTGGAGGCGGAGGAGGTCCTTTACTGGATTCCAACGGGCAAATAATTGGCATCGCTGTGGCCAGAGTTTTTGGCAGTGATGGTTTGGGATTTACTATAGCTATTGATGAGGCAAAAGACCTTATAAAAGCTGCCACAGCAAGATCGATTGATGGCATACCCGATGGCGCTTTTCTAAGCTGTACTGACAATAGTTCTTGCTATAGCCAATCCGCATGGGAATCGAGTCCAGCAAGACGATGTAATCAATTATGCGATAAAAACTATATCAACTCACAGGAAGCATACAATAGATGTTGCCGGGCATGTACCGACAATACTTATTGAAGCGGCGACCTATAAAACTTCATACTATCTTGAAAGCTAAACGACCTTGTATATCTTTGTACCATTTCCAGGCTCTCCCATCGGCCTAATTCCTTAATGGTCATAGTATCTATTCCAGCTTTACGTAACAGCACCGCAAATGTGCACCTGAATGCGTGCGGATTGCAGGTTATGCCAGTCTTGGCTTCAAGACGGCGAAGCATCGACGTGATACGCCGGGATTATGCCTGATTTTTATTCCGGTTCCGCAATCAATTTGCTGTGATATTTCAGGTATTCCATCTGATTCAGCCGAATGGACGCCCATTTTCTAAGATAACCATCACTCTGATCGCAGTCTATGATAAAGCAGTCCCCTTTCATGGTTTCTTGTCTTATCGAATAACCGGCCCGAAGCAGTCGAAGTGCCACTTCATCATTCCTTTGCTCTGTATAGCTAATGATCCTCATACTGGCACCTCCTTATGGTTTGAATTCAGTATCACATCAATTGTCCATAAGTGGGAATGCCTAATAGTATAAGAACCATGACCCACATGGGGACTAATGGTAGTTTTTGGATGGCCTATAAGGAGTAAGCATTACTCCCGGCTACTCTCAATTTGGCAAGGCAGAGTAGCTGATTTCCGTAAAGGCCCCTTTTCGGGCTATCCCTGTCCAGGTTATGCCCAAGCTTTGATATTGAGCCTTAATCTCATAGGTCTGCTGTACTGTGTCCGTTTGATCGATTGTCACTACACATCCTCCCCCACTATATTGATAACCATTGGGCAATTTGGTTATGCACCAGTTGATGCCCGTTTGCATGCCTGCGGGTATATCGGCGTGGCTCTTCGATATGTAGTCAAGGGCCGAATTCACCAGGGATTTCATGTCACCCCAATTGGCTCCATTATCTGCAGATACGGAATCGGCAGGTAAAATCAAGCCCAGTAATAATGCTGCGGTTACGACCATGATGAACAGGTTGCTAATCGTCACACGTTTACCAAGCCGTCGGATAGGGTTCCATGGATCTAAGAGCATAATAGTTGACAACTGCTGGCCTCCTCCAGAAATTTGACACAGTATCACATCAATCGTCCATTATTGGAATATCCATTAGTTTAATAATTATGACCCGGACGGACACAACCGCCAGTTGCTACCATAATAACCCTTGGGCCTCCAGTTCACCCATTTTATATACAGATACGATCGTTGACACCGATTGGAGACCTTAGGTAGACTATTGCTAATCGAGCGGATCGTCAGGCTGGCTGAATATTATCGGAAGGAGGCGAAGTTTGAAAAGGTTATTATTAATTTCATTTTCTCTGGTGGCGGCGGTTTTATTGTGCGCCCTTCCCGCTGCCGGTGGTACATCTATTATTAATGTCACAACCCTAGCAGCAACAAACGTCAGCTATAATTCTGCCACCCTCAGTGCCGCGTTGAGTTTCCCAGAACCCGGTCAAATAACATGGAGCGCGACAATATTCTCAGCACCGCCGTGGATGCTGCTGACGGCTTCGCAGCCGGCAGCCTATATTTTCTTTACGGGACCTCGCCGGTCAGCTTAGTTTATCAAACCCCTACGCAGAATATAGGCAGTGCTACTCGATTACGTCTGATATAAGGGACCTGTTGCCTGGAACAACTTACTATGCGGAAGCAGTAGCAACCTGGGGATTTACGGCAGGCCCTGACCCTCATCACGGGCCAGGGCAGTTTTTAATGGCGCTTCTGTCACCTTCTTCTAGAGATGAAAACCTGCGATGTGCGGGCATTGGGCTAAATGCTATCCCTGTATTTTTTACTAATCAGACCGTCACCGGAAATATGATCACTTTTACAACCTTGATACCCAGTACTCCGCCGACCAGCTCTGGGGGCGCCGGAACCGGGACACAGACGGCTACCATATCAAATATTACCGTGCAGAGCGCCGCCATCTCCACTTCCAGGGTTTCTCCAGGCGAACAAGTGACGGTGACCTCCAACCTGATCAATAAGGGAAACAGCGCAGGCACCTCTAAAATAACACTGTACGTCAATGGACAGGAGGAAGAGTCCAAAGGCGTGAACCTGGCGAGCGGGCAGGCCGCACCAGTTACCTTCTCTGTCAGCCGCAATGAGCCGGGGACCTATAATGTCTACGTTAACAGCGTGCCGGCAGGAAGCTTCACCGTCGATATGTTCAAAGATAATGAGGCGCTGATATATGGGATAATGGCCGTTGTAGCGCTGGCTATAGTCGCTGTATTATTCTTTGTTGTCAGGAAACCTTCCCGCTAGCTATAACCGCATTAAAACTAATACGAGTTGATCCGACAGGCGAAGGCGTTGAAGCCTTCGCCTGTTTTTGTTTCGCCAAACCTGCAAATGTGGTCTTACAGAATAGCTAAGATTCCCCCAGCGGCCCGACTCTTCGATTGACATTTCATAAATTCCAGCTTCGAGCAGCGTTATTGCAAAAGGTACACCCAAAGCTGTCCACCCTGCTTATTGATAGCTTTAGGGACATTTCCCCAGTATTTTACCCGCATATACGATCGTTGACACCGGCCGGTAGCCTTCGGTAGACTATTGCCAATCGGGCAGACCGTCAGGCAGGCGGAATATTATCGGAAGGAGAGGAAGCTTGAAAAGATTATTATTGGTTTCATTTTCCCTGGTGGCGGCGGTTTTATTGTGTGCCCTTCCGGCTATTGGTTTTCCATCTCCTCTTAGTGTCACCACCCTTGCAGCGACAAACGTCAGCTACAATTCTGCTACACTCAGCGCTCAGGTGAATTTGGAGCTCCTGTCAAATAATTTGGAACACGACAATATCGTTAGCGCCGGAGTGATTCCTGCCACGGCTCCTACAGCCGGTAATGTGTATTTTCTGTATGGAACATCACCGGTCAGTCTGGTCTATCAAACCGCTACCCAGAGCGTAGGAAATACGGCGCTGGTTACGATCGATATAAGGGACCTGCTGCCGGGGACAACCTACTATGCAGAAGCAGTAGCAAACTTGATTGAAACCGGCAACCATCATAATGCGGGGCCGGTGGAGTTTTTGACAGCGCTGCTATGTCCGTCTTCCCAGGATGAAAACCTGCGATGTGCGGGCATTGGTCTACAGGTTCTCCCCGTCAACCTCACGAACCAGACCATTACCGGAAATATGATCACTTTTACAACCCTGATACCCAGTACTCCGCCAACCAGCTCTGGGGGCACCGGAACCGGGACACAGGCGGCTACCATATCAAATATTACCGTGCAGAGCGCCGCTATTTCCACTTCCAGAGTTTCTCCAGGCGAACAAGTAACGGTGACCTCCAACCTGATCAATAAGGGAAACAGCGCAGGGACCTCCAAAATAACACTGTACGTCAACGGCAATGCGGAAGAGACAAAAGGCGTGAACTTGGCTAGCGGACAGGCCGCACCAGTTACCTTCTCTGTCAGCCGCAGCGAGCCGGGAACTTATGATGTCTATGTTAACAGCGTGCCGGCAGGCAGCTTCACCGTCGATATATTCAAAGATAATGATGCTCTGATATACGGAATCATAGCTGCAGCAGCGCTGGCTATAGTCGCTGTATTATTCTTTGTTGTCAGGAAACCTTCCCGTTAGCTATAACTGCATTAAAACTAATACGAGTTAATTCAACAGGCGAAGGCATTAAATGCCTTCGCCTGTTTTGATTTCGCCAAACCTGCAAATATAGCCTTACAGAACAACTAAGCTTCCCCAGCAGCCCAACTCTTCGATTGTCACTGTATTTATTCCAGCTCTGCGCAACGTTATTGCAAAAGGCACACCAAAAGCTGGAAACCTGCTTATGGATGGTTTTCGGGACGTTTTCCCAGGCTTTTACCCGCATATACGATCGTTGACACCAGCTGGGAGCCTTCGGTACACTATGCTTGATCGGGCGGATCGTCCGAAGAGGCGAAATATTATCGGAAGGAGGGGACATTTGAAAAGGTTATTATTGATTTCATTTTCCTTGGTTGCGGCGGTGTTGTTGTGTGCCATTCCCGTTGCCGGCGATGGTTTTCTCTTTAATGTAACCACTATGGCAGCGACAAACGTCAGCTATAATTCTGCCACCCTCAGCGCCACAGTTACTTTCCGGGAGCCTGCTTCAAATGATGCGGGGAATGGCAATATCGTTAACGCCGGTGTGACTCCTGCCGCCGGCTCCGAATTCAACAACATATATTTTCTCTATGGGACATCGCCGGTCAGCCTGGTCTATCAAACCGCCAGCCAGAGTTTAGGAAGCTCCGGGACGGTTACGATTGATATAAGAGATCTGCTGCCGGGGACAACCTACTATGCAGAAGCAGTAGCAAACTGGAACATTACTACCGGCAACCATCATAATTCAGGGCCAATGGATTTTTTGACAGCGCTGCTATGTCCGTCTTCGACGGATGAGAACCTGCGATGTGCGGGCATCGGTCTACAGGTTCTCCCCGTCGTTCAGCCAAATCAGACTGTAACCGGAAATATGATCACCTTTACAACCCTGATACCCAGTACTCCGCCGACCAGCTCTGGGGGCGCCGGAGCCGGGACACAAGCGGCTACTATATCCAATATTACCGTGCAGAGCGCCGCCATCTCCACTTCCAGGGTTTCTCCAGGCGAACAAGTGACAGTGACCTCCAACCTGATCAATAAGGGAAACAGCGCAGGCACCTCTAAAATAACACTGTACGTCAATGGACAGGAGGAAGAGTCCAAAGGCGTGAACCTGGCAAGCGGGCAGGCCGCACCCGTTACCTTCTCTATCAGCCGCAGCGAGCCGGGGACCTACGATGTATACGTCGACAGCGTGCCGGCAGGCAGCTTCACCGTCGATATATTCAAAGATAATGATGCTCTGATATACGGAATCATAGCTGTAGTAGCGCTTGCTATAGTCGCTGTATTATTCTTTGTTGTCAGAAAACCCTCCCGCTAGCTATAACCGCATTAAAACTAATACGAGTTGATCCGACAGGCGAAGACTTCAGCGTCTTCGCCTGTTTAATTTCGCCGCTTGGGCGTCGCCGCCAAGCACGTAAATATAGCCTTACGAAGTCACATTTGATAAAATAGAAACGATGTTCCCGGAACTGCACGTTCGCGGGGGAGTGTCGGAACTGGCAGACGAGCATGACTTAGGATCATGTGCCGCAAGGCGTAGGGGTTCGAGTCCCCTCTTCCCCAGGGGAATCCGAGAGCAAATAATTTTTCAGGTGATGAAATGGCCATACAGGTAAAGAAAGCTAAAAGCAGCAAGATCAGCAAGGTCGATTTCGCAGGTCTCGGTTTCGGAGATATATTCACCGACCACATGCTTAAAATGTCTTACGGCAAGGGCAGATGGGGCGCGCCCAGGATAGTGCCATTCGGCCCCATGCGGATATTCCCTTCACTATCGACACTGCATTACGGCCAGTCTATCTTCGAAGGCCTCAAGGCCTTTCATGCCAAAGACGGCTCGATCAATATATTCAGGCCGGACAGACATATCGACCGCTTTAATCTATCAGCTCACCGGCTGTGCATTCCGCCGGTTGACAAGAAGCTGTTCTTAGAGGGCCTGGTGCATCTGCTGAAAATCGACAGGGAATGGATACCCAAACAGAAGGGCTATTCGCTCTATATCCGCCCGTTCGCTTTTGCTATGGACAGCACGCTGGGCGTCCACGTGGCCCACACCTACCAGTTCATGATCATCCTGTCACCGGTCGGCGCTTATTATAAAGAGGGCTTCAACCCGGTCAAACTGGTTACGGCCGTCGAGCACGCCAGGTCGGTGGAAGGCGGCTGTGGCGCGGTCAAGACGGCGGGCAACTACGCGGCCAGCCTGTTCGCCGCACACGAGGCCCAGCAAAAAGGGTTCACCCAGGTATTATGGTTGGACGGTGTCCACCGCAACTATATCGAGGAAGTGGGCACGATGAACGTGTTCTTCCTGATCGACGATGTGCTGGTGACGCCGCACCTGAGCGGCACTATACTCGCCGGCGTGACGCGCGACTCGGTCATTCAGATTGCCAAAGACTGGGGCATGGAGGTCAACGAACGCAGGATCAGCATGGAAGAATTAATGAAGGCGGCCGACAGCGGCAGGCTGAAGGAAGCCTTCGGTACCGGCACGGCTGCAGTGATATCGCCGGTTGGTGCGATCAAGCACAAGAACAAAATGATCACTATCAACGAAGGAAAGACCGGCAAGCTGGCCTTGAAGCTATATAACGCCATTACCGGCATCCAGTACGGCGAAAAGCCTGACAAGTTCGGCTGGATATATAATGTAAAATAGTCCGGCAGACCGGTCTCTTTTGCTGTGGAAGAGACGAGTGCAAAGTCCTG
>CAWKFY010000032.1:0-17473 GCA_963848815.1 uncultured Chloroflexia bacterium
GCAACTGCGCAGCTTCCCGATTCTTTAGTTCTCCTTTTTCCAGCTTGTTCAGTATCATCAGTCTTTGCTGTTCCTTCTTGTTCAAAGTCACCTCTTCTCTCATAGGGTGACATTTTCACTGAACAATTAAGGGGTGACAAAATCATAGAACATTAACATTTTCACGGCGAAAATCTTGACACTATCCAGAGCCCTTTGTTAGTATAAAAACCTTTCCGGGGATATAGCTCAATTGGGAGAGCGCTGCGTTCGCATCGCAGAGGTCGGGGGTTCGAATCCCCCTATCTCCACCAATGAGGTGTGAGCGTCCCGATACAATCGGGAAGGCCGGGGGTTGGAACCACCTTTCTCCACCATGGCGTTACACCATCAAGCGGATATTTGGAAAGTATGACTTCGATATTGCCGGACTTGCCATCCGGGAGCGCTACAGCATCTTAATGCCGTCGTTTGACCATATGTCTTGCTGCTGCCAGCCTACTTCCTGCGGATACCGTCAAGCACCAGATTAAATACCCGCATGCTTTCCTTTTCCAGATCAAATCCTCCGTTAGCCAGGCACCAGTCGAAAATGACTCCACGTTGTGTCCGTATTACGGAGTGTGTCATTTCATCGGCGGTCATATCATTGCGCAGCTTTCCCTTCTTCAGCCCTTCAACAATCACTCCACGGACAAGAGCATAGAGCGATCGCTCCTCAGAGTCTACAGGCGAAAAGCCCTCCCGCTCAGCGCCTATTTGGCTCTGGTACGCAGCCTTGACGTTGGCCACTCCCATCTGCTGAATATAAGAGACAACACCCCGTGTAAGGGTGAGCATCTTCTCTTCAATCGTATGTTGTTCCTGCATCTCAGGGCCAATGATATCTTTATAATAGGCATCTGACTTGAGATACCACTCGATCATTAAATCATCCTTAGATTTAAAATGGCTGTAGAAAGTGCCCCTTGACACTCCAGCTTTGGCGCATATTCTTTCAACTGTAACGCGGTAGTAACCCTTCCGGGATATAAGAGAGATGCCAGCGTTGTATATCGCCTGCCGTGTCATCATAGCATGCTTTTTGCGCAGTGAGGTCTTCTCTTTCAGCATATCAACTATTCTTCCCGGATCACAATTTATTCACCATTGCACTAATTGTATCCTCAATATGCAAAAGGTTCAATTATTATACACAGTTCATTGACAAACAGGTGTCTATAAATTATATTGGAGTCTAGTAAATGACTGATGTATAGTACAGCAGGTTTATTATTCATGGACCTGTTTCTTAAGGCTGGATCATGGTTGTCACGGAGGCAGGCATCGATATGTGTAGCTACCTAAGAACATTACGGGTTAGGAGGATAGAAAATGGACATCCGTTTTGATGAACGTTTGGCAATCGTGACCGGAGCCGGTGCGGGGCTCGGCAGGTGCTATGCGCTCGAACTCGCCGCCCGCGGGGCAAGGGTCGTAGTGAACGATTACGGTGTTCTTCCCGATGGAACCTCCTGCGCCCGGCAGGTGGTGCAGGAGATTCGTGAACGGGGAGGGCAAGCCGTATCCAATGAGGACGATGTGGGGGATCGGAAGGCGGCCGAACGCATGGTCGCTCTTGCCATGGACCATTTTGGAAGGGTCGATATTCTCATTAACAACGCCGGGATCATAAAGGACAAGAGCTTCATGAAAATGCCCCTCGACGATTTTGAAGAGCTGGTGCGAATTCATCTCCTGGGCTCTGTCTATCTGACCAAGGCGGCCTTCCCGCACATGGTGAATGCTAAGTACGGGAGAATCCTTATGACCACGTCCACAGCCGGCCTTTACGGCAATTTTGGGCAAACCAACTACGCCGCCGTTAAACTTGGCCTTGTCGGGTTCATGAACGCCCTGAAACTCGAAGGCGCCAAATACAATATCGCCGTGAATACGATTGCGCCCATCGCCAGTACGGGTCTTGGGGCGCAGGTCTTTCCGCAAGAGACCCTGGATAAAATGAAAGCTGAACTGGTTGCCGCCATGGCCCTCTATCTGGTGAGCGACCAATGCCGGGCAACGGGCAAAATCCTGTCCGCCGGCGCTGGATACTATTCAAGCGTGCAGATGATCGAAGGGGCCGGTGTTCGTTTTGATGCGGTCTCTCCTGTTACCGTGGAGCGGATCTCCGAAAGGTTCGATGAAATCATCTCAATGAAAGATGCAAAGCACTATGAGAATGCCACTGAAAATGTCGTAGCCATTTTGTCACCTTTATTGAAATAAAATACCCCGGGTTACCTCAGTATTGAAGGTGGCCCGGCAAGGAGGAGCTATGAAAGATCGTATTTACATTATAGGAGTGGGGATGACTCCTATAGTCAAGCTGGCTGGACCCTATGAAGAGATGTGCAGAATCGCTATCTCCGAGGCGATGGAAGACGCGGGTCTGAACTACGATGGAGACAAGGGCGCCATCGGAGGGATCTGGTATGGCAACTGCTCTCAAGGAATGCTCACCAGTCAGCACAGCATTCGCGGACAGGTCGTTCTGCGGCGATTGGGCTTCGAATGTATGCCGGTCGTCAATGTAGAGAATGCCTGCGCTACCGGGTCTACGGCCTTGAATCAGGCCGTCAATCACGTGCTGGCGGGCGTATCCGATCTGGCGCTTGCGGTTGGGATCGAGAAGATGATGCCCGATCTGGCAAGAATAAACGAACATCCCGAAATAGCCGCCGCGCTGCCCCATATGGGACTTTCCTCTTTCTGGAATGGTTGCGAGCAGGACAGAAAGAATGAGTATATCGAAAAGTGGCGGAAGGAAAAATCGGAGGCGCTCGAGATACCGCTGGAACAAACAGATGTAGGGAAAGATAGGAGTCCCTTCATGGACTACTATGCTGTAAAAGCTTTGAAGCACATGAAAAAATATGGATACACTCAGGAGCAAATGGCCAAAGTATGCGCCAAGACCCATCATCACAGTACGATGAACCCTAAGGCACAATACCGTAAGGACTTCACCTGGGAGGAAGTCATGGCCGACAAGCCGATCACCTATCCCCTGACCCGTCCCATGTGCGCTCCTGTAGGTGAGGGATGCGCAGTGGCCGTCGTCTGTTCGGAGAAGTATTTGAAGCATCACAAAAACGTAAAGGATCCGATCCAGGTGCTGGCTTCCGTGCTGGTCTCGGGGCACGTGCGCGGGGACTTCGACCAGGACATCTCCAGCAGGGCCGCGGAAATAGCGTTTCGAGAATCAGGGTTGAAACGAAAAGACATAGATGTGCTTGAGCTCCATGATGCGACGAGCTTTGGAGAAATATTTCAGACGGGTCAGGCCGGCTTTTGTTCGATGGAGCAAGCGGGTGACTATTGCTCTTCGGGAGCAACAGCCCTGGGAGGGCAACTGCCCACGAATGTTAGCGGCGGGCTGGTCTCAAGGGGACACCCGGTAGGCTGTACAGGGCTTGCTATGGCCTATGAGCTTGCCATCCAGTTGAGGGGGCGGGCCGGCGAAAGGCAGGTGAAGGGTGCGAAAATCGGCATGCAATTGAATGGGGGTGGAGTAATCGGTGTGGAAGAAGCGGCGAACAGCGCCCACATCTTTCTAAAAGTTGAGTAAAAATTAGATCGGAGTAATAAGAATGGGGAATACATTACCTTTACAGGGTATCAGGGTCCTGGATTTCAGCACGCATGCAGCCGCGCCGATAGGTGCGATGGCACTGGCGGACTGGGGCGCCGACGTCATTAAGATCGAACCGTTGACCGGAGAATTTATGCGGGTCTTCGGTTACCGCCCAAATGAGTCCGAAACAGGTTATATTCCGAACTAATGATCGGTATAAGGGAGGAGGGATTATATGTGTGACATCCATGATAAAGTGGAGCCATTTTGTTTCCACCTCAGGAAATGGTAACCTTCGGTCAGGGAGCTGTTAAGCAGCTTGCCGCTTAGGTTGATCGTTTGGGAAAAAGTGCGGTTGGACGACATAATATAGCTCAGGTTAAAATAGGATAGTTAAAATAGATCGAAATAACTTGTCTCATCGACCGGCAAACTAATTTATCCTGAAAATTTGCACTAATACCTTAGGTGGGAAAAAATGAAAATATCCGTCCATGCCATTTTTATTGCGGCGGCCCTGATATTATTTGCAGCTTTCGCAGCTTCAATGGCCGAAGCGATTCCCGTTAGTGCAGAGGCAGCGGACAACACCAGCCTGATATTTTTGCATAACTGGGGACACAGCGGCAGCGGGCATTCCTGTACCAATTCCTGCGGCCCTTGCGTCTGGTTTCCTTCTTTGAAGGGATAGTAAAATTACTTAGTGTAGATGGGCGGACATAATATTCAAACAGGAGGCGTTGATATGCCTGAGCATCCTTTAAAGATTTATGAGGAACTGGACCCGAAACTCCTGGCGCGGATAACAGACAACCAGAAGCAAGCGTTGGCCGACGGCGCGCTGCCCAGGAAAATAAAGCTGCTGATTGCCATGGTGCTGGATGCCGTGCACGGTGCATCGGATGGCGTTAAGTCTCTGGCGAGTCAGGCCATGCAAGCCGGAGCAACCAGGGAAGAGATAGCGGAGGCGCTGCAGGTAGCTCATTATATCTGCGGTGTCGGCTGTGTCTATACAGCGGCAAAGGCGTTGAAAGAAGTCCTTAAGTAGAGAATATGCAGCCTAGAAGTGGGGCTTGCACAATATCTCCTTTACCCGGGTCTCAAAAAAGAGATGGGCATAGACCGGCCGCAGGGCTATGGCTACATCAGTTGAAAATCTCAATCCTAGCAAAAAATAAGCCTCATATATGACACTACGGGAATAATAAATTGCATGATAGTGTATGAGGGTTATATTTGGTTGTATTGCTGCATGATTCCCAGCCAATTTGGTCTGCCGCCGGGCTGGCTATGGGATGGAATCAATCTCCTGGTATTAGATAGGTAACGCGTATAAAATATATTAACACCATGCGGGAAAATCTAGACCCCGCAAGAGTACAAAATATCCTGATTTGTATGCCTGAAACTAGACCAATTAGTGATAAGAAGAGATTGATAGTGGCGAAAGGCAAGCTTAATAGGCGTAGTCAACAGGCGCAGGCAACAAGAACACGCATTTTCGATGTGGCGTCTCAGCTTATTATTAAAAGAGGTTTCGATAATGTGACCTTGGAAGAAATTAGTAGGAAAGCCGGAGTTTCCAAGGGGCTCTTTTACCATTACTTCAAATCCAAATCTGATTTAGTTATTGAAACTTACAAGATCATTGACTCTGATTTCGATAAAGAACTAATGGATTTGGATGTTAAAACATCGCACATGGAGAGACTTCTTTTTACTGTTAATTTCATGGCCAGGCGTGCCAACCAGGCAGGAATGGATTACACCAAACAAATATATAAGGGACAACTGGACGCTGTTACCGGATTGTGGACCAGTAAAACAAGGCCCTTTTTCAAAACGATTCATGATTCCATCGTCGCATTACAGGAACAGGGCGTCATAGATACGGAAATACGGGTAGAAGAGTACGCGCATTACATGATGGCCATTGCGAGAGGTGTGTTATACGATTGGTGCTTGAATAAAGGTGAATACGATGTTGAGGCGGCAATGGACCGGTGTTTCCGGAAAATAGTCTTCCCAGAGTGGAAGTTTAATAGAAAACAAGGATAGGCAAAAATACCTTTGATCGTCCTTTAATTAACCTCAATATTTTAGATCAGCTATCCTTCTTATCCTGACTGCAATATATTTATAATTCGTTGAACACGGTCATTGAACATTATCAATGACCGTGATATAATGAAAAACAATATCAAAGAAGTCGGAGGGCGAAATTATGAATTTTGTCGGGCGCCAGCCGGGAAAAAAGGTCGTAACAAGCAATGGAATCAACACAATCCGGGGACATGTTCGAAAAAATCCGAACAACTTGGCGGTAAGAACCGAAAAAAGCTCTTTAACTTATCGTGAGCTTTGGCAGCGTGCCATAAAACTTGCCAACGCATTGCAGACACAGGGCGTCAAGAAAGGTGATTTGATCATTACCTATATGCCGAATTGTCCTGAGTGTGTAGAAATCCAAATCGCTACCCAGATGATAGGTGCACCTGTTACGCTCGGGAATTATCGCCTGAAAGGTGACGAAATCGCCTTTCAGATCAATGATTGCCGTGCATCAATCGTATTTGTACATGATGATCTTCTACCCACCTTATCGAGCATAAAAGAGAAATTGCCAACCATTCGGCATATTGTCGCTATTGGTTCATCCTCCAAGGACGTCTTGAATTATGAGGAATTTTTAAAAGGTGGCAGCGAAACAGAGCCGGAGATCGAAGTATTGCCGGACGATATACAATCGCTTTTCTATACATCCGGTACTACCGGCAGGCCGAAAGGGGCGGCCAGAAGCATGTATAGTAATTACAATGTGGCCGTTTCCACCAGTTTGGCATTGGGCCTGAAAAATAACGATACTTTTTTGGTGGTCGCTCCGATGTATGCAGCAGCGACCGCCGGATATATTTTCAGCACCTTGCTGACCGGAGGTACACTTTTTATTGCGCCAGCGTTTATACCGGAAGACACCCTGAGGCTTATTGATACCTATCGTCCAACTTTTATCTTCATGGTACCGATCATGTATGACTGGATGTTGTCCCTGCCAAAGGAAGTAGTGGCCAAGTATGACCTTTCCTCCATCAGGGTCGTTGTAGCGTGCGGCGCTCCCATGCATACGTCGATCTTCCAGAAAATGGTCTCAAATTTTAAAACGTCCGAAATATACAATATGCTGGGAGCCTCTGAACTCGGATTTGTAGCTCTGATATCAGCAGATGAATGGTTAAACAAGGGGAAAGCAAACAGCGTCGGCAAACCAATGTTTGATGTGGAAATGAAAGTTGTGTCAAAGGACAGCAAAGAAGTTGAAGCGGGTGAGGTGGGGCTACTATACTGCCGCACACCGCAAATCCTTGACGGCTACTGGTACAACGAAGATGGAACCCGGGAAGCTTTCCTCGACTCTGAATGGGCAACTGTCGGTGATATGGCTCGTATGGACAATAACGGCTATTTCTATCTCGTTGATCGTGCCAAAGACATGATTGTCAGTGGTGGCACGAACATATACCCAGCCGAAATCGAGGGTATTATTCTACAGCTGGAAGGTATAGCAGACGTCGGCGTTATTGGAGTTCCCGATAAAAAATGGGGCGAATTGGTCAAAGCCGTCATTGTTCTGAAAAAAGGATGTTCTGTCAGTGAGGAAGAAGTGATCAGCTTTTGTAAAGAACGACTTGCGGGATTTAAAGTACCTAAATCCGTTGATTACATCGAATCCATTCCCCGAAGTCTAATCGGCAAGATGCTGAAGAAAGATCTGCGGAAGAAATACTGGGAAGGAAGAGACGTTTTTGTTTCATAAAATCCAGTGACAATTCCACCTGAGGTCTTGTCAATAGGTGTATAAATGTCAGGCAACATCGAGTAGATGATGTCCTGCAGGTCTCGCCTGGCTTGACCCTGCGCTTTCTTCGGCAGCTTGTCCAGTACATTTACTACCTTGTGGTTCCAGCACCGTTACTCCAGCGCCTCCGGGTAAACGTTGCTCGGAGCGCCCCACATGCCGAGGTTGCCACCTCCAATGACCAGCCTTGGACAGTTCATGCCCCGTTGCTTCAGGTCTCGCAGCACTTCCGCCAACTCTCGGTAGATGCCCGGTAACCTGGCTCCACTGCCAGGACCACCTTCCGCCCGCCCACCATCCCGCCGATCGCCACCAGCAGAGCTGCCTTCGCCTTCTCAAGACCCGCCTTCACATACACGCTGCCGCTAGCTATTTCCACAGCTTTTGATTCTACCTCATTATGATTCCCAGCGACATGACTAAGCCCGTAATTTCACAAAATTTTAAACTAGCCTTAACATAATCATAATCTTGCACTGTCAGAATATTAGACATAAGGGATAAGTCCCAAAATATAAGGTCAAATTGTAATCATTGGCTTAATTGAATTTACGTACAAAGATAATGCGCTCTTGGCAATACGGCGATTTTGTCTGACAGCAAAGAAGTTTTCATATGGCCGAAATTAGTATCCTCGTAGTTGAGGATGACAATACTTTACGCGAGGTATTGATCTATAACCTAAGCAAAGAGGGGTACAGGGTGCTCGAGGCTGCCGATGGCAGACAAGCGGTTGAGATATGCAGGGCCAACAACCCTTCACTGGTATTGCTGGACATATTGTTGCCCCTGTTGAGCGGGTTGGAGGTATGCAAGATTATCCGCAGTGAAATGAGAGCACCGGTCATTATGTTGACGGCGAAGGCGGATGAGATTGATAAGATCGTGGGGTTGGAGATGGGTGCCGATGATTATTTAACTAAGCCATTCAGTATGCGGGAATTGCTGGCCCGAATTAAAGCTGTATTGCGACGCACGATACCCGAACCGGAGGCAGGTCCCAAAGCAGAGAATGAAGTTGCACAGTATCTGGGTGGAAGCGATATAAGAATAGATATAACACGGCATTTAGTATTTCGTGGAGACGAGGCCGTGGAGCTCAATCCCAAAGAATTCGAGCTGCTGACCTTATTGATGAGTAATCCTGCCAAGGTAATCACCAGGGAACACATATTGGGCAAGGTATGGGGCTACGACTATATTGGCAATGCCAGGACCGTTGACGTACATGTCCACTGGCTCAGGCAGAAACTTGAATCCGATGTCGAAAGTCCGGCGCACATAGTGACGGTGCGGGGGTATGGCTATAAGTACGAGCCGTGATTAGTCGCGGGAAGCGTGCCGGGTTGCCAGATAAGTTTAGAAAACTTGTAAGATAACAGGCCAACCCGGTCTGACGAGAGGGCCTTAACGGTTATTCCTTCATATCGCCTTTGAAGTAGTGACCTTAGAGAAGAATGGATATTCCTTAAGACGGTGATAGACTATTGCCTGTATTTCTTCCAGGCCGCTCTCGGAATCGGCCTCGAACCTGAGTGTTATCGACTCGGAAGTATTTGAAGCACGGATCAAAGCCCACCCGTGTGCAAATGAAATGCGGACCCCATCCACTGTAATTACATCATAATGGCGGACCAGCGATTTTTTTATGCTTTCTACAACTTCAAATTTATAGTTATCGGGGCAGTCGAGTTCGACCAGTCCGGTTGAATATAAACGCTTCAGGCCGGTCAATAATTCGGAGAGGGGGGTATCATTGCTTGATAATATTTGTAAGATTCGCAATGATGCTAATAAAGCATCACTGATCGGATAGTAATCTTCGGCTGGGAAGATGTGGCCGCTGAACTCACCGGCTAGAAGAATGCCTTCATCAAGCATTTTCCTGCGTATAAGAGAATGCCCCGTCTTCCACATAATGGGTTTGCCCCCGTGTTTATATATATCATCCATCACATTCTGCGAAGATTTAATATCTATAAGAATTCGCTCACCCGGCCTTCTGCTGAGCAGGTCCCTGGCCAGTAATATGATCATCGAATCAGTGTCGAATAGTTGTCCCCGGTTATCAACGACACCCAGCCGGTCTCCGTCGCCGTCAAAAGCAAGGCCAATATCGGCCTGGTCTTTAACCACTGCTTTTTGCAGTTCCCGCATATTCTCGCGGTCCTCCGGATTGGGCCAGTGGTTGGGGAACCGTTCATCGAGGTCACAATACAAGGGAATCACTTCGCATCCCATCATCTCCAGCAATTGTGGGGCAAACAGGCCCGTCACGCCGTTGCCCGCATCGACAACAACTTTCAGCGGCTTCTCCAGCCGGACGATTTGCTGTATTCTGGTAAAATAGTCTTTTGTGGGATTAGCCGGTGGATTTCTTGCCCTGGCCGCGGAAAAACAAGTGGTTCTCTACCATCTTCCGTATGTATTGGATATCGTGTTCGGCCACAGGGTAGGCATTCCTGGCTTCCAACTTAACGCCGTTCTGAGTTGGAGGATTGTGGCTGCCGGTTATGTTAATACCGCCGTCCATATGCCAGTCGATAATGGCGTAACAAAGAAGTGGGGTTGTGCTAAGGCCAATATCAACCACATCGCAGCCGCTTTCAAGTAGCCCCTGGCATATTGCATAGTGCAGCGCAGAAGACGACGCACGATTATCCCTTCCTACTACCAACCGGGGCATGACGTTATAAAGCTGCCTTAAATATGTGCCGAAAGCGGCGCCCGCCTGATAGACGAAGTCGGGGGTAATATCATTTTCCACGCTGCCGCGGATGTCATACATTCTGAAAATGTGCGGGTTGATGCCCCGTTTTCCCGGCAACTGTATTACGGTAATTGGCCGTTCATTGAGGTCCATATTCAAGCCCCTGTCTTTTTTTTATTAAAGCCGTCAGCTCAGCGATATTCACTCCACCTTTGACATTGAAGATAGGTACCACGCGGCATATCGACTTCAGCTGTTCCTCCGCTTCAGAAGGGTTGACAGCCTGCCTGCGCCGCAGGTCCAGGCTCAAGACCTGTGGCCTTATCATATCCACCGCGTCATCCACAGGTGGAATCTCCAATTTAGGGCCGGCCTGGCCCAGTTTCCAATTTAGAACATATATAGAAGACAACATGGCTTCCAATGTGAAAGTGCCTTTCCCATAGATTGCATCGACGTCGGCATCATACTTATGCTCGAGTTGCCACAATTCATTTTCGCCCATAGAACCGTACAATAGACGCTCTTCGTTAGGAATAATATGGTTCAGGCTCGCCAGTGCAAGGATGGTGCCCGGGTTTACCCTTGGTTTCTTCGGCACTCCGATAAGGTGGACATTGTCATCCTCAAACCTGGCAAGCACCCGGTCGTTGCTGAGGAACCGGAAACCCTGCTCCACGAGTGCCAGCGCCAGGGTGCTCTTTCCGACTCCAGAAGCTGAGGTCAATAAAATACCGTGGCCTTCCCTGTCAGCCACGGCAGACGCATGGAAAAGCACATATCCCCTGTCCATGAAGTCCTCTTCGTACACTTCGTCGATCACATTAACTAACTGATGCAGATGCAAAATCAGATTACCTACCACATAACGCTCTCTGCCTTTTATATACAGGGTTGCCCCGGTCCTTTTTTTTAAGACTACACGCCCGTCGTCGCTGTCGTAATAAGCTTCCTTGATGTTCTTTCCTTCACGCCTTATGACATCCTGCAACTTATCCGTTGTATATACGCCATCGCCCTGAAACGCATATATGATGTGGCTGTCGGCGCTCCCATCTTCGGACAACCATACATCGAAGTAGCTGCGCAATTTCAGCGCCAGCTCTTCACTATCGGTCTTAATAAGAAAAGGAATATCTAAGAAACGTATTGATACGTCAATACGGGCTGTATGTTTTGCCAGGACTTCATCTAACTCGCGCACTTCTTTTACGGGGCGTCCCAAGGCTCATTAAAACGTATTTTGCAAAAATTGACGGTGCATCTATGCCACATTCCCACAACCCGGAAAACCCACCGAAGGCGCTGACTTCGTAAACGAGATAGTCCGGGCCGGTCGGGACGAAATCGATTACCGTATAGTCGAACTCCATTAAATCGATGATCTTGCTCACGATGTCGACTATTTTTGAGTCCTCCTTGAAGGGCTCGTAGTGTCCTCCCGTGCGAATGGTCGTCTGCCAGGATTCCACAGAGCCAACCCTGCGAAAAGAGCCCAGAATTTGTTTCCCCAGCACGGCCACGCCTATGTCGTACATGGTCGGTATGAAGCGCTGCAGGTAAAAAGGTGAAAGTCCCTTGGCCTGCCAGTGTTTCAGGTTGAGGCGGTAAGGCCCTTCCCGGTCAAGCATCAACATATTGCGCCCCTTGGAGGTAAAAACGGGCTTAATCACCGCTTTCCCCCATCTGTCCACCGTATCACATGCCAGATCGAAAGACTCCGTGACGATTGTATCCGGCATAGGGATGCCACCACGCCTCAGCAGGCGGGTCATCTTGTACCGGTCGTTCACGTCTTCGATGAACTTTGGCGGGCTGAAAATTTTTACTCCGAGGGACGAAAGTTGATGCAGTAAGTTGACCCTGAACGGGGTAAGCGGGTCCGCCGGATCTCCCATCTTACGGACAACTATTCCGTCCACTTTTGACAGGTCGTGTCCCCTCCAGGAAACTTCGCCGCTTGTCAGATTAAACAGGCACTCGGATAAGGAGAAAAGCTGACAGTCAACCTTGATCTTTTTGAAAGCAGTCACCATTTTCTCGCTTGACCAACCCCCAGGGATGCCGGCAACCCATATTTTCATTGGTTTACCTCCGATTTGAGCAGATTAAGACCGGTCTCGAACAGCCAGCGCGCCTGGCTTTCATCTATTATCACCCTGGAAGATGTCATATAAGAACGGGCCAGGCTTATTTGTAATCTTGATTCCCAGGCTCTATCGCCATGGTCTGCCGCGAAGCTTGCAACGCTGTTTTTCATAATTTCACGGACCTCTTCCAAATCCTTCAAGATAGGCCCAATTTTTGGAGCATTACGAATTGTGGAGAGCATAAATACACCGATATCACACATGTAATCACCGTAGCTCGAGCGGTGTACGTCGATGAATTTAATTTGCCCTTCATGGTAGATGACATTATTGATATTGAAATCACCGTGCAGCCAGACCGAGAAAGGTGGCCTCAGCCTCACCTCCAGCCGCTCGGTCTTCTCGAGCAAGCTGTCAAGGTTCTCCTGATTAGCATAATATTCCAGATACGGATGCATAGCATACACCTCACCGAGGCGGCTTCGTATCTGGGCCGTGTAGTCAGTGCCGGGTATCTCTTGCTTCAAAGTGAGGTCCCAGAGCTGGAACATTATTTGGATCAGCGTCCTGGTAACCTTTTCCTTTTCATCAGGGCTTTTGTCCGAAAAATAGAATTCGGATAGCTGGTCTCCCGCCACAAATTCACGCAGCAGTGTTTCCCTATCACCCTGAACAATAGTCGAAATAACTCTGGGTGTAAGAGATGGAAAGATATTTTGCCAATCGTTTAGTTTGGCGGCTTCAGCGTCTATTTTCTTTTTACTGCCTGTCTTGACCACCAGGGTCTCTCTTCCATTCTCAACGCGGGCCACCAGGGCGCCGCTAATTCCATCATAATACGGGTTGAAATTGCTGCCGGCAGCCAGACCGGGCAACTCCAGCCTGTCAAGCTGCTGATACTGGGCAAATTTGAGGCGCCGCCCGTTCACGAGGAAAATTGCCAGCTCTCCGATATTAAGAGTGTTATCGCATATCTTCTCCAGATATTTGATGACGGAGTACCAGTTGAGCAAACTGCCAACATGCTTCGGGTCTAATTCCATCCTTTTTTTAAGCTCCTCAATTTTCACGCGGTAGATGGCATCCAATTGGGGCTCACGGAGGCATGCCTTTTCGGCCAGTTTAATATCTTTGTTTAAATAGGCGTCCAAAGATTCACGTATGGCTGCCAGGGCGATTGCCTCCATATCTCCAATGTCAAAGGTGATCTGCTCGGTCCGATCGTGCTGCATGATCTGAACCCGCCTGGCTATATGACAGGCGGCATCACCTATGTGTTCGAGGTTGGAACTGACCTTGACGGCCGACCTGATAAAGCGCTTCTCTTCTGGCGTTGCAGCCGTAAAGTCGAACTGGTAGGACTTTTCTTCAATGGACAAATTCAGTGCATCGAATACATTGTCGCCCTCAACAATGCGATCACTGGCCGCCAGGTCGACTTGTTCGAAAGCGCGCATAGCCGCCTGGACTTGCTTCGACCCGAGTCGGCCCATTTTCATCAGGCTTTCACGAATACTCTGCAAATCCAGATCAGGCATTCTACTATGTAAAACTACGGGGTCTCAGGGTATATTGTGGACGTGCCATAGTCGGAGAGCATGCGCTATTTTGCCGGCTTCTTAGCCTCTTCCTCGAGCGCATAGCTCACTTCCAGCTTTTCAGACGAGGCAACATATTTGTCCTTCCATGACATCTCGATTTCAATAGCGCCTTTGCCGTCCTTTCCCTCTGCCTTCACTTCAAGTTTAAGTACATCGGCCGGAAGCAGAGTCAACGACCTGCCTTTGCCGCTCAACTTGAGTTTCTTGTCACGTACCCCGGTGGATAACGCCAGGAGGAAATCTGCGATTTCATCGCTGGTCATTTTTTCAGAATACTCAAACTCATCCTTTTCGCTCACGATACGTCTCCTTATAATAGATTTAGGCTCAGTTGTCTTACTTTATTGGCACTTCGCGGAAGTCCAAGCTCTTCTTTTATACGTCTTTTGTACGCATTGCACATCTCAACTATCCTGGCAGCATTTTTTATCCGCCGGACCTCTACCGCCCCTTCCGTAATGCTTTTTTTGATTGCCGGGATATCCGGCTGGTCGATTGTCAGGACGGTCGAGCTGATGCCAATCTGCGGCCAGTAATGCGCATCGCTTCCCCCTACCAGTGGAAGCCCAAAATCGGCGGCAACCTTTCTTATCTCAGCTTCCATGGCATAATCTTTACCGTTCATTTCAAAAGCAGTAAGCCGCCTTAGATATGCACGATCAAATTTCAATAAGCCTCCCATAGGACGGAAAGGATGGGCGCCGATCAACATGATATCCTGGCCGGCAGCTTTTACTATTTCAGGCAAAGGGGGTCTGTATCCCTTGTTCAGACCCAGCTTACCGTCAATTTTTCGTATAGCAGCCGGTTCACCCAATGCAATCAGGTCACCGCCATGCATCAAGGATATTTCAGCGCCATTGATGATAAAAAAATCGGGCTCCACTTGGTAGAACCCGTCCTTGTATGGATATGTTTCTTTCATTAATTCATAAGTCTTCCAATAGCCTGGAGCGTTAATATGCTCGGTTAAAGCAAAACCGTCCAGGCCTCTGCGTTTGGCCTGGGCCACCATGGTTCTTATATCTGCCAGTTTAAAGGGGATGGCACGTGAAAGCATCGCGTGTACATGTAAATCAAAACACATCATTTCACTATCATTCTAGCACCTGGTATGCCGAATACAATTAAGGGAATAATAAACTTGTGTTAAATTTTGATTAAATACGTTCATATGGCTATCCTTTGTGATTTCCGTCGCTATAGTAACCCCAGAATTTAATGAAAGCGTCCTCGAAGGAGCGATGTTCAACCATCTGTCGCGCACGTTTTCCCATTGCTTCGAGTTTCTCCTTATTCAGTAACAGCTCGATGCCGGCTTTAAGCGCGTGGACATCATCGCCTTTAACAACGAGGCCGGTTTCACCATCAACGACGTTTTCACATGGGCCGCCTGCGTCGGTTGTAATTGTCGGTACGCCGCATGCGTGCGCTTCCAGGATGACGTTTCCAAAGGTATCGGTCGTCGAGGGAAAGACAAACAGGTCGGAATTATGATAGGACTTGACCAGCGTGTCGCCGGTCAAATATCCCGGAAACTCTACATTGAATCCCTGAAGTGACTCTTCGAGCTCGCCCCGAAACGGTCCGTCGCCCACAAATGTGAGGCTGGTATCGGAGCGGTTCAGCAGTTTGAAGGCTTCAGCAAGTATGTGCACGTTTTTCTCCCTGGAAATCCTGCCGACATACAGTAACCGGAATCCGTCATGATGACCGTTGCCATTCTTGAAAGAGAACTTCTCGATATCGATGCCCCTGGGCATAAGGGCTATCTTCTCTTTGCTGATGCCGTTCTCCACTAATTCGGCAATGAAACTCTGCGAAGGTACAAATACCGTATCGGCCATACTGTAAAACCAGCTTATGTATTTCCAAGCAAGGTCTTCCATTAATTTATCGTTGGTGAGTCTTCCTACGTACTGTGGAACAGCGGTATGGTAGGTGGCGAAGAAAGGTTTCTTCATTAATTTGGCGATGAGTAGCCCGGCCAGTCCTACCGGCCCCGGAGTTGCAGAATGGATATGAGTAAAATTTTCTTTATAAACATAGTCCAGCACCTCTAAAAAAGGAGGGACTGCCAGTTTCAACTCGGGATATTCGGGAAGGTCAAACGTTTTAACAGGCTTGAATACTTTTTCACCTTGCGCGCTTTCATTATCGTCACAGGTGACGAATTCATAATCGAGCTCCAGTCTCTGTGCACACCTCATCATCTGCCGCAGAGTAATGGCTACGCCGTTTACTTCACGGTATGTATCGGTGAAATGGGCTACTTTCGGCACGTGGACCGGCGCGCCAACGGTATCCAGCTTCTCGGCAAACATCCTGGTATCCTGGAATATGCGGTAGCTTATATAGTAAGGAATGCACAAGAAATAGAGGGCGGACAGGGAGCCGACCGCCCTGAAAATATTGAATATATTGCCTTTCTTAAGCTGCTCTACCATGTATTCAAGCAGGTCTTTCACGCTTTCGTCCATGGCCCTGGAGATAAGCCCAAACCACTGCGAGCTGGCATTTTCCAAAGAAAGGTCATCACTGGAAATCTTAATTCCGCGGAAGATACGCTTTAACTGGGATTCGACATTGCCCCGCCTGGCCTCACCATGCCTCGATTTACTTGCCTCCCCATGGCCAAGCGGGGCAACATTTCGGGGGCCTCTCATTGTCATGAAAGTTGAGATGCTTTTTAATGCATCATCCATTTGTAAGTATTTATCGATGTCCAGGCGGCATTCCACCGATTGATAAATAATGGAGTACACCGAGTATCCCAGGTCTATGGGTTCCGCTTCCACCGTGACAGGCTTGTTCTTCCGGGAATTTGTGAAAAAGCTTTCCAGTGTGTCTGAAGGATTAGACGTGTAGCTTCTGGCAATATACAGCCCGCTGTGATCATCGGAACCGCTGGTGAAGGCTTTGTTTTGCGGAATCAGTTTCGGATTGGATATATGGTGTTTTTCGGCGATCTCCTCCAATTTTTGCGATGACACGCCTCTCAGGATAGACCTCAGTTTATCGTTTACAGGCTTGCTGCGAAAACCATTGAGTTCAAAGAGGTCAAACATGACCAGCAATTGCTCGAAATGGTCCTGTGTCAATTTATTGTTGATCGAATATAAAGGATGTGCGATAGCATGCCATATACTGTTCTTATCCAAGTACTGAGCCAGTTCATATATATTTTTTCTTAGCGCACTTATTTCTTCGAATTGCTGCTCGGTGATATTGTACGTGAGGATGTGGATTTTGCACTGGTCCTCAGGAAACCTGGCGGTTACCTCACAGGAAATAAAAGTGTTGGATAAGTGCGCAATCTCCAGGCTTCCGTCGATGGTATCATGGTCGGTTATGGTGACATGCGTCATTCCCTTGCTTTTGGCGCTCAGGTAGATATTAACGGGGAGCGTATAAGATTCAGGGATCTTATACTGTTTGGCCAGCCAGTTGGTGGGTTTTCCGGAATGACGGCTATGCACATGCAGGTCGCATTTAATCAATTTTACACATACTCCTTTAGCGATTCGTATTCATCGCCAAAAAAGAGACTACTATATAGCTCTCTGGAGCTGAGACTTTTTTCTATCCCAACCCGTTGGAACCCTAATACAATGTTTGCAC
>CAWKFY010000033.1:0-96542 GCA_963848815.1 uncultured Chloroflexia bacterium
CACTATTAAGAATGATTGACTGTAGGCCAAACATAGATATAACGTAGATTAGCATTCTTCCTGCTCATCTGATTTAAATCTCCCCCAATCGCTTCCTACAGTTATTTAAAGAATATGGATCTTTAAATCAAATTTGGGGAGATTGGATATTTATGCCTTTGCTTTGTATTTGAGCCAGAAAGCCCAGACTATCAGAAAGATGCCTGCCACATAGGCGCAGTTTCTAAGTATATTGATTCCAAGTAGAGCAGGCACTATTTCATCCACCCCGGTGATTAACTTAGCAGTCATCATCCAGTTTAAGACCTGGTCTGAGACGGCTATCCAGGTCAGCACCATGATAAAAAGGTCGAAAAGCACCAGTGCAACGCCGATCAGAAAGATGCGGTCGGCACTGGTATTAGTACTGCGTACCATCTTTATCGCCAGGATTGTCGCACCAACCCAGACAATTAGTTCCAGAGCGAAAAACACGTTGCGGATGATCTCGGATGCCTGAGCCATAAATAACTATCTCCTTTCACAGTGATGTGATTTTAATCCAACTAATTTGCCGTCAGAGGGGTGAACCAGTCCTTTAAATATCCAAGGACGGTCAGCGTTTTCGACACCGAATAGACCCCGTAGCTATTGCTGGCTCTGAGAGTGTAAACCGTCGACATGGAATCTGCCTGGCCGGATGAGTCGTTGATAATCTTGCTGCCCTCTGGAGAAACTATCTCGCCGTTGAGCTGTACCTTGGTGGCATTTTGGGTTTTCCAGTTGATCACACTGGTGTTGCCGTTTATGATGGTGGCGGGTTCGATGGAAAACCAGGTTATCACCGGCATCACGCTGGCTGCCAGAGCCGTGGTATTCTCGACCCATATGGGTTTTCCTCTAACGGGCATGACGATCGTCCTCCAGACGGTTACATCCACTGAAGCAGTGGTGGTTCCATACCAGTTGGTTGCCGTGAGCGTATAAGTCAGGTTATCGTCCGGGGAAACGGGGGCTGTGCCGGTGGGCGCGACGGTCCTGCTGACATTTTCGGTCACTCCGGGTATGTATTCCAAATTGGGGTCTATGTTAACAGTGTTAGCTTGATATACGGACCAGTATAAAGTGGTCGTGTCATTTTCAGTTATGACCGGCGGCTGTGCGGAAAAATTAAGTATGACGGGCAGCATGGTTGACATGTAGGCCGGCACCATAACTCTGAGGGTACTGGAGATGGAACCCATGGCATTGGTGGCTGTCAGGGTATAGGCCGTGGATGTTGTGGGCGTTACCTCAATGGTGCCCAGCGGATCCACTCCTCCGATTACAGGGCTTATGCTGACCGAAGTGGCGCCGGACGTGCTCCACTGCAGTATCGAGTTTCCTCCGGGGTCGATGATGGCCGGACTTGCCGTGAAGCTATTTATAACAGGGCCGCCGGGTAGGCTGGCCGAAGTGGCGGTATTGGCCTGTCCCGGAGATGCGGCAGAAGCCGGCTTGACCGTTATATTTACCGTTACCTTGCTGCTGTTGGTGCCGTCGCTGGCCGTTAGCGTGTACGTCATGGTCGAAAGAGGTGTGACGGTTTTTGTACCGCTGGGGGCCACCGACCCTATACCCTGGTCGATGCTGACGGTCTTGGCTCCTGTTACCGCCCAGCTTAGAGTGGCGGTCTGCCCGACTGTAATACTGGAGGGATTAACATCGAAACTGGATATGGCCAAAGATGACGAGCTGCCCGAAGATGAACTGCCGCAGCCAGGCCCTATGCAGACGATAAGAACCGTTAAGACGGCCAACGCCAACCATTTCTTTTTCATAATGCTATAACTATATGATTTAAGCGCCTGACATTTCAACTTTTAGACTTGGCCTGGCGCCGGCGTCATTGGCCGTGATCCTGTTTAAATGGCTTTATAAGGTTAGATTTAAACATAGCGAGCCCATCGCTGGAATGAGCGGCGGGCTCGCTGAAAAGAGACCGGACTAACGCTGCAAGGCTTCGAGATCAGGGACCCAGGGGGACTATCAATTGTTTAAACAGGTTGGGGTTAATTATCAACACGGTCACCGAGATAGTTTTGTAGCCGTTCCCAAATGCATTGGAGACAGCCAGGGTATAGTTTTGGGTGGCTGAGGGTGATACAACCATGGCGCCGCTAGTGGATACCGCGGAGCCATTCAAAAGGACCTGCGTGGCCCCGGTGGTCTGCCAGGCAAGTGTGGAAGAAGAGCCTTTGACGATCGTAGCCGGGTTGGCCGTGAAATACTGGATAACAGGCAGTTGCGGCAGCATCAGCACATTGACGTCCGTGGTGGCTGTTACATTGCCTGCGGAATTGGTTGCCGTAAGTGTATAAGTGGTGCTGGCGCCCGGATGCACGGTGGTCGAGCCGGAGGGGCCGACATTGCCTATGCCAGGGTCTATTGATACCGAAGTTGCGCCGTAAATATTCCAGGTCAGGGTGGAGGAACCGCCCGAAACTATGCCGGCCGGACTGGCAGCAAACGATAGTACAATGGGTGGTGGAACGGCTGAGCTCATTTGAACCAGTACCGTAGTAGAAGCCGTAGCGTTCCCTGCCGCATTGGCCGCCGTAAGCGTGTAATTCATCGAGGTGCTGGGCGTTATCGGCAAGCTGCCCGACGAGGCTACTGGGCCGATACCCGGGCCGATAGTGATAGAAGTGGCATTGGATACGTTCCAGCTAAGGGTGGAAGAGCCGCCTTCGGAAACTATGGGCGGGCTGGTGACGAAGCTGTTAATAGTGGGTAGCCCTGAGCCTGAAGGTGCAGCAGTACCGCTGGAAGAACCTGTAACAAATACGGATGTGGTGGCCGTGGCGCTGGTCGCGCCGTTGCCGGCAGTCAGAGTGTAAACGGTGTTGGCCGAAGGCGAGACCGCCCTTGTCCCGCTGATGGCCACATTGCCTATACCCTGGTCGATGCTGACGGATGTGGCGCCGCTAACGCTCCAGGTAAGTGTTGCGACACCACCGGGGGTAATGCTGGTGGGGTTGGCGCTAAAGGACGTGATGGTTGGCGATCCAGTCAGCCCACCGAAAGTGCCTGCCGGGATAGTGATACAACTTGGGATTAACAATAGAAGAATTGATACAAGGACCCAAAATCTCATCATGATCCGCCTCCTCTGTAATTAGGTTAGCATAGCAGTTATAGCTTGTCCATGCCCTTCCGTATCGGAAAATCAATAGGCTCCGTGTTAGGACGCACAGGATATGACAGGTAAATCGCCGAAATCGAGCCGGCCTTAAGCGCGTAAGAAGAGATCGAAAAGGATGCCGGTTTCTGTTATTGTATAGTGCAGAATATCAAAGGGGTGAGAAATGGAAATTGGCCAGCGCTGGGACACGATATGCAGGGTATTCGACGAGGCCTATAAGAGCTGCTATCACTTTGCCGTAGCCACGGTTAATGAGGATGGGTCGCCCCATGTAACCCCCATCGGCGGACTTTTCTTGAGGGAAGACGGGACGGGTTTTTTCTTTGAGGAGTTCCCTTCTGTATTGCCAAAGAACCTGGCAAGAAATCCGCGTATATCGGTGCTGGCCGTGAACGCCGATAAAGTCTTCTGGGGCAAGGCGCTGGTCGAAGGAAAATTCGTTATACCACCGGGGGCCAGGCTTTCAGGGACCGCCGGACCGGTCAGGGATGCCACCGCCGAAGAGATGGAACGGTGGCAGAAAAAGGTCGGCTTCCTTAAGGCTACCCGTGGATATAAGATCATGTGGGAAGGCATGCGCCGCGTGAGAGATATTAAATTCGATTCATACGAACCTATCTTTCTGGGGGAGATGACCCGGGGTCTCTGATTTAATTACCTGGACGTCGACGCGGCATTTATCGATTAAGAGCGAAAGGAGGAAATTAATATGGACTGGCGGGACTTATTATCGGACGGCTACGGCCGGGTGCTTACCGAGCTCGAACATGTTCTCGAAGGTCTAAAACCGGAGGACCTGAACTGGCAGCCCCGACCGGACTGCAACAGCATCGGCTGGCTGGCCTGGCATCTTACGCGTGTGCAGGACGCCTCTATTTCGTTTGTCATGCGCGCCGAACAGCTATGGATCAAGGATAACTGGCATTCCAAATTTGACCGTCCGGCCGACCCCGGGGATATCGGCACCGGGCATACGCTGGAGATGGTGGCCGCCTTTAAATCGCCGGATGCGGCGACCTTGATCGACTACCATCATGCGGTGCTTGAGCGTTCCAAAGGCTATTTCAATACCCTGACCTCCGAAGACCTCGATCGTGTCTTAAAAATGAAGTGGCTGCCGCCGCTGACTACGCTCGGCTCATTTCTTGGTCATGATGATGGCCGACGGCCACAGCCATGCCGGGCAGGCCGGCTATGTCCGCGGGCTGCACGAAGGGATAGGCTGGCAGAAATATTGACCTCTCCCCGTTTCCATTGCATATACTTTACGGTGCTATAATTTGGCTTAAATAAAAACGGGAGGTTGTTGATGTCGCTGGAAAAGTATGAGGTCCCCGTAGAAAAACTGGCCTGGAAATGCGATCCCAGCCTTTTACAATTCGAAAGCACCAAAGAGCTTGCATCGCTGGGCGAATTCATAGGCCAGGAACGGGCCATCCGTTCGATTGAGTTCGGCCTGAATATGGATTTAGAGGGCTACAACATTTACGTGGCGGGCCTCAGCGGCACGGGCAAGACCAGCGTGGTCAAGAGCTATATCGAGAAGCTCATCAAGGAAAAGGAGGAAAGGGGCGAAGCCTTCAAGCCGGACGACTGGTGCTACCTTTACAACTTCAAGGAGCCGGACCGTCCGCAAATAATAAACTTGCCGCAGGGAACGGCCAAAACATTTAAGACACAGGTCGGAGAGCTGCTGACCAAGACCAGGGAGGAGCTCAAGCGGGCCTTCTCCAGCGAGGACTATAAAAACCAGAAGAAACAGATGGTGGAGGAGGGGCAAAAGGAGCAGCAGAGGCTGTTCGAAGATCTTCAGAAAAGGGCGCGCCAGCAGAATTTCTACCTGCAGATGACACAGGCCGGGCCGGCGCTGGTGCCGCTGGTGCAGGACCATCCCATGGAGGATAAAGAATACCTGGCACTCGGTGACAAGGACCGCAAAGCGCTGGAGAGCAAGCGCCGCAAGCTGCTAAAACGGCTGCAGACCAGCTTTGAAAAGGCCATGGGCGTGAGGGACCGTACGCTGGTCAAGATCAACAAGGCCGACAAGGATATCGGCGATTTCACTATATCCCGCCTTTTTGCGCCGCTTTTTACAGCCTATCCCGAAGAGACCAAGGTGGGACAATACCTGGCCGGCCTGAAGACCTATACGCTCGATAACCTGGATATCTTCAAGGACACGGAGGAAGCAGTCAACCACGACACGGGTGCGACGCTGAGCCAGTCTATGTTCTCGGGCCGCAATCCCTTCGTGCCCTTCCAGGTCAATGTCTTTATCGACAACACCGACGTAAAGGGACCGCCTGTTATAGTCGAGCCCAACCCCAACTTCGGCAACATGTTCGGCAAGATCGAGCGGCGCTTCCTGCTGGGCGGTTATTTGAGCGACCACACCATGCTCAAGCCGGGGGCCATGTCCCTGGCCAACGGCGGCTACCTGCTGCTGGGCGCGCTGGATGTGCTCACCAATATGGGTGTATGGCAGGCCCTCAAACGCGCCATCAAGAATAAAGAGGTCCGGGTGGAGGACCCCTTCGAGCAGTTCGGCCTCTTCGCCCCGCAGGGCATGCGGCCGGAGCCAATGCCCATCAAGACCAAGATCATCCTCATCGGCGACTCATATCTCTACCAGATGCTCTCCATGTCGGACGAGGAATTCTGGGAGATATTCAAGGTCAAGGCCGATTTCAACTCGCAGATCGATATATCCGACAAGAATATAAGGGATTATGCCGCCTTCATATCCGGCATCTGCGAGCAATGCAGGATTAAGCATTTCGATCCCACCGGCGTGGCCGCGGCCATCGAGTATGCGGCCAGGATAGTGGCCGACCAGCAGAAGTTGTCGACACGCTTCGCCCAGGTCAAGGAGCTGGTGGAGGAGGCCAACTACTGGGCCTGCAAGGATAAGGTGGAAAATATCTCAGGCAAACATGTGAAGAGGGCCATCGAAGAAAGGCTTTTCCGTCATAACCTGCCGGAGGAGCGCCTGCAGGAGATGATCGACCGTGGCATGATCATGATCGACGTGGAGGGCAGCGTTGTGGGCCAGGTCAATGGCCTGAGCGTTTACGTCCTGGGGGACATCGCCTTCGCCAAGCCATCGCGCATCACCGCCCGCACTTTTCTGGGTCGCGGCGGCGTCATCAATATCGAGCGGGAGTCCAAGATGAGCGGCAGCACGCATGACAAAGGGGTACTGATACTGAGCGGTTACCTGGGCTGGAAATATGCGCAGGAAAGGCCGCTTTCGCTTTCGGCCAGCCTGGCCTTCGAGCAGTCCTATGAAGGCGTGGATGGCGACAGCGCATCCTCAGCCGAGCTCTACGCGGTGCTATCCAGCATCGGCGGAGTGCCGATCAAGCAGAACATCGCCGTGACCGGCTCGGTCAACCAGAAAGGCGAGGTACAGCCTATCGGGGGCGTAAACTACAAGATCGAAGGTTTCTTCAAGGCCTGCAAAGATAAGGGGCTGACCGGCGACCAGGGCGTGGTCATACCGCAGCAGAACGTGGTCAACCTGATGCTGCGTGATGAGGTGCTGGACGCCGTTAAGGCCGGCAAATTCCATATTTACTCGGTCTGCAGCGTCGACGAGGGCATCGAGATACTCACCGGCCTGCCCATGGGCGAGAAAGGCCCTGACGGGCGGTACCCCGAGGGCACTATCAACTATTTAGTGGACAAAGAGCTTACCGCCATGGCGGAGAAGATCAGAAAAGCGGGAGATGGGACAAAGGAAAAAGAGGAAGGGAAATAGGTGAATAGGTAGTAGTTGTTATACTCAAAGTAAATCCCGGACAATTGGCCGTTGGTATTTTGTTATAATGAAATTATCAACAATGTTCAAGAATATCCAGTTATCTTCAGATTTCTCTTTAGATAAAGATATCGTAATTTTCCCCGGCAGCTGTTTGGAATTGATGAAACAGATACCTGATAACTCTATTCAATTGATTGTTACTTCTCCTCCATACAATATCGGGAAGAAATATGAAAAACGGATAAAACTAGCTAAATATCTCGAGGCAGCAGGAATCTGTTATTAATGAGTGCAATAGGGTGCTTTCTAACCAAGGGAGCATTTGCTGGCAAGTCGGAAATTATATAGAAAATGGAAGCATTGTACCATTGGACTCCGTATTGTACCCGATTTTCGTTAATCTGGGATTACGGATGCGAAATCGGATCATATGGAATTTTGAACATGGTCTACATTGCACAAACCGTTTTTCTGGCAGGTATGAAACGATTATATGGTTTACTAAATCGGATGATTATGTGTTTAATCTCGACCCTGTTCGAATTCCACAAAAATATCCAGGTAAAAAACATTTTAAAGGGCCTAAAACAGGTCAGTACTCATGCAATCCATTAGGGAAAAATCCCGGTGATTTGTGGCAGATTCCGAACGTTAAGAATAATCACGTTGAAAAAACTATTCATCCCTGCCAGTTTCCAGTCGAATTGATTGAACGGCTGGTGCTATCAATGTCAAATGAAAAAGACTGGATTTTAGATCCATTTCTCGGGACAGGAACAACCGTCATAGCTGCTATGCGTCATAACAGGAAAGGTGTGGGGGCGGAGATACTTTACGAATACAGACAAATAGCACACGAACGTATTATGCAACAGATTAATGGCACGCTTAAAACGCGTCCGATGAACCAACCTATATATGATCCAATAAAGAACGGTAGTGCTCTGACAGAGTCTCCTTGGAAGAGTAAGATCGATATTAACCAGATGCGACTTATGGATAAAGCTAAAACAAAATCTCACACGAAGGGCGGCAAGCGATGAAAATTGTTGAGACTTATTCACATTTGAATGGACTCGAATATTTGCTTGTGCACAAACCGAACTTATGGACTGAAATAAAAAAGGTAATTAAACGAATAGATGCTGAAAAGTGCAAGATAAAAATTTCTAAAGAGAAAACGATGAAGGGGAAATTGCTCTATAGCCCCGTAGCTATGAATGGCGCATTTAAATCGTTGCTTATTCACGAAGGTTGGAATGAAAGTCGTGTCGCCTATTGGGTTACAAAAGATGTTAAGTTAATAAGACAAACTCTGGCCATGAAAATTGAAGATCAAAAACTAGAAATAGAGAAAGCTGGGGAAACTCCAATTTATAGTTACAATCAAACCGATTTTGTAAAAGAAAGGGTGGCTTTAGAGGTTCAATTTGGGAAATATTCCTTTGTTGCATATGATCTGTTCGTAAAGCACTTGGCTTTTTATATCGGCGATAAGATTGATGTTGGAATTGAAGTATTGCCTATGAAAGCACTGCAATCACAGATGAGTTCCGGCGTATCATATTACGAAGGCGAGCTTTATAACATTGTCCGTCAAGGTAGGGGCGTTCCTGCCGTGCCTCTTGTTATTATCGGAATTGTGCCTTAGATAATCGTTCTGTTAATATAATGTTCCTAGCTGCGTTTCTGAAGCTTGTTCTGCGGAGGGGGCAGCAGGCGCGAAGAATCGATAATGGCGCTGGCAAGCTGGTTACGCGGGATGTTGACGCCCAGATCGAAGCGTGTGGCCAGGTGCTTTAAAAACTCGCTGTTGGCATCGTCCGTGCCGATGGCGATGATGTAGATGCCGTCCTTGCGGGCATCCTCGGCGGCCTTGATGCTGGCCTGGGGATCGCCCTCGCCGTTGGGCAGCCCGTCGGTCACTATCACCATCACGCGCATGCCCTTCTGATTTTTGAGCAGGCTTTGCGCCAGCCTTATGGCCTTGGCCATGTGTGTTTTCTTCCCTGTGGTCAGCGTCGAGATGGCCTTTTCGAGATTTGCCAGGTTTTTCTCAGGCTCGCAGACCAGCGTGGGAAGGTCGTCGAACTGGATCATGCCGGTATAATAGCCCTGCTCGAGTGCGTTCTTAGCGAATTTAAGTGCCCCCTTCTGAGCCTGTTTGATCTTGTTGCCCTTCTTCATGCTGGCCGAGCGGTCCACCAGCAAATATACGTAGCCGGTTACTGGAGCGGTCTTAGCCAGGTCCTGTACCGTTCCGGTCTGCAGGCCGGTCTGCCGTGGGCCGCCGACCGCAGTGGACTCTTTTTTCTGCAATGCCTTATTGCCCTGGCCGATCATTTTCCACATATCGATCTTAAGTCCTTTTAAAAAGGTTAACATACTATATGCTATTCTTTTACGGGGTGTAAAGGCTCAGGACAGTCAATAATATGAGCGAGAAGGATAAAAAAGTCATCGTCGGTATGAGCGGGGGAGTGGATTCCTCCGTGGCTGCAGCTTTATTAAAAGAGCAGGGATACCGGGTTACCGGCGTGATCATGAAGATCTGGGCCGGTGGAAATGTGACCGGGAAGGGCAAACACGGCTGCTACGGCCCGGAGGAAGAGGAGGATATCGAAGACGCCCGCCGGGTGGCCCGTAAGCTGGATATACCCTTCCATGTCATCGACCTGACCAAAGAATATAAGGATGAAGTGCTGGACTATTTCTGCCACGAATACCTGGAGGGCAGGACGCCCAACCCCTGCGTGCTCTGCAACCGGCGCATCAAGTTCGGCGCCCTCATCGATAAAGCGTCCAGGTTGGGGATTGATTTCGATTATTTCGCCACCGGCCATTACGTGCGGACCGCCAAGGACCCCCAATCCGGCCGCCGGCTGCTGAAAAAAGGCCGTGATTTGAAAAAGGACCAGTCCTATTTCCTTTATGGCCTTTCGCAGAAGCAATTAAAGCAAGCGCTCTTCCCGCTGGGCGAACATTTAAAGCAGGAAGTTCGCAGGGTCTGCGTCGAGCTGCAGCTGGATGTGGAGCACAAGCAAGAGAGCCAGAACTTCACCTGCGGCAGCTACACCGCCCTGTTTGAGGAAAAGCCGCAGCCAGGCCCCATAATGGACAGGCAGGGCAATACATTGGGCCGGCATAAGGGCATCGTGCACTATACCATCGGGCAACGTAAAGGACTGGCGATAGCCTCCCGGGAGCTGCTCTTCATCACGGATATTAAGCCCGAGCTGAACGCCGTGATAGTCGGTCTCCGGGAGGACCTTTATATCGCAGGCCAGAATGTTAAGGAATTGAACTGGATCGCCATACCGGCGTTAAAGGACAGGCTTCAGGTCAGGGCCAGGATACGCAGCTCGCACGCCGGATACGATGCAGTGATCTCGCCTCTGGACGGAGGCAGAGTTAAGGTAACCTATTCGGAACCGCAAATCGGCGCGGCCAGGGGACAGGCCATCGTTTTCTACGATGGGGATGTGGTGTTGGGTGGGGGAATATCCGAATAAATTCCAAGCTCCAAGCAATTTTTATTTAAAATAATTTCAGAACTTGGAATTTAATGGGGCAGGTTTACTGGACCTGCCCCATTTGAAATTACTCGATTTTAACGTGCGGTTCGAGGAAGAGCTTGAGCAGCGCTTTTATGGCGGCGATGAGGGCCACGGGCGCCATTAAGGCGGCAAAATAGACCAGGATGCTGGCCGCCATTTTGCCTATGCCTAAGAACGTAACGGGGGAAAAGGCTGCCGTCATGGCGAGTATGGCTATCGTAGCCAGGAGCAGGGTAACCAGTCCATGCCCTTCTTTATCGATCGAGACATGTATAAGGCCGATGATGAAGCCGAAAATGACGAGTATGACTGCAATGACCGCGCTCTCCGGCATGAATAGTCCCCCGATCACTGCCAGGATGATGCCAAGGCAAAATACTATGAAGCTGATCCAACCCCAGGTTTTAACCATTTCTAAACCTCCCGCGTTAAATTTTACTTCAGAATTCTAGCCCTCAACTTCCCATAAGTATATACGTAGGTTTACTTAAATTAGAGTGCGGAAACTCAAAATTTCAAAAAGCAATCCATAAAACGGAAGCTCTGAGCGCTATCCCGCTTTTATCGGAATAAATTTACATTCCTATGTAGGTCTATGTAAGGACGAGCCTTAATTTGCGCCCGATTCCAGACAGCTTTAGAATCTGGTTAACACTTAAGGTTTTGTGTTTAAAACTTGTTGAGGCCGGACATCCAAGGTATCCGGCCTCAAGTATCGCGAGATAAGATTAGCTAGATTTTTACCTGCGGTTCGAGGAAGAGCTTCAGCACAGCCTTAATGGCGGCGATGATGGCTACGGGCGACATCAGGGACGCAAAATTGACCAGCACGCCGGCCGCAAGCTTGCCGAAACCAAAGAAGGTCAGCGGTGAAAAGGCCGCCGTCATGGATAGCAGCGCTATAGTGGCCAGCAGCAATATAACCGACCCCTTCCCTTCTCTGTCAACGCATACATGAATAATACCGATGATAAGGCCGATAAGGCCCAGCGAGGTGCCAATCCACGCGTTTTCCGGGAACATCAGTCCTCCGATCACAGCAAGCAGAACGCCAACACAAAATAGTACGAAGCTGATCCATCCCCAGGTCTTGTTCATTGATAGCCTCCTTTTAATTATAAATTAAGTACGGTTATATTATTATAATCATTTCAATTTAAATTTCAAGGTGCCCGCGTCCCGGTAAAATCGTGGCCCAATGTTAAATTTCAATGAAATTCCAAATTTAATGAAACTTTAAAATTAATAGAGTGCTTGGAATTTTTACACGTACAAGAAGCCGGTTGACAACCTGTTTCCGCCCGTGTTAATCTTTACATTGTCTATAAAAATAGTAGACATTATAACGGTGATACGATGAAGATTTCGACTAAAGGAAGGTATGCAACGAGGGCCATGCTGGACCTGGCGCTTCACAACGGCCAAAGGCCGGTGCTTTTGAGGGACATCTCTGCCAGGAACGGGATATCGTTGCGCTATCTCGAGCAGATCATATCTCCTCTGATCGCTGCCAACCTGATCAGCAGCACGCGCGGCCCCAAAGGCGGCATCGCCCTTGCACGGGCTCCACAGAAAATTAAGCTGAGCGAGATCATCGAGGTGCTGGAAGGGCCCATAACCCCCGTGGACTGTGTCGAGAACCCCTGCGTCTGTACACGTGCACCTTCGTGCGCGGCCCGTGATATATGGAGCGACCTTGCCAGGGCCATGCACAAGGTGCTGGAGTCCACCACCCTTCAGGACCTGGTGGAAAGGCAGAAAGGGAAGGAACCCGGCAGGGAACTTCTCTACCAGATTTAAAAATAGGGCAAATAGTTAAGGAGACGATAAAGTGGCAACGCAAATTAATATAGATAAAGTGAAGTTCAAGACCGTCGAGATCCCCAAATTGACGCGTGGCATCGCCAACGATTCTCTGGAGCTGATCGGCAATACGCCGCTGGTGCGCCTCAACAAGATAACCAATGGCGCCAAAGCTACCGTGGTTGCCAAGCTGGAATCCTTCAACCCCGTCAGCAGCGTCAAGGACCGCATCGGCGTGGCTATGATCGTGGCAGCCGAAGAGCAGGGCGCCATCAAGAAAGATACGGTGCTCATCGAGCCGACCAGCGGCAACACTGGCATCGGCCTGGCCTTCGTGGCAGCAGCACGCGGCTATAAGCTGATTTTGACCATGCCCGATTCCGTCTCGCTCGAACGCAGACAACTGCTGGCTATCTTCGGGGCAGAGCTTATACTGACGCCCGGAGCTCAGGGCATGCCGGCGGCCGTGGCCAAGGCCGAAGAGCTGGCGGCCAAAAACAAGAATTATCTTTTATTGCAGCAGTTCAAGAACGAGGCCAACCCGGCCATCCATAAGGTGACCACGGCCGAGGAGATCTGGCGCGACACCGGCGGAAAGGTCGATGCCGTGGTGGCCGGGGTCGGCACGGGCGGGACCATCACCGGCATCGCCGAGGTCCTCAAGGCCCGCAAGCCCGGGTTCAAGGCCATCGCCGTCGAGCCCGAGTCTTCGCCGGTACTTTCCGGCGGCAGACCCGGCCCCAACAAGATACAGGGGATCGGGGCGGGCTTCATACCCCAGGTGCTGCGCACCGACCTGCTGGACGAGATAGTGCAGGTCTCCGCCGAGAATGCCGGCATCACGGCCCGGCAGGCTGGCCCGGGAGGAGGGGATACTGGTCGGTATCTCCTCCGGAGCTGCGGCCTGGGCGGCCGTCCAGGTCGCCAAAAGGCCCGAGTATGCGGGTAAGTTGATCGTAGTGATATTGCCGGATACGGGTGAGCGCTATCTTTCTACCTGGCTTTTCCAGGACCTCACCGTACCGAATAATGTATAATAGAGGACAGAGCAGATAATATGGCTATCGCATTTGAGCATTCAACTGCCGGTCCGAGGAGCCTCAGGGAACGCCCCTCCGCAGGGGACACGCGCGTTCCCTGCACAATGCTCTCCGCCTGACCTATCTGTAGGGGCGTACCTTCAGGTGCGTCCGCAAAGAGCGGACAGGTCTAAAGACCAGTCCCTACAGACACAAAAGTAGAGATGTACTTCAGGTGCGCCCGCAAAGAGCGGACAGGTCTAAAGACCGGTCCCTACAGACACCAAAAGTAGAGATGTACCTTTAGGTGCGTCCGTAAGCGGACAGGTCTAAAGACCCGTCCCTACCGTTACCCAAATTAAATTAGACGGAGAGTAAAATGTCAGATTATAAACTGGATACTATAGCTTTACATACAGGGCAGGAGAGCGCCGACCCGGCCACCGGCGCACGCGCCGTGCCCATCTACCAGACCACTTCCTACGTTTTCAAGGACACCGGACCATGCCGCCAACCTGTTTGCCCTCAAGGAGCTGGGCAATATCTACACCCGGCTGATGAACCCCACCACGGACGTTTTCGAGCGCCGCATCGCCGCTATCGAAGGCGGCAGGAGCGCGCTGGCGACCTCGTCCGGCCAGGCGGCCGAGACCTTCGCCATCCTGAATATAACCGAGGTCGGCGACGAGATAGTCTCCGCCAACAACCTTTACGGCGGCACCTACCAGCTTTTTCACTATACCTTTCCCAAGCTGGGCAGGAGCGTAAAATTCGTCGACTCGGCCAAACCGGAGGAATTCCGCAGGGCCATCACGGGCAAAACCCGGGCAATCTATGCCGAGGCTATCGGCAATCCCAAGCTGGACGTGCCGGACTTCGAGGCGCTGGCCAAAATAGCCCACGAAGCCGGCATCCCCCTCATCATAGACAATACGGTGGGGACGGGGCTGGTGCAGCCGATCAAGCACGGCGCCGATATCGTGGTGTTGTCGGCCACCAAGTTCGTCGGCGGGCACGGCACTTCCGTCGGCGGCGCCATCGTCGATTCCGGCAATTTCGCCTGGAACAACGGCAAGTTCCCCGGCTTCACCGAGCCGGACCCCAGCTACCACGGCCTGAAGTTCTGGGATGCCTTCGGCAACTTCGCCGGTCTGGGCAATGTGGCCTTCACCTTCAAGGCGCAGGGTGCAGTGGCTGAGGGATGCCGGCTTCGTGGTCAGCCCCTTCAACTCCTGGCTTTTCCTGCAGGGACTGGAGACCCTGCCTTTAAGGCAGAAGAAGCATTCCGAGAATGCGCTGGCCGTGGCCAAATTCTTGAAAGCGCAGCCCCAGGTGTCCTGGGTCAACTATCCCGGCCTGGAAGACCACCCGTCGCACAAGCTGGCTAAAAAATACTTCAACGGCAGCTACGGCGCGCTGGTCGGATTCGGCATCAAAGGCGGGCTGGAGGCGGGCCGGAAGTTCATCACACTCGGTGAAGCTGCTTTCGCACCTGGCCAATATCGGCGATGCCAAGACGCTGGTCATCCATCCGGCCACCACTACCCATGCGCAGCTAACGCCGGCCGAGCGCCTTGAGACCGGCGTCACCGACGACTTCATCCGGCTTTCCATCGGCCTGGAAGATGTGGAGGATATCAAAGAGGACATCGGCCAGGCTTTAAAGGCCGCCGCAAAGGGCGGATAGAGGTGGACACTATGATTGAGACGAAAAGATTTAGGAATAGTGGAAACACAATACGCCCGGCCGCCGGACGAGCTGGCGCTCGAATCCGGCGAGAAGCTGGGCCCGCTCACGCTGGCCTACGAGACCTACGGCCGGCTCAACGCGGACAGGAGCAACGCCATACTGGTCTTCCATGCCCTGTCGGGCGATGCCCATGCGGCCGGCTACCATGAGGGCGACGACAGGCCCGGCTGGTGGGACGGCATGATAGGCCCGGGCAGGGCTTTCGATACGGATAAGTACTTCGTCATCTGTTCCAACGTAATCGGCGGCTGTAAAGGGTCGACCGGCCCTTCCAGTGAAAACCCGCAGACCGGCCGGCCTTACGGCCTCGATTTTCCCATCATAACCATCAGGGACATGGTCGAGGCCCAGAAAAAACTGATAGACTCACTGGGCATAGACAAGCTGCTGAGCGTGGCGGGAGGATCGATGGGAGGCATGCAGGCGCTGCAGTGGGCGGTGGCCTATCCGTCACGCGTGCTCTCAGCCATCCCCATTGCCACTACGGCCCGGCATTCCCCGCAGCAGATCGCCTTCAACGAGGTCGGCCGCCAGGCCATCATGGCCGATCCCAACTGGAACAACGGCGACTACTACGGCGGCACGCCGCCCACCAGGGGCCTGTCGGTGGCCCGCATGGTCGGGCATATCACCTATATGAGCGATGCTTCCATGGGCGAGAAGTTCGGCCGCCGCTTCCGGGACCGGCTGATAACCGAGAAATTCGAGCCGGATTTCGAGGTCGAAGGCTACCTGCAGTATCGGGGCGATAACTTCGTGAAAAGGTTCGACGCCAACTCCTACCTGTATATAACCAAGGCGCTGGACTATTTCGACCTGCACAACGGCAAGGGCCTCAACCAGGTATTGAAGGGGGTCACGGCCAGGTTCCTGGTCATGGCCTTCAAGTCCGACTGGCTTTACCCGGCCTACCAGTCGCTCGAGATCGTCAAGGCCTGCAAGCTGGCCGGGGTGGATGCCACCTACTGCGAGCTCAACTCGCAATACGGGCACGACGCCTTCCTGCTGGAGATAGAGGAGCAGTCCTACCTGGTCAGGCATTTCCTCAACAGCGTCAGCGAAAATAACGGGAACGGCAAAGCATGAAGAACGATGAACTGAATAGCGCCAGGCTGGACCACCGTGTCATACTGGACTGGGTGGCCGAGGGGTCATCCGTGCTCGAGCCGGGCTGCGGACAGGGCGACCTGATGGCACTGCTGTCCAAATATCGCAACGCCTCCGTGAGCGGCATCGAGATAGACGAGCGCGCCATCTTCGCCTGCGTATCGCGTGGCCTGAGCGTGTCGCACCAGGATATCGACGACGGCCTGTCGGAATATGCCGACCGGGCCTTCGACTACGTGGTCTTCAACCAGTGCCTGCAGGAGGTGCGCAAGCCCCATATAGCGCTGAGCGAGGCGGTGCGGGTGGGCCGCAGGGCCATCATCGGCTTCGCCAACTTCGCCCGCTACGACACGCGCTTTCAGCTTGCGTTCAGGGGCATCGCGCCGGTCACGCCGGCGCTGCCCTACCAGTGGTACGATACCCCCAACCTGCATTTCCTGAGCATCAGGGACTTCATCAACTACTGCGGCAAGAACGGCCTGGAAATCGAGAAACAGGCTTTTCTTGGGAAAAAACACCTGCTATACTTCTGGCCTAACCTGCTTGCGGAATCCGCCTTATTTCAGATACGGCGCAAAGTTTGAGGGATAGAAACCTGAGAACCGGGAGAAAATGACATGAAGCACGTATATATGGACTATGCCGCAACCACACCCACGGCGCCCGAAGTGGTCGAGGCCATGATGCCCTATTTCCACGATAAATTCGGCAACCCTTCCAGCATCCATTCCATGGGGCAGGAGGGCCGGGACGCGGTGGAAGCGGCGCGTGCGCAGGTCGCTTCGCTCATCCGCTGCGAGCCTTCCAACGTGGTCTTCACCGGCTGCGGCACAGAGTCCGATAACCACGCCATCAAAGGCGTCTGCATGGCCAACCGCGAATAAGGGCAACCATATCATCACTACCGCCATCGAGCACCACGCCGTGCTGTATACCAGCGAGTTCATGAAGAGCATGGGCTTCGACGTCACGGTCGTGCCGGTCGATAAATACGGCATGGTTGATCCGGCGGATATAAAAAAGGCCATCACCAAAAAGACGCTGCTGGTCTCGGTTATGCATGCCAACAACGAGGTCGGCACGATTCAGCCCATCGAGGAGATAGGCAAGATCACGCGGGAGGCCGGCGTCTATTTCCACGTCGACGCGGTGCAGACCTTCGGCCACCTGCCCATCGACGTCGACAAGCTGAACGTCGACCTGCTGGCCGCATCGGGGCACAAATTGTATGGTCCCAAGGGCGTGGGCCTCTTGTATATCAGGCCGGAAACCCGCATAGCTCCTCTTTTGCACGGTGGCGAGCAGGAAGAGGAGAGGCGCGCCGGTACCGAGAACACGCCCGGCATCGTGGGCCTGGGCAAGGCCGCCGAGATGGCGCAGCTCGGCATGAAAAAAGAGGCCGAGATGCTGACCGGCTTCCGTGATAGGTTGATCGAGGCCGTGCTGGGACAGGTTGGGGACACCTATTTGAACGGCCATCCTAAGAACCGCCTGCCCAACAATGTTAATTTCAGCTTCGACTTCATCGAGGGGGAATCCATACTCATGTACCTGGATGCCGAGGGCATCTGCGCATCCACCGGCTCGGCCTGCAGCTCGGCCAGCTCCGAGCCGTCGCACGTGCTGACGGCCATGGGCATACCGGTCGAGAGGGCGCGCGGCTCCCTGCGCCTGACCATGGGCAAGTGGACCACGCACGAAGAGGTGGACAAGGTCATCGAAGCCCTGCCCCGCATCGTGGCCAAGCTCAGGGAGATGTCCCCGCTGGTCAAGGAAAGATGCGGCTGGATAAGCTACCTGTGAAAGGCTTTGTTTATACGTCATGCGAGGAGGCTCTAGCCGAAGGCTACATTTACACGTCATTGCGACGAGGCCGTCAGGCCGAGGTGGCAATCCTTTGATTCGAAGACTCCGTTAACTGAGCTTTACACGTCATTGCGAGGAGGCCGTTAGGCCGACGTGGCAATCCTTTGATTCGAAGACTCCATTGCGAAACCGGAAGTGGTTGAAATGACCATCGAGAACCTAATAAGTAAAGGCCTGATCGAAAAAATCGTACCGGATGAGGATGAAATTCAGGGTCTGCTGGCATCGGCCAACAGCCGGCTCACTGCTGCGCAGCAGGGCCTCGAAAATAACCCCGTTCGTTCTTTTGCCCAGGCTTACGATGCTATTTACGAGGCATGCTGCGCCTTCATGAAGCATCAGGGCTGGTGGATGGCGGGCGAACAAAGCCATCGTATCGTACTTACTTTCTGCCGATCTACGTTGGATGATAAATACGTCCGCATACTGGACACCTTCGAAGCAGCCGAGAGGAGAAGGCACGATGATATGTACGACGGCCGCTTTTCCATGGACGTTGACGAGGCGCAGGAGGTGGTCAGGAAAGCTAGGACCCTGGTACGGCGGCTTGCCTTATTGACCTAGAAACACCGGAAGAATCAGACATCGTATACAATACGCAGCACTCCGCTTATTTTCCGATCTGCAATTTCTTATACGTATTGACAATAGAAGTATCCTGGAATAGACTTGTCTAACTGACGCTGATTCTACATCATTATTGAAATCTCAGATGGCGTCATAGGAGGGTTCTATGGAAATAAACGCCCAATCAATAGTGACGAACTTCCTGAAGGATCTAGACAAATATTTGGAGGATCATTTCAAGCAACTAAAATGCCGAGATATTGGCAAAATTTATTCTACATTATACGATGATCTCAAGCACTATAGGGGCACTTCGACCGGTTTTGATGGTTTAACAGAATTCATAATCTTTAGATTTTTGATTCACCAACTTGGTGGAAATTTCGAGGAGATACCCAAAACTAGACTCACTTCCGAATTCTCACGAGGCAATCTGCTGCTACGTCAAGGCCGACCAATAGATAAAAAAAGATTAGACCACAGCCCTGATATAACTTTGTTCAAGAATGAAAATCTGGTGGCCGTAATCGAAATTAAAGCGCACATAAAAGACGAACGAACCTACAATGAGGCAATGGAAATTATTACGGAGATCAAGAACGTCAAAAACGATATCAGAGCATTGCTGATTATCTTTAGCCCGGCCAACATTACCTCAAAGTGCTGGCAAAAAATGCATGATCAGAGGGCATCTTATCCATGGTTTGACTGGGTTGTGCTTGAAGAAGATGAAGGATTGCTATATGAAATAGTGGAAAAGTCGCTCAACCTGAATGAAGTTTTGCGACAATGAGCTTTGAAGCAATTAGCTAGAATCGCTCTTTTTGCATATAGTAAGTAGATCGTAGAGTTGATTTATCGCAGTTTTACCTCGTACTGCTTCGCAAGGATCCCGCCCGACGCCAAGCACGTGAATAGCAGACAGGGCCTTATCTGCGGATAATCCATATTTAAAAACCAACCAACCGGCAAGCACATGGCCAGTCCGCCCACTTCCACCAGAACAATGCACCACGACTTTCTCTCCGTTGACATCTGATTTTTTCAGGAACGGAAGTATTCTTTCTTTTAGCTGGACAGTGTCGCAAAGGTGATAGTCCTCAATCGATACCCAAAAGACATGATCCTGCCCGAATTCTCGGAGATAAACTTGCAACAGGTCTTCATCCTCGTAATAGCGCATTTCCTTCTGCGTCATAAGGCAACAAACACGTTTAATGCCTTCATCTTTCATAAAAGAAATCCATTCTTCGACACTATCAACACATACTTGCACGGAGGGATAGCCAGGTCTTTGAGAACCAAACACGATCCGTTCATTTTTGCAGGCCGGCCCAAAATTGAATTTATTCATGACAAATTCTCGCCAGCAGCGTGATGATAGGCACCGACTAAGGCGCCTCCTCATTTATACATCAAAATGGTTTGAGGGAGACTCGCGCCTTCATTCGCTCTACGAAAAGGACGGGACACATACTATGTTTTCAATTTCTCCCTGATGTCCTCCCGGAGCGCATTCTTCATTATTTTCCCTACCGGGTTCCTGGGAATAGCACTTATAAACTCCAGGCGCTCCGGTATTTTGTAGGCAGCAATGCCTTTGTCTTTCATGAAGGCCTTGATCTCTTCCAGATTCACTTTATCGTCGCCCTTGGGAACAACGTAAACGCAGACCTTTTCCCCCATAGCCTCATCCGGCATGGCAACGGCTGCCACGTCAAGGATCTTGGGATAGCCTAGCAGCATGCCTTCCACCTCTTGAGCACTGATATTGAATCCGCCCCGGATGATGATGTCCTTGGTCCGATCGAAGAACCCGATGCAGTCATTATCCTTGACCTGGAAAAGGTCTCCCGTGTTGAAGTAACCATCCTTATCGAAGGCCTTGGCCGTGAGGTCCGGCCGTTTGTAATAACCCGGTATCACACTGGGTCCCCTGTACCAGAGTTCTCCGACATCGCCGACCCCCGTGATATCCTCTTTAGTAAAAGGATTTATCACTTTAAGCCGGAAATTATTGCTGAATGCTGCGCGCTGGTTAGCCCACTTTGAACCCGCTTTCCCATATTGTGGAAAATGATCGATACGCATCTCGAGGTCGGGGATATTGAAGGGGCCGGCCACGTTTCCCGTGCCTTCATTCTGCCCCCATATGTTGGCAAACTCGATCCCCCACCTTCTTTTCAACTCCAGCACAGACCACAGGGATGGGGGCGCAGCACCTATAGTGATCGCTTTCATTTTGCTTAAATTGAAGTCATCCACCTTGGGATGTTTCAAGATGGCATTCACAATAGCCGGGACAAGGAGTGTATACTGGATATCTTCGAACATTAGCTGCATGATGAAGGTAGCGCCATCGAAGGGATGGTGCAGATGGAAAGTTCCTCCGCTAAGCAACCAGGGAATAAAAACCGTCCCTATGGAAGCCATATTTACCAGCGGCCCGGCCGTAATCAGATTGTAGCCCGGCTTGATCGGCGCCGTTTCATATTGGAAAGACATCAGGCATATCCAGTTATTATGGCTCAAGGGACAACCCTTTGGCTGGGCCTCGGTCCCCGATGACCAGCACAGGGTGAAAGCTTCGTTGGCATCAATACTGATCCGGTCAAGCTTTCCCGTGACCTCTCCTTTGGCCATCTCGCGGACTTCAGCCAGGGTAAAAATATATTTAATTGAAGGGAACCTGGGTTGGAGCTTCTCAATCATTTCTTTGTGCTTGAATTTGGAAAATTCCTCGACGGTGATAAAGGCCCGTGCTTCGGTCATCCCTGCAATGTACTCGATCTCCGACTGACGCCACTGCATGGGCATGGGGGAGATCAAGGCCCCGGCCCGGGTGATGGCAAGATAAAGCATCGCAAGCTCCCAGCAGTTGGGCAGTTGTACCAGTATGATGTCGTCTTTCCTGATACCCTTAGCGATTAAGGCCTCGGCAGTGGCATCAACGGCCCTGTCTATTTGCCGAAATGTCAACCTCTCCGGTTTCAAACCTACCAATGCTTCCTTATTGGGGGGATCGACAAGGCCCGGCGCGTCCGGCGTTTTTGCCACGTTCTCCTTGAAATAGTCGATCAAAGTCTTCTTGCCCCAGACCCCTTTCTCCGTCCACTCACGAATGCTGTCCTGCGATGCAAAAATCATGATTCCTACCTCCTATCCCCTGCCTGCCCTTTTATTTGCTTCTAGATTCCTGAATCCACTGCCGCCCCACATCCTTCTACTTGATTATGGCTCGTATCGCATTATTACACAGTGACAGGCCATATGCAACGTGGTTGAGGTTACCTTCTTATCTTTCTTCAGCAGTCCATTTCTATATTTGCCCTGCCGGCAGGTATGTTAAAATGAGGCAGGCAACGGGAGGTTGGAAAACGCCGGCCAAGTATGTCCCGGGTGATGCGAGGAAGATATTCAAACTGCAGGTGGGACCGGGCTTGAGGTTAGAGATGTCGAGGTTGAATGACTAACTTGAAAGGAGCGATATGGGCATGAAGATTTTAGGCATTGTGGCAAGCTGCAGGCGGCTGGGCAATACAGAGATCCTGGTCAAGGAAGCTTTGATGGGCGCGGAGGAGTTGGGGGCTGAGGTGGATATCATCAGGTGGACGGACTACAAGATACTACCCTGCGAGGGCGATGCAACCTGCATGTTCATGGGGAAGGGATGTAAAAACGAGCTCAAGGATGATTTCGACTTCCTGCTGAAAAAGATGTACCAGTTCGACGGCGTTATTTTCGGCGCCCCCTGCTACATCCTGGAGGTTGCGGCCATAGTAAAGCAGTTCATCGACCGCTGCTTCGTGCTGTCGAGCCAGCCCAGCCAGATGTGGGGCAAGCCGGCCGGCATCATCATACCCTATGCCACGCGGGGCTGGACGACCTATGCCTATCTTCAGCCCACCATAGTCCTCAAATTCCTGGGCATGGATATCGTCGACCAGGTATTGATCCATATGCAGGCCATGGCCGAGGCCTCGAACGACGACCGGGCGCTGGCCAAGGTGCGCAAGATCGGCGTTGAGGTGGCCACGGCGGTCAAGACCGGGAACAACAAATTCCTGGGAGAGCCCGGCGTGTGCCCCGTCTGCCACGACCGCATCCTGCGTATTTTCAAAAATAACGAGGAGGTGGAATGCCCCACCTGCGGCATCCGCGGCCGGCTCACTATCGAGGACGGCAAGATCAGGGTCCATTTCCCCGAAGATTATCTCAAGTGGGCCCGTTTCGACGCAGAGACCGCCTACCGCCACGTTACCTACGAGATAAAGCCCTCGAAGGACTACTTCGTCAGGACGTGGCCGGAGGTGAAGGAAAAGAGACGGAAATACAAGGACTACCTTAAAATCGAACGGGGGCAGCCAATGCCGGACGAGAGGAGGCAATAAGATGGAAGAGATCATGGCCAAGCTCAGATATCTGCCCCTCGGCCCGACCTGCGGCCCGGCAGTGCCCATCAAGAAAAGCGACCTGGACAAGATAGCCGCAAAGTTCGGTGTGGATATTTCCATGGAAGAGGTGGCGGGCAAGAACCTGAAGGTGCAAGGAGGCATGATGAGGGAGGATACCATGGACAGCACCCTCGAGGAGATCACCCAGACTGTCGTGACGGTATCCGCTGAAGATGAAGGGAAATTCCGCAAAGCGGTACAGGCCTTAATAAAGAAATACCATGCCCCGCGCACTACCCAGGCCTACTGGGGCAGCACGGAAAAGGGCAAATGGATCATCACCGGGCTGCTCGATGAAGACGACGGCTGGTGCTAGCGGTAATTTAGGGAGGAACAGGCCGCCATTTATCCAGGTTCTTGCCTATCCCTCCCCGGCACTAACTAGCGGTAAGGCGGATAAGGTATAAAAGGGTGAGTATGGGGTACCGGATAGGGAACGGGATAAGGCGCCGGACGGGGTGCGATGTAATAATGTATCTGCGGCGCCGGGGTTTGAATAACATAGGTGGTGGGCGGGGGGCTATATTGATATTGAGGCATAACGATGATCTGTTGCTGCTGCCGGTAGCCGCAGGCCGATGCAGCCAGGACCAGGAATCCCAGAGGCAATATTAACAGCCACTTTACCATTTATTTCTCCTCCTCTTTGATGTAGACGCATTCTATTATTCTCCTCCGGATTTCGCTTGATGTTCTCCTGATAAAAGGCTGATAAAAAGATGACATTTATCCTTAATCATCTTTCGATAACATGTACGGGTATTCACTGACTATGCAGGGATGGGTCTTCAGACCTGTCCGGGAAACGGGCGCACCTGAAGGTACGCCCCTACAGAGGCTTTACAAGAAGGAAACGCGACAGCTATGCAGGGATGGGTCTTTAGACCCGTCCGGGAAAACGGCGCACTTCAAGGCACGCCCCTACAGAGGCTTTACAAGAAGGAAACGCGATGGCTTCAGCTTTCGCATTCGAGGAGCAGCCAGCGAAGGTCATCTTCCGTAGCGGTCTCATGTTGCACCGCTGCGTAAGGATTCCTTCCCATGTTTATGACGGTCTCAAGCGCTTCGTCCACGGTCAGCTTGTGCTTGTAAACCAGCCAGGCGGCAAGTACATGCCCGGTCCTGCCCGTCCCTTTGGAACAATGAACGACGACCGGCTCCCCTTTGGCAACGGACTCCTCGAAAAACGGGAATATTTTTTCTTTAAGTAAGGCGATGCTGCTGAGGTGAAAATCCTCAATCGGCGCCCAACAGACATTGTCCCGGCCAAATTCCCGGTAGTACGTATCCAGCAGGTCTTCCGAGTAAAAGACGAGTTGATTATCGGGAAGCAGGCAACAGACGCGCTTGATCCCATGCTCCTTCATAAAGGAAACCCATTCCATAACGCTGTCCTGCGATACCGACCTGGAGTTAAAGCCCGGCCTTTCGGAACCGAACACGAATTTTTCCTCTTCGAAGGCAGGCCCAAAATTGAATTGTTCCATGATTTATAAACCGGTATTCTACACTCAAAAACGGTTTCTAACAATTAAAACAAAAGTCCGATCAAGAACGAAAATGGCCGGGTCTAAAAATTTTACACATTTTTAACCCGACATTAACGCCGTCATAAACTCGTGCTGGTAATATGAAAGCGGAGAAGGGATCAAAGCCATCCGTGCCAAAGTACCTTGAAGGTGTGCGTTGAATGCGTCTAAATTGACGTTTGGTCATTTAAGGAGGTATTTAAATATGGCTACAAAGCAAAAGCAGGACCCCAAACAGGAACGGGAAGCGCTGAGGTTTCTCGCCGAGGTGCCCGAAGAGCATGTGTTCCACTGCATGGACGGGCGTATTCTGAAGGACATGAAGGACCTCCAGGAAGCCCTGGACCTCATGTCCGATGAGACCTTTGCCCATCACTCGAATTTAGAAAAGACGGATTTCAGCAACTGGGTGGCCCAGGTAATCGGAGACAATAAGCTGGCAGATGACCTGGAAAACCTGGTGGAACGAGTCCAGGCTGCCGAAATCGTGGCCGACAGAATTGCCAGTCTCGAGAAAATGGCGGCCTGAGTCCTGAACCAGAAGAGTTGAACTGGCTGACATGACTGCAGCATAAGCTGTGGTCAGGTTCTGCATAGCACGCCTGACCAGCAGGCTTTAATTGAGCGGTGAGCATTTATCGAGAGCTATATTAAGGAAGCGTCGATGATAAATGGAATAATGGTTGAACCCGGTCTGCCCGCGGGATATCGTCCGGCGCAGCCGGATTTGTTCAGCACCTCAGGCAACGCCTTCTTGCAGGCCGAGGCCCGGACACGCGGCGCCGGGCAGCCGCTGTTTTTCAGGGTGCCGCGAGTAAAAAGACCACCGGTCAAAGGAAGTTATTTACGGTCGATATCCGGGGATGGATTAGATTCCTATTATTTTGCTTTGGCGTCTTACTGGCTGTTGTCGGCGGTTTAGCATTTTCAGCGAATGTAGCCATTGCAGCCGTACGTACCATTTTCGGCTTTGTAACCGGCCTCGCACATGTCCGGGTTTACAAAGAGGGAAATGATTGATTGCCCTGCTCACGGACAGGCTGGCATGATGGCAGTGATCGCGTCACTCAGCCCTGTTTTTCGCAAATAGAAAAACAGGCAAGGCGGCGAGTTGCACAATTACAGAGAATGCAATAAGCACTGGAATCGACCAGTCATATAACAGTCCCATAGCCGCGCTGCCCAGGAACCAGGCAACGCCGAAGCCGGTGTCGAAGACGCCAAAGGCGGTGCTGCGTTTCTCTTTGGCGACAATTCCCGTCAGTATAGCCTTTATCAGAGAATCCTGAGCTCCGAGGCCGATGCCCCACAGTATCATCCCGATAAGGGCCATGTTGAAATTCCCCAGGAACACAAAAGGCGCAAAGAATGCCGAAAGGAAAAAAGCGATGAGCAGGGCTGTAAATCCTATCTTGTCGAACAGCTTGCCGAAGACAAAGGCTGCGATGGCGCCCGTCGCCATGGCAACGGCGTATAAGACCGGGATAATTTCGCTGGAAACGCTGCCCACTTTCTGGAAGTGAAAGGAAATCAGGGCGAAATCGGCAAATCCGGCTGCGATCAGCGCCCCTGCCAGGATATAAAGCCAGTAAGCCCGGGAGAATCCTTTGGTCTGAAGGTATTTGGGCGCTTTGAGCTCGAAGTCCTGCGGCCGTGGATACATAACCCTTGCGACCGCAAGCGTTGCCAGGCACAAAAGGGCGGAGATCAACAGGATGGCGAAGCCATCACGGTAGCCTCCTTTCAAATACAGGACGAGGGCAACCACCAGAGGGCCGATCGTTGCTCCTCCCTGGTCCAGCGCTTCATTCAGCCCGAATACCCACCCTGCCCCCATTTGCCCGGTAGTGTAGGAAAGCATGGTCTCGACGTTGGGCCGCCTGATGGCCCGTCCCGTCCTCTCCAGGATCATCAGCGCTGCGGCGGCCGGCCAACTCCCGGCCAGCGCCAGGGCTGGAACGGCAAACATATTAATGGCATAGCCGATGAAAGTAATAAGCCAGAATTTCCGTGTCTTTTCGCCGATGTAGCCCGTGACTGAACGAAGGCTGTAGCCAATCAGCTCCCCGAACCCGGCCACGAGACCTACGATTGTCCCGTTGGCTCCAAGCGTGGCGAGGAAAGGCCCCATGATGCTGCGGCCTCCCTCGTAGGTGAAATCTGCAAATAAATTGACGATGCCGATGATTATCACGAAACGCAATGCCAGTTGTGCCAGACTACCTTTATTCATCATCGTCAATTAGCTCTGAGGCGCAGTGAAAATGGGATGCCCTGAATGCAGTCCCCGGCGCCGCCCTCCGGGGAAAACACTGATAAACTATCTGCCGGGTGCGATGCAATGGCTATCGCCCCATGCCCCTGCGCACACGCTTGAATTGTTGCCCCTGGTCAGGTTCTCGGATTGAGTGCAAGAGCATTTGCCCCAGCTCTGGTTGTACGGAAGTGTCCAGTTGTCGGAGACGCTTGCGGAAGAAGGCGTGGCCTCGAAGGCGGCGACTACCATCAAACACGCGGCCGCGGCCAACAGAGACATTGCAAATAATTTAACCGTCTTCATAGTTTTGCTCTCTTTCCGATATGAAGTTTTTCCCCCTTCCTGTAAAAGAGCATAGCACCGGACATATAAAATAATTGCAAAATTGCGGCCGAAAAGATTGCGAATATATGACAATGCGTCTGCGGTACCGGATTCTTATTCTGCAGGTAACTTTTCCTATATAATTAACAGTAGATTGGGAATGGAACGGAAAGATACAATTATCATGCTGGCAGCCTTGCTGGCCAGCGCCCTGGCTGCAGCAGGCTGCATTAATTCTGCTGTTCAACCTGGGGATAATTCATCAATTACGGCCACACCAACATCTGGAAACTCAGCCGGAATAAGCTCAGTCGACGCAATGTCGTCAAACGGTCTGAAACTTTCTCTGTCGCTCGACTCGACAACGCTTCGCTCCGGGCAGGAAGTGACGATAAGCATCGACGAGCGGAATACATTGCCGGTAGAGAATAAAGTTCTTTAGTCGCACAACTGGGCGTATAGGCGGATTAAGCCTGGGTCCGTGCGGAACTATCAACTATCCTTTCGGAGTGGCTATCTTTCAAGGAGATTATTCCTCCGCCGATGTTTCAACGGCCAAACCGCTGCAGCTTTACGACCCTGGCGCAACGTATCACTGCCCTATGATATTAGCTGTAACTGCGTACAATTTTCAGCCTTCCGGAGACGTTGCCGCTATTTTCGATAGCGGCAATTCTGCTCCTTTCAGCACTGCTCAGATGAAGGCGGAGGTTAGGGCGAGCGGATACTGGACAGGCAACCCGTCTGCGACCCTGACCGACTTTACTCCCGGGGTTTATACCGTAGTTAGCCGGGGACGAATGGGGCACAACGGCAGTGCTTCATTTCGTTGTATCCAGGTAAAAGATATCCTGGACTGCCGGCATACCTGCTATAATTCCTCCTGAAGTGAATTTAGTAAGGAGACAAAATATGGGAAGCAAAGGCAGAAGAAACGAAAAAAAACCTAAGAAACAAGTGGAATCCAAGAAACAAATAGGCAAGGCGCCGGATAATTCAGGACAGAAGAAAAAATTCTAGTTTCCTTAATACTAGACAACAGCATTTCGGCCGGCCATAGCAGTCGCAGATAAACCTACCTGCCCGGTGCGATGCAGCGGCTGTTGCCCCAGGCGGTGGCGCATGTGCCGAAGTTATTACTGGGCGTCAGGTTCTCGGCCGGGGTGCATGAACTCTGGCCCCAGGAAACAGCACAGCCGATGAAACTGCCCCCGTTCCCGGCGGCGCTATTACCCCAGAACTGATTGTAAGGCATGGTCCAGTTGTCGTAGCCCACGTATGCCGAGGACGGCGCAACATCGAAGGCGGCAATTACCGCCAGGCATGCCACCAGCGCAAGCATTGACAGTCCCAATATTCTAAACATCTTCATGGCTTTACCCTCTTATCCCTATATATCTCAATATACATCAAGTTGGCCTTCATGTATACGATTATAGTATTAGCGTATTAAAAAGTTGCAAAATTGCGGCCGAAAAGATGGCAAATATATAACAAAGGGCGTTGTAACTTTAAGGGGCTGCCAGGGCAATGTATTGGAAGGTCTTATTGTTTGATGTCGTTGGCCGTCATTTTGCGTTGCCGTATAAATAAAACTATGAAAATGATCACGGCGGCTATGATGACCCCGATGGCCGTTAACTGCGCCTGTTTCAGGCCGAGGAACACCACCTCGTTGTCCCGCCAGGTAAACACGATTATTTGACTTACGGAATAGCCCAGGACGTAGATAAAAAACAGGATGCCCGGCTTCAGCTTGTTGCGTAACCACCAGAGAAGGCCGAATAGCAATATGTCTATTAAGGCCTCATAAACCGCCGCCGGATGGTAGGCTATGTCATGGCGGGGTGCGAACGAGTAGGGGTTGGCGTACACCACTCCCCAGGGAAGGTTGGTAGGGTAACCGATGACGTCCCCGTTGATTAAATTGCCTATGCGCCCGAAGAATTGGCCTACGACAGCGAAAAGCGCCATGACGTCCAGGAGTTTCAAGATTGAGATTTTGAGCCGCCGGCACACAATTATCAGCGTGATCAGCACTGCGAAGATGGCCCCGTAGAAGGCCATACCCCCTTCCCAGAATGCCAGGATGCGCCACGGCTCCGCCAGGTACGGTCCCAGGGGCTGCTGGATGACATAATATAGCCTGGCGCCGACCAGCCCGGCGGGGATGCTCCAATAGACGACCGTTTCCATCTGGCTCTGAGTCAACCCCCTGGACATGGCATAAGGCCATGCCACCAGCAGTCCGACCGCAATGCCCACGACGTACATCAAGCCGTACCAGTGGACGGCCAGGGGGCCGAGCGAAAATGCCACAGGGTTTATATTGATAATTATCATCAGTTCACTCTCGAGGCCAGCCTGACAAGCATGTCCTGCAAACTCATTATTTCCCGGTCAACCCGTACAGCTTGCGGTAGGCCTTCTTTTTAGTTTATTGTACGGCAGTCTTTCACGGCTTAACATTTATTGTAAAACCGACATCGGTCCAGGCTTTATCATTCAACCAGCATATGTAAATAAATTGATATGTCCCGGGTGCAACCTCGTGAGTGGTTCTTATTGTAATCGTCGGATGATAGATAGTATTGTTGTATATAGCGAATTCCGACGGTTCCATGGTTATATCCAAACCGGAGACCATGGGAAGATAATTTGCTGAAAGTCCCTCTTGGCTAAACGATTGGGAGCCCGGTCCCACCCTGTCAAGAGTGAACCTGCATCTGGTCCCCTGTTCTATATCTTTAAGGACTTTATAGGTTAAGTTGAGGCTATTTGTTTCGCCAGCCGCCAAATCAACCGAATAATTATCAGTTGAAATTCTCGACTGTCGAAAGATAGATACACCAGGTATTACACCTATTCTCCCGGTGGTGGATACAAATATGGGTAGAGAGTCTGTATCTATTTCATCTCCAAGTGTGGCGACAGCCTCAATGGGTGTACCCAATGCCCGGAATATGAAAGACCCATCTTTTTCTTCATTTAGTTGCATACCGTTGACCTTGACAATAGCCTGAGAATTTGAGACAGAGCCGGTGATGGTCAGTGGCACTTTACTGTAATCTGTGGTGCGGTCATAGTGCGGCCAATTCAAATTAACCGTCAGTGGCGGTGAAAAAGTCAGAGTGATTGAGTTACTTGTAATACTGGTTCCCTGGCCGGTTTTTATCTCTATCTTGTTTATTCCTGGCGTCAAGTCCAAAAAGACGTAATAGTTGCCGTCCTGATCGATGACGGCCGGAATATCATTAACCGTAACATCTATGTCCGACGAGGGAACACTTCCTGTGAACTTGACCAGATTCACGTGAACTGTCTTGCAGTCTGAATTAGCATTGATTATTGCCGGGGCCTGCTGGTAGGTGGGCTGAGGGTTTTCGGAAATATTTTCCCAAGCCGGCGACGCCGGTTTAGAAGTTATATTTTCCGCAGCAGTCGTCGTCGCAGGTTTTACAATACAACCTGAAAGTGCCAGGATGCAGGAGATAGCAAGCACGCCCAAAGTAATCGGCTTCGTATCCATTATTCCTCCCCATTCCGCTTGTTATGGCATTACTATAATACGCTTCTGTGATTTCGTACGCCAATCCCTTGCGACCCTATTAAATCCGGGTTGACGCCGGTCGAAAAATGGTATAGCTTATAAGACAATCACAGGCAAGGGAGATGGATTTCAAAATGTTAAATGTGCGGGCTGCCTCAATAGTTTTTCTGTTTGCTTTACTGTCTTTTACGGGTTGCGTTCAGACGGTCCAGCCGCTGACGCCGCCGGTTTCAGGTACTGTATCTGCCTCCACTGATAATTCCAGCGCGCAGAGCAGTGCCGCAACTTCCAATTCTCCTCTTCCGCCACTGGTCCCGCCCGGTAGGGGCGGCGTATATTCTGTGGGGCTGGCTATTTCACCGGATAAAACGGCTTACCCATCAGGAGAACTCGTTCAATTGAATGTGACAGTGATGAACAATTCATCGCTGAATTCGCAGCCGGTCACTATCAATCCGTATCCGCCCCGCATAGACCTTGAAGTGCCGGTGTCCCCTGCTACGGGAGCTACGGATCTCTGGAGGCTATCGAACAGTGTGATAAAGACTTTTCCTGCCGGGACCGGCACAAAAACTTTTATTGCAGGGGAAAATATAACTTATCAATTGACCTGGGACCAGAAAGATAACGATGGTAAACAGGTGTCGCCATGCTGGTATTTTTTCGACTATAAATTACAAGCTAATAACGGGTCCCAAAATTGGGGTTCCGGTGGAGCCGGTAAGGTATTACTCATCCAGTACCCGCAGGGCGCCATGAAGAAAACGATCCAGGTAAACCAATCCAAAAGAATAGAAAATCTGACCCTATCGATGGATGGAGGCGGGAGCCGGTCGATTGACCTTGTATTACAACTCAAGCAAGTTGTGCTGAATGATATGGGCGCCAGCTTCCTGGTAGTTGCCAGCTCTCCCAGTCATCCCACGCCGGATTACAACGGCATAGGATGGGCCGGCTCTTCCGAAGCTGAATATATCGTTGACGGCGTTACTAAATATGCGAGGAGCGCTAATAGCCAGGTTACAGGCAACGGAGTTCAGCTGCGCTGGGGCGACGTAAATAATAAAGATTACTATCTTGATCCTATCCCCGCGGACGCCAAACAGCTTGTATTTATAATGACAGGTTTTGCCAACTGGAAAGGGCCATGGCAATTTCAGGTTCCACTTCGGTGAGGGGATAAGAATGAGACGTAAAAATGGAACTATTGCAGTAGTATTGCTGCTTGGTGCGTTAGCTGCAGCACTGGGTTGCGGCAATGCAACTACTCAAGCTAAGACCGATAACACCTCGTCCACCATACCTGCCCCAAACGCTTCATTAACCACCCCCGCACCTCCTTCACCCACGACTGAGGACTTCGTTGGAATAAGTTCAAACGCTTCATTGTCGCTAAACGGTCTGAAACTTTCTCTGTCGCTTAACTCGACAACCTTTCAGCTCGGGGAGGAAGTATCGATAGTTATCGACGAACAGAATACATTGCCGGTCGAAAATAAGGTCCTTGCTTCGCAAAGCTGGCCGCTGGAGGGATTGAGCCTGGGTCCATGCGGGACTATCAACTATCCTTTCGGCATAGCTATCTTTCAGGGCAATTATTCCGCTGCCGATATTTCAACGGCAAAACGGCTAATGCTTTATGACCCCGGCGCAACTTATCATTGTCCCGCGATGATAGCTGGAATCACTGCTTATGATTTTCAGCCTACGAGCGATATGGCCTCTATTTTCGATAGCTACGATCCTGATCCGTTTGGTCCCACTCAAATAATATCGGAAGTTTCGGCGAAGGGATACTGGATCGGCAGCCCTGCTGCAACTCTAACCAACTTCCCTCCAGGGGTTTATACAGTGGTGGCTGGAGATGAATGGGGCACAACTGGCAGTGCTTCATTTCGTTGTCGCCGTTCAGACAGCCCAGCAATTTCAGTTGGGTCCGCCTTATTACGTTGGCCCTCCATCAGACATTCCCACCGGGCCGGCGCACCCATTGTATTCTGTGCGGCTGGACCTCTTGCCTGGTAAAACGATGTACGCATTTGGCGAGCCCGCGCAAATGAATGTAACTCTAACGAACGAGTCGTCGCCGGATGCGGAAAAGGTCACTATCGCACCGTTTCCACCTCGCATAGATATTGTGCTGGCGGAGGAATGGGCCCCGGGGGAACCGCCCAAAAGTATCCCTAACCCCATAGCACTACCTGAATTTCCCGGGCTATCGATCAAGCTGATAAAGACTTTTCCCGCCGGAGACGGCGTTAAGATATTCAGTAATGGGGAAAATGTTACTTTTCAATTGACCTGGGACCAGAAGGATAACGATGGGAAGCAGATGTCGCCGGGCTATTATTCTTACCAATATGATTATAGAATCGGTTCAGGCTCGGTCATTCAGTCCGGTCAGGGGGGAGGTGGAAAGGCATGCCTTATCCAGTACCCGCAGGGAGCCATGCAAAAAATCATCGAGGTTAACCAGTCCAAAAGGATAAACAATCTGCCTTTGCAGACGGATAGCGGAAGCCGGCCGGTTGACCTGGTACTTGAACTCAAGCAGGTAGTCCTGAGAGAGGAAGGCTCCAGCTTTCTGGTAGTTGGCAGTTCGCCCAACAAACCCGCTACGGGTTACAGCGATGGTTGGACTGGTATGTGTGTTGCAAGATATGTGGTAGACGGAGTCACTAAAGATGCGCGCAGCGCGATCACACAGGTTACAGATAATGGAATTGTGCTGCGCTGGGGAGGAGAAGATAACTGGCTTGACCCTGTGCCTGCGGACGCCAAACAGCTTTCACTCGTGATTCTGGGTTTCGCTAATTGGAAAGGGCCGTGGGAATTTCAGGTTCCTCTTAAGTGATTCTAACAAGCTAGATCACTTCCCGGTCAGCCCATATAGCTTGTGGTAGGCAGCTTCGAAGCCGGGGTCGGCTTCGGCCAGGCGATTTCTGATCTCTTTCATGTTCCCGGCGAACTGCCGGCCATCTTTCTTATTAACCAGGTCGAGCCAGCGGCCGGCCTTCTCCGTAAAGAGCTTCTCGATCTTAGCCACGCCCGGCAGGTTCATCTGAAGGGATGAGTAGAACTCGGGGTCCTCGGAGGCGACGCTCTCGGCCATAGTCAGGAGCAGCCTGTAGGTCGTGCCGCTTACCACAGCCGACTCTTTGATCCTGTCCAGCTCCAGCAGCGTGTCGGCGGTCACCAGGCCTATAAAATGCGACAGCCCCAGCACGATGCTCATGATCTCGTCATGCTCTGCCGGGGACATCACGGCCACCTTCGCCCCCCGCTCCTCCAGGTATTTCCTCACCTTGGCGGCCGTCTCCTCCTCGGCTTTGCCGGTGGGAGTCAGTACGAAGCGTTGACCGGCCAGGCCGTCGGCGCCGGGACCGAACATGGGGTGCACGCCCAGCACCGAGCCTTTATTAATATATTTATGCATGACCTCCACAGGCATGGCTTTGATCGAGGTTACGTCGAAGATAAGCTGCCCTTGACGTATATAAGGCGCGATCTCACTGACGATCTGCTCGAATTTATCGATGGGGATCGAGAGTATTACCGCATCGGACGTTTCCACGGCCTCCCTGCTGGAGGCGTATTCAGCACCCAGCCTCTCCGCCGTTTCCCGCAGCTTTTCCCGGTCGCGGCCGGCGATCACCACCTGCCTGCCCTCCCCGAGCAGGAAGCGGGCCAGCCACTGCCCCATCTTGCCGTATCCGCCGATAATGGCAACCTTCATGCTGAGTGCATTATATCACTGTGGCTTGGCCCTGGGATATGATCCCAGCACCTTCAAGAATGTGACGTGCTCCTTGAGCTGCTCGAGCGCCTCCTGAATGTTGGGGTCCTTGCGGTGTCCCTCGAAGTCCAGGTAGAAGTTATATTCCCAGGGCTTCTGGCGCGTGGGGCGCGACTCAATCTTGGTAAGGTTGATGTTGCGGTCGGCGAAGATCTTGATGGCCTCGTAAAGTGTGCCCGGCTTGTGCGCCAGCAAAAAGACCACCGAGGTCTTGTCGCTGCCGGTCTGGGGAGAATCTTTACCGCTCAGGATGAAAAAGCGGGTGGTGTTGTTGGGGTTGTCCTCTATCTCCCGCGCCAGTATCTTCATATCGTAAATCTCGGCGGCGGTGGCGCTGGCGATGGCCGCGCCGTCCATGATCTTCTCGTCCTTGATCATCTTGACGCTGCCCGCCGTGTCGTAGGTGGGTATCACTTCATAGCCCATGCGCTTGAGAAAGCCCTGGCTCTGCCCCAGCGCCTGCGGGTGTGAATAGACCTTCTTGACCGTCTCCAGCGTGGCGCCCTTATTGGCGATCAGGCAGTGCGTGACCCTGACCTGGGTCTCGCCGCGTACCATGACGTCGGAATCGAGCAGTAAATCATAGGAGCGGCTGATGCTGCCGACCTGCGAGTTCTCCACGGGGATGATGCCGTAGGGCAGCGTGCCCTCCTGCACGGCGGCGAAGACCTCTTCCAGCGTGTCGAAGGGACCGGTCTCGACCGAGGGGCCGAAGAAGCCCATGGCGGCCTCCTGGCTGTAGGCGCCCGGCTCTCCCTGGAAGGCCACCTCCATGCCCTGTATGCTTTTGGAAGCCTTGATGACCAGCTTGTAGATGCGGTCCATGTCCTCGGGGTTGAGTCCCTCCTTTTTGGCCAGCTCCCTGACGTTCCTGAGCACCTGCTCCTCGCGGGCCTTGTCCTCAATGGGGCGCTTGCTCTCTTTCTTCTCCCGCCCGATCTCGTTGGACAGCTTCTGCCGCTGCGACAGCAGCTCGATAACTTTGATATCGATGTCGTCGATTAACTTTCTGGAATCGTGTATGCTCATTTCAGCACCTCTTTTATCAGTCCCGCCCTCATGGCGAAATCGCACAGGACCAGCTTCATCATGGCCGCGGCCACCGGCGCCGCCCTGGGCACGATGCAACTGTCATGCCTGCCCTTGATCGATAGATCGACCTCTTTGCCCGCCTTGAGGTCAACCGACCTCTGCTTTACGCTGATGGAGGGCGTGGGCTTGACGGCGATCCTGGCTACGATGGGCATGCCGTTGCTGATGCCGCCCGAAATGCCCCCCGCATTGTTGGTCAGCGTAACAACCTTTTTATGCTTAAGCATAAATATATCATTATGCTGCGAACCTTTCATAGTTGCCGAGGCGAAGCCCGAACCGAACTCCACCCCCTTTACAGCAGGTATGGCGAAGAAGGCTTTGGCAAGGTCGCCTTCCAGGGTGTCGAAAACCGGTTCGCCCAGTCCGGCCGGCACGTCCAGCGCCATGACCTCGATTACGCCGCCGATGCTGTCGCCCGCCTTCCTGACCTTCTCAATGAGCCTGATGATTTTTAAAGCCGCATCAGGGTCGGCGCACCTGACGGGATTTTTATCCACGGTCTTTTTTATATTGGCGGGCGTTTGCGGCGAAGCCTTTATGTCCCCTACCTGCACCGTATGGGCCAGCACCTCGATGCCCAGCCTCCCGAGCAGCTTGCCGGCCACGGCCCCCGCCATGACGAACCCGGCCGTGATGCGGCCGGAGAAACGTCCTCCGCCGCGGAAATCGTTATATCCGCCGTACTTGAGCCAGGCCGTGTAGTCGGCATGGCCCGGACGTGGTACAGCCTTTAAACTCTCATAGGCTGAGGAATCGGTATCGCGGTTGCGTACCAGCAGGCAGAGCGGCGCGCCGGTAGTAGTGCCGTTGAAGACGCCGGAGAGTATCTCCACGAGATCCTTCTCCCTGCGGGCGGTGCCCCCGGCGGCCGGCATGGGCTTGCGCCGGTCGACCTCTTTTTGAATCTCAGCGGCGGCCAGCGGCAGGCCGGCCGGACAGCCGTCCACGATGACGCCGACGCATTCGCCGTGGCTCTCGCCGAAGCTGGTGACAACGAATATCTTACCCAGGCTATTTCCCATCTAAAATTACTTCACCTCCCATGCTTTTCAGGACGTCCCAGAACTCGGGCCAGGTCTTGGAGACGCATTCGGCGCCCTCTATTATGGTGTCGCCCGCCAGCACACCCAGGATGCTGAAGGCCATGGCGATGCGGTGGTCTCCCTTCGAATCTACGCGGCGCCCCTCAGGCGTCCGCCCATGATGAAAAGGCTATAGCGGCCCTCGCTCACGTGGATGCCCATGCGCTCCAGTCCCTCGCTGACGGCCGCTATCCGGTCGGACTCCTTGAGCCGGGCGCGCTCGATGCCGCTCAGCTCGCTGACTCCAGGCGTGGCCGCGCAAAGCGCCGCCACCGTGGGCAGCAGGTCGATGCAGTCGGAGAGGTCGGCCTTGAGCGGCTTCAAATCGGACTTTTTAACCGTGACTGAGTCGTGATCGGGATAGATATTGGCGCCCATGCGTTTCATCAGGCTCAACAGGGCCGGTCGGCCTGGCGGCTTTCGATATTCAAATTGCCTACATTCGCCTCGCCTGCCACGGCGCCCAGCGCCAGCAGGTAGGATGCCGATGACCAGTCTCCCTCCACTCTGTAGCGTGGTGGGGTGATAGCTCTGCCGTTCTGCCGTGAAGCTGCGCAGCGTGTCGTCCGGCTTTATTTTCACGCCGAACTCTTTCATGCAGTCCAGCGTCATCATGATGTAAGGGACCGACTCAGGCGGCGTGGTCAGCTCGATCTTCATTTGCTGTGGGGCCAGCGGCGCGATGAAGAGCAGGGCCGAAACGAACTGCGAGCTGATATCGCCCGGCAGGACGGCCGTGCCGCCCTTCAGGCCGCCCTCCACCGTCACGGGGGCCATGCCCCTTTCAGATCGGCAGTTAACGCCCACCTGTTGCAGGGCCTCGACCAGCGGGCCGACGGGACGTCCGGCCAGCGACGGGCCCGGCCGTCAGCCGGCAGGCGCCCGGCACCAGCGAGCAGACCGCCGTCATGAAGCGCAGCGTGCCCGCCGAGTCCCGGCAATACAGGTCGGAGTCCGGCTTTTTAAAATGCCCGCCCTGTGACCAGCCAGGCATCGCTGCCGTCCTCGATGCCGACGCCGATCTTGCCCAGCACATCGCGGGCGGCCTCGGTATCGTCGGCAGGCAGGGGGCTGACGATTTCGCTCGGCCTTGGCCAGTGCGGCGCACACCAGGCCGCGCAGCGTGTAGCTCTTGGAGGAGGGCGCTTTCACCTTCCCCTGTATGTTGCTCTTAGATATGAGCGCCCGCATTATTTCCTCCGCCGCTGTGCAATTTGATCCACGATATCCTGCACGGACAGGTCGGACGTGTCAACCGTAATATCGGCGGCGTTCTCATATAAAGGCCTGCGGTAACTTGAGAAGCTCCTGTACGGCCGCCGCCGGGTCGGGCACTTCCAGCAGGGGACGTTTTTCGCCGCCCCAGGCCACGCGCTTCAGCGCTACCGACGGCAGTACCTTAAGGTAGACGATATCGCATGTCTCTTTAAGCGCAGCGATATTGGCGGGGTTGAGCACGATACCGCCGCCGCAGGCGATGACGGCCCCCTTCTTCCCGGCCGCTTCCAGCGCTACCTCGGCCTCGATCTTGCGGAAGGCCGGCTCGCCCTCCTCCTCGAATATCTGCGGCAATGGACTTGCGGCATTTCTCCGTAACCAGCGCATCGAGCTCGACGAACTCCATATTGAGACTGTCGGCCAGCGCCCTGCCTACGGCGGATTTTCCCGCGCCCATGAAGCCTATCAGGGCTATATTACTTTTCATGTCCCTTTCAGCGCCTCAACCGCTGCTTTCCTCATAATATCGACGGGGGCCTTATGGCCGGTCCATTTCTCGAAGGCCAGTGCGCCCTGCCAGACCAGCATGTCCAGCCCGTTGACTGTCGCAGCGCCGGCTTTCGCCGCCTCCTTCAGAAGCCGCGTTTCAACGGGGTTGTAAACTATGTCCACCACCGTATGCTGCGGCCCGATGAGATCGCCTTTGACCAGGGTCTCGTCCGGTTCGGGCGACATGCCCACGCTGGTGGTGTTAACCAGGATGTGGCCCTTTTTCAGGGCGGTTGTAATATTCTGCCGGTCTAAGGGCATGGCCTCAGCCGGGTGCCCGGCGGTTTTCATAATATCCCCCACCAGGCGGGCGGCCCTGCCCGACGTCCTGTTCAATATGATGAGCGCCACTCCTGCGGTGGATAGTGCGAAGCAGACTGCCCTGGCTGCGCCGCCCGAGCCGAGGATAACCGCAGTCTTGCCCCTGACTTCGACGTTATGTTCTTTCAGAGCTCGCATGAAACCTTCGGCATCCGTGTTATAGCCTTTGAGCATACTGCTATCGTTGATAATCACGTTCACTGCGCCGATGGAGCGTGCCGGAGGGTCTATCTCATCCAGCAGAGGTATGACTTTTACCTTGTAGGGGATGGTGACGTTGATCCCCCGGATACTGAGCGCCCGCATGCCCTGCACGGCGGCTGCCAGGTGCCTGGGTGGAACCCTGAACGGCAGATATGACATAGTCCAGTCCCAGCGCTTTGAAGGCGGCGTTGTGCATGGCCGGCGACACGGTATGTTCGACGGGGTCGCCGATGACTCCGCAGACCGTGGTCTTGCCGGTTATCTCGGGCCATGTGTTCATCCGCCAACCCCAGCAGCCTGCGCATGACTTCAGCCGGCACCTGGCCGGGTGCGGACTCTTTGCCACTCCCTGTGGAAGCGTAAGTAAAATAGCTGCCCGCCCACGGCGACAGCACGCGGCTGAGCCTCCCCTCTGCGCCCATGGCGAAGGAAACGATCCTGGCACTGGGGAAGCACGCGGATAATTTCGAGCACGGGGATGTTATCCTCGATCTTGACGGCTGTGGTCACAAGCTTGCAAATGTCGGCGCCGGCCTTGATCTGCCGACGTACTATGGCCGCCAGTTCATCCGTTGAGGGCGTGCCCTGCCAGTCATGGTGCGAGATGATGCATCTGGCCTTTTTTTTGATCTGTGGCACAATATCTTTCAGATCCTCGGCATTGAGCTCAATATCGATGATATCGGCGCCCAGATTGGCTGCCGAAAGGAGCTCCCTAATCCTGCCTTCCTCACCCGCCCTCCATTTTCCGTGCTCATTCACGCTGCGATTGGCGGCTATCCAGGGCTTTTTGAGCGCAGGTACGATCTCACGCCAGCCTTCCCCGATCATATCTATGCGTACCTCGAAGAGGTCGGCCAATCCGGCGGCGCTTTTAAGCGAACTGACGTCATTGTCTGTTATAACCGTGCAGATCTTAAGTCTCTTCATTGTTCCTCTCCAACACTTCTATAGCCAGCGCAAAACTTACATCTTCGGAGATGAAGACCTTGCCTATCGAGCGCGGCAGTATGAAACTGCATTTTACCGTTGTGCACTTTCTTGTCGTGCTCCATGGCCTTGATCACCCTGGCCATGTCCAGGCGCGGCACGGCCACGGGCAGCCCGGCCGCCAGCAGCAGGTTTTTCAGCCAGGGCCAGCTCTTTGGCCTTGAAGATGCCGATCTTATTGGAAATGACGCAGGCCGTGACCATGCCTATGGCTATGGCCTGGCCGTGCTTGATCCTGAAATCGGAGGCGGACTCGATGGCATGGCCGATGGTATGGCCGAAATTGAGTATATTGCGCAGGCCGGTGTCCTTCTCGTCCTTTTCGACGATGGCGGCTTTGATGGCGGCCGACCTGACTACGATCTCCTCCAGCAGCAAGTTATCGAAGGAACGGACCTTGTCCAGGTTTTTTTCCAGCAGGCTGAAGAAAGCCCTGTCCCGGATAACGGCGTACTTGATAACCTCGGCCAGGCCGTTGCTGACCTCAATGTGAGGCAGGCTGTGAAGCGTGAGGGTATCGGATACGACCAGCAAGGGCTGATGAAAGACGCCGATATTGTTTTTAAGCGGGCCGTGGTCGACCGCGGTCTTGCCGCCGATGCTGCTGTCAACCTGCGCCAGCAGGGTGGTGGGCAGCTGTACCAGCGGGCAGGCCGCGCATATAGGTGGCGGCCACGAAGCCGGCCAGGTCGCCGATAACTCCGCCGCCCAGGGCCAGCATGGGGGTCGTGCCGCTCGGCGTGGACCGCCTGCAGGCCCGCATAGAGTTTGGCGGCGGTATCCAGCGACTTATGCTCTTCGCCTTCCGGGACCAGCAGCAGTGCGGGTTTGAAACCCGGCCTTGTCCAGCGACCGCTTGAGTATAGTCGCCGTACAGCCTGTCGACGATGGGATTGGTGATGATGACGGCCTTATCCGGAGGGCAGCATCGCCTCAGCCATATGCCTACCTGCCCGAGCAGGTCCCGGCCTATGCGGATGTCGTAGCCCCTTCTGCCAAGCCTGACCTTGACTATCCTCAACCTGATCGGCCCACCTTATTGGCTGCCCGCCCGGCCTGCAACCATCTGATGGATTTCCCGGCAGGCCTTTATTATATCCTGTAGCTCGCCGGTGTAATGGTCTGCCGGCCGTCCACGATGGCCTCCTGCGGGGTTGTAGTGCGCTTCGATCATCAGCCCGTCGGCGCCGGCGGCGATGGCGGCGCAGCTCATGCTGAATATCAGGTCGCGGCGGCCGGTGGCGTGGCTGGGGTCGACGATGACCGGCAGGTAGGTCTCCTTCTTCATGACGGGCACGGCGGCCAGGTCGAGGGTGTAGCGGGTGAATTCCCTGCCCTTGCCCACGGGCACGATGCCGCGCTCGCACAGGATGATGTCCTTGTTGCCCTCGGCGGCGATATATTCGGCGAAGGAGAGGAATTCCTCGATGCCGGCGCCGAAATGCCTTTTGAGCAGGACGGGCTTGTTCTTCTTGCCCACCTTGCCCAGCAGGTCCTGGTTGTACATATTGCGGGAGCCTATCTGCAGTATATCGACATATTCGGCGGCCAGGTCGACGTGGTCCTCGCCCCTGACCTCGGTGACGACCGGCAGGCCGAACTCTCGTCCGGCGTCGCGCATCCATTTAAGCGCCTGTTCGGCGCTCTTGCGGTCGGTGCCGCCCACGCCCTGGAAGGAATGCACCGAGCTGCGGGGCTTGAAGATGCCGCCCCTCAGGATGTGCGCGCCGGCTTTCTTAACGGCCTCGGCTATCATGAACAATTGCTTCTTGTTCTCCACTGCGCAGGGGCCTGCCATGATGATGGGCTCGCCGTTGCCGATCTGGAGGTTGCCTATCTGGACGGGCTTGCGTTCCTCGCCTTTCTCGCCCGTAGCCCGGCCGTACTCCCGGCTGATGAGTTTATATGGCGTTTCGATTTTAATCACCTCCTTTACGCCTGGCAAGACTGCTAAATGATCGAAAGGGACGTTACTCTCGTCGCCGACCAGCCCGATAACGGTCCTAAAATCGCCGCGGGAGACATCGGCCTTGAGGCCGTAATGCCGTATCTCCTTGACGATGCGCTTGATATCCTCGTCTGTTGCGTCGCGTTTCATGATCATCATTGCTCGTGTACCTCCTGAAATTTTAGTGTATAAAAAGAGAGGAGCCCTCCGCTTGGAGGGCTCCTTTATTTTGCTACTTCTTTACTTACTTCTTATCTGGAACCGGGTGCGCTGCACCTCTCCCCAAGCCTATCGCAGGGCGTAAAAAACCAGTAATAGAAGTAAAAGCTTTGAGAGGCTATGCAGTTTTCCATATCAGTAGATAAGATTAACATAGAAAAAAACGGCTGTCAAAATCCGGCTACAAAACGGTAATTATACGCACATCATGTAATCAGGACGTTTTTGGGCGACGGGTGCTCTTTGATTAGGGCTTCCATTATTTCCACGGCGTCCCGGACGAAGGGCGGGCAGACCGTGCGGAAAAGCCCCAGTTTGCGCACCTCGAGTAGTGTCTGGCGGTTGCTGATGTCATAGCCCAGCAAGTCCCGGCAGACAACGGTCTTGTGCCTGGCCTTAAACCGCTGCAGGAACTCGCCCACCAACTGGTAGGTGGCCTCGTTGGATGAGAAGGGGTCTTCGGAAGACATGCCGTAGTGAAGTCCGAGCGCCATGATTGCGCCGGAGACGGCCCCGCAGGTCTCGGCCATGCGGCCGATTCCGCCGCCGAAGCCGGCAGCGATCTTCTGCGCATTGATAATGCTCAGCCCGTAATCGGCGGCGAAAGCAGACAGCACAGACTGCGAACAATTGAAACCTTTCTTAAAGGTGGCTACGGCCTTTTCAGATTTTTCACTCATCCAAGTACGTCCTTAACCGTCTATCATCGCTCCCCTTCGGAATCTATATCTATTTTCTAACTCTTGCCAGAGTTTTTTCAAACTGGACAAGGTGGTCTTTGAGGTGCCGGTAGTAGTCGGTGATAAGGAATTCCAGCGTCATTTTCTTATCTCCCGTCGCCAGGTAGTTGCCCAGTTTCTCCTTATCGACCGTATCGATAATATGTGCAAGCAGTATGTTGTATTGCTTCCAGAGCAGCATAATATCCGACAGGGGCAGGTCGTTGAACCTCTCCACGCCGATCCACTCGATCTGATACTTGTGGTGTTCCGGATTGGCCATTTCGGCGACGAACTGCAGCCCTATGAAGCGCTGGTGATTGTTGGAGGCCGAATTTATCAGGTGGCCGATGATCTCCTTCAGGGACCATTCTCCGGGCTCCGGCCGCAGGGACGCTTTCTTGTCGTCGAGATTCTTATATTTTTTATAGAAGTCCTGTACCGTCTTGTTGAGATCTTTGCTGATACTTTCCATTTCACCTGCCTCCGAATTTTATTGACCACCTAATTATACTTTACTTTGGCTATAAACTGGAGATCATTCGTACCGGCAGCACGTGTAGGATGGCTTTCCCCTTGATTTTCGGTGCCTTTTTATGATGAAATATCAGGGGTGGTAATTTGACTGCACTAGTTTTCGGAATCGCCGGCGCCCTGCTCATCATAGGCTACCTCACGGATTTTCTTTTCAGGAAAACAGGGTTCCCTGATATCCTGATATTGCTGGCAATAGGTTATCTGCTGGGCCCGGTATACCATGTCATCGATCCCGCCGAATTGGGGACGGTGTCGCAACTGATCGCTACAATTGCCCTGGTGGTTATTATTTTCAACGGTGGCATCGGGTTTGACATCGCCAGGGTGATCTCTTCCACGCCCAGAGCGATGATAATGGTCATATTCGGGGTAGCTGTAAGCATAGCGTTCATCGCCGTCCCGGCCTTTGCATTGTTTCACTGGGGCGTGCTCGACAGCCTGCTGCTGGGGACGGTGGTTGGGGGCACCAGTTCGGCCATTGTGATCGGCCTGGTAAGCCGTGCCAAGGTCCCGGACAATATAATCTCGCTGCTGAGCCTGGAATCGGTATTGAACAGCCCGATAGTCATCGTTGTAGCGTTGATCTTACTTCAGGCGATCGCAGCAGGAGCAAGCGGAGTAAGCTTCGCGGCCATCGGCCAGACAATAGGCATCAGGGTTGCAGTGGGGTTGGGAGTCGGCATCGCGGCGGGCATTGGTTGGCTCTGGTTGCTGCTGTTGATGAAGAAAGAAGAGTTTAATGACATATTAAACCTTGCCATCGTCTTCCTGCTGTATTTTGTAGTGGAATATTTCAATGGGAGCGGCGTAGTTTTCGCTCTGGTATTCGGCCTTATCATCGGCAACGGTGTCATAGTCGGCAAATTCAAACTGGTGCAGGCCGAGCAGACCACGTTTATGATGCGGAGGTTTACTTCGCAGGTGTATTTCTTCGTCAAGACGTTTTTCTTTATTTATCTCGGTCTGATCAGTACGTTCAGTCAACCTGAACTGGTGGGCCTGGGTGTGGCCGCCGGTATCCTGCTCCTCCTGGGCAGATACCTGGTGGCGCTTCTCGCCTCGATCGGGAACAGGGAGCTGTTCGAGCACAGAGGGCTACTGTCTACCATGATGGCCAGGGGGGAAACATCAGCGGTTTTGATACAATTGGTAATAGCGGCAGGGATCCAGCACTCGGCCCAGTACCCTGACTTGGTCATGTCGATTGTCCTGACTACAGTGATCATAGCCGCCCTGGGCATGCTTATCTTCGGGCGCGAGAAAAAAGAGGAAGATACAGAGCAGTCCTGGGCCTGAAAGCCCGCATAATTAAAAAACTGATGTCCTGCCCGGCTAACTGAATAGCACCGGCAAAAGGACGACGAAGTAAATCGCCATCATCACGAGCCCCACCGGCACGCCGATAAGGGCCCACTCCTTCATGGTTATTTTCAAGCGTCCCGCCGCCACAATGTTGGGTATATTCCCCGGTATGAGCATGCCGCCTGAAATAAGCAGGGCTATCACGGCACCGATTATTTGAGAAAGCTGCAGTCCGGGGCTGATCTCTATAGCCGTCAACGTAGCATTATCCAGGAAAGAGGAGAGCAGGTTGATCCAGTATAGAGCCCAGGCGGGGACCATGCCTAAAAATAGTGTGAAGAGCGGTCCCAAACCTGCGCCCAGCAATATCAGCGCAAATATAAATATATATACCTTAAAGGACCGGATAACGACGGTTTTCACAGATTCAGAGGCGTTTGATTGGGCTTCGGAGAGTGCAATGCCGCAACGCGGCAGCAGGCTGCCCGCAATTGCGATCAGTATTATGCCCGGCAGTATGTAAAGGCCGAGTGTGGTAAGAGGGAAGAAAAAGCCGGCATTATAGGGCGGTCCGCTGAGCTTATAGACCAGGATTGTGGATAAAGGCTCCCCTATCGGCGTCAGGCCGGCGCCGAGCCCTATGGCGAAGCAAGATATAACAGCTATTTTGACCTTGTCCTGGCGGCTGAACGGCAGGATAATCAGCAGTTCGGCCAGTATGACCGATGTGGCTATGACCGAGAGGACGCTGGAAAGCAGGCCGAGCAGCAGGATCGTCAAGAACAGGAATAGTCCGGGACGCAGCTTCCGGTAAACCCGGGTGACCAGGCCGTATAACCTGTGGTCGAAATAGTGTATGAGCAGCCCGAACAGCAGGACGACCTGGAAAATGCCTATTGGGGCCGAGCCGATTGTTACAGGCGCTTTCAAGGCTTCCAGCAGTACATCGACGGACCAGCCGCCGGAAATGGTCAGGGCGGCAACTCCCATGACCAGAAAGAAATATTCAATGTAGTCGTTGACCAGCCGGAAAATGAAGGGGAAAAGCAGGGTTATCAGGGTTATCAGGGACAGCAGCACTATCTGGTAGATGGGGATGGATGGGCCGGCATACTCATACAGCATGGATGCTAGCGTCTCACCTTATTCCCGGCATGAGGGACTTTATTGAGCGGCAGCACCCTGATGAGCAGGACCGGTACATAACAATAGTGGATCAGCTTGTCCGCTACGCTGCCCATGATCCAGCGTTCGACGCCCGACCTTCCGTGCGTGGCCATAATTATGAGGTCGAAATCATGTCCGTTGGCGTAGTCGATCAGGCTCTCGTCCGCCTTTCCTTCGAGAAAGGTGGTACTGGTTGAAATCCCTTTGTCAACGAAATATTTTTTAATCCTGCGAAGGTACGCCATGGAGTGGTTTTTGGACCTTTTGTTATATTCTGCAATGTTTTCTTCATCGAATACCATGCCTCCGTGCGGGGGCATTTCAAATTGCTCGAAGACTGTTATAAGTTCAATGCTGGAGTGTCTTGTTTTCGCGATATCCTCCACATAAGGGAAAACGCTTTCGGCAAGTTTAGAGCCATCGAGAGGCACCATAATTTTACTGAACATGATCCTCCTCACTAAAGGTAATAATCTGCATCCCATCTTATTTCAACGGATGTAATTTGGCAACAGGTGTGTAAACGTGGCCGTCAACCAGCTGCTGCCCGAAGGTTTCCAGTAGCCGCCCTATGCCTCGATCATTTCCACAACGCCGGCATGGCTACGATAAGTACGGATGACATCCTCTATGCACAACATGCCCACCAGCTTCAAAGGATGTTCTTCATCAAGCACAGGCAGGTGGCTGATATTGTTCCTGCTCATGCGTTCAAGAGCAACATCCAGGGATTCATGTGAGTAGCATACTATCAGCTTGGTGGTCATGACATCCGCAGCCGTTTTAAATTCCCTGTCTTTTTTGGGCACCTGTACCATATCAAGGTTGGCAACGATTCCGATAATGGCCCCTTCCTGCATAACGGGGACGGCATCCACCCTTTTGTCTTGGAACAAGATTTGTACGTCCGTTAATTTTGTCTCAGGGATTACGGAAGCCAGCACGGTATGCATTGCATCCTGGACCATCAGCCTTGTCAGCAGGGGAACGGAGTACTCGGCCTTGTGCGCAGGAGAGGCGGCCCGGTTGGCGACCTGGTTCTCGTAGATATAGCTATTTCCGGAGGAAAAATAAGCTATAACAACGGCGATCATGCATGGCGCCAGCAGGACATAGCTGTTGGTCATCTCGCTGACCATGATCATAATGGCCAGGGGAGCCTTGGCGATGCCGCCGAAAAGCGCCATCATGCCCACGATTACGAAGGCGTCTGGGCTGGGCGTTACAATGGCCGGGACGCCTTTGAGCAGCCACCAGACTATGGCGCCTACCATGCCACCTATTACCAGCCCGGGAGCAAAGACGCCGCCGCTGCCTCCGGAACCGATGGACAGCCCGGTGGCTAGGATTTTACCCACCAGTATACCGAGCATTAAGAATATGGGGAGCACGGCAAAATTGCCGTCTATGCCGAGCTGGACCCATCCGTAGCCCTGGCCCAGTACCTGCGGTAGAAACATGCCTATAATGCCTACCCCGAATCCGCCGATAGCCGGCTTTAAATAGTCGGGGATCTTCCAAGCCTTAAACAGGTCGCGTATTTTATAGAAAGTGCGGCCGTAGAGCAGGCCCACCAGGCCGCAGGCCAGCCCGAGAACAACGTAGCCTGCAAGCTGAAGCGGGCTTTCGAAGGCCAGGCCGGGTGGTATGGTGAAAATGGGTTGCCAGCCGTTGAAGGATGCGAAGATCACATATCCTATGATCGAGGCGACGAAAGAAGGGAAGATGGCCTCGATCTCGAAATCACGCCTGTAAAGCACCTCCGTGCCCAGCAGTGCGCCGCCGAGCGGCGCTTTAAATATAGAACCTATGCCGGCGCCGATGCCGATGGTCAGTGCAATTCTCCGGTCACGGTCATTAAGCTTGAATGCGTCCCCCAGTATCGATCCAAAGCCGGCGCTTATCAATGCCACGGGCCCTTCTCTGCCGGCGCTGCCGCCGGAGCCGATCGTAACTGCTGAAGCAATAATTTTGATGGGGGGCACACGGGCGCGGATATGACCCCGCTTGTGATGAAAAGCATTGATGGCGGCATCGGTACCATGGCCTTCGGCCTCAGGGGCGAATTTGAATACGATCAGGCCGCTTATAAGCCCTCCCAGCGTGGTCACCAGTGGGATGGCCCAGAGCCTGGTGATAGTTGTTACAATGGTAGGGCCTTCACCGCCGGGGACCGGCGCGGTGTAACCGGCCAGGTATCCCAGGAAAAGCTGCGAGGCCCATTGAATCAGCAGGTAAAATATAATCGAGCCGAAGCCTGCCACCATCCCTATTAATACGCCGATGATCAGCCACTTGCGCAGGTAACCGATATCCATCAGCCCGGTGAAACGGGAGAAGATGTTTTTCAGGATATTGTAGGCGCGCAGTATGCGGGTGCTAAGACGTAGGAAACCTATATAGAGGGATTTTCTGAGATTATCTAACATTAATATCCGCTTAAAAATTATATACCGGCGCACCGGCTGAATCCATCATCGGGAAGGGACGCTAAAGGTTGATTACATCTTCAGGGTGATTAAGCGCGACAAACAGCAGCAGGTATTCTTTCAGGTGCCGCGTAATCAGGAAATTTTGCTTGACGTGCTGCATGCCGTTTTTCCCCAGCCGCTCCGCCAGGTCGGGATTGCCCAACAACTGCTTTAACGCGTAAGCGGCTCCTTCTACGCTGTGGCAGAGAAGGCCTGTGAACTTGTTCTTGATCTGAAGCGGAATGCCGCCGACCGCGCTGGCCACGACAGGCTTGCTTTTCCACAGGGCTTCACTGATGGTCAGCCCGAAGCCCTCCTTGAGCGACTTCTGGAAAATGACCGTGGCTGCCCGCTGCAAAGCGTTTATCTCAACATCGCTTCCCGGCGGTATCAGAAGCACCTTAATGTCCGGGTTGCCGTCGGCGCGGTTCATGACGTCGTTGAGTACCATTGTGCACTCCGGGTCATCCGTGGCCGTTCCACCCGCCAAGATCAGCTGACAGTCGAATCCTTTGCGGACCATTTCGAACGCCTCGATCACGCCCAGCGGGTCCTTTAAATAGTCGAATCTCGATATTTGCACCACCATGGGCTTCCCAGGGTCCAGGCCGTACTTGTTCAGCACCTCATCGATCTGCTTGCCGGTAAGTTCCTTATTCTTGTCGCTCAAGGGGTCGATAGAAGGCGAAATCAGGAACTGACGGATGGGCAATCGGGGAGAAAAGGAAGGCGCCGAAAAGACGGCAGCATCGTATTTGACAACGAACTGGTTGAGGAACTTCCATACCTGCTCATCCGGGTGCGATAAGTCTATGTGGCAGCGCCATATCCATTGTCCGCCCACCTTCTGCTTTTGGGAGATCAATGCCGCCGGCTGGGGGTCGTGGATAAACATGATATCGGCGCCCAGGCTCATTTCTGCGATGTTTTTGCGGGTCGTATCCATGAAAAGATCAAAATCTTCACCGGAAATATTTTCGTGCTGTCCGTGAAGGGCGTTGTGGAATTTCTTGGTTACATCGAAGAAGGCGCTGTCACCCTCTATTACGTCCCAGCGGGCATCCAGGCCCAACTGATTGAGCAGCGGCACCATGCGGTTAAGTATTTCCGCCACGCCTCCACCTGAGAAGGTGGAGTTAATATTCTGAATCTTCTTGCCGGAAAGGTATCCTCCAATCAGCTTCAATTCATCGATCACGCTCTTGCCCACGATGGGTTGATAATCATCTATTTTGGTTGCAAAGTGGCCTATCGTATCTGTTATCATACCGTTTTTATTTAATTCTCTTCTCTATATTTTGAACGATGAATGACCGCATGCCTTCAATAGTCGAGGTATATGGAAGGAGGCCGTCGATTTTATCGGCCAGGTCGTTCTCGCCGAAGGAGTCCCTTATCCAGACGGAAAAATCGTTGGATACCTTTTGTAAGCGGAGGCGCGATTCGAAGATATGGTAATAAAGAGAGTCGATGGTGATTTTACGCAGGACCTCAACGAACTCCCTGAGATCTGAAGCATAATACGGGGTCGGCACCACAACGCTTATGGACTTAATAAAATAAAAATCGTTTTCTGCCGGGGCCTGTGCCAACCCGGGATTGTTGGCGACATACTGTTCGATGACCGTGACTATCATCGATTTCAATGCGCCCAGGCTTGAATAAGCGAAGGTATCGATATTGGCCAGTTTTTCCGAAAGTATATGGTCATCGAGGGCATCTTCTACCCACAGGGCAAAATCGTTGGATGGTTCCGGTGTCAGGAACTGGTGCTCTTCCAGGAAGTGGTGCGTGTGGTAATAGACGACCGAATCCGGAGCAGATTTTAAGATAGCTAAAAGCTGCGTGAGATTGTTCGCTTTCAGGCCGGTGAGCTCCTTGAGGTGCAGCCTGGTAAAGAAGTGGAAAGGTTTATCGGCCTTTTTCAACGGCCGTCCGTAGTTAATTACGGTCTCCCTCACCAGCTTGCTGTTGGGTACTATGATGATGTACTGGTCGGGCGTCCGGATCTTGATATTTCGCCAGGCCATATCGACAACATATCCCTCTTCGCCCGTGCTTAATTTTATGAAATCTCCCGCTTTGATCGTCCCGCCCGCCGCCACTTCCAGACCCGAAAAAACGTTGAGGATGGCATCACGGGAGGCGACCACCACCACTAATATGACGGCTGCAAGCAAAAGTATTACAGGAGTAAGAGGCCATCCCCAGTAGTCCGCCAGTATCAGCACGCCCAGCAAAAGTATGGTTGCCCTGACCCCCGTCGTCACGAATTTGTGCGGAGGCTTGGGGGACTGGATGCGGCTCAGGTACAATTTGAGCAGTCTGTCGGTCAGCAGGACCATCAGCCAGATCACGGAGATGATGAATATGCTGGCTATAATTTTGCCTGCCAGCTCCTTTGCCAGGGGTGAAAGCTCCGAGAATGCTATACCTATGTAGGCGCCCAGCAGGATAATCCAGAAAAAGAATGGGCCCCTGGTTGTCTGCAGGAGCACGTCTCTGCCGCCCCAGCCGGACTGCGTCAGCAGCTGGTCAACCCGGTTATATAACGCACGCCTCCCCCAGAGGCCTATTATGCAAAAGGCAAGGAAAATGGCGAGGGGGACGGCAATCATTATCCAGTTATTTTGAATCCATTCAAACATACAAAGTTCTTCCCTACAGGATTTTCAACAGCTCGGCCAGGACGCTGTTAACCTCCAGTGTCGAGTTCAGGTAATAAGCGGCAGCAGACTGGGGGGAAGGCGGTCCCACCAGGATGGAGATGCCATCCAGGTCGTTGACCGACTTGAAAGCATCCTCGTCGGTCAAATCGTCTCCAAAATAGATCGGCAACAGATGGCCCTTCTTTTGTGAGGTGGATAATTTCCCATAAATTAATTGTACGGCCTTGCCTTTGTCCCATTCAACGGCGGGACGGATTTCATGTACTTTTTTGCCCGACGTAGTTTTGATCTTTCCCAGTTTCATGGCTGGTCCTACAGTGTTTTCCAATGTTGCGCTGACCGCCGGAAGTTTACTTTCGTCGACCAGCCTGTAATGCACGCTCAACGTGACGCCTTTGTCTTCGACCTTTACGCCTTTAATATTGCCCAGTGTCCTCGTGAGGATTGTGCCTATCAGGTGCATCAGTGAACGTATTTCCTCGGTTAACGGGTGAATAAACCGTATTCCCGGCCCGTCTATTTCAAAACCGTGGTTGCCTGCATAGATTATGCCTTCGACGTACACTTTTTCTTTAATATCATACAGGGCGCGGCCGCTGATGATGCCTACGACCAGGCCGGGCTTATGTACCAGCTGGTTTAAAAGCCGCCTGGTCCCTTCCGGCAAGACAGCTAGTTCCGGGCTATCCACAATTGGCGTAAGTGTGCCGTCATAGTCACACAGCAGCAATTTATTTTTGGATTGCCTGATCTTTTTATCGATCTCGTTCCATACGTTAAAAACATATTGCATGAATTTCGAAAAGTCATATTGACTCTATTTTCACCAGCTCAGTGATGATATCAGCCGCCCACCGGTAGATATTATTATCCTTTACCCTATTGCGAAGTTTGATCATGCGCTTCTTCTGTACATCAAGGGGCATGTCGATTGCGACGCGGATCATCTCGGCGATATGGTCAATTGCGAAGGGGTTGATCATCAGGGCTTCGCCCAACTCTCTCGCCGCACCCGTAAATCTGCTCAATATGAGGACGCCGTCATCGTCGATCCTGCTGGCTACATACTCTTTGGCTACCAGGTTCATACCATCATGCAGCGAACTTACTATGCAGAACCTGGCCATGCGCCTGAATGCCATCAATGTCAGCGGCGATTTGTGCTCCTTTATGTATATTATGGGCCTCCAGCCATCCACCTGATGTCTGGTGTTAATTTCAGCTACCAGCTTATCGATTTCATCATTCAACTCGCGGTATGTATCTATTTTGGTCCTGCTCGGCTCGGCGAGCTGGAAAAAGACCAGCCTGTTATTGGATTTTAATTCGGGATGCCTGGTCAGCAGCAGGTCAATCGCCTTCAGCCGTTCGGGGATTCCCTTGGTATAGTCGATCCTGTCCATCCCTATTCCAACGATCTCGTCGGTTAGGCCGAACCTGGCCTTAATGGCTGATATCTCCTGGTATACTTCCGGTTGAGCTGCCTCCTGCGCTATCCTGTCAAAGTCGACGCTGATAGGAAATGGTGACACGTATGTTGTATGCTGATTACGCGTAATGGAGAAATTTTCATAGTCGATACGGCATTCCAGTGACCTGTCAACCGTATCAAGGAAGTTGCGTCGGTGATAAGCAATATGGAACCCCAGCAAGTCATTGCCGAGCAGCCCCTGGAGGATTTCTTCCTGCCAAGGGCAGATCCTGAATGCCTCCGGGTTGGGCCAGGGAATGTGCCAGAACTGGGCCGTTATGACACGCGGGTTTTTCTCTTTTAGCATCTGCGGTACCAGCGTCAGGTGGTAATCCTGAATGAAGACGAAGGCCTTTTTATTTCCTATTTCCTCCAGGACCGCATTGGCAAAAAGCTCATTCACATGCTTGTAGGTTCTCCAATCATCGCTGTCAAATTTCGGACGCTTATAGACGATGTGGCACAGAGGCCATAAGGCTTCATTGGAAAAGCCCAGGTAGTAGCGATCAACCTCTTCTCCCGTCAGCCAAATGCGGCGCAGCGTGTAACATTTCTTTTCAGGTGGTACGGATACATGGTTTTGAATATCAACTGTTTTTTTATCCGCGCTGCCGCTTCCGTGGGCCACCCAGGTGCCACCGCATGCCTGCATAACGGGATCGAGTGCCACCGTCAACCCGCTGGCCGGCACCACGCAATCGATGCCTTCATTTACATAATTATGTATGTAAGGTTCCCTGTTGGAAACAACGATGAAAAGATAGTTGGAGAGCTGTTCCTTGACCAACTCCTGCAAAGAAGCACGGGTCCACATTTACCGCCTTGCCCCCATCTTTATTTTGATTTTGTGAATTAATATTAGCATAGAAGACTCCATGTTCGAAGTAAGCATCAAGGCTGGTAAGCCATTCCCCACACAAGCAGAAATATTATCAAGGCCAGAATTAATAACAGGAAAATCCAGCCTAGCTGACTTAATTTGAGTATTTCGCTCACCTCGGATATAAAGCGGCCCGTAGATATGTGAAAAGGCATCGAACCGGCTGGTTGACTGAACGTGCAAATTTAACCAACCCGGAAGTCGGGCCGCATCCATCAAACAATACTGTTAGTAAATGATAACTAGCAAAAAATAATAGTCCATCCAAATAGCTGTGTCAAAAAACGAGGATAGCATTGCGTTGCGGTTTTGTCAGGCCAGCCCTTTGCGCAGCAGTGCCAGAATGGGCGCGAATTTTTGTAAAGGATCAAAATTGTAGTTACTTAACATCCATATATTTGAAAGGCCTTGTATGATGCTGAATATCATTATGGCGGCGGCATGGGTATCAATGTCGCTTCGCAGATTTCCTTTGTCGATCTCATCTATTAATATCTCCTCAAGTTTACCGATATACCCCTCCAGTACTGTATGTATGCGTCTATTAAGATTTTTATCTCCCAGGCTGATTATCTCGGCTATCACCTGGAAAGAGACCCCGCGACGCATTTCAACGGCCGATAGATGGCTCATCAAAATGTTCTCGAGCCGCCCCAGTTCAGGCCGTGTTGTAGATTCCAGATCGGATATGAGATTATTTTCTACGCTTTCTACAAGCAAATATAAAATATCTTTCTTGCTTTTAAAGTGCCGGTAAATTGCCGCTTCGGAGATTCCGACCTCCTCTGCTATCTTTCTTACAGTGACATTTTCGCTTCCATGCTTGATAACCAGCTTTCTTGCGGCATTAACTATTTGATCCCTTCGGGCAGGTCCTTTCTTCTGTTTGTTCATCATTTTACTCTATCAGTGTAAATGTAATTCGGAGCTAATTATATTATGTACCCGGTTTTTTATATAGTCGTACGCAGGTTGGCTATAATAAAAACCTGCCGTAGCTGCCGGTCTTATGATCATGCCTCGATCTGATATAATTTGCGCACTACCTCAAGCCGTCAAAATAGAAAATGGAAAACATACCGGTTCAGGTCTCGCTGCTGGGGTCGGGCGCGCTGGTGCTGCTGTCCGCCCTCATCTTCGTCAATGCCATAGAGTATGTGGGCTACCGACTGCACCTGGGCGGCTCCTTCGTATCGGCCATACTGTCGCCTCTCTTCACCTCGCTGCCCGAGATGATCGTGTTCCTGGTGGCGGTCTTTGCCTATGCAGGAAAGTCCGGCGAGGAGATCGGCATCGGCACAATATTCGGCCAGCCCTTCATGGCCTCCAGCCTCTCCTACGGGCTGGTCGGCATCTCTATACTGCTGGGTTTCTGGTTCAAGCAGCGCAAGACCCTCTCCATGACTATCGACCGTACGCTGATGATCCCCTATATTTTCATACTGGTGCTATTCCCGCTGGCCCTGTTGCCTGCGCTTATCAAGGACGAGAGCATCAAGCACTTGTGCGGGCTGATATTCCTGGCGGCCTTCGTCTTCTACATCTGGCTGATGCACCGCAGGCGCATGGCCGAGCTGATCGAGGATGCCGAAATGCCCTATTTCGCCAGGTTACTGCCCGAATCACCGCACAACGGTGTCATCATGGCGGCTATACAGTTGCTGGTGGCGACCGTGGTGCTGTATTTCGGCTCCAGGCAACTGGTGGGCTCGGTCGATATGCTGTCTAAAAGCATCGGGGCCAGCACATTGGGGGTGGCGCTGATCATTATACCTGCAGCTACCGCCATACCGGAGACGGCCAGCGCTCTCATCTGGAGCTTCAAGGGTAAGGACACCTTCAGCATCGGCTCGCTGGTCGGCGAAAAGATACTCTACTGCACCTTCTATACGGGTCTAGCCCTGCTGGTGACAAACTGGGACCTGGATGTGCACGCCTATATAAGCGTCCTGGCCACAACTGTGATATCGCTGGTCTTGCTTTTCTTCATAGCCAGGCAGAGGATGCCCTGGTGGGGACTGTGCATGGGGTTTGTCTTCTTCGTGGGCTACGCCTTCCTGGTCTTCAACCTGCGGGTTTAAGCCCAGCCCTCGGCGGACAGGTAGTCGTGAAGCTCATCGGGATGGTGGCGGCAGTGGTATTCCAGCCTGCTCGACTCGGCATGTGCCTTGGAATAGGGCAAGCCCTGCGCCATGCGGTTACGTTCGTGAAGCTCGTGCAAGAGCACGTAGCCTCGCTCCTGCTCTTCCAGGTCATTATCGATCCAGACCTCATTATCCGGCACGAACTCGTAGACGTGGTCGTGGCCGCCCTCGGTGAAATCGATGTCAAAGACGCTGCGTACCATGCGCCCGTCTACGATCCAGACGCTGACTCCATCCTCCAGCTTCTTCCACAGCTCGACATGCGCTTTGGCGCCGTCGGGCAGCTTCTGCCCGTCACGTGTAAAGCGTGATAGGTCTCCCGCCTTGCGGCGCTCGGCCCGCTCTGCCAGGTCGGCCTTGGTGATGGCGTCATCGTAGGACATGCCTTTGGCCATCAGCCGGTGCTCTACCAGCAGGTGCTCGATGTAGAACTCGGTCTCATCCTCTTTGGCCTCACGGTCTATCCACAGCTCATCTAGCGGGATGTACTTGAACCTGTAATGCTGGCCGAAGTTGGTGAACTCCTCATCTATGTGGCCGCGGATGTAAGCGCCGTCTACCGACCAGACCGCCAGGTCGCCGCGCTCATCCAGCTTCTTGATGTAGGGAGGCTTTAAGCTGTTTCCCACCATTGAATTGATTATATCTCACAAGGAATTTAAGCGCTATTTGATGAAGCTCAGCAAGAAATAGATCGTGCCCGAGATGATGGCGGCGCCCGGTATGGTAAGCACCCAGGCCCAGACGATGCGCAGGGTTACGCCCCAGTTGACGGCGGTCCAGCGGTTGGCGGAACCAACGCCCGATACTGCCCCTGTAATTACATGCGTGGTGCTGACCGGGACTCCCATGGAAGTGGCCAGGAAGATGGCCGCCGCGCCGCCTGTCTCTGCGCAGAACCCGTCGATCGGCCTCAGCCGGGTTATCTTTTGCCCCATGGTCTTGACGATGCGCCAGCCGCCGGTCAGGGTCCCGATGGCGATAGCGGTGTAGGCCAGCAGCACTACCCAGATCGGAATGTGGAACTCATGGATTACGCCGCCAGTCAGTAGCAAGCTGGTGATGACGCCCATGGTCTTCTGAGCATCATTCCCGCCATGGCCCAGGCTATAGAGGGCGGCGGAGAAAAGTTGCATCACGCGCGACCATTTATTGACGTTGCCGGGGCTCTGCCTGCAGAAAATCCAGGAAGTTATGATCTTAAGCACGAAGCCCAGGGCCAGCCCGATGGTTGGCGCCAGGATGATGAAAATAAGCGTTTTAACCCAGCCTCCGGCTATGATTACGCCGAAGCCGCTTTTGACGATAGCCGCACCGGCGTAGCCTCCGATCAGGGCGTGGGAGGAACTGCTGGGCAGGCCCAGGTACCAGGTGATGAGGTTCCAACAAATGGCGCCCAGCAGGCCGGCCAGTATAACGGTCTCGTTGATGGTCGATACATCGATCATCCCGTTGCCGATGGTCTCGGCCACAGCCGTGCCGAATATGAGGAAGGCCGCAAAGTTGAAGAAGGCCGCCCACAAGACGGCGACCCTGGGAGGGAGCACGCGGGTTGAAACGATGGTGGCGATGGAGTTTGCGGCATCGTGCATGCCGTTGGTGAAGTCAAAAACGAGGGCAATAAGGATGATGAAGCCAATGAAAATTAAGTGTAAGTCCATCAGGCGGCTGTCAAATCCGGCGCATAATTCCGGGAACTAATTATATATTTTTCCGCCCGAAAAGTTTATAATAGCTCGATTCACACGTGTAAGGCCGACGGCCTGCACATTTAGGTCAGCTATAGAGTTACCAGACAAACAGGGAAATCTTCGCATAAAGGAGGTTGACCGTGGAGCAGCAATACAAGGTTTACGGCTACCGCTGGCTTGTCCTCGGCATCTACATGTACGTGTCGGCGCTGACACAGCTTTACTGGCTCAATTTCGCCGCCATCGACACCTACATCGAAGACTTGCTCAAGATTCCGGCCAGCGACGTTCAATGGTTCACCCTGGTCTTTCCACTGGTGCAGGTGATTCTGACCATACCGGCCGGTATCGTCATCGACAAGATCGGTTTTAAGTGGGGCGTCGGCATCGGCGCTATCTTCACCGGCGTATTTGCCTTGTTTAGAGTGATTAACCCTGCCTCATTCATCTTGCTGGTTGTGGGACAGGCGGGCATCTCGATCGGCCAGCCCTTCGTTCTGAACGGCGTGACCAAGATGGCTACGGTTTGGTTCTCTCCCAAGGAGGAGGCTACTGCGGTCGGGCTGGGCTCACTGGCCCTTTTCGTGGGCATGATGGTGGCCCTGGGACTTACGCCGCTAATGGTGCAGACCCTTGGCTATAACCAGATGCTGTGGATCTACGGCATCGCCGGCATTGTCGGCGCTCTCGCCTTTATCTTTTTAATCCGGCAGAAGCCGTTGACGCCTTCACGGGCGCCCGATGAGGACCTCTCTGAGGTTAAATGGGGCGGCATGGGCGTCATTCTCAGGAACAGGAATTTCCTGCTGCTCGGATTTGTGGCGATGGTCGGCATCGGCGTTTTCAACGGACTGGCTACCTGGCTGGAGAAGATCCTGAATGAAATGCACGGTATCGCGCTGACCGATGCGGGAGATGTATCGGCGGTGCTTATTTTCGCCGGACTGATCGGCTGCTTCGTAATCCCGCTGATCTCGGATAAGATCGGGCGCAGGAAGCCTTTCCTGTTGGCGGCTCCGCTGGTAGGGGCGATCTGTATAACGGCCCTTATATTCATCCGCGGCTATACAGCCAACATAATCAACGGCATCTTCCTGGGATTCTTCCTGATCTCGGCGCTGCCGATCATGCTGACCATGTCGGCGGAGATGACCGGACCTAAATATGCCGGCGTTTCGGTGGGATACCTGCAGCTCCTTGGCAATCTGGCCGCCGTGATACTGGTGCCCACCATGGAGGGCGTGAACTCCAGCACGGGACAGTGGGTAACCCCGCTGGCCCTGCTTGTGGTGTTGATGCTGGCATCGTTTACCCTGGCCTGGTGGATACGCGATACACACCCGGGCAGCGTTACCACGACTTAAAATCCTGTCGCAATAGATTTTACGGCTGCTGGGGCTTGAGCCTGGAAAGCTCCAGCAGCATGCATCCGATTATGCCCAGCGCCACGGCTACAACCAGCATGAAACCGCCCATGGCCTCGGCTATGGTGGTGACGCCCAGACCCAGCACTGCCATATACAGGTAGTTTTCAAGGTTCAAGGCTTGGGCATACCTCACGTGAGCGGGGTTGGTAGGATCAAATTTCCCGCCCGCCATCAGGGATCCGTAAGATGGGGCTATCGAGCGCCGGTCGGCCCGAACCTTATCGGCCGCTATCTGCGCCGTCTCGGCGTTCTGTACTACCAGACCGGAGTTGGGCCCAATGATTCCCAGGCTTGAAAGGGTGATATTCTCCTGTTGCATCGCTCCCTCAATGAATATCTGTTTGCTGAAACCCTCGAATAAAAATGCCGCGCTCATGGCAAGGGCTGCCACGGCCAGCAAGATTACTACGATACCGGATACCTTCAATTTCCCGCTCATTTCATGCCTCCTGAATTAATTATAGTGGGGGCATGGGATAAACGATAAACGAGGTTGGTCGGAAGCCGCCAAATTAGCTCTTTAGCCTGGCCCTGATCTTTTCGTCTGTCAGTTCGCGTAGCGCATCGGAGGCAATCCATCTGGCGCTTTTGGAGTCCCGTTTGTAGATGCGCTCCGCAACTTGTATAGCCGATCTATTTAAACGGAGGTTGCGTTTGCCTACCTGCCGGAGTGCCCAGTTGACCGCTTTCTTCACGTAGTTGCGTTCGTCGCTGGATTCACGTTCGATGGCCTGCATAAATATCTCGAACCTGGCGTCGGGCGCCTTCTTGTCGCCTATAGCCAGGCAGGCCATGAGGGAAAAGCCCGCCCTTTTGACGAACTCCTCAGGATGGCCGGACCATTCCAGCGCCTTTTCGAAAGCTGTTGCAGTTTTGGAGAAAAGGTTGAGGCAAACCTGGTCGCAGACGTCCCACGAATCGAAGTCCTTGACCCAGCTATCCATCTGCTTTTGGGTGACCAGGCCGGGATCGTCCACCATGCCGGCCAGTATGTGGGCCTCATGTATGCCGGAGTCCCACAGTTCCAGTGCAAGGGTGTGGTCCTTGCCGGCCTGCCTGGCCAGCTTGCGCAGATTGGGAATGGAAACGCCCAAGGTGTTATGCGGGTTGATGCCGTACCTGGCCATGCCTTTGACGTTATCGGGATCTGGCCAGGGCTTTCAGGTTATGGATGACCTCGTTTAAATCCATATGGACAGATGACAAAATCCAGAATTTTGCGGGCGATTGTAACAGCCATTGAGATATGTGTCAATGAAGGTGTATGATAATTGAATATAGGGACGGGTCTTTAGACCCGTTGGAAAGTCAAGAGGGCGTCCCGATTCTCATCGGGAAAGGTATGCCCCTACAAGTCAGATTTGAGGCTTACGTTAGGTGGCAGTTTAAGGAAGCTAGACCTTTAAACTGCGCATCTGTTATCTATTGCGTAAATTGAGCTTGCAGGAGCGGGGTTATGAAAATGAAGCTGTTTTCCATCATCGGTCTGGGTATTATCTTATTGGGAGTCTTACCTGGCTGCCAATCTCCGGCAGCTTCCGAAGAGGTACTGTCATCCGGTAAGCCGAGGCAGGTAGTGGCGGCGGTCAACCCGTCCGACCTCTCGGCGCTGGTCGAAGGCAACAATCAGTTTGCCATGGGCCTTTACCAGATGTTGAAGGAGGGTGGGGGAAATATTTTCTATTCGCCCTACAGCATCTCCATGGCGCTGGCCATGACCTACGCCGGCGCGGAGGGGCTCACGGCCGAGCAGATGGCCGATACCCTGCATTTCACTTTGCCGCAGGAAACCCTGCACCCGACTTTCAACGGGCTGGACCAGGAGTTAGCCAGCCGTGGCCAGGGGGCCAAAGACAAGGAGGGGCAGGCCTTTAAGCTCAATATAGTTAATGCATTATGGGGACAGAAGGGCTACCAGTTCATTCCGTCCTACCTTGACGTGCTGGCGCAGAACTATGGAGCGGGGATGAGGCTGATGGACTTCCGGAATGATCCCGACGGCTCCCGCCAGACAATCAATAAATGGGTGGCCGACCAGACCAAGGATAAAATTCAGGACTTGATACCTCAGGGCGCCATAGATACCCTGACCCGGCTGGTGCTGACCAACGCCATCTATTTCAACGCGGCCTGGGCCACGGCTTTCAATAAGAGTGCAACTCAGGATGACAACTTCACATTGAATGACGGCAGCATGGTCACTGTGCCTCTGATGCACGAATCGGAGAACCTTGGCTACGCAGAGGGCAGCGGCTATAAGGCCGTCGAGCTCCCTTACGATGGACATCAACTCTCGATGGTGATCGTACTACCGGACAGCGGCACTTTCAGCCAGTTTGAAAATACCTTTACGGCCGATAAATACGACAGCATTATACAGGGCCTGTCGCTCAAACAGGTGGTCCTGACCATGCCCAGCTTTAAATACGATTCGGAATTCAGCCTCAACAAGACGCTGTCGGATATGGGGATGCCCATCGCCTTCACCGGCGATGCCGACTTTTCGGGCATGACGGGAGACCGCGACCTGGCCATATCGGACGTCATCCACAAGGCTTACGTCTCGGTCGACGAGTCCGGAACCGAGGCCGCCGCAGCCACAGCAGTGATGATGCGGGCCACCGCTATAATGCTATCGCCCACAGAAGTCAAAGTCGATCATCCTTTCATTTTCATTATCCGGGATATCCAGACGGGGACAGTGCTGTTCATAGGGAGGGTCTTGAATCCAAAGAGTTAAATTCCAAATTTCAAAAGATTGAAAGACTCAAAGGATTTGATCTCTTCACTGCTTCGCTCACCCTTTCCCGAGGGAGAGCGAGGACTCAATACCTTCCTTTTTAGCAAACTGTAGGGACGGGGCTAAAGACCCGTCCGGGAATGCGGGCGAACCTGAAGGTACGCCCCTACATCTTCGAATAAGGGATTGCCACGCCCGGATCACATCGGGAACCGGTCTATGGTCAAATTTGCAAATGCCCTGTCTTAATATACAATTGAGTTGATTAACCGGCCAACAAATAGCCGGCGTCAGTCAGGATATCCGATCAAACAACCGGCGCAAGCACGCTTTATAGGAGATATTATGTGGCAAAAAGGATGGCGCGAAAAAGTCTGGTCAGGACTCGATCAACCATGGGACTTGATCATCATCGGCGGAGGCATAACCGGCGCCGGGATATTGCGCCACGCAACAGCGCAGGGGCTGAAGACACTGCTGGTCGAAGCCGGTGACTTCTCCTCGGGGACTTCCAGCCGTTCCTCCAAGCTGATCCATGGCGGTCTGCGCTATATCCTCAACAAGCAGTTCAAGGTCACGCAGGAATCGGTCAGGGAGAGGGAGCGCCTGATGAAGGAGGCCCCGCACCTTGTCACCAAGCTGGGATTCTTCTTCCCCAACTACGCACGTTATCACACCAGGACTTTTCAGGTGGGCGAGATCATTGCCATTTACGACCTGCTGGCCCCCAAGTGGGACCACCGTAAGTTCAGCATGAAAAGGATGATCAAAGAATGTCCCGATATAAATAATGAGGGACTGCTGGGCGGCTACCTTTATTACGATGCCGCCATGGATGACTGCCGCATCGTCATCCGGGTATTGAGGGAAGCCGTGAGGGATGGCGGCACCGCGTTGAATTATGCCAGGGTGCAGAGTCTGCTGCGGGATAACAGCCAGAAGGTCTGCGGAGTTGTTCTGAAGGATACAGCCTCGTCCGAAGGCAAAACACTCGAGGTCAAGGCTAAAGTGGTGGTGAATGCCTCGGGACCGTGGGCGGACCAAATACGTATGCAGATAGCCGGCACGCCGCGGCTGCGACGCGTGCGGGGCAGCCATCTGATTTTACCGCGGGCCAGGCTGCCGCTGGACAGGGCCATTACACTGGTGCACCCTCGTGATAGCCGCGCCGTCTTCGTCATTCCCTGGGAGGGCACCACCATACTGGGCACAACCGAGGTCGACCAGGACCCGGCCCTCGACATGAAATACGCCGAGCCGTTCTGCAGCCAGGAGGAGATGGCCTATATGCTGGAAGCCGCCACCTACCTCTTCCCCGGCCTAAATATCACGGCGGCGGATATAGTTTCCTCTTTTGCGGGACTGCGCCCCATCGTGAGCGGCGGCGCCGAGTCCGCCTCCAAGGAATCGCGGGCGCATTCCATATGGGATGAGGATGGCATGATAACCATTACCGGCGGCAAATATACGACCTTCCGCATCATGGCCCGCCAGACGCTGGCGGCCGTGCTGAAAAAGCTGGGACGGCCTCCCATGATAAAAATGAACCGTGTCTTCAATAAGCTCCCGGATATGCAGGCGCGCAACATCAATCCGGCCACGCTGGGCTACCTGGCGGGCCGGCACGGCGGAGATACGCCCGGCCTGATCAGCTCGGCTGGCGCAGGGGAGCTGGAGTGCATCGGCAACCTGTCCAACGTATGGGCCGAGTTGCGCTGGGCTGCCCGGGAGGAAGGCGTCGTCCACCTCGACGATATTTTACTGCGGCGAGTGAGGCTGGGAATGCTGCTGCCCAATGGGGCCAGGGAGCATATGGAGCATATACGCAGCCTGACCCAGGCCGAGCTGGGCTGGAGCGATGAACGTTGGAAGCAGGAAGCGGAAAACTATTTGAATACCTGGCAGAAATATTACAGTCCCACGCCGGGCTGAGAAAGCTGCGGCGTAAGCCGGTCACCGGTTGAAGATTCCGGAGGAGGTTCACTATGACGGCCAAAGATGAATTTGTCCCTCAGTGGTGCGAACAGGTAGCGCCCGCTCACTCTTTTCGCAGCCTTATAAAATACGGCGATCCTGCGGGATTCAAACATCCCAACTCCGGCATGTTCAAGTTGCTGAAGGAGACCTTCGGCATGACGGACGACGATTTCAAGAAGCCGGACCTTTCCATGGAGGACTTCGATATCGAGATACCCTCTAAGATGCCGCAGGCGCAGATCGACATCCTCAAAGGCGTGGTGGGGGCGGAAAATATGCACCTGGATTCTTACAACCGCACGCGAGTCTCTTACGGGGGAGGAATGATCGACGCTCTGCGCTTGCGCCATCATGTGGTGGAAAACCTGCCGGACGTGGTAGTGGACCCACGGGATGAAAAGGATATCGAGGCCATCGTGAAATACTGCAACCAGGAGCACATACCCCTTTACGTGGCGGCAGGCAACTCAAGCGTTACGCGCGGCAAAGAAGCGGTCAAGGGCGGTGTTTGCCTGGATATGTGCGTCCACATGAATAAAATATTGAAGCTCAATGAGATAAATCAGACCATAACCGTCCAGCCCGGCATCATGGGCCCCGAACTGGAGAGGATGTTGAACGACGCCCCGGATACCATGAAAGCCAAACGGGGCTATACAGTGGGGCATTTCCCGCAGTCCTTCGAGCATTCCTGCGTGGGTGGATGGGTGGTGACGAGGGGCGCCGGGCAGAACTCGACGTATTACGGCAAGATCGAAGATATGGTGATAGCCCAGAGATACGTGACTCCCATCGGCAATTTCGAGACTCCGGAGGTCCCGCGCTCAGCTACCGGGCCGGATTTCGACCAGATCATGATAGGCAGCGAGGGCACCTTCGGGATACTGACGAGCGTTACTCTGCGGCTTTGCCGCTACATGCCCGAGAATACACGCCGTTTCTCATTCATGTTCAAGACCTGGGAGGATGCGCTCAGCGCCTATCGCGAAGTGATGCAGGGCGAGTTCGGACTGCCCTCGGTCTTCCGCCTCTCCGACCCGGAAGAGACGGATGTGGCCATGCGAATGTACCACGTGCACGGCACAATTGCCGATACCCTTCTGCGCGCCATGGGCTACCTGCCGATGAAGCGCTGCATATTGCTGGGGACAGCCGACGGCGACCGCGCTTTCACAGGGCTGGTCGTTAAAAGGATCAAGCAGGTCTTCAGCAAATACCGGCCTTTTAACCTGAGCCCTGCAGGGGTCACGAAGGCCTGGGAGAGGAGCCGCTATACAGACCCCTTCATGCGCGAGGACCTGATGGACTACGGCATCCTGATCGATACACTGGAATGCGCCGTCAACTGGGAGAACCTGCCGAAGGTGCACGAACAGGTAAGGGCCTTCGTTAAATCGCGCCCTCAGACCATCTGCATGACGCACGTGTCCCATGCCTATCCCCAGGGAGGCAACCTGTATTTCATTTTCGTCTGCAGGATGAAGGGCATCAACGAGTACCTGGAGCTGCAATACGGCATACTGGACGCCGTGCTGAAGGCTGGCGCCGCCATGAGCCATCATCACGGCATCGGCAAGCAGACGGGGCCCTGGCTGGTCCAGCAGATAGGACAGCAATTGGACGTGATTCGTGTATTGCGCGACCATTTCGATCCGAACCACATCATGAATCCCGGCGGCACGCTGGGGCTGGATATGACCGAGGAGCAGAAAGCGAAGCGCTGGGGATTTCAGAAGTAAAAATAGAGGAGGCCGGCTATGGCTGAAAACTTGCTTTCTATCGACGTTGGCACGCAAAGCGTACGTGCATTGATCTTCGACCCGCGGGGCAATTTGCTTGCCAGGCAGCGCGTGCCCTACGAGCCTTACTACTCGGATGCGCCGGGGCTGGCGGAGCAAAAGCCGCAAGTGTATTGGGAAGCTATCTGCCAGGCCTGCCGCGGTTTATGGCAAAAGCCGGAGGTGAAGAAGGAGAGTATCGCCGCAGTGGCGCTCACTACTCTGAGGGCTTCAGTGGTCAATGTAGATGAAACTGGAGAGCCGCTGCGCCCGGCCATCATATGGCTCGACCGGCGTCGCACGGATGGCCTGCCGCCTCTGGGAGGCGTGTGGGGCATCCTCTTTGCCCTGGCAGGGGCCAGCAAAACGGTGGCCTATTTGCAGGCGGAAGCTGAGGCCAACTGGATAATCAAGAATCAGCCCGAGATATGGAAGAAAACGCATAAATATCTGCTGCTTTCGGGCTACCTTACTCATCTATTGACCGGCCGCTTCGTTGATTCGGTCGGATGCCAGGTGGGCTATATACCATTCGACTATAAAAGCCAGAACTGGGAAGGTAAATGGGGCTGGAAGTGGCAGGCGGTGCCTGTAAAACCGGGGATGCTGCCTGAACTTATTCCACAGGCGCAGCCGCTGGGAGAGATAACAGGAAGGGCGGCAGAAGCCACGGGCATCCCGGCCGGACTTCCGCTGATCGCGGCAGCGGCCGACAAAGCCTGCGAAGTGCTGGGTGCAGGGGCATTGGAACCGAACGTTGCCTGCCTGAGCTACGGAACTACGGCAACTGTCGATACGACGCATGATAAATATGTGGAGGTCGTCCCGCTATTGCCTCCTTATCCGGCGGCAGTGCCCAAGCTCTACAGCTTCGAGATAGAGATATTCCGCGGTTACTGGATGGTAAACTGGTTCAAGAACGAATTTGGCCTGCGGGAGCAGCTTATGTCCGCCGAGAAGGGGGTGGAGCCCGAAGTGCTTTTCGATGACCTGGTGAATTCTGTGCCGCCCGGGTCGCAGGGGCTGGTATTACAGCCCTACTGGTCGCCGGGGCTGCTCTTTCCCGGGCCTGAGGCACGCGGCGCCATCATCGGGTTCAACGATGTTCATACCAGGGCGCACATTTACCGCGCTATCCTGGAAGGCCTGGCCTATGCGCTCCGGGAAGGCAAGGACCGCACCGAGAAACGCAGCGGAGTCAAAATAACCGATCTGCGCATCGCCGGCGGCGGAAGCCAGAGCGATGCTGCCATGCAATTGACCGCCGACATCTTCGGCTTGCCGTCCTCACGCCCGCATGTATACGAAGCCTCGGGGCTGGGAGCGGCCATGGATGCGGCGGTGGGCATTAAACTGCACGCCGATTTTAAAACTGCGGTAAAAGAGATGACCCATCTAGGGAGAAGCTTCGACCCGCATCCTGAGATGCAGCAAATATACGACCGGCTCTACCACGAGGTTTACCTGAAGATGTATGACAGGCTGAAGCCGCTCTACGGCACGATCAGCGAGATATCAGGCGGGCGGCCTTAGAATAAATAAGACTGAGACGAGAAGGATAGCCGTAACAGCCAGCCCGGCATAAGCCGCCTTGCGCAGGTTGGAAATGGTCCGGTCTATATCCTTAAAGCGCCGCGTTGTGACGTTCTTTGTATAGCGGGTGGTGAAGATGGCAGCCGGGATGATGAACACCCAGCCTGCTATAGCGAAAGGCGTCCCCAACTGCGGGACCATCCTGCCGGTTATGGCAAAGACCGCGGCCAGCAGCATCTGTGTGGCCCAGGCCAGGCTGATGGCCATATTGGGCTGTATGAACATGCTGGTATGCCAGATTGACTGCTTGAAGCCCCATTTGGAGAATTCCGCGCAGAAGGGCAGCTCGACTATGGGCGATAAGGAGACCAGCCACAGGGCGGCCACGAGCAGGAGGCCGATGGTCGGCCACCAGGAAAGCACGAGCGGTGGTGCGCCAATAGCAAGGAGCAAGATCGTCACTAGAAAAAAGATCCAGCTAAACACATCCATCCAGGCCGGCCGGTTGAAGGTAAGCTTATAAAGGATGGTGATGCGTTGCCAGTGCAAAGGAGACGGCGGCGCTGGCCCAGTATCCTACAGCGGGGATGGAAAAGGTAATCCAGAACAGCCACCAGGGCAAGAAAAATACGTAGTTCCAGGCCATGCCCGGCAGTCGCAGCGGTCCGGCGGGACGGCACCCGGCTGCAGGCTGTAGCCCGGGGGTCTCTTTACGAAAGATCGAGAAGAACGGCTGCCGTCCGGGTTCGGAATCATCCCTGATGCTGAAATTCTCGGGACGCTTGAAGATATCGCCAAACCGGGCAAACAGGCCGGCGTCGCCCTCTATGGTATAGAGGCTCTGAAGCAGGGCATCGGCGCCCGATATCTCTCCCCTGCTGACGCTCCGCCAGATTTCGGATGGGGTATTGATGACCAGGGAGGGAAGTGCCGCGGGACCTTTGCGGAAGGCGCAGGCGCCGGACCTTATAATGAGCTGGTAAATACCCGGTTCCTGCCCGCTGACGTTGAACTGGATGACGGCGTCGAGGTCGCCGGCGGCGGCGGGATTGAATATCACTGACATGCCTTCCACCAGTTGGCGGAAGCTCATGGTATCGGTGTCGATGTGCCCCGGCTGGTTCATATAAAGAGTCCTCGCATTTACTGTTTTCGTCAATATCGGTTTTCATTTGTTTTTGGGCATGATCTCTTTCATAAAGACTACACGGTCTTTCCCGGGGCCGGAATAGTCCCGCACAACTGGTACTCCGGTATTTATGGCATCTCCCAAGAGCTTCATCCCAATGCTCTTGTGAAAAGAAATGGACAGCGAATTCAATGGGCTGGTTATGGCCTTCAACTGCTTGCAACCGTGCGCACTGGCAAATTGACCAAAACGCTCGTACAACCTTTTAGCCAGTCCTTGCCTGCGGTAACCTTCCCTGACTGCGAGCAATTGAACATAACCTACCGGGTCAGTCTGCGAAAGAAAGCCGAAAAGGTAGGCAATTACCTTATCGCCTTCCTTTATTACAAAAGCCGAGTTGCCGAACTCGTTGATAAGTGTGGGATGGTGTAAGGCCAGGGTACGGTCATGATCCCAAAACTCGTTGAACTGCGTTAATATGCTGTCGAAATCTTCTTTTGTACAAGTAGTGATTTCCATTACAGCCCGTCGCTTATCAGTGTATCTAACCCGGAAGACAAGTATACTCAATCCAGTGTAATATTGAAAGGAATATAAATACGCATGTCAGTATTTATGCTGTCCAATGGACGAATAATTTGGCAGTGCGCTGACCGACCTATTAAACTTTATTAAAATAGTCTTAGCCCCTTATTGAGTTGACCCGGATTAAGTTGTGAAAGATAACATAGAATCCTTCTGGGCCCTGCCTGCAACGGATGTTATGCAGAAGTTGCAGGCCACTCAGGCCGGATTATCCGCGGTCGAGGCCTCCTCCAGACTGGCACGATTCGGGCCGAATTCGCTCAAGCCGGCAAAAGGTTTTACCACCCTCTCGCTTTTGCTGGGGCAGTTCAAGAGCCCCATCATTATTATCCTGCTGTTTGCGACCGTGCTGGCCTTTTTCCTGGGTGATCCGGTGGATGCGGCCATCATCCTCGTTATTATCGTTGTCAGCGGCCTGCTCGGGTTCTGGCAGGAGAGGGGTGCAACCAATGCCGTAGCCAAACTGCTGGCTATAGTACAAATCAAAACCACGGTAATACGCGACGGCCAGGCGGTCAGCGTCAGGCTGCAAGATATAGTGCCGGGAGATATAGTATTGTTGAAAGCGGGCGACGTGATCCCGGGGGACTGTCTGGCGCTCGATTCAAGAGACCTTTATGTGGACGAAGCGGCGCTAACGGGCGAGACTTTTCCGGTGGAAAAGAAAACCGGTGCCCTGCCGGTTGAAACACCTTTAAGCCAGCGCGTCAATGTCCTTTACACGGGCACGCACGTAGTCAGCGGCACTGCAACAGCGGTAGTGGTTAAAACAGGCCTCGGCACTGAATTCGGAAAGATATCCGATAGGTTGAAGCTGCGCCCGCCCGAGACCGAGTTCGAACATGGTGTCAGACACTTCGGCTACCTGTTGATGGAGGTGACGCTCGTACTGGTTGTCGCCATTTTCGCCATAAATGTATTTTTCAAACGTCCGGTGCTGGAAGCTTTCCTGTTTGCCCTGGCGCTGGCAGTGGGCCTCACTCCGCAGTTGCTGCCGGCCATCATAAGCATCAACCTTTCCCACGGCGCCAGCAGGATGGCGAAGAAAAAGGTCATCGTTAAAAGGCTGTCCTCTATCGAAAACTTCGGCAGCATGAACGTATTATGTTCCGACAAGACGGGAACGCTGACCGAAGGCACCATCCATCTGCACGGAGCAATCGATATCAGCGGCAAGGATAACGCAAGGGTGCTGGAGTTTGCCTATTTGAACTCGATTTTTGAGACGGGTTTCAATAACCCGATCGACGAGGCGATACGCTCGGTACGCAACCAGGATATAGCGGGATATGCCAAGCTGGATGAAGTGCCCTATGATTTCAACCGTAAACGCCTGACCGTGCTGGTGAGCAAAGCGGGCGTCTCAACCATGATCACCAAAGGAGCGGTGGAGAACGTCCTGGCTGTCTGCTCAAACGTGGAGAATGTCAAAGGCGACGTTCAGGATATCAAGCCGGCCCTGGACGATTTACAGCGGCGTTACCAGGAGCTGAGCACCACCGGCTACAGGACGCTGGGGCTGGCCTATAAACCGGCGGATGGAGTTCAGACCATAAATCAGGAGCAGGAAAAGGATATGACTTTCCTGGGGTTCCTGGTTTTTCACGACCCGTTGAAGGAATCCATTGCACAAACGGTGGATGAATTGAAACGGTTGGGGGTGACGTTGAAAATCATAACCGGGGACAACCGTTACGTAGCTGCTCATGCCGGCCAACAAGTTGGTTTTCCCGCTTCACGCTTGCTCACGGGACCTGAGATCAGCCGGATGAGCCCAGAGGCACTGATCAGGAAGGTCAACGACATCGATATATTCGCCCAGATCGAGCCCAGCCAGAAAGAATTTATCGTTACCTCTTTAAAGAAGGCGGGAAATGTAGTCGGATTTATGGGCGACGGGATTAACGACGCCTCAGCCCTGCATGCGGCAGATGTCAGCATGTCGGTGGATAGCGCCGTGGACGTGGCCAAGCAGGCTGCGGATATAGTGCTCCTGGAAAAAGACCTGGGCGTGCTTAAAGACGGCGTACGGGAAGGCAGGGTGACATTCGCCAACACCTTGAAATACGTCTTCATGGCCACGAGCGCCAACTTCGGTAATATGTTCAGTATGGCCGGAGCTTCGCTTTTAATGTCCTTTCTGCCTTTATTGCCCAAGCAGATACTTCTGACCAACCTGCTTACCGATCTGCCCGAGATGACCATAGCCAACGACAATGTCGATCCTGAGGCATTGGAAAAGCCCAGAAAGTGGGACCTCAAATTTATCCGCAATTTCATGTTCACCTTCGGCCTTCTCAGTTCCGTATTCGATTTTGTGACCTTCGGTGTATTGCTGTTGCTGCTGCATGCCACCCAGGAACAATTCCGCTCAGGCTGGTTTGTGGAGTCGGTGGTATCGGCCGCCTTAATAGTATTGGTCGTCAGGACGCGCAGGTTTTTCCTTAAGAGCAGGCCGGGAAATGCGCTGCTGGTCACCACCGTGCTTGTGGTCCTGGCAGTGCTTATTTTCCCCTATACGGGGTTGGGCGTTTTGTTCGGATTTGCGCCCCTGCCGCCGTACTTCCTGGTGTTCGTGGCTGTGATAGTTATTTTTTATGCAGGATCGGCGGAGATAGCCAAGAGGATCTTTTACCGCAGGTTCAGTCTGGCCAAATGATAAGGGAGTCCGGAGGGAAATAGCCCGCTTTTCAGGGGCAATCAGGGCAGGCTGATATCCAGTTGATCGCTGGTAGAATAGACCTTATATTGCATACCGCCGTGGCGCTTGGAATAGTACATGGCGGCGTCTGACTTGCGCATCAGGGCATCCATATCCTCGCCGTTGTCGGGATAAATGGCAATGCCGATGCTCGTCGATATGTGAAGTTCAAAGCCGTTTACGCGCAAAGGCTCCTTGCAGGAATCGATAATTTTCTCAGCTATCAGGATGGCATCCTCGGGATAATGGATCTCTTGAAGCAGCAGCAAGAATTCATCGCCGCCCAAACGGGCAACGGTGTCGCTGGACCGGAGAATATTCGAGAGCCTCGATCCTGTGGCTTTGAGCAATTGATCCCCGACGGCATGTCCCATGGTATCGTTAACTTCCTTGAAGTGGTCGAGGTCCAATGACATGATTCCCAGCTTATAGTTGTTGCGGTTGGCCTGGGCCAGGGCCACCTGGAAGCGGTCATTAAGCAGTATCCTGTTGGGCAGTGCGGTCAGGAAATCGTGGGTGGCCATGTCGGCCAGCCTTTGCTCCAGCAATTTGCGCTCTGTGACATCCCTGCTGACGCAACGAAAACCCACGATCGCACCCTGTTTACCTTTCAGCAGCGATATGGAAGCTTCCACGTAGCCGATGCTGCCGTCCTTCCTTACCATACGATGCGAATAACCTTTATTGGCTTCACCCGACCTGAATACATTATTATAGGCGGTAAATACCGGGTTTATATCTTCCTCGTAGGTAAGCTGCCGGAAGTTCATCTTGGTGAGTTCTTCGACAGTATAGCCGGTATGGCGTGTAGTTGCTTCGTTAACGAACGTGAAGTTGCCGGAAAGGTCCACTTCATAATAAGCATCCTCCATCTCTTCCAGTATGGTCCGGTACTTTTCCTCGGACAGGCGGAGGGCTGCCTCCAGCATTTTACGTTCGGTCACATCCCGGACGACTGACTTGAAGCCGATAATCTCGCCACGCTGGTTTTTACGTACGTCGACAGAGCTTTCAACTAATATCGACATGCCATCTTTTACGGCGATCTTATGTGAGAAGGCGTTATTTGGGATACCGCTTTTAAAAACCTGGTTGTAGGCCTGGAAAACCAGGTCGGTCTCACCGGGTGGTGTAATCAAACGATAGTTCATTCCGATCAGTTGTTCTTTGGGGATGCCCAGAATATTTCCCGCGGCTGTATTGGCAAATGTGTAGTTGCCCTTCAGGTCTACTTCGTAATAGCCGTCCTGCATCTGCTCGAGCATGGTGCGGTATTTTTCCTCGGAGCTTGAGAGATATTCTTCCAGTTGGGTGCGCTCGGTGACATCGCGGGCAAAGCAGCTAAAGCCTCTGGCCTTTCCGTCTTCCCTCTTAAGAAGGCGGACCGATGTTTCGATATATTTTACTTCGCCGTTCTTGCCAATAAGCCTGTAGGAAAAACCTTTATTGGCCTGCCCGGTTTTGAACACGTCGTTAAACCTTGAATAGATGAAATCCTGCAGTCCCGGTTCGTCTATCTGGCGGAAATTCTTGCTAAGCAGTTCCTCCGCCGAGTATCCGGTGAAATTGCAGAAGGCATTGTTAACATAGGTGTAACTTCCCTCGAGGTCGACCTCATAGTACATGTCAGGCATCTGCTCCAGCACGGACCTGTACCTTTCTTCAGAGCGTCTGAGATCGTCTTCCAGCTTTATGCGTTCGGAGACATCGCGGCCCAGGCAGGAGAACCCAATGGGATGGCCCTGCTTGTCCTGCAACAGGCCGATCGATGATTCCCCATATCCTATGGAGCCATCCTTGCGCACGATCCTGTGAGAGAAACCTAAATTCGGCTCTCCGGTTTCATATACCTTGTGGAAGGCGGCGAAAACCCTGTCGATCTCGTCTTCAGGTATGGTGCTCCGGTAGTTCTTGTTATCGAGCTCTCCCTTCTCATAGCCCAGGTTTTGGTAGGTGGCGGCATTAAGAAAGGTAAAGTTGCCGGCCAGGTCGACCTCGTAATACGAGTCCAGCATGCGCTCCAGCATATTCCGGTAGCGCTCCTCGGATGCAGCCAGCGCCTCCTCGAGGGCCTTGCGCTCAGTTATATCGCGGCCGACGCAGAGATAACCGGCAGGTTCACCGCCCGGGCCTTTAAGCAACGAGATGGAAGATTCCAAATAGAAAACCTCGCCATTTTTGCGGGTTGTCTTGGTGACGGTATTGATTTTGGGTTTGCCCGTACGCAGGACCTCGATGAATTCCCTATGGCGCGCTGCCCTGGGTTCTTCGGGCATAAACATCTCGGCTTTATTACCGATAAGCTCCTCACGTTTATAGCCCAGGTCGCGGCATACTCCCTCGTTGACGAAAGTCAAATTACCATCCAGGTCCAGGCCAAAGCAACTATCGTGCATCTGCTCGAGGATGGCCCTGTAACGTTCTTCCGAGGCCGCAAGCGCATCCTCCAGCATTTTGCGCTGGGTTATATTGCGCGCAACGCAAAGGAAGCCGTAGGGTTGGCCGTCCCGGCTTTTCATCAGTGATACGGACTGCTCGGTCCAGCCTATCACCCCATCCTTACGCCTCACCCTGTGTACGAGTCCGATACAGGGCTTGCCTGTCTCGAAGACCTCCACGTATTTCGGATAGGCCATGGCATGGTCTTCATCAGGGACGACCAGTTTGGTATTATGCCCTAAGAGTTCATCGGCCGAATACTGGATCTCGCGGCACATGGCTTCGTTAACAAACAGGTAATTGCCCTTTAGATCGATTTCGTAGCAGGCATCCTGCATCTGATCGAGAATGGCCCTGTGCCATTCTTCCGATTTAGCGAGAGCTTCTTCAAGGACTTTGCGCTGGTTGATGTCCATGAAGCTTCCCATGGCTGCCCGCTGTCCCATATATTCCATGGAGGCAATTCGCTCAAGCACCCATACTGCTTCGCCGTTTTTTTTCAAGAACCTGTATTCGTAGGTATTGTCTTTGCTTTTTTTCTTGTTCTTTAATATGCGAATTACCTTTTTTTGAACCATTTCCCGGTCTTCGGGGTGGACCAGATCGAGACAGGGAGTGCCTGCCAGTTCCTGCATGGTATAGCCGGACAACTCCTCAAAAAACGGATTGACATATATGAAATTTTTATCTTGAACTATGTAGATGCCCGCGCCCGTATTATTCAGGAGCGCTTCGATCAGTGACGCCAGCCCGGATAGATCGGACTGATAATGTTGTAGCTCTTCTTCCATGGGGTCAGGTTGTACAGACATGCCCTAATACCTTGTATATACCCCTTATACTAAAAGACCCCTGCTGCGTAAACGAGAATTAGGTCGCGGCCGATCTTGCGTTTATTTTACCACGCAAGCTAAGATTATACCACAGCCGTCAAGCTAAAACACCATTAAACTATTTTAATGCTGAATCCAGATATCCACACAATGGCTACGCGGCTCATTTTGCTATCAAACGGGCCAGCAGCGACATGATGAAGTAAAGGTAGAATACAAACGCCAGCAGTATCCAGGTTACAGGTGTAAACCCGGCCACTGTAATATTGGCAGCCGCTGTAACTATCCCGATCAGCGTCAGGACATCTCCGCACGTACCACATATCCACATCATCCAACTTTTTTCCAGCATCTTTAAAAGGAAGGTCATTTTCTCCTCCTGTATTGGTTTTAGTGAGTTCCTGTATCCTGAGTTTAATAATGCTAAAGGATGCCTGTCCAAAAAGCAAGTAAGTGATTACCAACTTATTTGCAAGTGGCACGGTTGATTGGAGCCGCATGTGGCCGGTGAACAGTGATATGTGGGAGGTTGATGAACTGAGGCGATGAACGGGCTGTCAACATCCAGAGTAATTAGGGCTATAATTTAATAATGCGCTGAGAGTTGCTATGTTTTTATATAGGAGAATCACATGAATCTCGGTACCCTGTCGGAAGAAGGCATCAGGAAATTCGGCGAATACCAAAGCTGCTATTTCGAGGGCCGGTGGTATACCAATGTAGAGTTGAACCGCATGTCCAGGCGGCTGGCCAACGGGCTTAAGTCACTGGGTATAGGCAAAGGCGACCGCGTGGTCACTCAGTTGCCCAATTGCGTGGAAATATTTGCCGTGTTCAGCGCGGTTTTTAAGATCGGGGCGGTGATAGTGCCGATGAACCCCATACTGCGACCCGATCAGATGGCGTATATTTACAAAGACTGCGGCGCCACGCTTACAGTTACGAGCTCGGATTATCTACCCTGGATAGAAGCGGCGCAGCGGGAAGCGCCGGACCTGAAAAACATAATACTGGTTGACAAAGATATTGAGGGCACTATTTTCTTGAAAAGCCTGGTCTCAGACAATTCCGAAGAGCTGAATATATTGGACATGGACAACGATGACCTTGCGGCGCTTATCTATACATCCGGCACGACGGGCAACCCCAAAGGGGTTATGCACACGCACTATTCGCTATGGATGAACGCCGTGGCGTTTACGGATTTCCTATTGCAGTCTTCTCCGACCACTCTTACCAACGTAAAGAGGGCCTTCAACGAAAAAAAATACCGGATGGAGGAAACCAGGGAGATAGTCACCGGCGTTGACCGCGGCACCATGTTCCTGGCTGTATTGCCACTTTCACACTCGTACGGGATTTCTTTCATGAATCTGGGTTTCCTGGTCGGCGCCAGGTCGGTCATGCTGAAATGGTGGAATCCGGACGAGGCACTCAAGGCGATTCAAGACTTCCGTGTAAATTATCTGGCGCTGGTACCTACCATGTATGTTCAGTTGCTGGACCGGCCCGATTTCGAAAAATATGACATCTCCTCTCTGAAATACTGCAACTCCGGCGCGGCTGCATTGGACCAGGAAATTGCAACCAGATGGAAAGAGAGGACCGGCATAGCCATTCATGAGGGCTGGGGGCTCACGGAATCCGGCGCCACAACTGCCGGTAATCCCATGACCAGGGAGCCCAGGATAGGATCGATAGGCGTTAATATGCTCAAATGTAACAGAATGAAAATTTTCGACAATGAAGATAAGGAGTTGCCACCCGGTGAAAAGGGTGAAATCGTTATAAGGGGGCCCGCAGTCATGAAAGGCTACTGGAACCTGCCGGATGAAACGGCGGAGGCGCTTAAAAACGGCTGGCTGCACACCGGTGACGTTGGATATATGGATGAGGATGGATATTTCTTTATTACCGACCGCAAAAAGGACCTAATCATCCGCGGAGGAGAGAATATATCGCCCAAAGAAGTCGAAGAGGTTATATGCCGGCATCCCAAGGTGGCGGATGCCGGGTGTGTAGGCGTGAAGGACAGGGTTTACGGTGAAGAAGTGATGGCCTTCGTCATCCTGAAACAGGATGCGGAGTGCAGCGAGGATGAGATCATACAGCACTGTAAAAAATCTCTGCCGACGTTCAAAACGCCTAAGCAAGTGCGCTTTGTAAGATCCCTGCCTAAAAATATACTTGGCAAGCTGCTGCGCACGGAACTGAAGAAAATGAGATAAAATGGGATAAGCGAGGTGAATATGCCTTTTCAGCAATGGCTCCTGGTTACCTTTCCCACATGGTTGATAGGCGTGGTCATGCTTGTCGTAGCAATAGGCACGGTCGTAGGCGGCGTGCTGCTGGTGCATCGCTTTGTAAACGTTAATACGCTCAAAAGCCACCACGACATAGCGGGGCCGATCTTTGCCACCATAGGCGTAGTCTATGCAGTCATGCTTTCGTATGTATTGATAATCGTATGGCAACAATTTGATACTACTTCGCGAAATGTGGTCAGGGAAGCCAACCTGTATGCGGACATCTACCATGACTGCAATGGCCTGTCGGAGCCGTTCCGGAGCCAGTTTATTGCCGCCAATTCAAAGTACATCGATGATGTCATCGATGACGAATGGAAATTACTGGCCTTCGGCCAGCGCAGCTTGATAGTGCAGCAGGATGCCGACGATGTATGGAAACTGGCCGGCTCTTTCCAACCCAAAACCGAAGGGGAAAAGATATTCTTTTCTGAGATACTGTCCAGGATGAATGATGCGGGGGAGATGAGAAGGCAACGCTTACTGGATGCCCAGACGGGCCTCCATCCCATGCTCTGGTTCGTTCTGCTGTTCGGTGGCATTATAACCGTGGTCTTCGCTTTCTTCTTCGGTTCCGAAAATTTAAAATCTCAGCTTATCATGACCACGCTGCTGGTGGTGCTGATCGTGCTGATCTTATTTACCATACTAATCATGGATTTTCCCTTCAGCGGGGAAATGGCGGTTTCGTCCGATGCATTCAAGCAGGTATTGCTATATCTGAAACCCTGACGGCCCTGCCCTACGTGGTCATGCGACGGAGAAAGCGGCGGCTATTTGCTATCCGCATCGACAACGCATAAAATATTTCGTTGTGCGGCCGGTCGCCAAGGACGCCGCTCGCAGCGTATTATAATCGTGCCAGATAAACAGAGTTCTGCTAAAACCGTAAAAGGGTCTATCGTCATATCCCGTGAGCTCTGCAAGGGATGTGAGCTCTGCATAAACTTTTGCCCGAAAAAGGTCATATCGCAGTCGGATAAATTGAATGCTGCAGGATATCTCAGCGCGGTGTTCAAGGATAATGGCGAATGCACGGGCTGTGCCATCTGCGCCATAGTCTGCCCCGAGGTGGCCATCGAGGTGTACCGTGAGTAAGGTGCTCATGGACGGCAACAGCGCCATCGGCGAAGCCGCCATCCGGGCGGGGTGCAGGTGCTATTTTGGCTATCCCATCACGCCCCAAAATGAATTAACTGAATATATGGCCATGCACCTTAGCCGTAAAAAAGGCTGCTCTTTCGTTCAGGCGGAAAGCGAGCTGGCCGCCATCAACATGGTCTACGGCGCCAGCCTGGTGGGGGCCCGGGCTATGACTTCGTCGTCGAGTCCCGGCATCAGCCTCAAGCAGGAGGGCATCTCATATCTGGCCGCCTGCGAATTGCCCGCAGTTATCGTAAATATGCAGAGGGGAGGGCCCGGCCTGGGCAGCATATCCGCGGCTCAGTCCGACTATTTTCAGGCAACCAGGGGAGGCGGCCATGGCGACTATCGTACCATCGTCCTCGGGCCGTCATCAGTCCAGGAACTGGCCGACCTGACCATGCGGGCCTTCGACCTGGCCGATAAATATAAAATACCCGTCATCATACTGGGCGACGGCGTACTGGGCCAGATGATGGAGCCGGTTGAATTCAAAAGGGAAGCACCTGCCGAGCTGCCCGTAAGGGAGAACTCGCTGCGCGGCGCCAAAGGCAGGCCCAGCAAAATAATAAAGACGTTTACCTCCAACCCGTCGGAGTTGGAGGAAATCAACTGGAGCCTGTTCAGGCGCTATGCGCTTATCAAGAAACAGGAGACGACCTGCGAGACGTTCATGGTTGAGGATGCCCGGCTGGTCGTGGTGGCCTATGGCATTGCCGCCAGGATAGCGAAGGGTGCTATAAGGACGGCCCGCGCCGAGGGTCTGAAGATCGGTCTCATCAGGCCTGTCACCCTGTGGCCTTTCCCCGACGAGCAAGTCAAGGAAGTAGCCAAGAACACCAGACAGTTCCTGGTCTTTGAGATGAACATGGGCCAGATGATAGAGGACGTTCAACTGGCGCTGGCAGGGCAGGGTGAGGTGGCCTTCTATGGGAGGCCGGGTGGCGTGATACCTGCGCCCAGCGAAGTCACGCGCGTCATTTCCAGGCTGTATTACCAGAAGGGTTTGAAATAATGAAGCTGATTTACTCACGTCCCAAGTCATTGAAGAAGGCCGTGTTTCACTATTGTCCCGGCTGCGGGCATTCGGTTGCGCACCGGCTGATCTGTGAAGTCATCGATGAGATGGTACTGCAGGAAAGGACCCTCGGAATCCCGCCCCCGGGCTGCTCGGTTTTCGCCTATAACTATTTTGATGTGGATATGGCGGAATGCGCACATGGACGTGGCGCGGCGGTGGCGACGGGAGTAAAACGGGCCTATCCGGAAGTGGTCGTCTTCACTTATCAGGGTGATGGCGACCTGGCCGCCATAGGCACGGCCGAAACAATCCACGCTGCCAACCGCGGTGAAAATATCACAACTATATTTATTAATAACGCGGTATACGGCATGACCGGCGGACAGATGGCGCCGACCACGCTGAAGGGCATGAAAACCACAACCACACCCTACGGGCGCGACCATATACTGGAAGGGCACCCCATCAAGATGAGCGAGATACTCTGCCTGCTCGATGGGGTCGCTTATATCGAACGCGTAGCCGTAAATTCTCCCGCCAATATCCGGAAGACTAAAAAGGCCATCGCCAAGGCGTTTCAAATGCAACTGGATAATCGTGGGTTTTCCATGGTGGAAATACTTTCACCCTGCCCTACCAACTGGAAAATGAGCCCTGTGCAGGCCTGGAAGTGGGTCGATGACGAGATGAGCAAAATTTTCCCACTGGGTGTATTCAAGGATGTGACGGAGAAGAAGGATGCTGATTAAGACGCTGATAGCCGGCTTCGGCGGCCAGGGCGTGCTGTCCATGGGGTTGAACCTGGCTGAGGCGGCTATGCTGGAAGGAAAGAATGTAACTTATCTGCCCGCTTACGGGGCGGAGGTGCGCGGTGGCACAGCCAACTGTACGATAGCTATTTCCGATGATGAAATAGCTTCGCCGGTGGCGTCTTCGCCCGAGTTCGTGGTAGCTATGAACCAGCCGTCGGCAGTCAAATTCCAGCACCATATCCAGTCGGGCGGCCTGCTCTTCCTCAACTCGTCCTTGGTGGAGGTAGAGATATCCAGAGGTGATATCGAAATAGTGCGTGTGGCGGCTAATAAAATAGCAGAGGAACTGGGCAGCCCCAGGGCGGCCAATATGGTGATGCTGGGCGCCCTTACCAGGAAAAGCGGACTGGTTGAACTTGATAGCATGATTGAGACCCTCAAGCGCATTATGGGCGCTAAAAAGAAACAGAAGCTGATTGACGTTAATGAAAAGGCCATGAGAACGGGCTATGACCTATTTTGATTTGTATTTAAGGGGGAAGCCATGGGCGTAAAGCAAGTATCCGTAATCCTGGAAAACGTACCTGGTGAGTTCTTATCGGTTGGAGAATGCCTGGCCAGGGAAAATATCAATATACGCGCCATATCCGTGGCCGATACATCCCAGACCAGCACGGTCAGGTTCGTTACCGATAACCCCCAGAAGACGTTGAGCGTGCTGAAAAGCAATGGCTATAATACGCTGGAAAATGATGTGATTGCCGTCGAGATCCCGGACCATCCGGGCGCACTGCGCGCCGTGCTCAAGCCCCTGCGGGAACTGAATATAAATGTGCTTTACTTCTATACCTATCTCGGGCGCGGCGAAAGCGGCCAACCGATTGTTATAATAGGGGTGGACAGGACGGAAGAAGCCGTGGAGGCTTTAAAAAAGAACTGGGTGCACACGTTCGGGAACGAGATATATTCGCTATAAGTGGTATAGTTCGATGAACTGGTATAGCTGTCGTACCATTGGCAGTGCCTCTTATAGTTAACCGGAATTGCCGCCCGGGGATTTGAAAATCACGGCTGCCAGAGGCGGAATGGTGAGGTTGAGGGAATATGGCCTGGCGTGAAAAGGTATCTCCTCGGCTTGCAGGCCGCCCAGATTGCCGTGCCCGCTTCCGCCATAGTCATAGGCATCGCTATTAAGAACCTCCTGCCAGTAACCTCCTCTTGGAACGCCTATACGGTAACCGATGTGCGGCGAGGGCGTGAAGTTGCATACCGTCAGAATGATATCTCGGGTGAAGCGGCCGCGGCGCAGGAAGCTGATTATGCTGTGCAGTGAATCGTTGCAGTCGATCCACTCGAACCCGCCGGGCTCGAAATCCAGCTCGTAAAGTGCCTGTTCGCTGCGATAGAGGCGGGCAAGGTCCTGCACCAGTTTTTGCAGGCCGCTGTGTGGCCTGTATTGCAGAAGATGCCAGTCCAGGCTGGTCTCGTGGTTCCACTCGTTCCACTGTCCTATCTCGTCGCCCATAAACAATAATTTCTTGCCGGGCTGGGTAAACATGTAAGAGAAGAGCAGGCGCAGGTTGGCGAATTTTTGCCAGGAGTCCCCGGGCATTTTGCCTATGAGAGAGCTCTTGCCGTGCACTACCTCGTCATGGGACAGGGAGAGCACAAAGTTCTCGGTAAAGGCATAAATCATGCGGAATGTTAGCCGGTCGTGATGAAATTTCCGGTAGATGGGGTTTTTGCTCATATAGTCCAGCATATCGTGCATCCAGCCCATGTCCCATTTCATGCCGAAGCCCAGCCCGCCCAGGTAGGTGGGGCGGCTGACCATGGGCCAATCGGTGGACTCCTCAGCAATGGTCTGCACATCGGGATAGTTTTTATAGACCTCTTCATTGAAACGGCGCAACAGTGAGATGGCCTGCAGGTTTTCGCGTCCGCCGAACTCATTCGGTACCCATTCGCCCTTTTTCCTTGAATAGTCAAGGTAAAGCATCGAGGCGACTCCGTCTACGCGAATACCGTCGATGTGGTATTTATCCAGCCAGAACATGGCACTGCTGATGAGGAAACTGCGCACCTCGTGGCGGCCGTAATTGAATATATCGCTCTTCCAATCGGGGTGGAAACCCTTTCTGGCATCCTCATGCTCGTAGAGATGTGTGCCATCGAAGAAACCCAGCCCATGCTCGTCGGTAGGAAAATGGGAAGGCACCCAGTCAAGCATGACGCCGATATCGTGTTGATGCAGGTAGTCCACCAGATACATTAAATCCTGAGGGGTGCCGTAGCGGCTGGTGGGCGCAAAGTAGCCGGTAACCTGGTAACCCCATGACCCATAAAAGGGATGCTCCATAACCGGCATAAGCTCTACATGTGTAAATCCCATATTATTGACATACTCGGCCAGCTTATGAGCCAATTCACGATAAGTCAGCCAGCGATTATTGTCCTCGGGCACCCGCATCCATGAACCGAGGTGGACCTCGTAAATATTTATAGGCTTTGCCAGGGAGTTACGGCCTTTGCGCCCGTTCATCCATGAAGAGTCCCGCCAATCGTAGGAGAGGTCCCATATGATCGAAGCTGTTTTGGGCGGTTGTTCACTTTTGAAAGCGAAGGGGTCTGCCTTGTCTACTTGGTACCGGCGCACATTCGAATCGATGTGGTATTTATAAAGCGTCCCGCTTCGGACTCCGGGTATAAAGCCCTCCCAGATGCCCGAGCCCTTAAGCGAGCTAAGCCCGAAACCCTGTTTATCCCAGCCGTTGAAATCGCCGGCAACACTTACGTGACGGGCGTTAGGGGCCCATACTGCAAAATAGGTGCCGGTCTGACCGCCGGACGTGATGGGATGTGCTCCCAGCTTTTCGTACAGGCGGATATGGCTGCCTTCGTTGAACAGGTAGAGATCGTCATCGCTAAGAAGGCTAAAGCTGTCCCAACTTATATCAGCCATATGCTTTACTCAGGGAATTTGAAGCCCTGCTCTTTGAAAAGGGTGACGCATGCATCCACCACCGTTTCATCGTACAAAACTCCCCTATTCATAGTTATCTCTTCCAGGGCTTTATCGATGCCCAGGGCCGGCCGGTAAGGACGATGGGATGTCATGGCCTCGACTACATCGGCTACGGCCAGTATCCTCGCTTCGAGTATGATTTCATCTCCTTTTATGCCCTTGGGATAGCCTGAGCCGTCCAGCCGCTCGTGATGCTGGATGATGATCCTGCAAACGGGCCAGGGGAACTTGATGGCTTTTACGATATCATAGCTGGCCGAGGCGTGTGTTTTGGCCAGGCCTCTCTCGAGATCTGACAGTTTACCGGGCTTGCTTAAAATTTCGGACGGCACATATACCTTGCCGACATCGTGCAGAAGGCCGGCCACGCGCAGCGCCTTGATCTGGTCCTCCGGCAACCCCATTTCGTTAGCGATGGCCATAGCCAACTGCGTCACCATTTTCTGGTGGCCGGCGGTATATGGATCGCGCAACTCGCTCATCATGGCGATGGCCTCGATAGTGCCCTCCAGCGTGGAGTTGATCTTTTCCAGGGCTTTATTTCGCTCCGTAACGTCTTCGGCCACGCTGTAGACTCCGACAATGTTTTCATTGACCACCACAGACAAATTCGAGATATTCAAATTACGTTTTTCGCCGCTTTTAGTGATGATGGTAACTTCATAGGTCCGTGGCTCTCCGCCTGCAGCCTTTGTAAAATTGGAACGCGCTTTCTTCAAGTCCTCGACGACAATGAGCTGCTCCGGCTGCATGCCGAGCAACTCCTCACGGGAATAGCCTGTCAGCTTGGAGGTAGCATCATTTACCCTCAGGAACGCCCCGTTAAAGTCCTGTAAATAGATGGCGACCGGATTGTACTCGAAGAGCGAACGGTAGCGCTGCTCGCTCTCTTGAAGGGCGGTCTCAGCCTTTTTACGCTCAGTTATATCATGTTCAACGCTGAGCAGAAGCTTCTCACCCTCGAACTCAATTATTCTGGTCTGGACTTCTATATTTATGATCGAGCCGTCTTTGCGGCGTTGGGCGCCCTCGAAAACTACGCATCCCATCTCCTTGATTTCCTGTTTGCGCTGCTCTAACAGGGCGGCATCTTCAGGAAAAATGAGATCGTCCAGTTTCATGGCCATCAGCTCTTCCTTTGTGTACCCCTTGGTCTTGTAGGCCGCTTCGTTGACATATTTAAAATTGCCGGCGAAATCATGCATGACAATGGAATCGGTGGAGGTGTCCAGCAGCAATGCCCTTAGCTCCAGTTGCTCCTGGGCCTTGTGATGACCGGTTACATCACGGCTTATACCGCGAAAACCCGTCACTTCGCCGAGGTTATTTTTAATGGGATAAATCGAGTCCTCTACGTAGACCCTTGAGCCGTCCTTTTTTATATTTATTAAAGGGAGCCACAGCACGGCCTGGCCGGTACGATAAACCTCGTTAAAAATGGCGCGGACATTTGGAATGTGCTCAGGAAGCATATACTGCCTGTAATTAAGGGTCTGCAATTCCTCCCTTGAATAACCGAGTTGCCTGCAGAGAGCGTCGTTAAAAAATGTATAATTGCCTTTCAAATCCAACTCGTAATAGACCTCGTCCATTTCTTCCAGGATGGTGCGGTACTTCTCCTCGCTCTGCCTCATGGCATCCTCGGCCAGCTTGCGGGCGGTTACATCGCTGGAGAAATACAAGACGGCAGGCTTGTTTTCCCACAGGATGGAGACGCCGCTTACCTCTATCCAGGATATGCGGCCGTCCTCCGCCTTATATCTGAGCTGGTAGGGGCCTTCAATAGGCTCGCCCCGCATACGCGCCCGGTAGCGCTCTACAGCCGCATCTATATCGTCGGGATGCAATAGCTCCTTAACACGTCTGCCGATCAGTTTTTCAACCGTAGTGTCGAATATTTTGGCAATTTTAGGATTGGCGAATTTAATTATCCCATCCTGGAGAACATGTATGCCTTCCATAGAGCTCTCTACCAGCAGCCGGTATTTCTCCTCGCTCTCCTGGAGCGCTTCAAGGGCTCTTTTGCGTTCGGTAACATCGCGGGTCATGCCGCGAAGAGCAACAATCTCACCCTCATCATTTCTTACAGGAAAAACCGAGCCTTCAATGTAAAACAAAGTACCGTCCTTTTTATTACGGCTGAACGGGTGCCAAAGCACGGGGACCCCCGTGCGGAATACTTCTGAAAATATTTGTCTCGTGTGGGAGATGTCTTCAGCGGGCACGTAGCTCTTATAGTTCATGCTGAGAGCTTCTTCCCGTGTATAGCCCATCTGACGGCACATAGCATCATTGACGAAGGTAAAATTGCCCTTGCGATCGACTTCATAATAACCCTCGTCCATCTGTTCGAGGATATTGCGGTAGTTCTCCTCGCTTTTTCGCAGTGCGTCTTCGGCCAGCTTACGTTGCGTAATGTCGTTGGCAAAATACAGGAAGGACGGCTCGCCTTCCCACTCGATAGGGATGGCGCTTAGCTCGACCCATATTTGACGGTCATCTTTGGTGCGGATCCTGTATAGCGATACAGCGTCTGCCAGCTCCCCGCGCAGCCTTTGCCGGTAACGTTCTTCCATGGCCGGGCGGTCTTCGGGATCGAATAACTGCATGACGCTCTCGCCAATCAGATCATTAACTGCATAGCCTGTAAGCTCGGCCAGCCGCTTGTTAGTAAATATGATTGTCCCGGCCTTGATGACAACGATGCCTTCCAGGGAGCTCTCGACCAGCAGCCGGTATTTCTCTTCGCTCCGGCGCAGTTGGTCTGCCGTTTTCCGATGCTCAGACACATCGCGGCTTATGCCGCGCAAGCCTATTATCTCACCCTTCTCATCCCTCAGCGGGGAGATAGAATCCTCGACATAAATAGTTTTCCCATCTTTCCTCATGTGAGTAAGCGGTAGCCAGTGCTGCGGTTTACCGGTGTTGAATACCTCCGAAAATCCTGCAACGGCCCTATGTATTTCTCCGGGTGGGATGTACGCCTTGTAGTTCAGCCCCAATAACTCTTCCCTGCTATAGCCCATTTGACGAATGAGGGCGTCGTTAAAAAAAGTAAAATTACCTTTGGAATCCACCTCATAGTAGCTGTCGTCCATCTGCTCGAGGATGGTGCGGTATTTTTCTTCGCTCTTTCGCAATGAGTCTTCCGCCAGCCTGCGCTCGGTTATATCGTTCAGGAAATTAAGCGTGGCCGGCCTGCCTTCCCATTCTATGGCGACGGCCCTGACTTCCACCCACCCAATGCTTCCATCTCTATTTTGAAGACGGAAAGCATAGTTATCTATATGCTCTCCCCTGAGCCGGCGTATATGGTTTTCCCTGACCATTTGCCTGTCGTCAACGTAAATGAAATCCAGGAAAGGCCGGGAGATAAGCTCGTCCCAGGTGTAGCCCATCCGTTCGGAGGTCGTGCGATTGGAGAATTTTATAGTTCCATCCTGGACTATAACTATCAATTCGACTGCGTTTTCCACCACCTTACGGTATTTTTCTTCGCTGTCCTGCACCGCCGACTCCAGGTTCACGCGGTCTGTTATATCCCGCTGTACGATCAGCGCTGCCGGTCTGTCTTCCCATTTAATGGTCGTTGTGTGTGCCTCAACCCATCTGATGTTCCCCGATTTATCGACAACACGGTATTTATATTCGGAGGGGCCCTCTCCACCGCTCATCCTGCCCGCGTGTTTAGTCAGTATATCGGGGAGGTCGTCGGGATAAACCAGCTCCGACAAAGATTTACTCATTATTTCCTGGCCGTTGTAACCCGTTATTTTGGATAAGCCCTCCTTGGCGAATTTAATTTGGCCGTTTTGAAGTACGAAGATTTCCTCCGCAGAATTGTCGATTAGCATGCGGTATCGCTCTTCACTTTCCTCGAGGTCTTTTTCCGTCCTGTGTTGCTGCGTCATATCCCGGCCGAAAAAGGAGACACCCGTAATCTGCCCGGCGGGCGAGACTATGGGATTGACCGAGATCTCAAGGTCGATAGGGCCGTTTTCGAAATCATAGTGTCTCTCGAAAGTAAAGCGCTCACCCTTGAAGCCCCGTTTAGAAATTTCGATCCCTGATTTTCTGCTTTCCTCCGGCAGACTGGCAAAAACATCCTCTCCCTCTCTCAAATCGATGCCGTAGGCGATAAGGAAAAGCTCCCTGGCCGCATTATTAGCCGTGATCAGACGGTTGGCGCTGTCCACTGACCAGATGGAGTCATGGGTATTCTCCATTATGGCTGTTATGCGTGACTCGCTTTCCTGAATGGCTTTGTAGGATAGAAAGCGGTCTGTTATATCATCGAAGGTGGCGAAAACCCGGTACGGCTTTTCTTCATCTTCTCTGAACTGCGGCTGGGCGCTGACATTGACCCAGTGAAACATGCTATCCACAGGATTAAAGGCTCCCATGACCACGTCCCTGACCATTTTCCCCGTATTAAGCACCATCGCAACCGGCCGTTTATCCATCGGCAAATCCGCACCATCCTCATTGATAAATCGCCAGGCCGGATCACGTAAGGCTCTGCCGATTAACTGGTCCCTGGTGAGGCCCAGTATCCTCTCAGCTGCGGGGTTGATGGATATGACCGTACCCTCAGCATCATAGTAGATTACGCCTTGGGCCATGGTCTCGAATAATGCTCGATACTGCGCTTCGCTGTTACGCAGGGCCTCTTCGGTCTTCTTGCGCTCCACTATCTCTTCTTCAAGATCGGCCATTTTAGCTTCGAGTTTTTGCATGAGGTTGATGCTGACCAGTTTTTCGGCATCACCGTCTTTCCTCTCCCTGGGCGGCCTGCCTCTCTTTTTAGGCTCGGGCTTACGCGCCAGTATTCCCTCCAGAGTTTTAACGAAATCATTCGGCTCCACCGGTTTACGTATGAACGCCTGCACACCCAGCTTTAGAGCAAGCTCCTCATCTCTGGCGTCCAGGAAGGCCCCTGTAACGAAGGCGAACGGTATGTTTCTCAGTTTGACGTCGGACTTGCATTCCTGGAGCAGATGAAAACCGTCCATAATAGGCATAAGTATATCAGAAACGATGATATCTACGCTGTCGTCGTGCAGTTTCTGCAGGGCATCTTCGCCATTGGCCGCGGTTATAACGTCAAACCCCTTCCGCTCCAAGATAATCTTGAAGAGATTAAGGTTATTTGAATTATCGTCAACTATCAGGGCTCTCATAGAGTCTTTTTCATATAATTTGCCGGGGGAAATAAGTCTCCGGTTAAATTCCTTAACAATCGTACGTACTCACTATATTCTTCAATTAATATGTTATCCTGTCAAGTGCCGGAGATATCATTTTTTGAGGCGATCAGGGTAATAATGGACCGGGTTCCGGAGGGGAATTGCTGTTATGTTATAATTGTTCTACACGTAACTTAGCTATGAAAATAAGATATAACAGTGAGCCTGATTTAGTCAATCCCGTGATGGTTGCAAGCTGGCCGGGCATCGGTAATATAGGCCTGATTGCCGTCGATACGCTTCGCCGCTCCCTCAATGCCGAGGAATTCGCCAATATAGAGCCATGGGACTTTTTCTATCCCAATAAGGCTGTTATTCATGATGGCCAGCTACTGGACCTCAGGTTTCCTTCAAGTACATTCTATTTTAATAAAAGGGGCCGCAGGGATCTCATCTTCTTCATCGGCGAGGAGCAGCCTTCTGAGGGCGGCCGCGCTTACGCCGAGGGTACTAAGGCCTATGATATGGCTAACCTGGTGCTGAATGTTGCACAAAGGTTCGGCTGCCGGCGTATTTTTACTTCGGGAGCAGCGGTTGCGCCGATTCATCACACTATGAGGTCCGGCGTTTGGGCCGTGCCTAACTCGGGCAATATGCTGGATGAACTCAAAAGATACGATAATGTTTTATTGATGTCGGATGTAGAGGGCAGGGAGGGACGTGGCAATATCACCGGATTGAACGGGCTGTTGCTCGGCGTGGCCAGGAGGCGCGGCATCCAGGCAGCCTGCCTGATGGGCGAAATACCCATCTACCTCCAGGGCTTCCCTTTCCCGTACCCTAAAGGTTCCAAGTCTGTGATAGAGGTCTTAGCGCAAGCGCTCGATATCAATGCTGATATGGATATAATCAACCAGTTGTCGGTTCAAAGCGAACAGGAGCTTTCAGGCCTCTACGATAAGCTGCCGTCCGATATAAGAGACCAGTTGGACAGGCTGAAGCAGGTCAGTGCCTCCGCTGTCGAAGGCGCCGGCGCTATTACCGAAGAGGATAAGAAGAAAATACTCGACGATATAGATAAGTTTTTCAAACGGGGTGGGGAGCAGCATTGAAGTCCGAAGCAGTTTACAGGGTATACGGCAAGCCCAGGCTCAAAGGGCCTGTTTTATTGGTCGGTTGGGCGGAAGATGCCGGCCACCTGGGACTAAGTACCTTGGATTATATCATGCGTGATTTAGGCAGCCGGGAATTCGCTGAGATACGGCCTGAAGATTTTTTCACCATGGCCGGCATCAATGTCGAAGATGATGTGGCCGTCTTTCCACAGAGCAAGTTTTATGTAGCCGGCGATGGCAAACTGGTTATCTTTAGAAGCAACATGCCACGTACCGACTGGCACAGGTTTCTAAACGTGGTGCTGGATGTCGCTCTAAAATATTGCGGTGTCAAGGAAATTTATACAGTCGGGGCTATGCTCTCCTCCACTGCGCATACCATGCCGCGGCTGCTTATGCCGATCGTCAACTCTAATGCCATGAAGGCCGAATTGACGCCCTTCAACGTGGTTGACAGTACCGACTATGAAACCCCTCCGGGGCAGAAGCCGACCCTCAGCTCTTACCTATCCTGGCTGGCCGGACAGCGGGGGATAAATACCGCCAATCTGTGGGTTCCCGTCCCGTTTTATTTGCTTGCGCTGGATGACCCGCGGGCGGTAAAACGCCTGGTTTATTTTTTTAACAGCAGATTCGACCTGGGCATCGACTTCACCGCGCTGGATGCCGAAATAGCCGAACAGAACAGCAGGATTGCCCGGATGTACACTGAATTACCGGAGATTGAAGGCATTGTACGGCGCCTGGAGGTCGGAGAAGGGGTAGACACGGATGAAGCTGAGAAGCTGACACAGACCATAGCCGAGGCTTTCCGAAGGAAGCCGGGGCAGACACAGTAATTCTGGTATAATCAGATGCTTATCCCAACGGTCTGAAAGGAGGTTTTCCCATGTCTCTTGGCTATGTTAAGGAAGGCAAGATAGCAGTAATAACCCTCAACCGGCCCGAGGCGCTAAATTCATTCGATCCCGAACAATTAGACCAGTTTAACAAGGCACTTTATGATTTCAATGAGGATGAGGACCTGTGGGTCGCCATTGTGACAGCCGCCGGCGAGACGGGCTTTTTCCGTCGGCGCTGATATCAAAGCCACTCTGCCGCGCATACAGAGCAGCTCTCACCGTGGAGAAATGCCGGCGCCCGCCATCTGCGAGGATATGCAGATCTGGAAGCCCATTATCGCCGCCGTTAACGGCGCCTGCCTGGGCGGCGGTTTCGAGGTTGCGCTGGCCTGTGACATCCGCATCGCAGCCGAGAATGCCACCTTCGGCTTCCCCGAGATCAACCTGGGCCTCATACCCGGATGGGGTGGTACTCAGAGGCTGCCGCGTGCCATACCGCTGGCCAAGGCTGCCGAGATGCTGACTTCCGGCCGGCCCATTGACGCCAATGAAGCATATCGCATCGGGCTGGTGAATAAAGTGGTGCCGGCGGCCGAACTGATGGCGGAGGCGAAGAAGATGGCCGAGGCATTGCTAAAGCCCGCGCCTCTGGCGGCCAGGGCGGCCAAACAGGCCATGATGCAGGGACTGAATACCACGCTGCTCAATGGACTGGAGATCGAATACCAGTTGGAAAAACAGGTGACCAGATCAGAGGACTTCAAGGAAGGCCGGCAGGCCTTCATCGAGAAACGCAAAGCGGATTTCAAAGCAAAATAATATTAGTTAAGGAGAAAAACCATGGCATTCAAGAAAATCGGCGTAGTCGGCTGTGGCCTGATGGGCAGGGGCATAGTCGAGGTGAGCGCTAAGACGGGCTATGACGTGGTGGTTTCCGAGATAAATAAAGAGCTGCTGGATAAGGGCATGGCGGCCATAAACCAATCGCTTGCCAAGGCGGTTGAGAAAGGCAAGCTGACCGAGGACGACAAAAGATAAGACGCTGGGCAAGATCAAGGGCACTACGGATATGAAGGATTTCAAGGACTGCGACCTGGTGGTCGAGGCCGCCATCGAGAACCTTGACCTTAAGAAGAAGATATTCATCGACCTGGACAGGATCTGCCCGCCCGATGCCATTCTGAGCACCAATACCTCCTGCCTGTCGGTAATGGACGTTGCCGCTGTTACCAAGAGGCCGGACAAAGTGCTGGGCTGCCATTTCTTCAACCCGGTGCCGGTCATGAAGCTGCTCGAGCTGGTGAAGACCATCACTACCAGCAAGGAGACGCTGGATGCCGCTGTGGAATGGGGCAAGTCGCTGGGCAAGACCGTCATAATTGCTCCCGACCGGCCGGGCTTCATCGTCAACCGCTCTTTCATGCCTTACATGATAGAGGCCTTCGAGATGTACGAGCAGGGGGTTGCCAGCCGGGAGGACATCGATACCGGCGTGCAGCTTGGACTGAACCATCCCATGGGGCCGCTGACCCTGGCGGATATGGTCGGCCTGGACACATTGCTCTTCGTTATCGACGCGATTTATGCCGAGACCAAGAACCCCAAGTTCATTGCGCCGGTGCTGTTACGCAAGATGGTCACCGCCGGGCATCTGGGCCGCAAGACCGGCAAAGGGTTTTACGATTATAAATAGAAGCTGCTCCGGCTGACTTCGGTCGAGCGCTGTAAATACGTGCCCGGGATTATCGAAACCGCTATAATCTCTTGCATATGAAGATACAAAAAGCGCGAGAGCTGGGATTTTGTTTCGGTGTGCGCCGCGCGCTCGAGGATAATCGAGGGCTCAGCCGATGGCAAGATCAAGATCGGGACGCTCGGCCCCATCGTGCATAATAAGACTGTGGTGGCGCGGCTCAAGGGACTCGGCGTGGAAGTGGTGGATAACGTGGAAGACCTGAAAGAGGGCATCATCGCTATATCGTCGCACGGCGTTTCACCGGCGGCACAGGAAAAAATCCGTGCCAGGGGTGCAGAGGTCATCGATACTACCTGTCCTACAGTCCGTAGCGCACAAAAGGCGGCGCAGCGGCTGGCCAAAGCCGGGTTCGGCGTCATTATCTTCGGCGAGGCCAGGCATCCCGAGGTAAGGGGATTATTAGGCTGGGCCGGGGACGATGCTATAGCCTCGATGAATGCGGACGAAGTACAGCTTGAAAGGCTGCCGGAGCGCATCGGTATTCTGGCGCAGACCACGCAAAGCCGCGCCGAGTTCACTGCATTTCTGGGCAAATTGACTGCCAGGCTGCTGCCCCGGACCAGGGAAATCAGGGTGGTCAACACGCTTTGCCGGGAGACCCAGAAAAGGCAGTCCGCGGCTGAGGACGTAGCCGAGACCAGCGATCTAATGATCGTGGTCGGAGGGCACAACAGCGCCAACACGCGGCGGCTGGCCGATGTATGCTCTCCCATTGCGGAAACACACCACATCGAAAATGCTGATGAGATAGATGCGGGCTGGTTGAAGGGTAAAAAGACGGTGGGCATCACGGCGGGCGCCTCCACACCGGACGAGGCCATCGAGCAGGTCATTGTGAAAATACGTTCAATCGTTGCAGGATAGGGCCATCCGGCCGGCGAAGATAATCTGACTAAACTTTACAGCAGCATTATAATAATAGCGGGTGGAAAGATGGTAAGGGTTCCTTCGTTCGTCCGCATATTTTTCGTGAGTATGCCGGTCCTGCTGGCCGCCGTGCTGGCGCTTTCGTGCTCGGGGAGAGGTACACAGGCAGGTGAGAATACCTCCTACATGCTAAATGTTAATTCGGATAGCGTCGGGGCCCAGTTCGGGCCTGCGCAATACCAGATAGGCGTGGCATTTCTAAGCCAGGATAACTACCAGGAAGCCCTCAAAGCCTTCACTGCCTCCATCAATAATGGATATTCCACGCGTGACTCGCATTTCGGTCGTGCCCAGGCCTATGCGGGGTTGGGACTTGACTCGGGCGCCATAGGGGAGGCCTCCATTTGCATAGATATGGACCCGAACTATGCGCCGGCCTACCAGCTGCGCGGCGTCTCTTACCTGAACAGTGGTGAATATGATAAGGCGGTAACCGATCTTACCAGCGCTCTGGCCATCGATCCGTCATCAAAAGAAGCCTATTTCGACCGGGCCATGGCTTTAAAGGGCATGGGCGAGTTCGATAATGCCGTCGCCGATTTTAAGAGGGCTATCGCGCTCGATCCGTCCTACCTTATGGCTGTCATGTGGCTGGGCAGGACTTACTATGCATTGACCGATTACACATTGGCCGCTGCGCAATTTACCGATGCCATTGGGATCGATCCCGGCAACGCAGCCGTCGCTTACAACGACCGGGCGGTCTGTGAGGGAAGGAACGGTGACCTGGACGCCGCCCTGGCCGACCTGAACACTCTGGCCGGGCTTCAACCCACCTTTTATATGGTCTATTACAACCGGGGCGTGGCATATATGAAGATGAATAAGTCCACACCGGCCATCATAGACCTCGACACGTACCTCTGCCTGGATGTCAACGATAAATACGGCCTGAGCGGGCTGGCCGACAACTGGCGTGGATATTATCCGCAGTACTACTATTTTTACCGACGAAGCTAGAGCGCTCGACGACCTGGCCATGGGTATATGCAACAACATTTCAGCGCAAAATATCGTACAGAAGGAACTTTCCTTTACAACAGGGGCTCTGTATTTTCCGGGTGAGTTCTCGGAGTTTGGCGGCGCTGTCTTCCGGCCGTATCACTGGAGGTCGTTCAGCCAAGCTGACCGGAGAGCAGGCGTCCGCCCAGCACATGCAGGTGGATGATGCGGGACAACCTGTGTGCCGTCCGGGCCGCAGTTGATGGACAGCCTGTAGCCTTTCTCGGCAATGCCTTCTTTTTCAGCCACCTTCTTTGCTACCAGCAGCATGTTGCCAGCCAGCGCCCTGTCAGCCTCGGTAAGGTCGTTAACCGAAGGGATATGTTTTTTGGGGATCATGACATCGTGAACCGGCGCCTGCGGATGTATATCGCGGAAAGCCACGAAATCATCATCTTTATATACCATGTCCGCAGGTATAGAGCCGGCAGCGATCTTGCAGAAAATGCAGTCCATCGAAGTTAGATATCAGGCGATCCTGATAGTCTGGCAGGTGGTAGTGCGCTCTATGCCGCCGATCTTGTGGAACTGCTCGGTGATGAGCTTGCCCACCGTATCCACGGATTCCCCCTCTACGACAGCGATGATATCATAAGGCCCCATCACCGCATCCACTGATTTAATGCCATCGAGCTTTTTAAGGAGCGTGAGAACCGATTTGGTCTGCCCTACCGAAGTGGTGATAAGTACAAATGCTTTGGCTGCCATAATCCCACCTCCTATTCCTCAAATTTTAGCCTATAGCATTAGCTTTGCGCAAGCTTTCGATATCTGCTTCGGAATACCCTAAAGATGTCAAGCAATTCATCGGTGTTTCGCCGGAGTAGGGCGCCAGGGTCCTGACCTCGCCCGGGGTTTCGGACAGCTTGAGGGCGATGCCCGGCTGTTTTACCTTGCCCAGCATGGGGTGGTCGAATTCCAGGAGCATCTGGCGGTGCAGAAGCTGCGGGTCGCTGAAGATCTCATCCATGGAATACACCTTTCCAGCCGGGACATCGTCTTTGATCAGGATATCGAACCATTCATCGCGCGTTTTAGTCAGGAAGATTTTTTTTACCTCCTCTTCCGCCTCCCCCCATTTTGCGTCCTGCGGCCATGTGCCAGGTGGTCGTGATGGAAGCTAAGACCTTTGAGATCATCCCTGCCGACTGCTTTGCAGAAATTTTCCCAGAACCAGGGCTCGACGCATCCCAGGCTGATCAGCTTGCCGTCCGCGGCCTCGTAGGTCTTGTAGTAGGGATAGCCGCCGGCCAGCGCCCATTCTCCGCGCGGGAAATTGAGCCCGTGCCGAAATACTGCTGCAGGAAGAAGGTCATCAGGGTGATAACGCTGTCGGTGTATGAGATGTCTACGATACTGTCCCCTGCCCGTCCTTTCCCGGGCGAAAAGGGCTGGCAGTATACCCATCGCTCCGTGCATGGAAGCGCCGGCAAAATCGGCCAGGAAATTCAGCGGGATGGCCGGAGGCTCTCCGGGCCAGCCGATCAGATTGAGCGCACCGGCAATGGAGATATAGTTGATATCATGTCCCGGATACTGGCTGTAGGGGCCGTCCTGCCCGTAGCCGCTGAGCGAGCAGTAGATGATGCGCGGGTTGATCTTGCTGACCGTCTCGTAGTCGACGCCCATGCGTTTTACGACCCCGGGACGGAAGCCTTCCACGATAACATCGGCATTTTTGGCCAGCCTGTAAAATACCTGCTCTGCCCTGCTCCGATTTTAGATTCAGCCGGATGCTTTTTTTATTGCGGTTTAGGGCGTTGAAAGCCATGCAGCGCTTTTAAGTGCCTCGGCGTCATGTTCATTGCGCGGCGGGGCGTCATCCGACGTGGCCTCGACCTTGATGATGTCGGCGCCCAAATCGCCCAGTATCATGGTGCATAGCTCGCCGGGCGGCATGTGTACCAGTTCCAGTATCTTGATGCCTTCTAAAGCCAGCATGTTAATATCTTACCAAAATTCCAGGAATCACAACTTAAACCCCACTCGGGAAACGCTAGGTTCTAAACAAATACAAAATTCCAAACTCCAATAATCAAATTCCAAACAAATTTAAACATTTTAAAATTAGGGAATTGTTTGGAATTTGGAGCTTGGAATTTACAAGAACTCATTTGATTTTACCCGTAAGCGAATGTATGATTAACACGATTTGCCGCTTATAAAAGGGGCATGTTTTTGGGAAATATGAAGATCAGTGACATCATCAAAGTCAGCGGAAAAAGCCTTTCCTTTGAATTCTTCCCGCCCATCACCCCTATCGGCGAGGACCACCTGCTGCAGCGGATCAACAGGCTCAAGGCCTTCAGTCCTTCATTTGTGTCGGTAACACAACATGCCGGGCGCAATACGCTGGAAAAAACCAAGCACATCGTCAAAAAGATACATGAGGAGACGGATGTCACCGTCATGCCGCACGTCACTTGCGCCGATCCCCGCAAGGCCGAGCTGGAGCCGGTGATAAATTACTATCAAGAGCTGGGAACAGAGAACATACTTGCCCTGCGCGGCGACCCTGAGGAATATGAGCCTGGAGTCTTTGACGGTGAAACGCACTTCCGCTATGCGGCCGACCTCGTGCGCTTCCTGAAAACCTATAATAATTTCTGCATAGGTGTAGCGGTATATCCTGAAGGGCATATCGATACTCCCAACCTGGGCATGGATACGGGCTTTACCAAGCAAAAAATCGATGAGGGGGCGGAGTTCGGTATTACCCAGATGTTCTTTGAGAACTTCTACTATTATGAGATGATGGAGCGTTTCCTGCAGGACGGGATAAACGTACCCGTCATTGCAGGCATCATGCCTATCACGGACTTCCAGAAAGTGGAGCGCTTCAGCGATATAAGCGGAGTGGAAATACCCATACCTCTTTTCACCAGGTTCGAAGAAATGGATAATCCGGATGACGTTATTAAAGCGGGCATCGATCTGGCGACGGAGCAGTGCCTGGACCTCTGGGAAAACGGGGTGCGCTGCTTCCATTTCTACACGCTTAACAGGGATGAGGCCGTAACCCGGATCCTCAATAACCTTGCTTCTGAGCTCGGCTTGCCCTGGAGCAAATAAATTCTAAGCTCTAAACAAGTTCTAAGCTCAAAACCCAAGTTATTTGAATTTAGTATTTTGTATTTGTTTAG
>CAWKFY010000034.1:0-26686 GCA_963848815.1 uncultured Chloroflexia bacterium
CTTTGTTTACAGTTTATTTTATCCCTCACCCCTACCCCTCTCGGTTCTGCTATATCTTAGTTGGTGGAGTATTCTGTATAGTCTATACAACCATGTTAGAATTTTCATACGGAGGTATCTAACATGGATGAACATCCTCGTCTTAAACTTCTATACTATTTGGCATTGGCATTATCTTGGTTTTTGCAGGTTTGGGGGCAATTATGTTAATGCCCAATATCGAACAATTGGGATGGTTATTCTTTATTTTAGGTTTGACAGTAGGGGTAGGATTGATAGTCCTTGATTATATAATTACGATTGTACGGCTGAATCCATTAAAACTAGCTAGTTCTATAAAAGATTCCAAAGTAGTTTGGGCATTTTGGCAAGCGGGTGGTATCGCCAAGTTGAATAATGTGATTGAAGAAAATAAACCATCAAGTATTAGCAAATTGATGCTTCTCAAACCTGATATAAATGAACCATCTTTTCAATTCATTATAAGTTTAGCTGGCAGAGATACTCCAGATGGCATAAATCAACAAGTAAGTGAAATAAATGAGATGACAAAACTGGCAAGATCAACAGGTGCAGAGGTCTTATATCATACAGAACCATTGGCTTATACATTCACAATATTTGATAAATCTCCTGACATGACAGATAGGACAAATCCATTGCCCAATTCTAAAAATGCATGGATAGTTGTTCAGGCATTAGAACCAAAGCGAAAAAGAGAAATTGACAAATGGCATAAATGGGTAATACGAAATAAAGGTGAAACAAAGCAACAATTTGAAGCCTATTTTAAGTTGTTTCAACGGGTGGAGAAAAAGATAAGGGATAAAGTGACCTTACCAAATATAACGTATCCTATAGATTAATTGTGCCCCATAGTCCAAAGATGCAGGGTCTACATTATAGTGAGTATGCAGATGTTTATAAAACTCGGTCATGCTTAATCCAATAGTGGGTACTATATCAAAAGTTCCATTCACTTGAGGCTCTGCGTAAACCAATCCCTTATCACTCGTATTGAATACATTTATGGCATGGTCATATCTAGCTAATTCGCCATCGGGAGTTTCCAATGATAATATAGCAATACCACAGTCAATATCATCCCCTTGGGCATCTGCACGTAATTTTATAGCAAAATCCGTGCAATCAAAGTCTTTTAGGCTATATGTATATTTATCCGTATTATCTGTACCAAGGAAATTAATCACTTGTTGATATGTTGCCTTATGCAAGACGATAACTTTTGTATTATTATCAGTCGTATAAGCTTGTGATATCGGGTTATAACAAGAAGCCAAAGACGTAGCTAATGTAAATATTAGGATTAAAACAATGATTATTCCTTTCATTTTGTAATGTTCTAATGTCAGGACATTATGACGTAATAATATCATTATATCAGCATGGGTCAATCTTAAGGTTTTTGTATATGAATCCACGCCTAGTCAATCGCAAAGTTGAAAAAAACTAGGCAGGATTAGTTTTATTTAGTATGATGCAAAATGTGAGTTATGTCGAAGCTACCGAAGTAGTATGTAAACACTGCGGTTCTCCTGATGTCGTGAAGTATGGGAAATTTGGAGATACGCAATACTTTTGGTGTAAGAAGTGTGAGCGTAAAATAACCGCCCTTGATGCCTTGCCCAAGATGCAAACCCCTATTAAGCAAGTCGCATCCGCGATAAGCATGTATTATGACGGTTTATCGCAAAACGATATCCGCAAACAATTAAAACAGATTTATGGTAATGACGTATCAGATTTTGCAGTCTACAATTGGATAGAACGGTTTACGAAGGATGCGGTCAATATAACCAACCATTATAGACCGAATGTGGGATATGTTTGGCTAGCAGATGAAACGGTTATCAAAGTTGGCGGTAAGCAATATTGGCTGCTAGACATCATCGACGTTAAAACCCGTTTCTTGATTGCTTCCAAACTATCACCTACTCGCAGGGTAGAAGATATACAGGATGTTTTGAAGGAAGCCTATGCTCGTACGGGCACAATACCCAAAGTAATAATGACCGACCATCTTGAAGCCTATATCTATGGTATTAAGTTGACGTTCGGGGATAAGGCAAAACATTTACAGGTCAAGAAGTTCACATCGAAGCCAAACAACAATATCATCGAACGTATGCAAAGTACGATTAAAGAGCGTACAAAGGTCATGCGAGACCTAAAAAGCCTTGATACTGCACAACTAATACTTGATGGTTTCCTTGTGAACTACAATTACTTCCGACCGCACGAAACGCTCAAAACTACGCCTGCCAATAAAGCTCAAGTACAATTTCCTTACGATAATTGGGAAAGCCTCATAAAACACTCAGAAGAAGCCAAAGTGCCGACTTCTGTACCTCATTATCAACCTATACAGCCACTACCTTTCATAAAGCCCACTCCCATTGAAAGATTACGCATGGAACAGATGCTTTATAAACGTAGAAAGTTAGAGACCAAGAGAACGGGTATCCCATATAAACCAAAGAGCAAGGGCGGTAGACATAAATCACCCCGGCCTACAATGCAAACCCTTAATATGCTTAGGGGTTATAAGTGAGTTTAATAAATGAGAACAAACTATACGTGGTTTAATAATGAAAATCTGGGTTATCTTGGAAATGTGGTAAACCAGACGGATTTATCGCACACTCGTAATCGTCGGAGATACCAGCATGTCCAATCGTAAAGAGGCATTCCTTACAGAATATGACGCAGTTCCTAGCATCTCCTTTCCCGCCCTTACTAAATGGGATAAGTGGGTGAGGATACCAATCATATCCTTGACTAAATGCCTCCAATTCTTTCCCGCATTTTGCACAATGGGAATCTTGTCTGTCCAACGCTACATCAACCACGAAACCTCTAAAACTCATAATCTTGCCCTCCCAAAACCCAAAATAGTAAAAGACCCAAGCGGGGATAGATGGGGACTAAATGGTAATAACGTTAGTTCAGGTATACATATATCAAAATGGGAACTTAAAAATCCTAAATATATTGTATTTTTCCAAAAATCTGTTGAAGGTGATTTCCAGTTTATGGGTTGGCATAAATCTTTATATTCCGCCATGAAGCAAGCCACCCAACTCTATTATGACGATCAAGAGCTATGTCTAGCTAACATTAAAGAAGCGAATATGAAATTATACAATATCAACCAAGATATAGCAGAACCCCCCTCTCCCCGGAGAGGGGTGCTCGATTTCGAAGAGGGGCCAAAGCCCCTCTTAAACGCCCCCTGCCCCTTAAGCCCTATCCTTAAAATACATACCCGCACGTTCGCTGGATACGACGATTTATTCGTTTCTCATGTCACTGGGGAAATATATCGCCTTCGATCAAAGGATTGACACGCAATGACCTGCGAAAATTCCAAGCTCCAAATAATTTCAAAGCTCAAATACCAAAAGCTCAAAACATTTTTATTTTGTGTTTTGGGTTTGTTTAGGGTATTCACTCGGGTTGACTAGCTAAAATATAAATCTTTATAATCTAAAGACTTGGGAACAGGCGGCCCTCATTTGAGGGGGTGCAGTCGGGCTAATAGCAGCGGGATTTCGGCTCCGTGGGACTTAAGGTTCCACGGGGTCTTTTAATTTAAAAATGGATAATCAAAATCAAAAAACGGCAGTTGCAGCGCTATCAGTCGCATCCAATGGCACGCTGGTCATTCTCAAGCTTGTCAGCGGCTTTTTATCAGGTTCGGTTTCAATCCTATCCGAAGCTGCACACTCTTCAGTAGACCTGATAGCTTCATTCATTGCGCTGTTTGCCGTGCGCGCCTCCGCCAAGCGCCCCGATGCCGAGCACCCCTTCGGACACGGCAAGATAGAGGACATCTCGGCACTGGCCGAAGCGATACTCATCGTCCTGGCTGCAGGCTGGATCATCTATGAGTCCATACAAAAGCTTCTTCATCCACATCCTCTTGAAGTGCTCTACTGGGGCATACTGGTCATGTTCTTTTCCATGCTGGCCAACCTCGTGGTTTCTCAACTGCTTTTCACAATTGGCAAGAAGACCGATTCTCCAGCCCTCCTCGCCGACGGATGGCATCTTCGTACCGACGTGTACACGTCTACCGGCGTATTTCTGGGGCTTGGACTGATCTGGGCCGGAAGCAACCTGTGGCCTAACATCAACTTCTTCTGGATAGATCCGCTGGCTGCCATGCTGGTGGCCCTGCTCATTCTACGTACGGCATTTAGGCTTTCAGGTGATGCTGTGAAAGACCTGATCGATACCAGCCCTCCTGCCGAGGAGCAAGAGTGGCTCTCAGATTACCTGGAAAGCTGGTATCCCACCGTTCGCTCGATACATCGGGTCAGGAGCAGGAAATCGGGCGCTAACCGTTTCATAGATTTACACGTGGTGGTCGATCCCGCCATGACCGTGAACGATTCCCACGAGATAACCGAGAAAATGGAAACTGACATCAAGGCAAAGCTCAACGATGCCGACGTCACGGTGCACATCGAACCTTGCGACGGCAGTTGTAGAAAAATCTGCGTCAGCGGTTGCATGATGAGTGAGGATGCCAGGAAATCGGTGCAGTCTAAAAGCAAAGACCTGATAAAATAGCCTTATGATATAGGAGGTGAGACAGCATGAAGATAGTGCATTTTCACGAAGGGAAATCGACTTCATGGGGAGTCCTGGAGGGCGACGTCATTGCAGTATATGCGGGCAACCCGTATGCAGAAGGAGAGGAAGCCCGGGCCGCCTTCAAGCCGCTGGGACATGTCCTTCCATTGAAAGGAGCCCGGCTTCTATCGCCCTGCCCGGCGACCAAGCTGGTCTGCCTGGGCTTGAACTACAGGCCGCATGCTACCGAGCTTAACCAGAAGCTGCCGGACTTGCCCCTTCTTTTCCTCAAGCCGCCTTCGTCCATCATCGGGCCTGAAGACACAATAATCCTGCCCCCCGGCTCTGAAAGGATCGACTATGAGGGGGAGTTAGGCATAGTGATCGGTAAAAGGTGTAAAAATGTATCGGAAGAGGATTTTGCGGACTACGTATTGGGCTATACCTGCTTCAACGATGTGACCGACCGCATCGCACAGGCCAACGACGTTCAATGGACCAGGGCCAAGAGCTATGACACCTTCGCCCCTGTCGGGCCGTGCGTGGAGACCGAAGTTAATCCATCCGACTTAAAGATCGAAACGCGCGTCAACGGTGAGGTCAAGCAATCGGGCCGGACGAGCGAGCTCATCTTTTGGGTTGGGCACCTGGTCAGCTACGTATCCCGTGTCATGACCCTCATGCCCGGCGACGTCATCGCAACGGGAACGCCCGAAGGCGTGGGCCCCCTCAAAGACGGTGATGTCGTGGAGATCTGTATCGAGAGCATCGGTACACTTAAGAATTACGTTGCATCCGCACATTGATCGGAGGTAATAGCTCATGGGAATCACGAGATTTTATCTGCCAACCAAATTTATTATAGGCGCCGGAAGCCTGTCGCAATTGGGCAAGGAGACGTGCAAGCTGGGTAAAACGGCCCTGCTGGTCACCGGCTCAAAAAGCATGCGTAAGACCGGGGTGCTTGATCGTGTCCTCAACGACCTTAAAGGCAACACCGTTAACGCCGTCATATTCGATGAGGTCGAACCCAATCCCCGCGCCAGCACGGTCGACCGGGGCGCCGACGTGGCACGACAAAACGGCGCTCAACTTGTCATCGGTCTGGGGGGAGGCAGCGTTATGGACGCCTCAAAATGCATCGCACTGGCAGCCGGCGGCACAGAACCCATTTTTTCCATCTATGAAGGCAGGGCCAAGGCAGGCAAAGCATTGCCCATCGTCCTTATTCCAACCGTAGCGGCCAGCGGCTCCGAAGCCAACGCCGGCGCCGTAATTACCAACTGGGACACCCACGAAAAGGTCGTTATGAGCAACAATCAGATGAACCCCACCCTATCCATCATCGATCCTGAACTTACTCTAACCCTACCCGCCCGCACGACCGCGCAGGGCGGGGTGGATATATTCTGCCACCTGGTGGAGCCTTATCTGACCTGCGATGAATTCACACTGATCAACGACTCCCTGCGCGAAGCCTGCATGCGTACGGTTGTGGAATCTCTGCCGTCTGTACTCGATAAGCTGGACGACATCGAAGGCCGAACCCGTCTATGCTGGGCCAGCACCATCGCCTGCTCTCAATTCGCCGGCCTGGGAGGCGGCACCGGGCTTATGAGCCTGCATGCCATAGAGCATGCACTCAGCGGCCATTACGATATCGCCCACGCGGATGGCCTTGCCGCCCTCTTGATCGAGTGGATGAAATACACGCAGCCGGTGCGCGAGGACCGCTTCAAGAGGCTGGGAAAGAATGTGTTCGGCGCATCGGACGGTATCGCAGCCACCAAAAAGTGGCTCAAACGCGTCGGAATGGACTTCAAATTGAGCGGACTGCACGTAAAGGACCCTGATTTCGAGAAGCTGGCTGCCAATGCCCTCAAGACCGGGTCATGGGTCAAGTTCCATCCCAGGACTATGGACCAGGCGACTATAGCTTCGATCTACAGGAAATCTTTCTAGCTATAAGTTCCAACCGGATCAGGCGGCGGCCAGCTCCCTGGCGCCGCTTTTCCATTTCTCTGCGCTCTTTACCAGCGCTTCGGCGCCCTTGAGCATGACATTTCCGTTGCGTTCCGAGCCCAGCATGGCCGCAAGCTCTTTCAGCCTGTTCTGTCCCTCGATGAGCTCGACCCTGGTCGAAGCCCGGCCGGCGTCTATCTCCTTCATAAGCTTGAAATGGCTGTCGCCGAAGCAGGCTATCTGTGGCAAATGGGTGATGCATACCACCTGGTGGAAGGCCGCAAGTGAAGCCAGCTTCCTCCCCACCGATTCGGCGCCCCTGCCCCCCACACCCATATCGATCTCGTCGAAAATCAGGGTGGGGATAGGGTCGGCCATCTTGAGAGCGCTCTTAATTGCCAGGACTATGCGGCTGGTCTCGCCGCCGGAGGCGATGGCGGCCATGGCCCTCATCGGTTCACCCGGATTGGTGGCCACCTGGAATTCGATCTTGTCTATACCGTCGGAAGTATAGGCAAAACATTTGCCTCCGGCAACGGCCAGTCCCTCCACATCCTCCCTTCGTGCAAGCACTATATCGAATTTGGCCCATGCCAGGTTAAGGTCCCCCAACTCATCGTTTACCAGCTTGACGAGCTGACAGGCCGCGGCACGCCTTGCCAGTGACAGCGCCTCTGCCTGCCTGCCCGCTTCAGCTTTCAACTCTTTGACTTCTGCTTCCAGCTTCATTTTACGTTCCTGCCTGTTTTGCAGGGATTCCAGCTCCGACTGCGCCTTGTTGCGGAAATTGATGATGGCTTCGATGGTATTGCCATATTTACGTTTCAATATTTCTATAGAATCTATCCGACGTTCTATTTCCTGCAGCCTCTCCTGGCTGTTCTCGATTTTCTCTGCATAAGACCTCAGCTCTGCCGCCGTTTCCTCAATGCTTGCCAGGTCGGCTTCCAGTCTTTCCCGGTAAGCCGAGAGGTTGCCGTCGATGGAGGATATGCTCCGCAGGCCCGTTAGCGTTTTATGTATAAGGACAGAGGCTGACCTCTCATCGCCGTACAGGTTGGCATAAGCATCCAGGCACCCTTCGCTGATCGCCTCCGCCTTCCTTAGTATCTCCCTTTCATGATGAAGCCCATTCTCGTCGATTTCCTCCAGCCCGGCCCGGTCGATCTCCTCGACCTGGTATTGCAGCAGCTCTGTGTAGCCTTCTCTATCGGCGGTATCCATAGCAGCCAACTCCTTCTCCCTGGCCCTCAAATCAGCCACAAGTTGTTTGACCCCCGCACGCAAGCCACTAAGGTCGCCGAAGGAGTCCACCAGGGCAAGCTGGTTGGCCGTATCCAACAGGGAAAGGTATTCCATCTGGCCGTGTATATCAACCAGGTGCCTGCCCAACTGCCTCAATATCGAAAGGGGCACCGCCCGGTTATTGATCCGGGCCACGCTCTTTCCACTGTCCTGAAAATCCCTTGAGATTACGATCATTCCATTGGCCTCAGCCTCGATGCCGCTCTCCTCTAAAATCACATTGGTTGATACTGCTGTGTCATTGGCCGGCCAGAAGATGGCCTCGATACGCGCCGAGGTCGTGCCACTGCGTATAAGTCCAGCCGGGGCACGCGCCCCCATTAACAGGCCCAGGGCATCCACCAAGAGCGATTTGCCCGTCCCCTCATCACCACTGATCACATTCAAGCCGGGCACGAAGGCCAGCGCAATATCCTTGATGACGGCGAAATTCTTAATATGCAATTCTCCCAGCATCGGGCGCCTCCTTGGTCAAATCGTTCCTGTTTAACACAATTGTACTATCATCATATAGAACATCCGTGCTATTGTCAAGAGGGGGGCACCGCCTTCTGCCAATAAATTTTGTGCAACCCCGGCCGATATTTCCTGTTAAACTACAGGATACGCGTGTTTTTCACATCCGTCTGCGGCTGACATATAATATGGACATTTAGGCAACATAATGAAAATTCAAGGGCAACGGCGCGAGGCGGGCAACCGAGGTAACAGAGCATGGCTCACGATGTTTTTATAAGCTACTCCAGCAAAGACAAGCCCATTGCCGATGCCGTTTGCGCCAGCCTGGAAGCACGCAAGGTACGCTGCTGGATAGCGCCCAGGGACGTTCTTCCGGGAGAGACCTACGCCGAAGCGCTGATCGACGCCCTTAATGCCAGCCGCATCGTCGTCCTGGTTTTTTCCGCCAACTCGAACGACTCGCCCCAGGTGATACGGGAAGTTGAACGGGCGGTCAACAAGGGCATTCCCATCATACCTTTCAGGATCGAGAACGTTTTGCCCTCCAAGTCGATGGAATATTTTGTCAGCTCCTCGCACTGGCTGGACGCCATGACCCCACCCCTGGAAAAGCACCTTCAAAGGCTGGGTGATACGGTGCAACTGCTGCTCGAGAAGGGACATGAAGCCCTTCCACCCACCGAGTTCCGACCGCCTGCCGCCATAGCTGTACAAAAATCCGCGTCGTTCAAAAAGCTTTTACCTCTGTATATTATCGGCGGATGCCTGCTGCTGATATTGGTCATTGCGGGTACGCTGTTTTTCAGCGGACGCCTGGGCCGCCGGGAGTTCCCCGGACTGGGCATGTTCCAACGCAACCCATCCACCTCGGCCCCTCCTCCATCAAACGCGGGCAGCCACGGCACATTGGAGCCGAACACATCCACTATTGAGCCCGGCCCCACTGTACCCGCCGGCAACCCATCCTTCGAGGACGATTTCAGCAGCAATACCAGCGGATGGGCCAAGGTATCCGATGATATAAAGGACACCGATTATGTTAACGGGGAATTCAGAATTACCGTCAAGAAGGTCGATGTCAAGGTCCCCATCATCAACCGTAACGCAGGTCTTTACAGGGACATGCTGCTGGAAACGGATGGCCGCCTGGTAGGGGGCTTCGAGCAGAACCTTTACGGGCTGGTCTTCAGGGAGCAGGATCTGGATAATTACTACTGCTTCCTGGTCTCGGGCGACGGCGGCTACATGCTGCAGAAGAGGGTTAACGGTGTCTTCACCACGATTATCAAGAAGACCACCTCGGCAACAATCAAAAAAGACAACACCTACAACCGGCTGGGAGTTATATGCAAAGGCAACCAGATCGAACTGCTGTGTAATGGCAGCCACCTGGCGACCGCAATGGACAACTCTTTCAGCGAGGGCTGGGTAGGCATCATAGTACATTCGGCTTCGCCGCCCGCTACAGCCACCTTCGATAACTTCAAAGTAGCCGGAAGCTAGCCGTCTCTAACCCTGTCCCTTGCGATATACCCGGTAGCCGGCCCTGGCCAGAAATTCAGGTATCGAACGCACCGGGTCCCGGTCCTTGTCCTTCTCTTCTTCGGAAAGGTCGCCCCATGGGATGAGAGTGGGACTGATCTTCTTAATATCATCTTTGGCGGGTCCGGGCTTCCATCCCTTCCTCAACCTTTCTTCCACAAAGCGGGTGTGCTCCAGCTTGGCCATGGCTTCAATATCTTCGTCGGAGAACTTGACGGGCTGCTGTTCCCACTCGGGAGACATAGTAAAATCATAGCCGAACTGCCTTAGCTTAGCTGCGATGTTTTCGGCCTGGCTCCTGCTGGACTCCTTAAGGTTGGCCGAGAGCTGGTCCCAGTGTACCATGGAACGGTTGATCTCGGGAGTCTCTCCCCTTCGTACGGCATTGCGCCTGTATTCGTCGTGTATAGCGCGTGCCAGAATCTCGTTGGCAGATCCGCCCCATATCGACTCAGGAGTACAGGTCCTTTCCAGCAGCGGGAACACGTACAGGTTGCCCACGTCATCCTGCCCATCGCCGCCGATGGAGAGCAGGGCAGCCAGCCCCATTTCCATATTCATCCTCACCACAACCGGTACACTGAGCTTGCCTATCCGCTTGTTTAGCATGAGAGCTGCGTTCAGCGCCTGCGATTCGTCCCCGGTGCACACGTAGATGATGCCGGCCCGGCAATGGCCGTCCTTCTCGAACAGGAAATCTCCCCTTTCGAATTCAGGCGAACTCATATCCATATCGAGCGCCGTAAGCTCGCAGGCCTTTTCAAGCTTGGGATATCTCAGGCAGAGCGACTGCTTCCTGATATTTGCTTTCATGTCGACCATGGTGATTCGCAGGCGCTGTGACCCGTCGCTGCCGGCGCTCCACCTTCGTGCTGCATTGACCACCAGGCTCTCCCCCATGCGGCCTATGCCCATCACAAATATATGCGGGGCTTCTCCTTGCGTTCCCGGCCGGTCGAACGGGTATTCATATAGCAGCTCGCGCGCACCACTCTCGTAGACATTGAAGAAGCCCAGCCTGAAGGCGTCGATGATTCCCATGCGTATCTCACGCTCCCTGAGGAAGCTCCAGAGCTGCAGGTCTACGATATGCGCCAGGCATGAAAGCGTCCTGGTAGTGTCCTCCGCCACCAGCCCGCGGGAGTAGAGGGCGACCTCGGCGTTGGTGCTGTCCTCCCCACACACCGAAATGATGCTCTTTGCAAAATGCACCCTGGCCTTGCGCAGGAGCTGTATATTGGCGGCCTTTCCCAACAGCACGATGGCGCCCTGGTCTTTGCAGTGCGTAATCATGGGGTTGTTGGCGTCGCTTTCGATGACCACCACGCGCTCTCCTGCCGCCCTGTAACGGTCGGCCAGCAGCAGGCCTTTCTGTCCCAGACCGCAGATGATGATATGGTCTTTCATACCTCGCAGCCTTAGAAGTTGGACCTGGTCGCGGAATATACTGATCAGTGCCTCGAAGGCTATGTAGAGTGCTGCGGCGGCCGCCAGTATCCTGGCTATCTGCAACTCCACCGGTACCGTGCCGGGAAGAGGGGTGGAGGCCGGATTGAGCAGCCGCAAAGTATAGTAGAAATTGTCCCAGAATGAGCTTGGTTGGCCGGCAGCCGCAAAATACTTGGCGTGGCCGATAAAGCCCAGCACCATGGCCACGGCCAGCATCAGAGCGGCCAGCGGAAGCCTGTAATCGACCACCCATTGTGTGATCTTTTCGATTAAAGGCGGTTTGGCTAACATGCCCGGCTTAAGCGCTTTCCCCTTATTTTCTGCTTTACTGCCATCGGTTTCCATCTTCAGGTCCACCTCTAATTTTATATCCGGCCTGCGCTGATTGTATCACTTATCCCATAGGACTTGTTAGGCACGCGGCAATTCCCGACGACGCTTCCGGGTTAGGACAAATTTTTTTCCGGAACCATAAACTTTGCGCACGGGCGCAGCGTTAAATTTAGTAAGGAGGGACTCATGCAAGCTTATTGCGTAAAATGTCGCAAAAAGAGAGAGATGAACAATCCCAGGGCCGTCAAAATGAAGAATGGCAAACCTGCCACGCAGGGGATATGCCCGGCCTGCGGAACGAAGATGTTCCGTATCGGTAAGGGTTAGCACTCGACGGGTTTTCTGCCTGAAAAGCCGGGCCTGCAGACGCCCGGCTTTTTTCATTTCCTGAAATCATTACTCCGAGGTTGCCAGTTTGGACAGAATCTTTTCCCTCACCGGTCGCGGCAGGGCATTGCCTGCTACAACCATGCTCTTCAGGGTGGGCGGGAATAAATATTCTTTGGTCTCGTTTTTCAGGCCCTTCAGTATATATCCGGCAGCCTGGTCCATAGTCATGGTAAGGGATTTCGGGATGCCCCGCTGTTTATTCCTCTCGGTAATCACGAAGCCCGGGCAAAGCGTCAGCACCCTTATGTTAAACTGTTTTAACTCAATCCTGGCCGTATCCAGGAAGATACGGCAGGCAGCCTTGGCAGCCGAATACTGTCCCTGCGTCGGAAGACCCTGGAATCCCGCCAGCGAGTTGGTATTGGCAATGATTCCTCCCGATTCCTGCGTCTTCATCTGGCGCACCAGCGGGCAGAAATAATTGATCATCGAATCATAATTCAGGCGCATATTTTGTTTGATCTCAACCGGTGAGGCTTTGGCGATGTGTGAGGGAAGGCCCGGCGCCGATATTGAGCAGGGCGATATCTATGCGGCCGAAGCGCTCCACCGCATCCTGGATCACTTTTGCCGCCTGCTCCTCGTCCAGCGCATCGGCGGCAAGCGCCAGCGCCTCGCTGCCGTTCTGCTCGATCAATCCCGCCACGTTCGCCAACAGCTCTTTGCGGCGGGCCGTGATTACGATGCGGTTACGTTTACGGCTCAGCGCCAAAGCCACAGCCCTGCCTATCCCCGAGGAAGCCCCGGTGATCAAGATTACTTTTCCTTCCAAATCCATGCCGGTACCTCCCTTAAATATGCGCTGACATTTGTTAACAATGGATACTCTATAACTTTAAAGGTCAATCTTGACGGCGTCCAGATTGAACGAGTATATTATACCACCCCGACCGGAGGGATTGCCCTCCAACCTGTTCATGGACAATGCCTGATATAATAGATAAGTTCATTTTGACCCGGCCACATTATATTTTTCGGAGGCTTAAACATGAAAGTGTTGGCATTGAATTCCAGTCCCAGGGCCAAGGGTCAGAGCAAGACTGAAGTAATGCTCTCTCACCTGGTCAAGGGGATGAAGCAGGCTGGAGCGGAGGTGGAAGTCGTCGAACTGCGTAAAAAGAAGGTCAACTATTGCATTGGTTGCTATACATGCTGGACCAAGACCCCGGGCGTGTGCGTGCACAAGGACGATATGACGCTGGAGCTTTTCCCCAAATGGCTGGAGTCGGACATCGTGGTCTATGCGTCACCGCTTTATTATTACGGCATCAACGCCGAGATGAAGGCCTTTATCGAGCGCACCCTGCCCATACTGGTGCCCTACCTGAAGCGTGGCAAGGGCAAGACCGGCCATCCCCTGCGCAGCAAATTCCCCAAAGCCGTTTTCGTATCGGTGGCAGGTTTCCCCGACGACTCGGTCTTCGACGCTCTGAGGAACTGGGTTAAAACCGTTTTCGGACTGGGTCTGATGGCCGAGATATACCGTCCCGCTGCGGAATCCATGGTCTTTTCCGGCCGCAGGGACATCATACTCGATGCCGTGACGGAGGCGGGTAAGGAGATCATTGAGAAAGGCTGCGTTTCCCTGTCGACCATGGAGGTCATCATGCAGCCCGTCGCCGAGCCGGACGTGATAGCCGATATTGCCAACATTTTCTGGGACCAAATGATAGAAGGCGGGCTGACGCCGGCCGAGATGGCGAAAAAAGGCATGGAATCTCCGAGGCCGGACTCGCCGAAGACACTGCTGGCCGAGATGTCCTTCGCCTTCAATCCCCGCAAAGCCGCGGGCAAGAAAGGCATCCTTCAATTTAAATTCACCGGTGTGGAGCCGGGGGAATGTTATCTGGATATAGACAACGGTGTCTGCACGCGGCACATGGGCCTGGCTGCAAAGTCCGACTGCACGGTGGAAGGCCCATTCGAGGTCTGGGCCGACATCATACAGGGCAAGGCCGCCGGGGACAAAATGCTCATGGAGGGCAAATACAAGGCAACGGGCGATGTAACCCTGCTGATGTCCTTCGGGCGCTGACCTGCAGGCTATCGGGAGGTAGAGAAGATGGAAAAGAAGACTTATGAGATGAATTTCCTTTCCAAGGCGGGGCCTTATTCACACGTGGTGGAGGCGGACGGCTTCCTCTACGTTTCAGGTATGGTGCCGGTCGATATTGAGCATAATCTGAGGATCATGGATGATATAGGCAAGGCCACGGCCCTCTGCCTGGATAATATCAAAAGAGCGCTGGAATGCGCCGGCACCAATATGAGCAGGGTGGTCAAGGTGACCGTCTTTCTCAGGGACATGGCCTATTTCGACGATATGAACAAGGTATACAAAACCTTCTTCTCCGAGAACCCTCCTGCACGTTCGTGCGTGGCCGTGGCCGGACTGCCCGGCGGATTCCCCATCGAGATAGAAGCGGTAGCGCTTAAATAAAATCTTTGGGCAATAGTTCCAATGCAGCCGGCTGCAGGTCCATATCAGGTCGCGGCCAGCGCTGCAGCCTTTTTGCTGTCCGGAGCGCCGGAATATAAACGGGCGCTATACCAAACCATGACGGCGCATGGTCATGGTTTTAATGAGGTAATAACCCTTTGCTTAACTATTTGAAGCATAACGAGACGCTGCTGATCCTGTGTATAGAGGGCATGCTGATGCTCATGGGGATGGGGCAAGTCAGTCCCATATTGCCCCTCTACGCGCAGCAGTTCAAGATAAACATGGTGCTGGTGGGGCTGATAATCACTACTTTCGCCTTTGCCAGCGCCATCATCGATATACCCGCAGGACGGATCGCCGAGCGTTTGGGCCGCCGCCCCACCCTCATTGCCGGGGCGCTGGTGCTGGCTGCCGGCTCAGTTGGCTGCGCTCTATCTACCAGCTACAGCATGCTGCTGGCTTGCCGCTTCATCCAGGGAACGGGTTATGCGCTCTACACTACCACAGCCATGATCATGCTGGCCGATATAAGTACCCTTGACGACCGGGGCCGGAATATGGGCCTCTATATGGGCAGCACCTGGATAGGGTTCGGGCTGGGCCCCATCACGGGCGGCCTGGTCGGGCAGTATTTCGGCCTGGCGGCGGTATTTTACGTATACGCGCTGTTCTGCCTGCTGGCGGCCATCTGGGCTTACGCCCGCCTGCCTGAGACGCGCGGCCTGCACGTGAAACAGGCGGCCACATACGCAGGTGAGAATCCTGCTGGCAAGGCCAGGCTGACGCCGCGCCAACTGCTGGCAAATCCCAATTTTATCCTCATCTGCATAATATCCTTCTGGATTTTCTTCACCAACAACGGGGCCAGGTACCAGGTATTGCCCCTCCTGTCTCACGACCGCCTGGGGCTCAGCCCGGGCGAGATAGGCATAGCGGTAGCGGTGATAGCTGTCCTCAACATCATAGTGCTGGTGGTCAGCGGGCGGATGTCGGACAAGGTAGGCCGGAAGCCCATGGTCCTGCCGGGATGCGCCTTCATTGTGGTGGCCCTGGTAATGTGGATGCTTAGCCCCAACTATGCAATGATCCTGTTGAGCTGCGCCATCTTCGGGATTGGCATCGGCATAGCCGGGCCCATTCCCGCGGCGTACGTGGCCGACATACTCTCCAGCGGTGATTCCAGCAGCGGCATGGCCATTTTCCGGACCGCCTGCGATATGGGTTTCGTTATCGGCCCCGTCTTCATGGGCTGGCTTTCAGATATCAACGGCTTCAATTTGGCCCTGACCTTCAACGCGGCCCTGCTCTTCATATCCGCCATCATCTTTCAATTTATGGCTGCAGAGCATCCTTCGCTCGCAGCCAGAAAGGCGGCGCTCAGCCGGACGGACTCGCCATAAAAGTGCCATGACCGCTTGTATCCAATGCCGGATTTACGGTGACAGGTCCTGATCCAGGGGTCCGGGCATCGGCTCGGGCGTCGGATTAGGCACCGGCCCCGGCATGGGCTCGGGGGTTGGGTTGGGCACCGGGCCGGGCATCGGCCCCGGAGTAGGATTGGGAACGGGGCCGGGCATGGGTCCCGGACCTGGCAGGTTCCTGAACACTAGGGTGAAGGTTATATAGCCGCCCGGTTGAAGCTCCTGCGATGAAGGCGATACGCCTACAAACTGGGCGTTCCACGGTCCGCCATCCCGGAAAGTCACACTGTATGTTCCCTGTGGAGCATCATCGAACGTCCGGGACACCTGGTCTCCCGATTGCACGTACGGCCCGTTCACAACATAGTCGGCCACACCGTACCACGACATGCCATTGAGCGTGGCATTCACAACAACATACCCCCTGCTCAGGGCGGTGAAGTTCAGCGTATATACGATTGAGCCGCCCGCCGGCAGGTACTGGGTGGGGGAAGGCGAAATGCCGGTGAGCGTGGCGCCGACAGGCCCGCCCGAGTTATAAAGCAGGGTATAAGAGCCGGACGGAAAGCCGTTCAGGTAGCCGGGAATCGCCTCCTCCGTATCCGCCAGGCCTGTGGAGGTGATCGAATAGCTGATGGGTCCCGCTCCGGGGTTGGTCTGCCACTGCTTTCCGTCGACCATGGCGAATACGGTTATGTTCCCCGTATCCTGCTGGCTGGTGAAATTCAGCGTGAAGATAATCGTCCGCCCGGCATAAAGCGATTGAGTAGGCACAGGCGTAATGCTGGACAGGGATGCATTGGAAGGCCCGCCGCTCAGATAGGTCAGGGTATAGCCGCCGACCGGCACCGAAGAATAGGTTCGCGGCACGGTATAATCATAGGCGAGGTTGCTGAGCGAGTAGTTGGCCGAGCCGGACCAGGGAGATCCGTCAAGAGTGGCCTGCACTACCACGTTGCCCGACTGCGATTGCGTGTAAAAGGTCATGGTGAACTGGGCCGACCTGCCTCCGCTGACCACTAGCGTGGTATCCGGCGTTATCCCTCCCAGGGAGCCGCCTGACGGCCCTCCCGACCTGTAAGTTATCCTGTAAGTCCCATCCGGGACATCAGGTAGTTTCAAAGGTACCGAAGAATACGAGCCTGAAACCGGGCCTGATATGGAAAAGTTGACCGGACCCGTCCAGTAGTCGCCATTGTAAAAGGCCATTACCGAGAGGCTGGAAGCGGGGGCGGAGGACGAGAAATTCAACGTGTAGTCTATCTCGCCGTTGGCCGCCAGCGCCTGGGCTGCCGAAGGGGATATACCGTTGAAGACTGCGTTCGAAGGCCCTCCCGAGTTGTAAGTCAGCGTATACGTTCCAGGCGGAATGCTCACATTGGTGGTGGGCACCATGCTGCCCCTGTCGCCGGAAGGTCCATAAAGCGAATAATCGATACCGCCCTGCCAGGGTATGCCGTCCAGTGTAGCGCTCACGCCGATCCTGGTATCGCCGGGTGTCTGAAAGTTGAGCGTAAAGACAATAGTGCCGCCAGCTTTGAGCTGCTGCGCCGCGGCAGGAGAGACGTTGGCCAGGGCGGCCCCGGCCGGCCCGCCGTAGTTATACGTAATGGAATAGACGCCCGCCTTGACACTGTTGAAGCTCCACGGCAGGTTATCCTCAGTGTCGGTGAATGGGCCGGTCACCTCGTAGTTGATCCTGCCCGACCATTGAGCGCCGTCGAGCGTGGCATTTACAAAGATATTGCCCGTAGGAGTGGGCACGGGAGGCACGGGAGTCGGAGTAGAACACGCCCCCAGCATCAAAGCCGCCGCCAGGCCGGCTAAAAGTACGCGGTAGACTATTCGATTCATCGCCTCTTCCCCCTTCACAACAATTTATAGTCTAGCACGCCGGGAGTCAAGACCTGAAAGGCCAGCAATTACGAACCAGATTGCCCAGAAGGCTAAAATTTCATTACTACATTGATAATAATTCACATTTATCCAATATTGACTTATGGTATTATATGTAATACCATTTAACCAGACTTTAAAAGGAGGAGGGACTTATGGCAAATTTAATATGGAGGTTTAATACCTTTGAGCTCAAAAGAAAAGATCCTGGAAAGGATACGTAGAAATCCGCGTAATGTCTCTCAAACAGACTTCGAGTCTCTAATTATTGTATTTGGCGTCATCGAGGAAGGTGGAAGTCATCCCAAGGCATTGATAGGTGATTTTACAATGCCCTACAAAAGAGAAAAAAGGATTAAAACCTGTTATGTTACGGAGTTGATTGAGATTATCGATGCAACTAATATTAAAAATAAGAAGCAAAATATACAGAGAAAGTAAAGTATTAATCAATAGTAATAATTAATAAATTTAAAAATGAAAAAGAAAAATAATTTAGAATATTACGATAAGCTACCGTATAACATAATTTTGGAAACCTGGGATGACGGCGAGGGACCTTATTATGTTGCACGGGTCGTGGAGCTTCCGCATTGCATAATTCATGGTGATACGCCAGAAGAGGCAATCAGGGAGATAGGAATCGCCAAGCGAGAATGGATTCAATCCAACCTGGCAAGAGGCAAGAAAATCCCTGAGCCTAAGGCAAAAAGATACAGCGGCCAAATTAGCCTCAGGATTCCTCCTTCCTTACACAGGCTGCTGATAAACGCATCTTCCGTAGAGGATGTCAGCTTGAACCAGTTTATGACTATGGCATTGGCAAATTTTGTTGGTTATCAAGTATCGGATTTAACCAGGAAGAATTCAACACCTGCCAAGGCACATACACGCAGAGTGCGCCGGCGACTTGACTCTACCACCCGGACTGGGGCTTAGCGAAACACCGGCGGCAGGAGCTGCAGGTAGTCTTTGCCGGATACAGCGCCGGCGCAGATGAATCCGGAGTGGACGGCGCCTTCGATGCCACCTTCGTTGGTCCGCTTGCCATAGGTGTCTCCGGCGAAATACAGCCCTTCCACTGTGGGACATTTCACATCGACCCATTCGTCCTCGGGATGACGCCAGAGGATGCAGGTATCCCCAACGGTAAACAGCATGAAGTCCACGGATTTCCTCCAGCCCTTGAATGATGCATCTATGAACTTCAGCATCCGGTCGATTACTATATCCACTTTCTTCTTATCGTGCGCTTCTTCGGCCAGGATGCTGCTGGCCATGCCAAAGAGGTGCTTGCCTTCGGGTGCGGTGGTGGGCGCCATGCCGGACATCGATACCATGTCCAGCGGGACATTGCCCCTGAAAAGGCCTTCGCTCTCGGGAATTAAGACGGAAGTATGGTAGAAGGACCTCGGATCGACTTCGATGGCGCAGAAATCGCTGATGGGCCGGGTCATGCCGATCTGTGCGCCGACCATCGCAGTATGAATTACATTCTTGGTCAGCTTGACAAACTCCGCCGGCAGCACGCTCTCCGGCAATAATTTCAGCAGCGCCCTGGGTGGCGCAGTGCAGATTACCACCGGGGCCTTGATTTCCACCGTCTTGCCGCCGATCTCAGCCACCACCCCTTCCACCTTTCCATTACGCATGATGACCTCTTTGACCGGGGCGTTCAGGACTATATCGCCGCCACGGTCGGTCACCGCCGAGGCAAAGCCCTCGGTGATAAAGCGGTGCCCGGGCGATCCGGCGAAACCCCAGGAGCCATTGATGATGTGCACACCCATTTCCTTGACCTGCAAAAACACCTTGAGGTTCTCTCCCGCCGAATTCAAAGCCGGGTCGTTGATTATGGTCTGGAAAGTCCCCATGGCATAGTGGAATTCTTGCGCCAGCTCATTGCTCGTTATCCCCTCGACCCAGTCTTTTAACGTCACGTGGTCAAGCTTCTCGGCTTCGGCGATGGTGTTTATCTGGAGTTTTCTCATGTGCACTTTGACCATCTCGCCGTAATCCTCATCGGTCATCCAGCCGTACTTGCCTTTCCTGCCGATTATGTAAGGCTTGTCATCATGCGCATACCAGACAAAGCCAACGCTGGGATAGAAAATGGAAGCTTTATTGAAAAGCGCCAGTGCCTGGCTCACACGCCCGCGGTTGGTATACCAAGCGCCGCGGCCTCCGGCTTCGAAGACATAGCCGTCGAGCATCTTCTTCTTGATCAGAGTTTTCAGGTCGGGCGTGGTTTTGTCGCTGACCCAGGAATGGGCGCACAGCGCCAGCGTCCTCCTGAACTCGTCGGCATCCCGGATGCCTTCTCCCCGAAATGACGTGGCACGGCCTCCGATCTGCGGAGCAGCCTCCAGAATCAGGACTTTCCTGCGTTCCATATTGGACAATAAGGCGCCCGCCGCCGAGCCCGCTATCCCACAGCCGATTATTATAACGTCATAGCTGTCCGCAATTCTGACTGCCATTTTTCACCCACTCCCTACCCTCTCCCTCAAGGAAGAGGGAAATTTAGGTACAAGAGGGGCTTTGTAGCCCCTCTTCAACACCCTTGACCCTGACTGCCTTTGGCTTAGTTCCTCGCCATAATTCTATTTCAGTTTCGTAATGTCGAAGGGAATCATCTGGCCATCGGGCGTGTAGTCATAAAAGCCTTTGCCAACCTTACGCCCCAGGCGTCCCGCTTTTACCATTCTCTCTATAAGATCCGAGCTGACCGAGACCTCCCGCGCTCCCAGGGCCTCAAAGGCCTTGCCCACACGCCAATAGGTATCGATGCCAGCATTGTCGGCAATCTCAAAGGGGCCTATGTTCCAGTTGAACCCGTAATGCATGCCCTTATCGACGTCTTCAACCGTGGCAACGCCTTTCTCAACCAGTTCGAGGGCCTCACGGAAAGCGACCCCGCTGATGCGGTTCATGATGAAACCGGGGATATCTTTCATCACCTTCACCGGATATTGCCCGAGCGAGCCGATAAAGTCCACAGCCTTCTTAAAAACGGCATCGGATGTTTTATCGCCTTTGATGACCTCCACCAGGCGCATCATGGGGACCGGGCCGAAGAAATGAGTGCCAACCACCCTTTCCGGGTGTTTCGTGAGGGAAGCCAACCGGGTGATGGGAATGCTGGATGTATTGGATGACAGCACAGTCTCAACCGGGCAAGCTGCATCGAGCTCCTTGAAGATCTCTTTCTTCATTTTCTCATCTTCGTAGACCACTTCGATGACCCACTGGCATTTGGGGGCGATCGAAAGGTCTTTGACCGTCGTAATCCTATCCTGCACCACTTTGGCGCTGTCCTTGAGCTTGCCTTTGCTGGCCAGCTTCTCGGTCGACCATTTTATCTGTGCCAGCGTTTTTTCGAGGCTTTCTGAGCTTATATCCTGCAGGTAAACCGTATACCCACCCTGGGCCACTACCTGCGCTATCCCGCCGCCCATAAATCCCGCGCCGATGACCAGAACGTTATCCATGACAAATTCTCCTTTTGTGAATTTAGTTTGCTGGAAAGGCCTCACCTATTGTCCACAAAATCAGCCGATTCTACAAGAGCGCCGTTTAAATTCCAAAGTCCCGAAACAGAAAACTCTAAATACTAAATCCCAAACAAATACAAAATTCAAAATACTAACAAATTGAGCTTTGAGTTTCGGATTTTGAGCTTGTTTAGAGTTTAGAGTTTAGTATTTAGTTTTTCCCCGAAGGCACTAGCTGTATTCGCAGCCTTTTAACAGGGCCGCCTTATTGAGTTCAAGCTGGCGCTTATCTTTGGAGAGAATATGGTTTAAGACCTTGATTATGCTTGAGGTGGTTACCACCTGCGAATTGGCTATGATAGCGCCCAGCGCCACCAGGTTGCCGACCGATTCATCGCCGATCTCTTTTGAAGCTTCAACGGTAGGCACATAGACCGCCTTAATATCGCGCCGTGCGGTCTTGGTCTTGACGATGGACTCGTTGACGACCAGCAGGCCGCCCGTCTTAACCGCCGGCTCCAGCATCTTCATGGCCGCCGGGTTCATGGCGACCGCTATATCGGGATGCGTGATAAAGATAGAGCCTATCCTTTCCTCGGAGATATTGACGAAGCAACTGCACATGCCGCCACGCTTTTCCCCGCTGTAATAAGGAAGCCAGGATACTTCCCGGCCGGAGTTAAAGCTGGATTCCATGAGTAGCCTGCCGATGAAGAGAACGCCCTGTCCGCCAAAGCCGGATATAGTTATCTCCCAGCTCAACCTTTCACCGCCTTCTTGAGCGCCTCCACCTCGGGAATGCATTTGAACTCGTCCAGAGGGTACTGCGGCAACATATTGTCGGCCATCCACTGCCGGGCCTTGACCGGCTCTACCTTCCAGTTGATCGGGCACATGGATAATACCTCTACAAATGAAAGCCCCAGTCCGGCAAGCTGCGCCCTGAAAGCCAATTCAATAGCCTTCTTGGCTTTCCTGACATTGGCCGGGTTATGCAGCGACACCCTGGTGATATACGAAGGCCCATCCAGCGTGGCCAGCATCTCGCTCATCCTGATAGGATAACCCTGCTGTTCGGCACTGCGCCCGTGCGTAGTGGAAGCCGAATACATGCCCAGCAGGGTAGTGGGGGCAAGCTGGCCGCCCGTCATGCCGTAAGTGGCGTTGTTGGCAAAGATCACTGTTATCTTTTCACCGCGTGCTGCGGCGTGCACGATCTCCGTTGTGCCGATGGACGCCAGGTCTCCGTCGCCTTGCAGCGTGAAAGGGATAAGATCGGGACGGCAGCGTTTGATAGCCGTAGCAACGGCGGGTGCACGGCCGTGGGCCGATTCAAGCCCATCCACCTTGAAATAGGCATAGGCCGTAACCGTACAGCCGATGGAAGCCACACAGACAGCACGGTCCTGCAACTCCAGCTCATCGAGCACCTCGCCGATGAGGCGCTGCGTAATGCCGTGGCCGCAGCCGGGACAAAAATGCGTCGGCCTGTCTTCCATGATCTCCGGTCTGCCGAAGATCATATCCTCAAATCCATCCGTGTTCGCTTTTCTCATACTATTATCTTAATCTTATCTTCTACGCCAGCAAATCAATGGCTTCAAATATCTCATCCGCCGTAAGAGGCACACCACCCCAGGAGTTGACCAGTTTGATCTCGTTGCGGTTGCCCACAGCTATGCGCACATCTTCGATCATCTGGCCGGCGCTCATCTCCGCTGCTATGAACTTGCAACCCCGGCCCGCCAGGTCGGCTAAAGGCTGGTAGGGAAAGGGCAAGACGGTTATGGGCCTCAGCAACCCGACCTTAATGTTATGCCGCCGTGCTTCCTGCATGGCGCTCATGGCCGACCTGGCCACGCTGCCGTAGGCCACCAGCACGATCTCGGCGTCCTCGAGGTCAAGGCCCTCATAGCGCACCTCGTTGCGCTGCATCCTCTCGAATTTATTCAGGATCACCTTGATCCTGGCAGGATGGTCCAGGGGGTTCATTTCGAAGGAGTTGATTATGTTCTTGGGCCTGCCCGCTGCGCCGGTGATGGCCCATTTCTTTTCGGGCAGCCTTTTAACGCGATCACGGATAACCACAGACTCTACGGCCTGGCCCAGGAATCCATCCGCCATGATCAGCACGGGGTTGCGGTACTTGTCGGCGAGCTCGAAGGCCAGCATGGTATAGTCCAGCATGTCCTGCACGGATGATGGCGCCAGTGTGATGAGGTAATAATCGCCGTGGCCTCCGCCGCGGGTGCACTGCATATAGTCGCCCTGCGCCCCGCCGATATTGCCGAGGCCGGGTCCGGCGCGCATAATATTGGCGATGACAGCCGGCATCTCAGAGCCGGCCATATAGGAGATGCCCTCCTGTTGAAGGCTGAATCCGGGGCTGGAGGTGGAGGTCATGGAGCGGAAACCGGCTGCGGCTGCGCCGTAGACCATGTTGATGGCGGCCAGCTCGCTCTCGGTCTGAAGAAAAACGCGGCCTTCTTCAGGCATGCGTTTAGCCATATGCTCTAGCAGGTCATTTTGCGGTGTGATGGGATAGCCGAAGTAAGCGCCGCATCCGGCGAGAATGGCGCCTTCAGCTATGGCAATGTTACCCCCCATGAGGGTTCTCTCAGGCAATAAACGGCTCCTTGACGATTAAACCGGTCAGGACGTTGTACCATCGTCCGTGCTGCTGCGATGATAGATGGTGATGGCCATGTCAGGGCACATGATGGCACATGCCTTGCATCCCGTGCATATGAACGCTTTTTCCGCAATCAGCTCGGCGTAATTGACCCCGAAGCGGTTGATTTCTTTAGATATCCCGATTATCTCCCTGGGACATACCGACACGCAATACAGGCAGGCTTTGCATTTATCTTTCTCGATTACTATGTAGTTCGTCTTGCGGCTCTCAGATATCAACAATACATATCACCTTCAATCTAGTATTGAAAAAAACGCAATGCAAAAGTTATTTTACATGCCCATTGAGTGAGTGTCAATATCCGCAATAAAGCCTGATCTACGGCTGAGTTTATGCCGGGATTACGGCGTTCCGTCCACGCGCACCATCCAGTTGACACGGGACTGGTCGCCGTACCAGAGGTCATTCCCGGAAGCGTCCTTTTTCCAGTATGGCCATGAATCAAGCATATGGTCAAGGCCGCCATCCCGGACCGTCAGAAAGGAATGGGTATTTACCACACTGTCATCGGCGCCCATGCGGAATTCGCCCCAGCGCCCGCTGTCGCAGTAGACGTGCACATAGAACTGACCGGAGATGGCTATGCCCGGCACCTGCAGCACCGTCCAGGCATCCTTAGAATTGAATGTTGCATTATCAGAGGGATTGACGGGAAATGCAGTGGCCGGCAGGCTATCCTGATAGACGACTTTCTTGTTTCCGTCCCAGACCTGCACCTCGACAGACTTGTCCTGGTAAGTGCCCCAGGCGGCTATGTAGCCATTAATCCGTATCTGTCTGATCGTATAATTATCTGATGGCGCAGTGAACGTTACCAGATACCCCGTAAAAGTTGGAGCGCTGACAGGCAAATAGTCTTTGACTGAGTCATTGTCGTATTTAAGCTCTAATTCAGCCGGGCCAGGCCTGGAGCATGATGTTAGGCATCCGCCAATTAATAGCAACAAAAGCGACGGCAATAAGGCCTTATTCACAGTTAACTACTCGCTACCGGATATATAGCAGCCCGAGCAGACTACATATTGCTGTCCGTCAGAGCCGGTCACCAGCTTGTAATAGGCCGATTTATAGAAAAGGCCTATCTGGCCCGGCATGGTGAAAACATAGTCCTCCCATCCCGTGCCGTTGGCCAGCGCTCCTGCGACAATATTGTCCCTGAAAAGCTTGCCCGCCATATCGGGCACGCCTTTGAAGTTGCGGCCGACCACCGCCGGATTATCGGCGTTGGCCACCTCGACCACCTGGTTATTGAACACGTAGACGTATAATGACGGGTCCTGTGAATTAAGATAAGGCGCCTGCTGCGCATTTATCTTAGCGATGGTCCCCGGAGCATCGGCGGCAATGTCGACGGCCGTGTTATTGACCAGTTGAGTGACGGTATCACGTGAAACGCTGCTGGCTGCATACTGCGGCAGAGCGTAGCTGGTAATGATCTTGTCATAAAGGCTCATGCCTCCGGAACTGTCTTCCACCTTTAATGAATCGAGCGCTTTCTGCCAGGCATCCACCGTGCTGTCGGGAACGGACTTGTTAAACGCGATGTAATAATAGGACCTGACCGCATATTTGGCAGCGACGATTTCGGCAGGGTTGATACCCGCAGCATAGGCTAAAAAGGGCATACCCTCGGCCGGCCCCAGCCAGGTATCGACCTGGCCGGCCACCAGCTTCTGGATACACTGGGTATCGTTGTCGCTTATATTCAGGTTGGTAAAACCCTGGCCGGACAGGAAAATCTGGTTCGAATCGTCCTTATATACGGCCACGGATTTCAACTTCTTGGCGTCATCTATGGAATTGATCACCAGGTCCGAGCCGCGGCGGACATAGAAATAGTTGTCATCGAAGCCGATCGGCCCGGCCCATTTGAAAAGGTTCTCACGCGAGGGCAGACGGCTGGTAGAATAGAGCACAGCGCCCGGCTCAGTCTGCGCCAGCTCATACCCCTGAGACCAGGGCATAATTTCAATGCCGGCATCAGTGCCAGTAGCCTTCAATATCTGTTTGACGATCTCGGTGGACTGGCCGGTTATATTCCCCCTCTCATCGGTGAAATTGAAAGGCGGATTATCTTCCGTAATGATGCGCAGTTTGGGCGCCGGGCTTGTGACCGCACACCCCGAAAACAGCATTAGGGCGGCCAGCAACAGGCCTGTTAAATTCTTCAACATCTTCGCCTCCCATCGATTACAATTATTCCCTTGCGAATAGTCACAACATCTTCACATATTTGCGGATTTGGTATATTATACTTTAGATTGATTGACCAATTATGCAATGATATCCCTTCCCCGCAGTTGCCGGCGACGGGCTTACAGCCGGCCTAACAAAATATAACCGTATTAAAAGGATTTTGCAATGACAGTACGAAAAAGGAAAGCAGGCGTATCGAAGCCGCCGGCCAGGGGAACCAGGCTTAACCGAACTCAAAAAGGCAAGCAAATCGCCACGCTGAGGAAGAAGCAGATAACCGGGGCTGCTTATGAGGTCATTGCCAAGAAGGGATATTACAACTTCACCATGCTTGATATCGCTGGAAAGGCCGGCGTTTCATCCGGCCTGATCCATCACTATTTCAAGGATAAGGAGAATATGCTGGTCACGCTGCTGCGGGAGATGCAGCAGGACGTACGCACTTCACTTGAAAAAACGATTGCGGATGTGCCCGACCCCGCTAAAAAACTGGATATCTTTA
>CAWKFY010000035.1:0-29071 GCA_963848815.1 uncultured Chloroflexia bacterium
CATTGACTGTTTGTATTCAAACCGTTTAGGTGTTAGTATTTACACTTCGTGAGCCGGTTGCGGTAGCAGGTACAGCCGGCTCGATTTATTTCTATCCACATACGATACCATGTTGATAATATTTTTATCATGAAAATCGACCTTCACGTTCATACCAGCGAGTTCTCTCCGGACAGCGTTATGAGCCCGGAGAAGGCTATCCAGACCGCTATAGATTTGGGACTGGACGGAATATGTTTTACCGAACATGACAGGGCCTGGGGGAAGGATGCCATCGAAAAACTGAGTGGGAAATACAGCTTTCCGGTGTTCAGGGGAGTCGAATACATGATCAAGGAGGGTGGAGAGATGCTGGTTTTCGGCCTCGACCGTACCTTTCCCTCCCTAATCGACATAGCCACACTGAGAAAGCTGTGCCTGGAGGCCGGCGGCTTCATGATAGCAGCTCATCCCTTCAGAGGCTTCCCTTCCAACACAGTGAACAACTTCGACGCTGCGGCAGAGCTGGTCATGAAAAGGCCTGTTTTCGATAAGGTTGACGCTCTCGAGGGCTTCAATGGCCGAAACATCGAGACCAACAATGATTTCGCCTGCAGGCTGGCCCGGAGGCTGGGGCTGCACTTCTCAGGGGGTAGCGATGCTCATGCCGAATACGAGCTGGGAAAATGTGTTACCATATTCGAACATAATATCCGTAATGAAGCAGACTTTATTGCGGAGTTAAAAGCCGGGAGATTTATAGGTTCGGTAAATAGCACGGGGATATGATTATTGCGGGAGTTACCGGCACCATCGGGACGGGCAAGAGCACCGTGGCTCGCATGTTCGGCGATATGGGCGCCTTTGTTATCGATGCCGACCAATTGGCTCATGATGTTGTCGAGCCCGGCAAAGCAGCCTGGCAGGGCATAGTCAGCTATTTCGGCAAGGACATACTAAACCAGGACCAAACGCTCAACAGGCAAAAGCTGGCAGATATAGTCTTTTCCGATCCCGAAAAACTCCAGAAACTGAATTTAATTGTGCATCCCGAGGTGCTGCGAGAGGACCAGCGTCTGGTCGAGGAAAGAAGGGCTTCCGATCCCAATGGCTTGATCATCAAAGATATCCCGCTGCTGCTGGAAGCCGGGCCCGAAGTGGCCCATATGCTGGTGGACAAGATAATTGTGGTCTACTCCTCACCAGAAATTCAGGTCAAGAGGCTCGTTGAAAGGGGCTTGACTGAAGAAGACGCCCGCAGCCGGATAAAGTCACAGGTTCCCGTGCAGGATAAAATTAAATTCGCAGATTTCACCATCAATAACGACGGCACACCGGAAGAAACGAGGGCTCAGGTCAAGATGATATACGATAAGTTAACGCACCCTTAGTATTTTTGCTCCCATCCACACTCAATGATATAATATCTCGTTTCTTTTGGCACAGGCCGATTGCATCGGCCCTGAGTATGTTGTTCCTCGGTAGCTCAACGGTAGAGCGGGCGGCTGTTAACCGCTAGGTCGTAGGTTCGAATCCTACCCGAGGAGCCAGTTTATTCCCGGGCTAACCCTTTCCCCTAGATCACCCCTCTTTATAGGGTCCATTTTATAGCCAAGTAGTCTTCCTCCGTTCCGCAGCCCGCGCTTGGCCCTCGCTGCGCTGGCTTCCCTGGTGCGCTCCGAGGTCTGCTCGCGCTCGAATTCAGCCAGCCCCATCATTATGGTAACAAACAGCCGGCCTTGTGCCGAGGTGGTGTCATAGTTCTGTTTGAGGCAAACAAACTCGACTTACTGCTCGTTTATTAACTCGAAGAGCCAAAGAAAGTCCTCGACCGAGCGACGGATGCGGTCCAGATCCGTATATAAATAGTATTGACGCGGCCGGATCGCATATTGGCAAACAAGCGCTCGAATTACTATTAGTCGGAGATAGTCCCAGGTGATCCGGAAGAAATTATGAGGCTGTTGATATTTAATTTACCCTAATAGGAAATTAAATTGTTTTGCAACTCTTTATATTAAAAATTGGTTATATATAAGGAATAACATAAAGGAAAAAAGAAAATTGTCTTCTACAAGGAGAAAAAACGGATTCCGGGTACATTTTAGGAAAACAATGCCAAATAGAATGAACAGTAATTTGGAGGTACTCAAATGAAACAACTATCCAGGGGGGCAGTAACCTTATTTGTAATCATGTTGCTTACGATGGTGATTTCTTGCACGTCTGCCACAACACCCAACTCTAACCCTGCTCCGGTTACACGTCCGACTTCGACACGGCACCAGCGTACCAATGGCACGCTCACCAAGATTAACGGTAATATGTTAACCTTGACAACTGCACAAGGCCAAATGACGGTAATCACTTCCGACAATACCACTATTCAGAATGTCACAACTAATACGATTTCCGACCTTCATACGGGTGAATACCTGCTTGCCCTTGGTGCCCAAGATGCCAACGGCAATATCTCTGCAACCTCTATTATTATCCGATCTCAGGGCACTCCCCCTACCCCACCTAACGGACCGACTCTCACCAGCCCTAGATCTGCAAACTCCGGCGCACGGCACGGCGCTAGCGGCACCATCTCACAAATTAATGGCAACGTCTTAACCCTGACCACCGCACAAGGGCCGGTGACGGTGAACATCATTTCTGATAATACCACTATCCAGAATATCACGACTGGCACCCTTTCAGACCTTCATGAAGGCCAATCCTTGTCTATCACGGGGCAGCAAGATACGAACGGCAACGTTACTGCAACCTCCATTATGATCAGGCCGCAGGTTCAGAGCACTCCGACTACCCCGTCATCCGGATTATGACTAAAAATTGTCGATAGAGGCACACGGAAAGAAATGATCATTGCTATCTTGAAAGAAGCAGAAGTAGCAGCAAAATTAGCGGATCTATGCAGAAGACTCGGAATAAGCAACGCCGGATATTGCAACTGGAAATAAAAACTTATTGTTATAGTCAGTCATCCAAAGCAGCACAAGAGGTCCGGGGGCTCGGAGCCCCCGGACCTCCCTTTTTATGCCCTGCAGGGCAGTGATGACATTGGATTGTAACGTACTGCGGCAAGACCTGCTAACGCTCTGACCATTAGTGCCATACCGGCGTTATCTGCCGCATTTTTACAAGTTGACTGTCACTCTCCAGGCAAACTATAAAAAACGTTTATATAATCCTGTCAACGTCAATTAAGGACCATACAGGTTGAAATTAGTGAAGGTATAATTCTCGGAGGGCGCCCAGTTACCGAATATCATTCCCATCTGTCCCTTCATGGTCACGTTGTCGGTGATCGAGTCGACCTTGGTACCATTTATGTAAAAATCCTGCTGTACCCCTGAGCAAACTACCTTTAAGCGGTTATAATCGGTAGCCGGCTTGACTGCTTGCGAAAATACCTGCGGATGAATGCCTCTTTCAACACCGCCGCCACCCCTGGTTATATAATATGTCTGATTTTCGGAGACTGAGAACCTGTAATATTGTCCACTGGTATCGAGCCGGTAGATGACTCCCATGAGCGAACCTTCCGCAGCACCTATTCTCCTGACATCGACTTCGACTGTAAAATCACTCAGGTCCTGCGTGGTCTTGGGATTCAGTACGATGACATTGTTATGGCCCTGCGACCAAACATTGTAAGAGTCTTGTCCGTAATATCCGCCTTTCGTAGAATCAGCTTTGTACACATACCAACCGCTCTTGGGGTCGGTGAAATCATCATGGAAGACCAGCTTCCCTGATCCGGCACTAGCCGTTGGCGCCGCGCAGCCCGGAATCAAACCGGCCAATAGAACCAATGCAGTTAGTAAAACGCTCAAACCGTATTTAGATGTCTTCACTAAATTACTCCAGACGCAAATATAGATTACTAATTGTATAAATTAAAGGGCCGCAACGCAAAGCATTACGGCCCTCGATTTTACCGGTTCGGAACTTACTTGGGCGGATACATAGCCTCGACAACCAGCTCAGCTATATCCTTGGCTACGAGTGTCTCTTCAGCGCCTTTGGCCTTAATCGCATCGGTGAACATCTGCACACAGTAAGGGCAAGCAGTAGCGACGACTTCTGCTCCGGTTTCCATCACCTGTTCGATGCGGACTTCGCTGATACGTTTGCCGATCCTTTCTTCCATCCAGAAACGTCCCCCACCGGCCCCACAGCAGAACCCGCTGTTCCTCGAACGGTCCATCTCAAGCAGCGGCAGTTTATTGATCGACTGCAGAACATGTGCGCTGCGGTTCATAAATATCGTTGTGCCTGCCGAGGTAACAGGAATCATGATAGGTGATCCTGTTCTCTTTCATGACGGCAGGTTTAATCTTGCCTTCGTTGATTAGATTGGAGATAAACGTGCTGTGATGAATAACTTCAAAATTGCCGTCAAACTGCGGATATTCATTCTTGAGAGTATTGAAGCAGTGCGGGCACATGGTGATGATCTTCTTAACGTTATAACTCTTGAACATGCTCGACATTTCTGGGCCGCCAGGGTCTGGAAAAGGTATTCATTGCCCAGGCTCTTGCCGGCTCACCGCAGCACATTTCCTGCAACGCCCAGAATGCCAAAATTGACGCCGGCCGCTTTCAGGATTTTAGCCGTGGCAATAGCGATCTTGGTGCTGCGCTCTTCCAGCGAAGCAGCGCACCCTGCAAAGAAGACATATTCAACATTGGTATTTTCGGACAGCTGCTTGATATCCAGGCCGGCGGTCCAGTCCGTCCTGGTCAGCGTAGTGCCTTTGCAGCTGTGTCCCCTGGCCTCAATGCACTTAAGTACGGCCTCGCCGGTTTCCGGTACCTGGGCCAGGTCAAGCACGAGGTGCCGTCTCATATCGATTATCTTATCGATATGCTCAATAAATACAGGGCAAATATCCTGGCAGGCCCGGCAGGTCGTGCAGGACCAGATCTCGTCTTCGAGGATAACTTCGCCGACCATGGCTTTCCCTTCAGCAGCAACATTGGTGGCTGCGCGCCGGATCCTGCTGTTGCGCCGCCTTCTTCGCAGCCATCAGTGCCGGGGCACGTTCCAGCCAGTGCGTCTTTAAATCCTGTACCACCTTGCGCGGTGACAGAGGTTTATCGGTTAGATAGGCAGGGCAGCGGTCCTGGCAGCGGCCGCAATTGGTGCAGGCGTCAAGATCAAAAAGCTGCTTCCAGGTAAAATCTTGGATCTTGCCCATGCCGTAAGTCTCGGCAGTTTCCAGGTTCACAAGGCTGAGAGCGCCCTTGGGCCTGGAGGTCTTGAATAGTACATTGACCGGGGAAATAAGTATATGAGTCAGCTTGTCCCAGGAGAGGATGATATACAGGACCGAACCGACGGTTATGATAACATGGCAGTACCAGAGTATCTGGTACCACAGCAGCCTGGTAGCATCAGGCAGGCCGGCAAACATGCCGGCGATCCAGAAACCGACAAACCGGGCCTGCCCCCACTCGGGATGTACGAAATATTCGGGCTGCGTCAGGCCGAGGTTATCAGGAACTGCGGCGATCATCCTGAAACCCTGCAGGAAGAAACCGGTGACTACCACGATTAAAATCAGCAGAAGGGCAACGCCATCGTCAAGTACCGTATTGAGCCTCTTCGGCCTTTGAATGTAGCGCCTTACAAAGGCCAGCACCAGGCCCGACCAGGACCATGATTCCGGCGATATTCCACAGCCCGCCCAGATAGATGTATACCGGGCCATGGATGAACTCAGCGCCGAAAGGCGCAAATAAATAATGGTTCAGGAAGTCGAGGCCTGCCCCGATGAAAAGAAGCACACAACCGACAAAGATCAGGAAATGCATGATTCCCGGGTAAACGTCCCTGAAAAAGCGCCTGTGGAAGAAGGCATCAAGTATGGTTATCTTGATGAATTCCCCTATCCTTTTGCCGGGATTGTCGAAACGCTTGTCAGGCTTGCCAAGCATCCACATCTGGTAGCGTTTGTAAACCGCATACCCGATGAGCAGAACAGCGACTACGGCTGCAGTATAGAGACTGATTTGAACGAATAAAGGGATATGCCAGAAAATATCGCGAGCTGCTTCCATGTTTCTCCTTTCGCGCGGTTATTTGGCTCAAAACCGACCTATTATATCATTTTTTATTTTCTCTTCCATCCGCCTTTTAACGTACGCGTACAAGTATAAATGATTAATCGCCGGGTGATGAAGTATACTGGCAGGCATGAATGGTGTTAATTAAGGACTATGTGTTTGCCTGCGGCACTGAAAAGCCTTTCTATGGATTGGCGCGGTATATCTGCCGATCCAAGGGGAACCTCCCTGTCGTCTAAAAAGTGATGGTAATCGGTACCCCCGGTCGTGAGCAGGTCATACTTTTGCGCCGTCTTAACTAATTTCTCAATCGTGGGCAGCGTATATTGAGCATAGTAAGCTTCAAGGCCCAGCATGCCCGCCGCTTTCAATTCTACAATCATATCGTCAAGGTTCAGGATATCCGCCGGGTGTGCTAAAACAGGTAATCCGCCAGCCCTTTTAATTATCACCACTGCGTCGACCGGCTTGATCTTCTCACGTTCCACGTAAGCAGGGCCGTTGCGCCCTATATATCTATCAAAAGCTTCGTGCTCAGTGCTGACATAGCCCTTCTCAAGCATGGCCTGCGCTATATGGGGCCGGCATACGGACTCGCCCCTGGCCAGCTCCTGGATTCTCTGCCATTCTATGGGTTTGCCAAGCTTACGCAATTTTTCAATCATTTTCTGCGCCCGGCCGACCCTGGACTCCCTTATTTTTTCCAGCGCCTGCGTAAATCCGGGGTCGTGATAGTCCATGAAATAGCCCAGAACATGGAGTTCGCCTGTGGCAAGGTCGGTATTGATCTCTACTCCTGGAATGACATAGATACTGGAATAACTGCCGGCGGAATTAAGCGCTTCATCAATTCCGCCTATGCTGTCATGGTCGGTAACAGCCATGACCTCCAATCCTCTTTCGACTGCCATTTTCACGAGCTCGGATGGCCTTAGGCGTCCATCCGAAGCAGTTGTATGTAAATGAAGGTCATACTTCAAATTCTAAGTTTCCTCCCTTCGAATGCGCTCAATGCGTTTGGCCTTGCCCGTTTGATCATTTATATCCAGCAGGATAGCATCGAAAGCAGAGGGGCCTTTGCCCACCGATAACCTGTGGGGCAATCCTACGAGAAAACTGGTCAGAACATTATCAACGTCATCGCCGATGATCGAGTTCATGGGGCCGACCATGCCTATGTCCGTCACATAAGCTGTGCCACCCGGCAGAATATGGCCGTCCGTCGTGCCGATATGGGTGTGCGTGCCCCATATAGCGCTGACCCTCCCGTCCAGATACCTGCCCATAGCTACTTTCTCCGAGGTGGCCTCGGCATGGAAATCAACTACTATTATTTTAGGCAGCGGGTCGATTGTAGAAAGTAAACTGTCCATAGCCCTAAAGGGGCAGTCATATTGCCCGACGAAGACACGTCCGATTAAATTGACGACCAGTACGTTATTGACCATTTTATAGCCGCAGCCCGGCGCTCCGGGAGGAAAGTTCAGAGGCCTGATGATGGGCAAATCGCCATCCATGTGACTGATTATTTCCCTCTGCGCCCAAACATGGTTGCCGGTGGTAATCACGTCCACACCGGAATCCATTAAATCACGCGAGGTATTGGCTGTAATCCCGATCCCATGAGCCGAATTTTCCCCGTTGGCTATCACCAGATTTATTGAATATTCATTAATCAAGCCTGGAAGAAACTGCTTGACTGCATCCCTTCCAGGCTTGCCGATAATATCGCCGATCGCCAGGATTTTCAAAGGCGCCTACCTCGATGATTTATTTTGCGTAGTCTACCGCCCTCACCTCTCGCATAACCGTAACCTTTATCTGACCCGGATATTCCAGGCTCTCTTCGATTTTCTTGACGATATCACGTGCCAGGCGCATGGCAGCCAGATCATCCACCTGGTCCGGTTTTACAATGATCCGCACTTCGCGTCCCGCCTGGATAGCGAAGGCCTTTTCAACTCCCGCGAAACTGCTGGCGACATTTTCCAGCGCTTCAATCCTCTTGATGTACTGGTCGAGGGATTCACGCCTGGCTCCCAGCCTGGACCCGCTTATCTGGTCGGCAGTTGCCAGGATGAAGCCCAGTGAACTCTGAGTAGTGGCTTCGCCGTGATGCTCTGATATTGCTTGAGACACTTCAGCTGATTTGTCCCACTGTTTGACCAGGTTGGCGCCTATCAAGGCATGCGGACCTTCGACCTCATGGTCTACCGCTTTGCCGATATCATGCAATAAGGCCGCCCTCTTGGCGAGGGTGACATTAGCGCCGATCTCAGCTGCCAGCATGCCGGCAATATGTGCCACTTCCAGGCTATGCGTCAAAACATTCTGTCCATAGCTCGTCCGGTATTTCAGGCGTCCCAACAGTTTAATCAATTCCGGATGCAGACCCTGTACGCCGGCTTTCCTGGTGGCCTGCTCACCTTCTACACGGATGGTCGATTCAACCTCGGCCTTGGCCTTATCGACAACTTCTTCAATCCGGGCCGGATGTATTCGCCCATCCAGAATCAAATTGGTCAATGCTACCCTTGCCACTTCTCTCCTTATGGGGTCGAAGCTCGAGATGGTTACCGATTCCGGGGTGTCATCGATTATCAGGTCGACGCCCGTCGCCTGCTCCATGGCGCGTATATTGCGCCCTTCACGGCCAATCAGCCGGCCTTTCATATCATCATTGGGCAAAGGCACTACTGAAACGGTTGTTTCGGAGACAACATCGGTGGCGCATCTCTGTATGGTGGTCGCCAGTATATCCCTGGCATTGGCATCTATTTCATCTTTTATGCGGACTTCCCATTCACGGACCTTGCGTGAAGCATCTTCCTTGATCTCATCCTCTACCGCATTCAGGAGCTGTTGTTTGGCTTCGTCACTGGACATGCCCGAAATAGCTTCCAGGCGTTGCAGTTGCTTTTCTTTTACCTCTTCGACCTGTGCCTTAACAGTTTCAATCTCTTTTTCCCGCCCCATCAGGCTTCGCTCTCGTCTCTCCAGCGCCTCCAGCTTCCTCTCTAACCTCTCCTCACGCTGGCTGGACCGCCTTTCAAGCCTTTGCAGTTCATATCTCCGCTCCCTGCTCTCCGCTTCCGCCGCCGCCCTTACTTTGACAGCTTCTTCTTTGGCATCGAGCACCATCTGCTCGTATTTGGCTTGAGCGCTTTCCAATAGCTTCTTTGCCTCATTCTGTGCGAGCCGTATTTGTTGATTCGCCAACAGTTGCCGGGCGAAGTATCCGACAAGCAGAAACAAAACGGCCACAAGGCCGACAATTACATAATATATCCAATCCATAATATAAATGCCTCTCTTTGTAAACAAACAAAGTTAATTTACACATAGTTAATAAACCTTAATTTAATAATTATACTCTTATTTGCATGCTACACGACCAGTACCATGACGAAAAATTTTTTATTTTTCGGCCTTCTTTCCGGTAGTCTCATGCCATAAACGCATGGTTACACTGTTGACGGCATCCACGGCGTAGCCACGCCTGGCAAGATAGGCAGACAGCCTTCTGGCAAAGTCATGATATTCCAGCCCTTTAAGCAGCCTGGCCTTTTTTAAGCCGGCCTTATAGGCGCCGGCTTCATCCTCGACTCCCTGCGTAGCCTCGCTGGCAATATCGAAGCCAACCCCTTTTTGCAGCAACTCCCTCTTGATCATCAGACGGCTTTTGGGCCGGAAGGCAATACGGTCACGTGTCCAGTTCTCGGCAAAAACCCGGTCGTCGATTAGCTTCAGCTTCTTTAATCTGAGGATGGCGCCGGTCACGGATTCACTCTGGAAATGTCTCTTGTACAGCAGATGCTGTTTGAATTCAGCCTCACTCCTTGGCCGGAATTCCAGGAAATTGAGCGCAGCCTCATAGCACCTTTCAGCGTCGTCCTCTTTAATAATCTTATCCAGGCTGCGGATATCTATCTCTGAATGCAAACGGAGGCCGGCCTTTTCGGCCAGCCTCTTAGCGATACTGATAGTTGATCCATCATCGAAAAGGACGTCCACCGTCCCCCTGGTTCTGCCGGGCTTTAACTCAACGATTTTCTTATAACATCCGGACTCAACCGTTGAAAAGGTTATTCGGCGGCCTCCTTACCATCGCCCGGTGCATGTCCGGACAAAGCTATATTGCGTATCTGTTTTTCCAGCTCAAGGGTTATCTCAGGATGCTGCGTCAGAAATTCGCGTGCCTTTTCCCTGCCCTGTCCCAGCTTGGTACCGTTAAAATCGAAGAATGCGCCTGATTTTTTAATAACGCCGGTGCTCACGCCCAGATCGATGATATCCCCTTCCTTGCTGATGCCGCAATTAAACATGATATCGAACTCGGCTACACTATAAGGAGGCGCCATTTTATTTTTTACGACTTTGGCACGTACCCGGTTGCCTATGATCTCCGCGCCGTTCTTGATGGCATCCGCCTTCCTTAAATCGATCCTGACAGAGCTATAAAATTTCAACGCCCTTCCGCCCGGGGTAACCTCGGGACTGCCGAAGATGACCCCAACTTTTTCACGCAACTGGTTAATAAAAACTACGGAGGTGTTGGACTTACTGATCTCGCCCGTCAGTTTTCGCAGGGCCTGTGACATCAGCCTGGCCTGCAAGTCCAACGTGGGACTCGCCCATTTCGCCTTCGATTTCAGCCCTCGGCACCAGGGCAGCAACGCTATCTATCACCACCACATCCAGGGCATGGGTCCTGACCATGCGCTCCGCAATATCCAGCGCTTCTTCTCCCGTGCCCGGCTGGGCCCCTTTGAGTGAATTTACATTCACTCCGCATATCGAGGCATAAGCTGTATCCAGGGCATGTTCCGCATCGATATAGAGCACCAGGCCGCCCATTTTTTGCGCCTGCGCAATAATATTTAAGGCCAGGGTGGTCTTTCCCAGAAGCCTCAGCGCCGAATATCTCGGTGATGCTTCCACGCGGTATACCACCCACCCCCAGGGCCAGATCCAGGCTCAACGACCCCGTGGGAATGACCTCCACCTTAACCTTGGCCAACCTCTCGCCCAACGACATGATCGAGCCGATACCATACTGTTTTTCAATTTGATTGATCGCCAGATCCAGTGCCCTTTCTTTTTCCAGTTTCACTTTGTCCGACTCCATTTCGCCTCCTAAAAAATATGCTGATTGATCCTGATTATGGTTATTTTAACACAATTGTACTAAAAATAAAATACCCCCGGAGAAAATATTTTTCTCGTTTATTTTTCGTAATAAAAAAGGCGGGCCGCCTTACGACGGTCCCGCCCTGGTCCTATGTAGAATACGACTTTACTTCGCCTCGGCTTCCTCCATTTCCTTCAGGTGTGTATCCATCCCCTTCCCGAACAGCTTCAATCTTACCGGTTCTCCATTTCCATATTTCTTATACACCCTGCAGGTCTGGCACATCGTGGTATCTTTCCCGCTGGACCCCATGTCATCCAATTTGCAGTAGGTTCCCTCTACTTCCCAGCAGGGTAGAAATTGGTATTGCGTCACAGGGCATTCATTCTTTATGCACATCCGGGCAGTTGCACAGTTCCCAGCATGGCGATTTACCCGTCCAGAAACTGGATCCCAGGTCTGTCCTATCCTCAGTCTTTACTCCGTTGGATACTCCTGCAACTTTCGGCATTTGATTTACTCCTTCTATCGTTTCGGTGTGTTGTTATGCATACAATTTAACAATAATGTCAAGAGTTACCATCCGCAGTATTGCTCATACTGTATATGCGCAAATGCGCAATATATCATGGTTACCCCTAAGCAATATTACTTAGAACTGTTATAGAATGAATATGAGCACTATTTGACTGGAATCAGTGTAATGCGCTAAATTTTTATTCGAGGTTTAATAGATGCCTATTTACGAATATCAATGCCCAAAGTGTGAATGCAGATTTGAACTGATGCGTCCTCTGTCCAGATCAGAGGAGCTTGCGGATTGTCCCAAATGCAAAATTCCTTCTAAAAGGGCCATGTCCCGTTTCGTTTCCCGCTCCAAATCCGATCTGAGCATGCTCAATAATATGCCTGCAAGCAGCGGAAGTTCCTGCTCGGGCTGTAGTTCAACTAACTGCTCTTCCTGCGGCGGTTAATGGCGGCTGATCACTCGCGTACCGCATTATGCTTTGCCCGCATTAACAAATAGCCTTTTATTCAGGATAAATGCGGCTGCCCAGATGACTATGGATGCGCCCAGTGTAGTCAGTATCATGAACAGGGCAGCATCATTAAAGAAGCCTTCCGGAACCAACATTATCAAGTAGTCTACGGCCGGATCCAGCAGCCACAAATTATTGGAAAAACTCACGATATGAAACAGGTAGAAAAGGCTGTCGAAATCAATCAATGCCCAAATGATCAATATTGTGGTGAATGCTGCGGTAATTATCGATCCGATTTGAAGCCCCTTCAATATCCTTCTTATACCCATCCCGAAATAGACGGCGATGCCCAGCAGTATGAAAAGTGCAGCCGAGATTATCTGAATAAGCTGAAAGAAGGATACAATCCCCCGGACATCCACCAGATGAGTCAACTCTTTTTCGTTATATAGCTGCCTCCTCCCGTCTTTAGTATCCACGATCAACTGAGGTGAAGAGATTTTTCCGGTTAAATAGTCCGCCATCTTCTGTGCAACTTCATTTAGCTGTGCCCGGTTTATGCCCGTGACCTGGCTTATCTGGTACTTGTCGAAACCGTAGTTATAAAGGCCAACGCACCCCGTATATGCGTTGCTCGTCGTGGAAATAATCAGTAGAGGGATAGTCAATATCCAGACAACGGATGCTAAAAGTAGTACAAATTTCTTCATGATTGTCCTCTAACGTCGACCAAAGGTCGTATTTTACCGCGCAAATTAGCGTAGGCGCACAAGATTTCTCGTGTTATAATTTTAACCGTTCCGCGGGTGTAGAGTATGTTTACCCATCTCCACGTTCATACCGAATACAGCTTACTTGACGGCTACTGCAGGATTGTCCCCTTAGTTCACAAGGCCAAAGACCTGGGTATGCACAGTCTTGCTATTACCGACCACGGTAATATGTACGGTGTTATCGATTTTTACAAAGCGGCAAGGGAGGCGGGAATTAAGCCTATTATTGGGTGCGAGGTATATGTCGCATCTCAGAATTACACCAGCAAAGACCCTTCTAACAAGGCCAATTCCCATTTGACTCTCCTTGCCAGGAATAATACAGGCTACAGCAATCTAATTCAATTGGTCACTCTGGCCAATCTGGAGGGATTTTACTATAAGCCCAGGATAGATAAAGACCTTCTATGCCGGTATAAAGAGGGCCTGATACTGCTGTCAGGCTGCGCACAGGGCGAACTGGGGCGGCTTATCCTGCAAAACCGGCAGGATATATTATCTGAAACTGCGACCTGGTATAAAGAAAATTTCGAACATTTCTATATCGAAATACAAAGGCACCCCATTCCGGATGTCGAAGTAATCAACGCCAGCCTTATCGATCTGGCCGGTAAATTGGATATCCCTCTGGTAGCCACCAATGACGTGCATTATGTCAATAAAGAAGATGCCTATGTCCAGGATGTACTGCTTTGCATCGGAACCAATACAACCGTAAATGATGAAAGACGTCTAAAGATGGCTGGCGATTATTTTTACCTGAAAAGCCCCAAGGAAATGGCGGATGAATATTCAGACCTGCCTTCGGCCCTGGAGAATACGGAGAAAATCGCCGGCCTGTGTGAAGTCGAAATAGAATTCGGCAAGCCCCACCTGCCACAGGTGGAATTGCCCCCGGGAAAACCTCTCAATCTCACCTTTCCATTCTTTGCTGGCGGGGATTCAAAGAACGGTTGCCCGACGCTGATGCGGAGGCCGAGAAAAGACTGGCCTACGAGCTCGACGTCATTGAGAAAACTCAATTTGCCGATTATTTCCTTGTGGTCCATGACCTTATATCATTTGTGCGAAAGAACGGCATTTTCTTCGGCGTTCGCGGCAGCGCAGCAGCCAGTTTGGCACTTTATTGCCTTGGTATAACGGACATTAACCCACTTGACTACAAGCTGGTCTTCGAGCGTTTTCTCAACATAGAGCGCAGGGAGATGCCGGATATCGACCTGGACTTCCAGGATGACCGCCGCGACGAAGTCATATCCTATGCCAACCACAAGTACGGCACCGACCATGTAGCTCAGATCATCACATTCGGGACGCTGGGCGCCAGGGCTGCCATAAGGGATGTCGGCAGGGCGCTCGGCCTTAATTACGGCACAGTTGACCAGGTAGCCAGGCTGATACCGGTCCGCCCTAATATACGATTAGATGAAGCCTTCCTGGAGGTCAAGGAGCTTCAGGATATGTATGCAGCGGACGAGTTGATCCGCAAACTTGTAGACACGGCCAAGAAACTGGAGGGTATCTCCAGGCATTCCAGTACGCATGCCGCCGGCGTGGTGATTTCCCGAGATCCCCTTACTCAGTATCTTCCTCTTCAAAGGGCCAACAAGGACAGCGACCAGAATGCAGCCATGACCCAGTTCTCGATGGACAACGTAGCCAAACTCGGCTTGCTCAAACTGGATTTCCTCGGGTTAGCCAACCTCACGCTGCTGGCCGAAGCCCAAAAGGTGATCTTTGAGAACCAGGGGGTTGAGATAGATTTTCTCAATATGCCCCTCGATGATAAGAAGTCGTTCGAGCTGTTAGCATCCGGAGAGACCACCGGAATCTTCCAACTGGAAAGTCCGGGCATGCGGCGCTACATTAAAGAGCTGCGTCCCACCAAGTTTACGGATATAGCAGCTATGGTTGCACTATATCGTCCCGGCCCCATGGAACATATACCGACTTTTATCAGGGCCAAACACGGGATAGAATCGGTACATTACCCGCATCCCGACCTTTTGCCCATCCTCGAAGATACGTATGGAGTCATAGTCTATCAGGACCAGGTGCTATTTATCGTCCAGAGATTCGCCGGTTATAGCCTTGGCCGCGCCGATATCATACGCAAGGCCATGGGCAAGAAAATCGCCGAGGTCATGAAAAAAGAAAAGCAAAATTTCGTAGAAGGCGCTAAGACCAAAGGATATACCGAAGAAGAAGCCAACGCTATCTTCGGGCTGATCGAGCCCTTCGCCGGTTATGCCTTTAACAAGGCTCACTCCGTCAGCTATGCACGGATAGCTTACCAGACCGCCTACCTCAAGGCCAATTACCCGGTTGAATACATGACCGCATTCTTAAACACGTATTACGACAAGATTGAAAAGATCGTGACTGCGGTTGGGGAGTGCCGCCGTATTAATATCCAAGTGCTCAAACCTGATATAAACCACAGCCATGCAGACTTTGTCGTCGAAGGCCAAGGGGAAAACGCAGGTATCCGCTTCGGCTTGGCTTCAATCAAGAACGTTGGCACTAATGCCTTGGAACCTATCCTGGCCGAACGTTACCGCGGTGGTGAATTCAAATCCATCGAAGATTTCTGCAGCAGGGTCGATCTTCGTTACGTCAACAAAAAGGTTATGGAAAGCCTGATCAAAGTAGGGGCGTTGGACTGCTTGGGTCAGCGCGGCTCCCTTCTGGCCGCTGCAGACCGCATTATGTCGCTGTCCCAACGAGGGCAAAAACAGAAGGAGAGCGGACAGTCCAGCATGTTCGATATATTCGGTCAGAGTGTATCGGTGCCCTTGCCCGCCTTAGACCTTGATAATTCGGACGCCGCTTTGCCTGAGAAATTGGCCTGGGAGAAGGAATTGATGGGCATATACTTTTCAGAGCATCCCTTGTCCGCCATGGCCTCCAAGCTGGCCGAACATGCCAGCGTATTGTGCGGCCAAATAACCAACGAAATGGCAGGAGAAAAGGTAATCTTGGCCGGTATGATCTCGGCAGTCAGGCACGCATCGACTAAAAATAATCGTGTTTTTGTTATCGCTACCTTCGAGGACCTCAATGGGAGCATCGAAGTTATAGCATGGTCTGATGTATATACGCAGACACAGGACCTGTGGATCGAAGGCAATGTGTTAATTGTGGAAGGGACTGTAAAAGTCAGAGATGACCGCGTCGGGATAAGCTGCACCAGGGTCAGAAAATATGAGCCGGAGACACCCAAGCCCCCGGTGGAGACCAATAACCACCGTCCCGTGCCTAAAGAGCTGACAATAACTATTAATCAGAGCAGCAATGAAGAACAGGACCGTTTACACCTTCAGCGCATCATAGATATTCTGCGCAGATATCCTGGAGACAAATGTGTGAAACTGTTAATACGTGACCAGGATAGAATTACTTCCCTCGAGATACCAAATATTAAAATCGATAGTGAACTGGTTAGAGAGCTAAACCTTGTCCAGCAACCTTCGGATCGCCTCTATTAAATAAGATTGCTTTTGCCCTCGATAAATTCCCTGATCAACCGGTTAACCAGGTCCGGATTTTCACGTACTACCCAGTGTGACGCGTCGGGTATCCTCCTGACCGTCATCGAAGTTACATACTTATCCAGGCCCTCGATGCAGCCGGGCAGCAGGGCTATATCTTTTTCACCCCAGATAACCAGCGTCGGCACGCTGATTACAGGCAATAGCTCGGCTTTTGCCGGTTTCTTTATTGCTTCGTCATAGTTCTCAAGGATGCTCATATTAGCGGAGCGGTAATAGTTCAGACCTCCTGTTAACGCTCCCGGCTGTGACCATGCATCGATATATCCCTGTATATCTTCCGTGCTAAGCACGCCATTCTTAATCAAGTCTCCGAAAGCCATATTTAAAAGGGGCGAACAGTTATTGCCGGATAATTTCGCTTCGATTCCCGGCTTCCTGAACATCGCTATATAACTGCTGGCTTTGCGCTGGTCCGGATTATTGCGCAATTCCCTTTCAAAGGTGACAGGGTGGGGAGCATTGATTATGATCAGCTTTTCGAGATATTGTGGTAAGAACATGGCGAAAAGCCAGGCGACCGCACCACCCCAATCATGAGCAATAAGGGTGAATTTCTTGTAACCAAGTTTCTCAGCAAATTGACGTATATCCTCGACCAGGATTGGCTGCTTATAGAGATCTACCTCCGGCGGTTTGGACGAGAGGTTGAAACCCCTCATATCCGGCGCAACCGCCAGGTGATCACGGCCGAACTCATCGAGCTGTTTCTTCCACATCGCCCAGTACTCGGGGAAGCCATGTAAAAATAGCATCAGCTCGCCCCGGCCGTTTTTGGCATAGTGAAGTCTTATATTATTGACCTCTGCATACTCGTGTTCTATCAATTTATACCTGCCTCACCTGCCTCGCTCTTCATACTCAATTCGGCTTATAGCCTTCCAGAGCCAGCAGTTTAAGTTTAGTTTTGATAATAGCTGCTTTCCCGCCAAATCCGCCGGGAGAACCGTCCTTACAAATCACACGGTGACAGGGGATGATGATGGGCACGGGGTTCCTGGCAAGGGCCTGTCCAACCGCCCGGTAAGCGTTTTTTCGGCCCATTTTATCCGCCACCCACTTATAGCTTTTCGCCTGGCCGTATGGTATTTTGGATACCGTTTCCCATACCTCACGTTGAAATTGTGTCACCCCGCTTAAATCCAGATCACAGCTAAACGAGACCGGTTTTCCGCTGAAATAATTTACCAGTTTCTTTTCCAGCCCTTTGAATTTATTAGACTGTACGTATCCATTGTCACCTTTGTTTTTCAGGCGCTTTTTAGCTTCACATTCGGTTTTCACAGGAAACGTTAATCTTCGTAATCCCTTATCCGAAAATATAGCTCCAACCCATCCCCAACGAGTTTGCACAATTGTATAGAGCATATTTAGCCCCCGGTTACGTACTGTTTATTCTGGTAAGCCCGGCAGTGTATATATTGTAAGCATTTGTATCATACAAAACAAAACGAAACGCACCTGCTCCAAAGTAGTGAGATTGTCATTCCTATATATGACGGCACTAGCGATAGCCTGGATGAATCATCAGCAGGACAGGGATGCCGGATCGGTCCTTTCACTTTCGACCGATCCGGTCTCGCCACCCATCATAAATCTTATTCGTATATCTTTTCCTCTTCCGCGAAGGCCTCCTCCGCATCGGCCTCGATGTCCCGCGTGAGATTGGCGGCCCGGGCCTTCTTGCATTCCCGGTACCATTCGTGGGCCACAATCATGGACATGACCTCGCTTGTCCCCGTCCAAATCGTCGCCAGGCGGACGTCTCGATATATCCGCTCCAGGGGGAACACATTGGTGTAACCGATGCCGCCGACGACCTGCATGGAGTTATGGACCACTTTCTGACAGGACTCGGTGATGAACTTCTTCGATTCGGAGATCATCCGCCGCACCCGGTCCATGCCAACGTTGGCATCGACGGCCCGGCAGGTTATGTATCCCATGGCCCGAGCCGCATCCAGGAGCGCTACGGCCTCTGCTATCTGGAAGCTGACCCCCTGGAAGGTGTTGATCACCTGACCGAAGGCCTTCCGCCGGGTTGTGTAATGGGTGGCGATCTCCAGGGCCGCCCGGGCGGAGCCGATGGTCATGATTGCCGTTCCGAGGCGCTCTGGGATCATCATCGTGTTGAAGACGTCATAGGCGCCGTGCACCCGGCCCAGGACATTCTTCTTGGGCACCTTCACATCCTTGAAGACGAGGCGGGCCGTTCCCCCTCCGCGGCACCCCATGAGGTTATAGAGGTATTTCGTATCAACACCCGGGCTTCGGTCGACGATAAACGCCGTGATCGATTCCTGGGGCTTGGCGGCCGGGTCGAAGTTGGTCTTGGCGTAGACGAGAAAATAATCTGCTCCCTCTCCGCCGACGATGAACCGTTTTTGGCCGTTCAGGAGGAAGTAGTCTCCCATGTCCTCGGCCTTGGACGTGGCGCCGAAGAAGTCGGAACCGCCGCGCGGCTCCGTCAGGCATTCGGCGGCAAAGAGATCACCCCGGAGAAGGGGTTTGACGTACTGTTCCTTCTGTTCATCCGTTCCGTGCCGGATGATGGCGTCGCAAACCAGTTCCGCCCCTACACCGAAGACGCAGGCCAGTTCATAACCGATGGTACCCACCTCTTCCATGACCATGCCCGTGGAGACCCAGTCCAGACCCCGTCCGCCCCACGCCTTTGGATAACGGCAACCCATGAGGTTGCGCCGTCCCGCTTCCCGGAGGAATTCCTTGGGAAACTTGATGACATCCTTGTCCATATCGAGGACAAATTGACGCGGAATCCCCTTGATGAAATCCCGGACCTCCTCCCTCAGTTTGATCTGTTCTTCCGTCAATAGATAATCGAACACAAGTCCTCCTTATTTTTTATACTCCAGTCTCAATTTATACTTCATTACCTTGCCGCTCGGCGTATATGGCAGATTTTCCACGAATCTGATGGTCCTCGGGATCTTATACTTGGCGAGCTTGTCGCCGAGAAACAGACGGATCTTTTCTTCGTCGATTGACGCGTCCTTCGCCGGCACAACAAATGCGGCCACTATCTCCCCCCATTCGTCATTGGGAATCCCGATCACTGCCGCCGCGGCGACACCCGGGCAGGCCGTGATGATGTCTTCCACCTCCTTGGAATAGACATTCTCACCGCCGGTCACAATCATATCCTTGGTACGGTCAACCATAAACAGATAACCGTCTTCGTCCAGGCGAGCCACGTCGCCCGTTTTATACCAGCCTTTCTCAAATACCTCCCTCGTCGCCTCCGGGTCCTTGTAGTATCCTGTCATCATACTATCCGCCTTGAGCCGGATCTCTCCGACTTCGCCCGGACGCGCCGTCTCGCCTGCGGCGGTGACGACCATGATGTCGCAGCCGGGCAACCCGGAGCGGCCGATGGAGCCGGCCTTGCGCACCTGATCCTTGGGCGCGAGGGTCGTCCCTGTGGGGCCTGATTCCGTCATACCATAAACCTGGTAAAAACGATCGCTTTTGTATTTTGCCATGATCATGCGGGCCGTATCAACGCCGATGGGTCCGCCTCCGTAGATCCAGGCCCTCATGGAGGAAAGGTCGAATGTGTCGAAATTGGGTAGCATCTGTATCGGCATGATATACGAGATGGGAGCGCCGAAATAGATGGTACATTTTTCCTGCTCCACGGCCTGAAGAAAATGAAGGGGATGGTATTCGCGCAGCAGGACCGTCGTACCGCCGACATACTGGATGCCGGCAAACCAGTTGTTGAGCGGTGAGGAATGCCAGATCGGCATGGCCATGAGGAGCCTGTCATCCTCGTCCATCTTGGTGGCGATGGCCCCGGTTATACCGCTCATGACGACGCCCCGGTGGGTATGCATGCAGCCCTTCGGCTTTCCTGTGGTACCAGACGTGTAGAGGATCTCCGCCAGATCGCCGTCATGGAGCTCAATGGGTGAAAACGCCGGCGCCTGTTCACAGAGGGCTTCGAAGGAATCATACGCAGGTGCGGCGCTGTCCATGGCCAACATCCGGATGCCCGATGAGAGTTTTTCCGCCACGCCTATCAGGGACCCGTCGAAAAGAAAGATCTTCGCTCCGCTATGAGCGAGGATGTAATCCACTTCCGGCGCCATGAGCTTATGGTTGACGGGAACGACGGCACCACCGGCCATGAGGGTGCCGTAAAGGGCGACAACAAAGCTCACCGTATTCTGACTCATAATGGCTACACGGTCGCCCTTTTCCAACCCCAGGCTCTGGAAAAGGCCCGCCGCTTTTTCGGACATTGCCTTGACTGTTCCAAATGACCAGCCTTTTCCACCCGCCCTGAGACAATCCCTATCCTGGTTTTTGCGCGTGTTTCTTTCTAGGACTTCAACTAAATTCATATTCTCCTCCTCGTACTATTGTTTATGATGTCCCATTATCAGCGAAGCCTTTTAGCAAATGAAACTCAATCTCCCTTTTCACTCTTCTACTTCCTTCAATGCCAGGTCCTGGTAGGCGTGGAAATACTTATGGCAGAAGGCATCCCATCTCCGGCAGACATCGATGGTCTTTTCATCCATCTGGAACAGATGCGGATAAGAAACGAGTTCCGTTATTTCCGCAGCCAACTCCCCGACCAGGGCCTCATCCAGACCAACCAGGGTGTTTTGGACGAATTCTCCCGGTGAGTACCAGGCAGCGGCTCGCTGCAGGTCACGGTGAATCTGGGTCAACAGGACATTTCTCGGGCCTTCCCACAATTCATTGATCGCCGAGTCCCGGTAAAGACGGGGAAGGGATGAAAAATCCTCCATGACGCCGTGACCGCCGAAGATGGACATGGCTTCACGGATAACGTCGGTGCTGTCCCAGGAGGCGGCCATCTTCTGAAGCATGATGAGCTCCCGGATGTCGAAACGCTTCTTCCTGACATCTTCCGGTTCCTCCATCGCCTGGGCGCCTTTGAGCCCGCCCGGGAGGGCCAGAAAATCCCGATAGAGCTTAAAAGCACCCGCCGTCGTTCTCTTTGATGCATGGTCCATGCGCAATAGTTGACTTGCCACCAGGGGGAACTGCCTGATGGTCAGTCCGAAGGCCTGTCTGAATTCCGCATATTTCTTGGCTTCCCGGACGGCCCGCGTCATGAAGGCCGCGGCGGAAAGGCCCACGGTCAGGCGGGAATAGGTCAGAACGATACCGACCACATTGGCGACACCCTTTTCCAGAGGGCCCACGGGATAGGCGATGGCGCCATTAAAGGTGAGCTCCCCCGTGGTCAGCTCGCTGGTTCCCAACTTCCACTTGATCCGGTCTATGGTATAGCCGTTGCGTATCTCTTTTTCTTTATCGCCGGGAAGCCAGGAGGGAAGAACAAAGAGAGCCACCTTCTCCGATCCCGCCGGTTTCGCCGTGACGACGGCATAGTCGGCATGGGTGGCCGAGCAGAAGAACTTCGTCCCGTACAGCCGCCAGACGCCACCTTCATTTACCGCTTCAAGGACATTCGCCGGGACGTCGGAGCCGCCCTGAATCTCGGAAAGATACTGGGCGCCAATGGCAAACTCGCCGTCAAGCCCTTCCTTGCAGTGCTCCAGGATGCCTTTCGTCTCCGGTGAATCGGCAAATTTATCAAGGAGCATGACCATGCCTTCCGTGCAGGTGATGGGACAGGCGACGCAGGCCTCGCCATTCTGGTAGATCACAAACATCTTGATGAGTTTTACCCAGGGAGAGGTTTTTTCGGAAAAGAAGGCCTCGGAGAAGATCTCTTGTTCGAGGATCTCCGTCTCCTGCGGACGGACGATCCGGTCGATCCGGTTATGATAACCGTCGTAATGCAACATAAAGGGACGCTTTTCCGGGCGGGCGATGGCCTCGGAAAGATCCCGCCACCGGAAGGACGCCTTTGCGGAGACGGCGAGCGCCTCTCTTTCCACTTTTTCCCATTCATCGCCTGTAAAGTGGCGAACCACCTTCCGGATAAAGGGATCATCACGGTAATAATCGACGTCTTGCCGCCAGGCCAGATAGTCATTGAATGTATAGGGATTGCTGCGATCGGGTAAAGACATATGTTCCTCCTCAGATGAATTGTGCTCTCAAATCCTTCTTCAGGACCTTGCCGACGGCATTTTTCGGGATGGCCGTGATGAACTGCACCCCTTTGACGCACTTGTAAGCGGCGAGATTCTTCCGGCACAGGGCGATAATCTCCTCCGCTTTGATTTCCGCCCCCTGTTTCGCCACGATAAGGGCCACGGGTATCTCTCCCCACTTGGCATCCGGTTTTCCCACGACGGCCACTTCGGCGACGCCCGGATGGGTAATGATAACCTGCTCCAGTTCGGCGGGATAGATATTCTCACTGCCGCTGATGATCATGTCCTTTAACCTGTCCACAACATAGAGGAAGCCGTCCTCATCGAGTTTCCCCATGTCGCCCGAGCGGTAATACCCGTTCCTGATGGCCGCCGCCGTTGCTTCCGGGTTGTTCCAATATCCTTTGAAGACCTGCGGACCGAAGCAGCAGATTTCACCGACCTCGCCAACGGGCAGCTCTTCATCGCTATCGGGACGGAATATTTTAATATGCCCGTGAAAGACGGTCTTTCCCATGGAATTCGACTTTTCCACGCCCATGTCGGAAATCCAGAAGGTGACGGCGCCGCTATATTCCGTGATCCCATAGACCTGGTCGATCTTGATGCCCATCTTGTCGTAGGCCATGATGAGGCTCTGGGGGACGGCTGATCCGCCGCAGACGATATGCTTTACCGCCGAGAGGTCTTTCTTCTGGATATCCGGTGCAAAAAGCATAAATTGCAGCATCGCCGGAACGCTCATCATAAAATTGATCTTTTCGGCCACCATCACATCCCAGATCTTTACGGGGTCGAAATTCGGCATGAAGACTGTCGTGCACCCGGAATGGATGTTGCCGAAGATGGGGGCCAGCCCGCCGATATGGAATAGGGGAGCGACGGACAAGAAGCGGTAACCGTAGCCCCAGTCGATTGTATGGGCCAGCCCGATGGAGGCCCAGAAGAGGTTCTCATGGGTCAGCATGACCCCTTTGGGCTTCCCGGTGGTGCCGGACGTGTACATCAGCACTACCGGATCGTCACCTCCGCCGATGACCCCCGGTTCGGAGGCATCCAGGCCGGCGATGGCATTTTCGAATCCGCTCTCCCCACCAGCAGCAGTGCCGACGCATAGAAACATCTTTGCCTGAATCTGTTCGCGGACCTGTTCGACGACAGGCGCAAACTCCTCATCATACATCAGCAGGGAGGCCGCACAGTCATTCAATATGTAGATCAGCTCCGGCGCCTGGAGCCGCCAGTTGAGCATCAAGGTGATCAAGCCGATCTTGGCCGCGCCGAACATGGCCGTCGTGGCATGTTCGTTGTTCTTGCACAAAACGGCAATGCGCTCGCCGGCATTGAGGCGGTTCCGCTTCAGATAGGACGCGAACCGGTTGGAACGTTCATTGACGTTTTGAAAGGTAAACTGATAACCCTTACCGATGAAAGCTTCCATATTGGGACTTAGGTAAGCGCGGTTACAGAGCATGCTGCCAATATTCACGTCCATACATTTGACCTCCAGGGGAGTATTTTGTTGTTTTATGTAACCAGTGGTTATATTATAAACCAGTGGTTACTATTGTCAAGGCATTTTTAAATGCAGGGTCATCCTAGAATATAATATGAAACAGTAAGAGGTTCGACATGAAAGAGAAGAATACGTTTACAGATCTAAAGACCAGGGAAATCAAGGAACGGCAAAAGATCATTGTCGATGCGGCGGAACGCGTTTTTGCCATGAAGCCTTTCAATAAAGTCAGCATTCGGGATATCGCCCGTGAGGCCGGTATCTCCCATGCCTCCATATACCGGTATTTCCCCGATCAGCAGTCTCTGTTCGTGGAGGCGTTTCTTCGCGGGGCCAAAGAAATCGTGAAGTTTCTTGCCGAGATGATCAGGGTTAGCGATGGAGGTGATATTGAAAAGGTGAGCGAGGCATATCTTGCCTATCTGATAAATAATGACCAGTACTTCCGGATGATGACGCATTTTATGCTGGACGGATCGCTATCCACAGAGATGATCGAAAAACTCAACGCCGCCGAGCGGCAGATCTTTGATCAGTTCGACATCATGTTCCGGAAAATGAAAGCGGCAGAGCCGGTGAGACCGTTGTCGCATGCATTTTTCGCCGCTCTCAACGGCGTCTTGATCACCTTCCGGAACTACCCCGGCAGAAGCAAGGAAGAGGTACACCAGCACATGCAGCACATCGCTGCGGTTATTGCCCTTAAATTTCTGTAGGCGACTCATGAGAAAGAGAAAAACCTTCGCTTTCGATCACCGGCCAAAAGGGTCTTGAAAAGTCATTCTATACTGGAATTATTGTTTTTTACAGGGCATTATCCCTTAACGTGAAGTATCGGTAATCTTACAGGATTATAGAATTATGGCTATTATAGTAGAAACAGTGATAATACTCTTATTAGTAGCCATTTGTTTTTATCGGCCACCCACTTATAGCTTTTCGCCTGGCCGGACGGTATTTTGGATACCGTTTCCCACACCTCACGTTGAAATTGTGTCGACCCGCTTAAATCAAGATCACAGTTAAACGAGACCGGTTTTCCGCTGAAATAATTTACCAGCTTCTTTTTCAGCCCCTTGAATTTATTAGACTGTACGTATCCATTGTCACCTTTGTTTTTCAGGTGTTTTTTAACTTCAGCTTCGTTTTTTACAGGAAACGTTAGTCTGCGAAATCCCCTATCTGAGGTATAGCTTCAACCCATCCCCACCTGTTTTGTACCATTGTATAGAGCATATTTAGCCCCGGTTACGTACTGTTTATCCTGGCAAGTTCTACGGTATATATATTGTAAGCATTTGTATCATACAAAACGAAACGTACCTGCTCCAAGGTGGTGGGACTGTCGTTCAAATACATGACGACGCTGGCGATAGCTATTTTGGCAGCGGGTTGCTGCGGATAGCCGTAAATACCGGTGCTGATGGCGGGGAATGAGATGCTCTTGATACCGTTGGCCGATGCCATCTTCAGACATTCAGTATAGCAGCTCGCCAGTGTAGCCTCCTCGCCGCTATCGCCTCCACGCCAGACCGGGCCAACCGTGTGAATCACATATTTAGAAGGCAGCTTTCCCCCCGTGGTGATTACTGCTTTGCCTGCCGGTAACCTTCCGCGTTCTGCAACGATCTTGCGGCATTCCTCAACAATGGCAAGGCCTCCAGCGCGGTGAATAGCGCCATCCACACCACCGCCACCCATTAAACTCGAATTGGCCGCATTTACTATAGCTTCAACTTTTTCCCTGGTGATATCTCCCTGGACCGCCTGGAGCAGAGTTTCCTTTATCTTTATCTCTACCAAGGTTCACCCTTAACTCTTTCGATTCGGCCTGCAACGTCCTAGGAAAACTGCGGTTGTATCAGACCGTATCTGCCATCCTTACGCCGGTAAACGATATTAACAGAATTATCTTTGGCACTTAAAAATATAAAGAAATCATGGCCCAGGAACTCCATCTGGTCAATGGCCTGAGATGTATGCATGGGTTTCACCAGAAAGCTTTTTGTTTTCGCTAATCTTGATTTATCCTCATCTGTTTCATCCTGTTCTTCCGCGGCAAGCTTTCTTATGGATTCAGGCTCCCTTCCCTTACTTTTTTCGTACCTTTTCTTATATTTAGTAACCAGACGCTCCATCACTTCAACCACATCATCCACAACGGAACGGATGTTTTCACCCTTCTGTTCACCCCTCAATAAAAACCCGTTGATATTTATGGTTACCTGCGCGGAATACATTTCCCTGGTTTTAAATTTTTCATCTACCAGCTCCATCTTGATCGCGCTGATGGTGTTCAGATATTTATGCAGTTTAGCTAATTTCTGCTGCGCGTACTCTTTATCTTCGGGTTCCAATTTCATATTTCTGGCAGTGACCTGGATTTCCATTATTAACTCCTGTTTAACATTTCTCTTGCGAGCGTGAAACCGATCACGCTTTTAGCTCCAGCCTCTTTTAGAACCGCAGCGCAGGCCTCTAGCGTACTTCCCGATGTGCAGACATCATCTATGATAATTATATCCTGTCCTGCCGCCTCACGGCTCTCGCACTGAAACACGTTTTCCATGTTTGTTCTTCGTTCCTCTGCGCTGCTGGTCCTTGCCTGTGCCACGTTGTTCCTTATACGGGTAACCAACTCGCTCCTGACAGGAACGCCGATTTGCTTAGCTATCTCATGCGCCAGTAACTCGGACTGATTATATCCTCTTTCATGTATTCTTTTTTCGTGCAGGGGCACTGGCAGTAAGCAATCACATTTCAATCCATTACTTTTATAATATACTGCCATAAATTCGCCTAAATTAACGGATATAGATCGCAGGTTGCGGTATTTGAGTTCATGGATGGCTGCCCGGATGGTTCCTTCAAAAATAAATACTGAACGCACAGCATCTATGTGATTATTCTGTTTTCCCCAGCATTCCCGGCAGTATTGTCCACCAGTTTCCGGCCTGCCGCACCGTTGACATAGCGGCGGATAGATCCACGGCAATTTATTAGTGCAATTATTACAAATAAAGCCACCGATTTTACCGCATCCTATGCATTCCTGCGGAAAGAATAAATCGATGACTTCATTGCGGAGCTGTTTCAACCATCCGGTCAAAACCTTTACTCCATTTACTATCTGCTGTACTCTACCGCCTATTATCTATTTAATTAATGAGTGCGTAATGTATGGCTTGCGCCGCTGAAAATAGGCTCATTTAAATATATATCGCCATTCCTGATTTTCAAGTTGAACCCACATTCAGGATTAGTGCATACCCAGGCTTTATAATGTATCGCTGCCCCCTGGCTTCCGAAATCGGACAGCGGAACCAAATCACCGGTTTTGCATTTTAAACACTTTGGAAAGGAATAGTTTTCCACTATTATTTCCACCTCCTCCAAGGATGCATAGAGTATAGCATTAATCAAAATTTAATAGCAAATATATTGGGACCGTTGACAACCAGTCAATTAATTAATTTACCATCCAGTCAACGGGAATTCAGCAAGTTGTGTATATATGGCTCCTGTGGGAGTTAGCCTGCTTTGCATCAATGAGACGGCTTCTACCCGCATTGACACGGTCCGTTCAAAACGTGCTTCCTGAACAAGTCCGGCAAACTCCAGCCTCTCTGCCGGTGAGCAGTCTTCTTTAATTCTGGCCAGCGTCAGATGGGCTGTAAAAGGCCGGCTCTCTCGTTGAAAACCTATAGTCGCTAGAGCTTTATCGATATCAACCTGAAGCTTGAACAGATTGCCCGTATCTCCACCCAGACCCAGCCAGAATACACGGGCTCTTTTCAAGTTGGGGAAACAACCTGTCTCCAAAGTCACGATGTCGAATGCCCGGCTTCCCATAGCAACGGCGTTCAACTTTTGAGTAATAGCATCCACTTGCTTTGCTCTAATATTTCCCAGGAACTTCAAGGTTAAATGCACGGATGCGGGGTTCACCCATTTAACAGACCTTTGCCGCGGCCTTTTCAACCGGTCCTGAAATTCACCCATCCTCTTCCTGAGCTCCGCCGGCAACTCTATAGCGATAAAGGCACGAATTTCCTGGTCTTCCACTGATTATTTTTTCCTGCTCTTTTCAGTCAGCCCGAATAGCCGCGAAGCATTATCATTTAGAATATCGTTTTGTTGCCGCTTCCCCAGGCCCGCGGCCTTTATCTGATCGATAATTCTGGTTGGGTCTAGTAAAGGCCAATCGCTGCCGAATAGCAATTTTTCGCCGCTTATGATGGTTCCAAGTGCCTTATAAATATCCGGGCTGTAAAGAAATGGCGCTGCTGCGGTATCATAGTATGTGTTTTGCAGAGACTGCTTCACCTCGGGCATTAACTCATAAAAGGGCAATCCACCTCCGAAGTGCGCCAGCACCACTTTCAGCTCGGGGTATTTTTTTATAAATGTATAGAGCAAACCTGGCACTATATTGCCCTTACCCGGATATTCATGGCCGACCGGCTCCGAAGCGTGTAGTGAAAGCACCATTTTATTATTGACAACAGCCTCTATAAATGTTTCCAGATAATCATCATCAATATCGAAACCCTGAACATCCGGGCGCAATTCGCCTATGCCCTTTGCGCCGCAAGCGCTGCATCTTTCGATCTCTCTGACTGCAGACTGTATATCACGGGGCTGGACCGCACAAAATCCGATCAGCCTTTGAGGATATCTGGCGATGGCTTCGATAATATAATCGTTGGTACGGCAGCATATATCCTGGCTCTCCCAGCCGATATTCAGAACCACCGAACTGGATATCCCACGTTTATCCATATTTTGAATCAATTCTTCTGCGGAATACATTTTGGCCTTAGGATGAGAATACAGTAGCCGGAAGCAGGCGTCCGAATAACATATCTCATCCCTCCGGCTGATTATTTCCGGCGAGAAAATATGGGTATGCGCATCGATAATCATCATAAGCATTATAATTTACGGTAGTGCTATTCTCAATTCACAAGCAAGGTACAGCTCTCTAAAATG
>CAWKFY010000036.1:0-37686 GCA_963848815.1 uncultured Chloroflexia bacterium
ACCGGTGACAGCGCGCCTGACGCGTACATGCCAGTAGTAGCTGCTACCGGCCTCGGGTAATGCTCCGTCAGGTATATAGTATGATGGATAAAGCAAGTCTTCGGGCATGTAATAAGGATTGGCTGAGGGAGCTGCATTATCCACTACCAGGTCGAACCAGCTATCCTTGCCGATCTCGATCTCATAAGCATCGCCTAGTGATAACTGCTCCCATTTAAGATCCACCTGTCCGTTGCGGCCGGTAACCGGATCGCAGTAGACGTAGCTGCCCGGCTTGGGCGCTATCAGCCAGGGAGAGTGGTCGGCCAGGGTGTCCTTGAAAGCCCATAGACGGCCCGCACCGTTAAGGGGGTCGTAGCCGTGGGAATCGATGGCCCATATCGTTTGATCGGCGCTTATCAAAGCATCGGGTTCCATCTCAAAAAGGACGCCGGCGGGGAGGCCGGTAGCCAGGGAATCCCAGGATACATTGTTGTCGGGTAAGGCCGTTCGGGAGTAAAGAGTCCTGTCCACTCCGGCTCGGGCAGGGTTATAGACGGCATAAAGCGTGCCACGGCCAGCCGCGCAGACGCCATAATAACTATTATTTGGCGGGCACATATCATCCCAGCGGTCATTGATATCTATAGCCCAACGATAAAGGCCGCCGGCATCGTCAGCAAGGTAAATGAGGCTGTTGTTTTTGAACTGATCATCGAAAGCTACATGCTTGTTACCGTAGCTATAAGCGGATTGGGTGATTAATTTCCAGTTATCTCCTCCATCCAGGGAATAGGCCAGTGGACACTGCTGACCGGCAGCGGCGCCTACTAACAGGTTATTTTGAAGCGCTTCTATTGTATGGGCCATTTTGAGGCCCGTATCGGTGGCAAAGTCCCAGCGCCAGCCTTTCCCATCGTATTTTCCATGTCGGACCAGTCCATCGGCCTGTAAAACGTACAACCCATCATTGCCCGGCACAGCCATATCCTGCAATGTGATATCGGGGAAGCAGGCCTGCCATGTCTGTCCACTGTCGCGGGACTGAAGCAACTCGGTTGTGAACTGGGTTACCAGGAAAACCACAGCTCCCTTCTCATTTTCGGGTGACATCTTGAGCAGAGGACTATTGCAGTCGGAGCAGAGCACCCTCTGCCAGGAATCTCCTATCGGGTCTGCCCGGGTACGCCAGGTACTATCCAGCCCCCTGCTATTGGTAGAAGATATGTATAAAGTCTTGCCGTCGCTACTTACGGACAGCGCTTTGAAACGGTCAAGCAATGTGTCGATCAGTCCGATTTGATTCCAGGAAACACTATCGTCCTCACTTAAAGAAAAGGCTGATTCATCCAGAGGCCAGGCGGCCCAGGATGCGTCATTGGGGTTCGACCATTTGAGCGGAGTATCTCTGTTGCCCGATCCAGTGCCGCAGAAAGCCACCGAACCATTCTGAGCCCAGGCTACCCTTACATTGGCGAATCCGGAAGAGAATCCTCCTGTGGGCGCTTTTTGCGGCCGGACCCAGGTTGAGCACTGGCCAAGCGGGTTGGCTGTGAAAAAGACCTCTGATTCAGCCGTGACCGGATCGGCAATTACACTCCCGATCAGCAGTTTTCCTGACAGTGAATCTCCACTGTAAGCGATTGAGCTTAATCTCGGATTGCTGAAGCTGCCCGGGACTCTCAGCCGGGTAACGATGGTATCGTTGAGCCTGTATACATCGTCCAGTGGCTGAGATCTTCCCATCGATGTTTCATTGGAGTCATATGCGACAAAGATTATGCGTTTCGCCGGGGTGTTGCCATCGAAATCGGTCGGCAAAGCCAGGTTGCCGGTAATGATTTTTGTTTCACCGCTGCCCGTACCTCCGGCCTGATCCGATGTGCACACTTCGACTGGCCAGCCGGGATACTGATTCCACGTACAGCTGGCTGCCGCGAAATCTCTATAGCCCAAATTTATGTAAGTCCGCTGGGTTGTGCTGGACATTATCACCAGCGTGGAATCGGCGACATACGACGGCGAAGGCATCAGGGATATAATGTCGCCCCCAGTATATCCCTGCGCTCTCCATCCTCCCATGGCAGGGTAGCTAAGTATGTATATTTCTCCCTGCGCCAGCCCGTCGGCCGGATCGCGGCTGCCTACAATAATGTCATGCACGGTATTCCCGCGGCAGGTATACTGTGCCGATATAGCTATGTTGCCGATTTGTTCGCCCGGGCCGTACAGCCAGGGTATATGTCCGCTGTACGACCAGTTAACACCCCCATCGGAAGAGATATAGACCTCTCTGCGGTGTGTACCGGCGCTATCGAGGCAGACGGCCGCTATAAAATCGGGGTCATCGGGTGAGAGTGCGAGATCAGCCACGGGAAAAACCGGGGCGGGCGAGGCCTGGGAGAGCCAGATAGTAGGGCGCATGCTCCAGGATATACCACCGTCGGAGCTCTTCCATATCCCCGCCTTGGCCAGCGGGCTGGCGCCTGCATCAGGTATATCGATAGCGTATACGATTTCACCGTCAGGTGACAGGGCGATACCACTGATTTCGCAGGGAGTTACGATATCGTTGCGCTGAGGAAAGCTGCCCGGCGTATCGATAGTACCCCATTTCAGCACGCATGTCGACGGCGTATCAGCGGATACCGGAGAGTAAATGAGGGATGGCAAGACGAGCGCTGTTGCAAAGAACGAGCTGACAGCACATAGAATGATTTTATAAACTATCTTTGCTGGCTGATAACCGGTTCGATCCAAGCCGCACGTCCCATGGGCAGAGGGCCATGAGATTCCACCCGTAATATAAAAAGTACTTTCTGGCCTGCCAGATTGGAAAGGTCCACATCGTAAGCCGCAACCTCCCCGCCCGAATATAGGGTTACTGGAGGGAAGTAGGTAACAGCACCTTGCTGTGAGGTGCCAAGCATGAATGTAACGTTTGTTGCTGCAGGTGCGTCCTGTGTGAGCCCCACACTGGCCGTGAATTTACATTTGTGGGGGATGGTGAATGGGCGCAGTTCCGCCGGGCTGCCCAAAGGCACCCCGAACGTACCCTGAATCCAGCCGCCGTCCGAGGCGGGAGGGATCAATAAAAGAGCATCTGTGTAACTGCGGCCACTTGTAATATCAGCTGCGCCTATTTGGGCTTCGCTGCTCGCGTACATGGGCCAGGTCTGTGGACTTGTGCTGCTTTGCCATTGAGCGCTTCCGGCGTATTGCAGCAGATCGAAACTCAGGAGCGGCCCGAAGTTGTAAGTGAAGCAATTGTTGCTGTAATCGCTCTCCGGACAGGAACTGTCTCCGTTGGCACACACTTTCATATAGCAGCTATCACCGTCCGTTAAGGATGCCGAATAGGACGAGAACCTCGGTGAGAAATGGTATTTAGAAAAAGACTCACCCCTTTCTTCGCCGGGGTCCAGAGGTGCCATGTACTCGCTTGATACAAGGCTGTCATTCCTGTAGAGGTAACTCTCCGTAGCGCAGGAGGCCGCCTTGCCCACGTTCTTGATGCGATACGAAAGGACGTTGCCGCTGCTCCAGAGATCGGTTACGATCAGGTCCGCCTTGTCATCATTTACCGGTTTTACAGCTAGTGTAATATGACGCGAAGTGTTTCCGGCCCTGTTAACTGCCCAGAGAGTGTATGTTGTATCCGCTGCCGGGCTGACATCGACACTGCCTTCGGGTGCAACGGCTCCGAGCGACGGATCAATATTGATGAGATTGGCCCCGGCCGTGCTCCAGCTTAACCTGGATGTCTCTCCCGATACTACTTGCAACGGTTCGGCAGAAAAATAGTTGATGGTGGGGCGGGTACCTGACGTATCCAGCTTTACAGAGAATGGGATAGATATCTGCAGGCTGCCGTTGACAGAAAGATCGAGCATGTAATCGCCTGTATCGAAGCCCTGGGGAGGGGCATTGAGTGTGAATCCGAGGTAACCATCCTGGTTCACCGTCCTGTTATCCACGTAAACGGTCTTATTTAAATCTCCCTGTGACTGGCTTCTTTCATATATCCAGCGGGCTTGTACGGCGGTGCCTGAACGAGCGTTGGAAAACATCACTGAGCAGCAGACCTGCGGGCTGTCGATGAAAAAGGAACTTATACTGTCTTTAGGGCGATAGTCCGAGTCGAGGCCTGTAGTCATTACCGGCTTGTAAAGGCCGGGGCCGAAAACCGGCGGTATCGAGTAGCAGGAACTACAAAAAAGAGAGACGAAAAGTAAAATGAGGACTGGGATATTGGGCGTCTTCAGATGCAGATTCATGGCGTAACGACACATGATAGGTTTTCAAGGTTAAGGGTGTCAAGGTTGATTATTAAAGATGTTAATGTTCTATGATTTTGTCACCCCTTAACTGTTCAGTGAAAATGTCACCCTATGAGAGAAGAGGTGACTTTGAACAAGAAGGAACAGCGAAGACTGATGATACTGAACAAGCTGGAAAAAGGAGAGCTAAAGAATCGGGAAGCTGCACAGTTGCTATGTTTGTCAGAGCGTCACGTGAAGAGACTAAAATCAAGGTATCGCGCGAGAGCTGCGGAAGCTCTGGCACACGGCAATCGTGGCAGAAAACCAGTGCATGCTGTAAGTGATAATATACGCACCCGGATAGTCGATCTGGTACAGCGGAAATACACGGGCTTTAACCAGCAGCACTTCACTGAGATGCTGATTGAGAGGGAAGGTATAGCCGTGTCTCGTTCTACCGTGAGGAGGATACTGCTAAAGGTTGGAATACGCAGTCCGAGGAGAAGAAGGCCACCCAAACATCGAAAGCGCAGGGACCGGTATCCTCAAGAAGGGATGCTGCTTCAGATCGATGGCAGTCCGCATGATTGGCTTGAGGAAAGGGGACCCAAGCTTAGTCTGATTGCAGCCATAGATGATGCCACAGGTAAAGTGGCTGGCGCATTATTCAGGGAGCAAGAAGATGCGCAGGGTTATTTCTTGCTGGTCAAGCAAATAGTGGCTGCACACGGTATACCTGTAGCTTTATATCATGACCGGCATGGCATCTTTGAGCGCTCCCCTCTGGACAAAGAATCGATTGAAGAACAACTGGAAGGGAAGAGAGAGCTGACACAATTCGGGCGGCTCATGCAGGAGATGGGGATTACTTCTATCACTGCCATGTCACCACAGGCAAAGGGCAGAATCGAGAGATTATGGGGCACTTTCCAGGACAGGTTGGTGAGCGAACTTCGCCTGACCGGCGTTAATACTCTGGATGAAGCCAATGCCATGCTAAAACGGTTCCTATCAGTTCATAATCAACGATTTGCGGTTCTTCCTGCTCAATCTGGAGTTGCTTACCGTAAACCTCCTGCAAGATTTATTCCAGATGAGATCTTTTGTTTCAAATACAGGCGCACGGTCGGCAAAGACAACGTCGTCCGTTTTATCAATCAGAGACTCCAGATTGTTCCTTCAAACGGCCGATCCAGCTATGCATACACCCATGTCGATGTGCATGAACTCATGGACGGCAGTTTATCAATTTATCACCAGGGGAAATGCCTTTTAACCAGGCCCGCTCCTAGCGAAGCTTCAGTATTAAGAGCCAGGATCCGGTTACCGCCCGATCACAACACAGGCCACACCGGTTCCACCACCGTGCAATCAAACCTCCCCAACCAGGCAACACGAGCCGATAAAATTCCGTAAACCGGCTCCTGACCATCCTTGGAGACATATGCCAATAATTCATATAGACAGGGGGTGACAAAATCACTGAACAATTAAAGGGACATTTTCACTGGACAACAACAGGTTGATTATTAAAGACGGGCTGAGCGCGATTTCCTCAGTCCTTTTTGATTTTCCTGAAATGGGACCGGGTCATGTACCACAGCCAGGTCCAGTGTGTGATAACGTGGGTGCTGAAAAAGACCAGAAGACCTACAGCGAGCCATTGATGTATCTGTATCCATGTATGGCGGTCATAGAGGATGGTTTTTCCCACCTCGCTACCTTCAGGAAGGCCGAACCACAATATAAAGCCCGATACTGCGAGCAACAGTAAAATTATTCCCTCGATAATGTCGAGGACATAATGCATGCTGGCTTTTCTCACGGCGGTCTCCCGGGCAAGGGTGTTTTTTTACCTGCTTTTTACAACGGGTTAATACGGTTATTACAGTCGATAATTATACTGGCAGGTCCAGGAAAAGTTAAAGCTGGAATGCAGCGGGACGGTGTTTGCCCGGCCATTGGACGGTTTAGGAATTGGCCGAACTTTTGAATTATAATCAGGGCGGGTACGAAAAGTTGACCACTATATTGGTAGTCGATGACGAGCCCAACATTCAGGAGTTGGTCCGTCTTTACCTCGAAAAAGACGGCTTTAGAGTGGAATTGGCTGGCAGCGGAAGAGAGGCCCTGGACAAGCTGAAATCATCCACTCCTGCGCTGGTGATACTCGACATCATGCTGCCTGATATGGATGGTTTTGAAGTCTGCCGCAGGATTCGAAAGGAGAACGATGTTCCGGTATTAATGCTTACGGCCAGGAAGGAGGATATCGATAAAATACTGGGGTTGGAATTGGGTGCTGATGATTACCTTACCAAGCCTTTCAATCCCCGCGAGATGGTTGCCAGGGTAAAGGCAATATTGAGGCGCTACAGCACAGGGCAGAAGCCCGGCAAGCCCATCGAAGTGGGAAATTTACGCATCGACCTGGCCCGGCGCGAGGTGGAGATCAACGGCAAGCCGGTGAAACTTCGCACCAAAGAGTTCGAGCTGCTGGCGGCGCTGGCACAGAATTTCGGTATAGTCCTGACCCGGGAGAGGCTGCTGGAGATGATCTGGGATACCGATTACTATGGAGAAACGCGCACTGTCGATATACACATCAACCATGTGCGGGACAAGATACAGGGCGCCAGCGTTGCTATAGAGACGGTACGCAGCATCGGCTATAAGCTGGTAAATGCCGCGCCTGAAGAAAATGGCGGTACATCCAATTAAAATGTGTTTTATTTATATTAAGCCGGAGGCAATATGGGGCTGCGCAGCCGCCTGATCCTGTCGTTTATCACAGTCATAATTTTGTGCCTGATAGTAGTGGCGGTAACGCTTAGCGTCCAGTCAGGGGATTTAATGGGCCGTGTGGCGGCCGCCCGGCTAACCGACCTGTCTGCACCCCTTTATATACAGGCCAGGAACTTTTTACGGAGCCAGGATACCCTCGACCAGGGGTGGCCCAATATCGAGGAGCAGGCTACGGCAACCGGCCTGCGTATCTTCCTGTGTGATAACGAGGGGGCTGTCGTCAAGCAGACATCCAACGGCGACAATATGACCGCCCTGCCTCAGTCGATCTTCTCCTCCCGAAGGTTTGGATTGGCAGGGCGCATCCTGCGCGGCAGCTTTCAAGGCCAGGATGGGAAAACTTATATTTATGCGGCTTATTCCCTGGCAAACATCCCCAAATTCCAGGAGAGCAATGCAGACTGGCTGGTGATCGCAGGATCGCCTGCCGTGACGCCTGCACTTGTATCGGAGTTGCTTAGATCTTTCCTATTGGCCGGCCTGGTCGCATTAATAGTCTCCATAGTCATCGCCGTGTTCTTCGCCCGGTCGGTCTACGAGCCCATCGGGCGGGTAAAGAAGGCATCGGCGGAGATGGCGCAGGGTAAATATGATCAGGAAGTGCCGGTTGAAGGTCCCCGAGAAGTTAAGGAGCTGGCCGTCAGCTTTAATGAAATGTCGAAGCAGGTTAAAAACTCGGAACAGACCTTGAGGGATTTCGTGGCTGATGTATCTCATGAACTGCGTACACCGCTAACGTCAATCTCAGGTTTTGCACAGGCTATACGGGACGGAACAGCGCAAAACAAAGAATCGATAGAAAAATCGGCGGGCATCATCGAAGAAGAATCGAAGCGCATGATCAGGCTGGTGAACAATCTTCTGGAGCTTTCCAGGCTGGAGTCGGGACAACTGGAAATGAAAAAGGAGCCGGTAGACCTGGAAGAGGTAATACAGCAATGCCTGGAAGTCTTCGCCATGCGCGCCGAAGAAAAAGGTATATCCCTGATCGCAGATATCGATCATCTGCCTCAGGTTATGGGTGATATCGACCGGCTGGAACAGGTGTTTAATAATTTACTGGATAACGCCATCAAGCACACTCCGGAAGGCGGTAGTGTGACCATACGCGGACATCACGATGATGCACGGATGGTCGAGATTTCCGTCACCGATTCGGGGCCTGGAATAGCAAGGGAGAAACAGCCGCGTATATTCGAGAGGTTCTCTCACGATGAGGAACCGGGAAGCAGGCCGGGTACCGGGTTGGGCCTGGCGATTTCCCGCCGTATAGTGCTATCGCACGGGGGCGAAATCGAGGTCAGAAGCGAGCCCGGGAAAGGCGCCGAGCTTATCGTGAGGCTGCCAGTCATCGACGATACGGGGGGTAAAATGCCGGCCGGAAAGGGCAAGGCCTGATTATTTTACGAATAGTTTGTAGCTGGGACAAATATCAGCGAGGACGCATTTGCGGCACAGCGGGCGCTGTGCCTTACAGGTCCTCCTGCCATGCTCTATAAGCAGAACATGGCAATGGTAAATATCCTGGTCTTTCACTAATTTTTCCATTGCTGCATGAGCTGCATCAACCGATATCTTGCTGTCGATCAATTTTAATCTTCCGGCTACCCTGAACACGTGGGTGTCGACGGGGAAAGCCGGCATCCCAAGCGAAAAGAGCAATACACAACTGGCTGTCTTCATGCCCACGCCCGGCAGATCCAGCAGCCAGCTTCGGGCCGCATCGACGCCCATCTTTTTGAGAAATTGAAGGTTGAAACCGGGAGTCTGTTTTTCCAGGGCGGTCAAGGCGTTTTTAATATACCTGGCTTTTACGTCGGCTAGGCCGCCGCTGCGGATGGCGTCGGCTATTGTCACAGCGCTGGCCTCCGCCACGTTGCGCCAGCTTCCGAAAGCTGCCACCAGCGATTTAAACGCCCGTCGGGAATTGGTGTCGGACGTATTTTGCGATAGGATGGTTTGGACCAGCTCTCCCACCGGCTCCAGTCGACGCTTCCAAATACGGTCACCGTAAGCCTCGATCAAACGGTGAAGTACAAGCTCGATATCCGCTTTAGCCATCGGCTAAGCACACAATCTCCTGACGATGTCCGTATATACGTCGGTCCCCTTGACCAGGCTGTCTATTGACAGCTTTTCATCTATACCATGGATTGATCTCAGATCATCCAGGGAAACTTCGACGGGACAGATCCCATAGGCAGGGATATTATGCTTCCTGAAGAAGCGTGAGTCGGTCGTTCCGGTCATCAGATAGGGAGCGACGATGGCGCCGGGGTAATGATCCAGTAGCGCCTTTTCCATGATGTTGTAGCTCTCGCTGTACATATCGGAAGCATTGCCTTCGTTGCCCAGTACGGTCTCTATCTCTATTTCATCGTCGGCCAGTTGATTTTTAATGAAACTCAGCCATTCCGGTATATCCTGGCCGGGCAGTAGCCGTGTATCGATCAGCGCCTCGGCGCAGGATGGGATGATGTTTACCCTGTCGCCGGATTTAAGCATGTTAAGGCTGATGGTATTGCGCAGCATGGCGCTTATCTGAGGTATAGCCAGCAGCCCGTTATCTTTAATGATCTTGATCAATGTATCATCCCGGCCGTCTTCCGCATAGGGCTTCAGCATCTCCCATGACTGCGCCAGTTTCTTAAAATATTCGGCTGCAATCGGTGTCACCTTCATGGGCAATTCGTAGTTGAGCAGGCGGTTGACGGCCTTTGTCATTCTTTCCAGGCAGTTCTGGCTATGGGGCGTAGATCCATGGCCCGGCATGCCCTTCCGGCTGAGTTTTAGCCAGCATGGGCCCTTTTCCCCGGGGGAAATCATGGCTACCAGGCTGTTGCTGTCCTTAATTAAATATCCCCCCTCGTTCAATACAAGACCGGCCTGGAAATCCTCAGGATATTCCCTGAGCAAATATTCCACTCCGCAGTCTCCTCCCGATTCTTCATCCGCCGTTGCCAGGAAGATCAAGTCGCGATGCAGTTTAATGCCACGTTTTTTTATATCCAGCAGGGACAAAAGCTGTATGATCCCCAGTGACTTGGTGTCCAGTGTGCCCCGCCCGCAGATGTATCCCTTGATTACCTCGCCGCCGAAAGGATCGAATGTCCACTCGTCCCCGCTGGCGGGCACTACATCCATGTGGTGCAGCATGATGAGCGGCTTTTTCCGTCCCGAGCCTTGAATTACGGCGCTTATGGATGCCCTGCCCGGTTTTGACTGATAAGTTTTAAAGGGGATTTCATGGCTTTTAAGGATGCGGGAGAAAAAATCGGCGCCCAGATATTCGTTGCCCGGCGGATTGGTAGTATCGAGTTTAATATATTCGCTAAGCAGTTCTACACATTTATGAGTCATATAATCACCCCTGCCCGATTGCCGGTTTAAAAAATTATACTCTATTTAGCGGAGAGCTGATTATGGTCTTTATATCGTAGGCGAAGAAATGGAAGCCGATCGAGTTATGGGCGTTTCCTCGATTGATGCTATAATAATCTGGCATTTAATCCGGAGGTAATTGTATGAAAAAATATGCTCGCCAGGATGAGATTAAAGTGTTCTGCGGCAACGCACACCCGTCTTTGGCACAAGCTGTTTGCGATTACCTGGATATACCGTTGGGCAAGATGGAGGTATTCGAGTTTACCAATGAGAACATCTTCGTACGCATACTGGAAAACGTGCGTGAGCGCGACGTATTCATCATTCAGCCGATTTGCTCGCCTGTCCAGAGGAACCTGGTTGAGCTGTTGATTATACTGGATGCCTTCCGGAGGGCTTCGGCGGAGAGGATAACCGCCGTCGTCCCTTATTACGGCTATGCGCGCACCGATAAAAAAGACCAGCCGCGCGTGCCCATTACGGCACGCCTGGTGGCAGACCTGCTGACTACGGCTGGTGCAGAGCGCATCCTGACGGTTGATTTGCATGCTGCACAGATACAGGGGTTTTTCAATATACCCGTGGATGAGTTGACTGCACTGTTTATACTGAGTGACTACTGGAAGAGCAAGAATTTGAAGGACCTTGTGGTCGTGGCTACAGATATCGGCATCAGCAAACGTGCCCGCGACCTGGCGGAGAAGCTCAATGCCCCGCTGGCCATTATTGAAAAGAGGCGCCTGGGTAACCATGATGCAACGGAGACGCTGAATATCATAGGTGACGTAACGGGGAAACGTGCTATCACCGTAGATGATGAAATAGATACGGCCGGCTCGCTGGTCAATGCTGTTGACGCCTTGCTAAAACGGGGCGCCAAAGAGGTATACTCTTGCTGCACGCATCCGGTTTTGTCCGGACCTGCCATTGAGCGCATCTCCAAGTCAGCCGTTAAAGAGGTCGTGGTGGCCGATACCATCCCGGTTAACGGATCGAAGAAAATCGATAAAATAACCGTTTTGCCGATAGCGCCCCTGCTGGGCGAAGCCATACACCGCATCCATACCGGAATGTCGATCGGTGCTATGTTCGAGGATTAGATAGACTATGCCTAACTGGCTTGCAAAGCTTTTTGATTCCAACGAAAAAGAGATAGACCATCTTAAACCCACCGTCGAGGAGATTAACTCCCTCGAGCCCCAATTCCAGCAGCTTTCCAACGACGAGTTGAAAGCCAAGACACAGGAATTCAAGGCCCGGCTGGAGAACGGGGAAACGCTGGACTCACTTCTTCCCGAAGCCTTCGCAGCCGTCCGTGAAGCATCGAGGCGGACCATCGGGATGCGCCATTTCGACGTGCAACTAATGGGCGGCATAGTGCTGCACCAGGGCAAGATAGCCGAGATGAAGACCGGCGAGGGTAAAACGCTGGTCGCGACTTTGCCGCTCTACCTCAATTCACTGGAAGGGAAGGGCTGTCATCTGGTGACGGTAAATGATTATCTGGCGCGGCGCGACGCTTACTGGATGGCGCCTATCTACCATGCGCTGGGGGTCAGCGTGGCCAGCATTTATCCGGTGCAGAGCTCTGCGGAACATCTTCCGGCGCTGCTGTACGATCCCGAATATACAGATGAGAAAGACAGGCGCTGGCCTCATTTCAGGCCGATAAACCGCTATGAGGCTTACCGGGCCGATATTACCTACGGCACCAACAATGAGTTTGGCTTCGATTACCTGCGCGATAACATGGCCGTGGACCTTCGCCAGAAGGTGCAGCGCCCGCTGTACTACGCCATCGTCGATGAGGTCGATAACATCCTGATCGACGAAGCGCGTACTCCTCTGATAATCAGCGGTGAGGGTGAGGACCCTACCCTGAAGTACTATGCCTTTGCTGAAATGGTTGGCAGGCTTACCCCTGAAGATTATAAGATAGAAGAGAGGGAAAGACAGGTCTACCTTACCGATTCCGGCAGCGTCCGCATGGAGGAGATGCTAAAGCGGAAGGGCATGCTGAAATCGCCCGACCTTTATGATGCGTCAAACTTACACCTGACCGAGTATATGGATAATGCCCTCAAGGCCCAGGTACTGTTCAAGCGTGACAAGGAATACATGGTCAAGAACGGCGAGGTCATCATTGTGGACGAATTCACCGGCAGGCTGATGTTCGGTCGCCGCTATTCCGAGGGCCTTCACCAGGCTATAGAGGCCAAAGAAAGAGTCAAGATACAGAAAGAGAGCGTCACACTGGCTACGATAACGTTCCAGAATTTGTTCCGTCTGTACTGTAAGCTGGCCGGCATGACCGGCACGGCCGCCACCGAGGCCGAAGAGCTGTTTCAAAATATATAAGCTTGAGGTAGTGGTTATCCCACCCAACCGTCCTATGATACGCATCGATCATCAAGACCTGATCTATAAGGACGAGAATTCCAAATTCAAGGCCATTGCCAACCGAATAGAAGAGTTGAATAAAGAGGGAAAACCGGTGCTGGTGGGCACGATCTCCATAGAGAAATCGGAACTTTTAAGCGAGCTCTTAATGCGCAAGGGCGTGCAGCACCAGGTTCTGAATGCCAAGTACCATGAAAGGGAAGCTGACATCGTCAAAAATGCGGGCCGTGCAGGAGCCGTGACTGTAGCCACCAATATGGCCGGCCGCGGCGTCGATATTATCCTGGGCGGCGAACCGCCCGATCGCGAGAAGGTCGAGGATGAAAAGGACTACGACAAAAAATACTCTGAGTGGAAGATAGAGCATGACAACGTGCTTAGCATGGGTGGTCTGAACGTAGTTGGAACGGAACGTCACGAAGCAAGACGCATCGATAACCAGCTTCGCGGGCGTGCCGGCAGGCAGGGCGACCCCGGCAGCTCACAGTTCTTTGTCTCTCTGGAGGACGATATCGTCATGCGCTTCGGCGGTGACAGGGTTAAAGGGGTTATGGAATGGGCAGGCATGGACGAAAATACACCTATCGAACATCCCTGGATTAGCAAAGCCATTGAGAATTCACAGGTCAAGGTGGAGGCCTATCATTTTGATATACGCAAACACCTGGTCGACTATGACGATGTAGTCAACAGACACAGGGAAGTCATATATGGGGAACGCGATAAGATCCTGGAGGGCGCCGACCTGAAGGCCAACATTCATGGATATGATCGATGACCAGATCCAAGAACTGGTCCATCAGCACTATAACCGTGGATATGAAGGGCCCGATTTCGACGGCCTTCTGCTAGACCTGGCGGATATCTTCCCCCTGCCAGATAATATCAGGCAACAGGGCCTTGAGGGTTTAAAGCAGGGACAGGTCAGCGAAAAATTAATAGACTATGCCCATCAGATATATGATTTGAGGGAGAAGCAGATGGGCGCCGATGAGATGCGCCTGCTGGAAAGGCTGGTGATGCTGCGTGTGATCGACGACCTGTGGAAGGTGCATCTGACCGAGATGGACCACCTCAGGCAAAGCGTGGGGCTGCAGTCCGTGAGGCAGATAGACCCCCTCGTGGTCTATAAGAAGGAGGGTGGTGATTATTTCGAGAGCCTGATGGCGGGCATCAAGCATGATATCGTCCATTTCATCTATAAGGCCAATCTGGAAAAAAGGGAGGCGCCCCGGCCTCCTCAGCAAGTGCCGGCAGGGGGGAAGGTCGGGCGGAACGATCCATGCCCGTGCGGATCGGGCAAGAAATACAAGCATTGCCATGGCAAGTAGAATTCCTCCGCAACGTTTTCAAAGGCCCAGATTTGACCTCTAATTTCACACTTGAAAATTATATCCATTAGCGTATGATTGATTTGTTCTCTTGGGAGAAGAAGTGATGCAATCGGCAAACCGGACCGGTGGGCCGGGCCGAGCAAGAGATGAGTTCGATAAAGGAACTCAAAACTGGTACAAAAGTTACAGAGAAGTTGACAACTGGGGACTAACATACTACAAAAAACAGGAAGCAGATGAGACGGAGCGAAGGGGTAGACGACATGACCAAGATAAAGTCAGAGGATGTGCCGTCCGGGCGCAATAAAATGGACGAGGGGATAAAGGCTTCGGAAGTAAAATTCAGGCGCTTTTTTGAGACAGCCCAGGATGGTATATTGATTCTGGATGGCAACACAGGAAAAATTGAAGACGTAAATCCGTATTTGATAAAAATGCTGGGCTATTCGATGGAGGAAATAATAGGCAAGCGGCTCTGGGAACTTGGGGCATTTAAAGATGTGGAGCGAAGCAAGACGGCCTATAAAGAGCTGCAGAGAAAAGAATATATCCGTTATGAGAATTTGCCGCTGGAAACTAAAGACGGGCAGTTGTTTGCAGTGGAGTTTATATCGAACGTGTATATGGTCAATGATAGCAAGGTGATTCAATGCAATATCCGCGATATAACCGAGAGGGAGCAATTGAAGCAGAAACTTCAGGAAATGGCTACACATGACGCCCTTACCGGCCTGCCGAACAGGGTATTGCTAAATGACCGTTTCAGCTTAGCTTTGGCACTGGCCAAACGTGAGCAAAAAGAGATGTCCGTTATGACGCTTGACCTGGACAAATTTAAGATGGTAAATGACAAGCTTGGTCACGCAAAGGGAGACAGGCTATTAGTTGAATCCGCAGTCCGGCTGGCCGGCAGTTTGCGCCAGACCGATACTATTGCCCGCCTGGGAGGAGATGAGTTCGTTGTGCTGGCAACGGCAATTGAGCGGAAGAGGATGCCGTCCAGGTTGCGCAAAAGATCCTCCACGAATTTCGTAAGCCATTTATTTTCGAGGAATAAGGAACTGAATATTACTACCAGCATAGGCATTGCATTATTTCCGGAAGACGGCAATGATCTTGAAACCTTGCTGATCAGTTCCGACAGGGCAATGTACCGGGTTAAAGAAATCGGAGGGAACGACTACAGACTTTCATCTTGAAACGGCTTGATCATCAGCCTTGGTATAATATAGGTTGATGAAAAATGCCGATATAGCTACGGTCTTCGAGAATATCGCCGACCTGCTCGATCTTAAGGGGGACAACAAGTTCAAAATGCGCGCCTATGCGCGCGCGTCCCAGGTGATACGGCATCTGCCTGAAGAAATGGAGTTGATGCATGAGGAGGGCAAGGACTTTCAGAGATATCGCAGGCATAGGCGATGCCATCGCTAAAAAATCGATGGAGCTGATAACCACCGGCAAGCTTAAATTTTACGAGGACCTTAAGGCGGAGTTCCCGCAGGGCATCATCAACCTGCTGGATATCCCCGGCATCGGGCCGAAGACTGCCTACCGGCTGGCCACCGAGTTGAACGTGGGCTCGGTGGACCAGCTTGAGCAGGCCATAAGGGATGGCAGGGTGGCAGCGCTGGAACGCATGGGGGAGAAGACGGCGGCCAATATATTGCATGCCATCGAGGTATTCAGGCGCAAGGACAGGCGCATCCCGCTGGGTGAAGCCTTCCGGTAGTGGAGGAGATGTTGGATTCGTTGCGCCGTGTGCCCGGAGTGCAGAATCTCACTGCCGGCCGGCAGCCTGCGGCGCTTCAAGGAAACAGTGGGCGATATAGACCTGATGGGCACGGCCGATGACCCGGAAGCGGTTATCCAGGCTTTCGCAACGCTGCCGCAGGTCAGGGAGGTGCTGTCGCAGGGCCCGACCAAGGCCAGTGTGATATTGCCTAAAGGCCTGCAGGCCGACCTGCGCATCGTGGAGCACGAGGATTTCGGGTCGCTGCTGCAGCATTTCACCGGCAGCAAGGAGCACAATGTGGCGCTGCGCACCAGGTCGCAGAAACAGGGCTTGAGCCTGAGCGAGTACGGTATTACCAATGTGAAGACGGCGAGCCGTAGAGAAATTCGCCGATGAAGAGTCATTCTACCGCTACCTGGGCCTGCAATATATCCCTCCCGAGATGCGGGAAGATATGGGCGAGATTGCCCTGGCGGAGAAAAATGCCATGCCTGCCCTTATAGAGGTCAAAGATATAAAGGGTGATTTCCATGTCACACACGGTCGGCAGCGACGGCAATAGATACGCATCGAAGAGATGGCGCGGGGCGGCCAAGGCCCTGGGTTACGAGTACCTGGCCATCACCGACCACTCCAGCGGGCGCAACATCGGGCGGATAAAAAAATGGAGCGCGTTAAGAGTCAGACTGCCGAGATAAACCGCCTGAACCGGTCGTCAACCGGCATGTATTTACTCAATGGTGTGGAGGTTGATATAAGGGCAGATGGCAGCCTCGACCTGCCCGACGAAGTGCTGGCGGGGTTGGATATAGTGATTGCATCGGTGCATTCCTCCTTTCATGCAGAGCAGGGCAAGTGATGACCCGGCGCATCATAGGCGCGATCGAGAATCCCCAACGTGGACATCATAGCCCATCCCACCTGCCGCAAAATCGGGGAGCGGGAACCTGTGGATGTTGACCTGGAAGCTGTTTTCAGTGCCGCCGCTGCGATATGGCAAGGCGCTGGAGATAAACGCCATGCCCGACCGGCTGGACCTCAAGGATTTGCATGCCTACCGCGCCCGTGAGACTCGGCGTTATGCTGGCCATCGGCACAGATGCGCATGCTGCCTGGTCATCTCGGATTAATGAAATTCGGCATCGGCGTGGCGCGCCGGGCCTGGTGCCGGCCGAAGGATATACTCAATACCACGGCCGCTTAAAGAGGTATTGAAATTCTTGCACAGGGGATGAGGTATAAATTTCGACCTGAACACAATCAAGTCCTTTCTTAAGAAATATGAACGATCAAACATGGGTACAGACCAAACGAGGACAGGGCGGCTGCCCTGGCCGGCGATGCCCGCGCAGTGCGGCACCTCAAGGACGCAGTCAATAATGGCGGCAACTGGTATCTGGCCCTGCTGGAGGCCATCCGGCTATGGAGAAGCCCGGAAGAGACTTATAAGGGCGAGCACTATAAATATCTGATAGGCGGCCAGGCCTTCGACTGGCTGCGCCTGGCCGAGAGGCTGTGCAACGAGATCAGGGACAAGGTTCCTGAGGCTGAGCTTATCGGCCTTCTTTTTTTCGACAGGCCGCCCGTCGAAGTAACCGAGGCGGAATTCAAGAGCTGCGCTGGGCCCGGCCAAATACCGCGCCTACCTGAATTATCTCTATGGCGTGCTTACCGAGCAGGCCTTGATACTGGCCAACATATACGAGGTGAGGAAAGGGAGCATGGTCCCCTTAAAACCCGAGGAAGAGTCGGAGCAGGCCTACCGCAGGGTCTATACGATGGGACCGGGCGAACTGCTGGATGCTTTCCAGAAAGAGATGAAGTACCCCCACCGCAAATCTCTGACGTTAACCGAACTGAAGGAATTCACCTACTGGCTATTCAAATATCGCGTAAAGATCAGCGAGAAGCCCAAAATCGCCAGCGATACCAAGAAGGCGCTGGCCCTGATGTACCGCAAGATGTCTTTCCGCATCCGCCTAGCCGAGCTGCTGCAGCTCGCTTTTCATGCGGGAAACCTTGTTTTCGTATTCCTGCAGCCTGTTTTTCTCCTTCTCGATTACGGCGGCGCGGCGCTTTGGAGGTGAACTGGCATCCCCCAGCCGCTGGGTCAGGCGGTCTATCTCGCGCTCCAGGGTCTCCATCTCCTTAGTCAGGCGCGCTTTTTCGGCATCGATGTCGACCATACCCCAGCGGCACCACCACGTCGGCTTCCTTTAATACCGACACCATGGCTTTCTCGTCACTCTGCCGGACGTTTTGCCCTGGGCAAGACGGTCAGGGCCTGGTTTTGGCCAGCCTGCCGACGATATCCGACCTGGCCTTTATATCCGATAGCAGGCTGTCGGTATAAACGGTTGATTCTACCCATTTGCCGATATCCACCTTATATTCGGCGCGGGCGTTGCGTATGGAGCGCACGATGTCCATCACGGCTTCCATGACCTGCTCGGCCTCTTTATCGAAAAGCTTTTCGTTGGCTTTGGGGTACGGGGCGACGATCAGTGCGGGGGAGGTCAGCGTTCCCTCCGGCAGGCGTTCCTTGAGGTTCTGCCAGAGCTCCTCGGTGATGAAGGGCATAAAGGGATGGAGCAGCCGCAGGGAGGTTTCCAGCACATAAGCCAGCACCGGCATGGGCGAATTCGCCTTGCCCAGCCTTTGCTTGCAGATCTCGATATACCAGTCGCAGAACTCGCCCCAGAGGAAGTCGTGTATCTCGCTCTCGGCCTCGCCGAACTGGAAGTCCTCCATCAGGTTATCGACTTCCTTGATCAGGCCGGTTGAGCCTGGAGATATCCAGCGGTCTTCGGTCTCCGTCAGCTTGCTTTTGGCCACCTTGTCCAGGGCCTGCTTGCGTCATGGGTTCTTTCTCCAGCGATGATCAATACGAAGCGTGCCGGCATTCCAGAGCTTATTGGCGAAATTGCGGCCGGCCTCCAGCCGGTGCTGACCCATCTTCATATCGTTGCCCGGGCGAGGTGCCGGTGGAGAGGGCGAAGCGCAGGGCATCGGTGCCGTACTGGTCGATGGCCGTCAGCGGGTTGAGCACGTTGCCCTTCATCTTGCTCATCTTCTCGCCCTTCTCGTCGCGTATCAGGCCGTGCAGGTAGACCGTGTGGAAGGGCACTTCGCCCATATCCTCGATGCCCATCATGATCATGCGGGCCACCCAGAAGAAAAGGATATCGTAGCCGGTCTCCATGACCGAGGTAGGATAGAAATACTTGAGGTCTTCGGTCTCGTCCGGCCAGCCCAGGGTGGAGTGCGGCCAGAGCCCGGAGCTGAACCAGGTATCCAGCACATCCGGGTCCTGTATCAGGTCGCTGCTCGAGCCGCATTTGGCGCAGTCTGTGGGCGTCTTCAACAGCGACCGATCATCTCGCCGCAGTCCTGGCAGTACCAGACCGGTATGCGGTGTCCCCACCAGAGCTGGCGGCTGATGCACCAGTCGCGGATGTTCTCCATCCAGTTCAGATAGACCTTGGTGAAGCGCTCGGGGATAATCTTGATCCTGCCGTCGTTCACGGCCTCGATGGCCGGTTTGGCCAGCGGCTCCATCTTGACGAACCACTGCTTGCTGACCATCAGGTTCGATGATGGTCTGGCAGCGCTGGCAGTGGCCGACGGCATGGGAGTAGGGCTCGATCTTGACCAGCAGCCCTTCTTTCTCCAGGTCTTCGACGCATCTTCTTGCGGCAGTCGAAGCGGTCCAGCCCTGCATACGGCCCGGCGTTCTCGTTCATGGTGGCGTCGGGGTTCAGGATGTTGAATCACAGGCAGGTTATGCCGCTGGGCGATCTCGAAGTCCACCGGGTCATGGGCCGGGGTGACCTTGACCGCGCCGGTGCCGAAGGCCGGGTCGACAGCCTCATCGGCGACGATGGGTATGACCCGGTTGATAAAGGGCAGAATCAGCTTTCTTGCCGACCAGCTTGGTATAGCGCTCGTCCTCGGGATTGACCGCCACGGCGGTATCGCCCAGGATGGTCTCGGGGCGGGTGGTGGCCACGGTGATATAGCTCGCTGCCGTCTTCCAGCGGATATCTCACATACCACAGGTTGCCGGTCAGGTCCTTGTGGTCTGACCTCGAGGTCGGAGAGGGCGGTGCGCGCAGCGGGGGCACCAGTTGATGATGCGCTCGCCGCGGTAGATCAGGCCTTTGTCATAGAGGCGGACGAAGGTGGTGCGCACCGCCCGACTGGGCCCTTCGTCCAGGGTGAAGCGTTCGCGGGTCCAGTCGCAGGAGGCGCCCAGCCGTTCGTGCTGCTCGGTGATGGCGCTGCGGGACTTGTTGCGCCCACTGCCATACATCGCTCCTCGAACTTCTCCCGCCCGAGCTGGTGGCGGTCAGGCCTTCTTTGGCCAGCTGCCTTCTCCACCACCACCTGGGCGGCGATGCCGGCGTGGTCGACGCCCGGCAGCCAGAGGGTGGGGTCGCCCTTCATGCGGTGCCAGCGGGTCATGATGTCTTCCAGGGTGGCGGTCAGGGCGTGGCCGAGGTGCAGCTCGCCGGTGACATTGGGCGGCGGCATGATGATGACGAAGGGCTTCTTCTTGTGGTCGATTTTGGGCGTGAAATAGCCGCTTTCCATCCAGAACTTATAGCGTTCCTTTTCAACAGGGCCTGGTTCGTAGGCTTTAGGTATTTCACTCATGTCTTACCCCGGTTATCAAATATTCTCGCCCTTTTCAGCCGTCCTGTATATTCTCGATAGTATAAAATGAATTACGCCGATGCTCACCCATGAAAATTGGGCGATAGTTGCATCAAAAAAGGCTACGCCTATCGACAGTAAGAATATGATGGGTGGTACGAGTCTCGATATTATACCGCGCTTAATGAATATTCCGCTAAGATTTTCAGCCACCAGCCTGTGGTTCCGTGTTGCATAAAGCCAGGTGCCTGTCGCTGCGAAACCGGCGCAGGCCATATTGGCAGCGTAAATTATGACTGGAAGCTGCCCGTGGAAGTCGCTCAGCACGCTGGTTGAGAACGGGATAATGACAATGAACAGCAGGAACAGCAAGTTCAGCCACATTAATTGCGAGTTGTATTTCGTGATTACGCGGAATTGGCGCACATGAATGGACCAATAGAGGCCAATAACAATAAAGCTGATGACAAAAGCCATGTACTTTGGCCAAAGATGCCTCAAGGCAGCCTGCAAATCGGCCTGGAGAGTGCCCGCTGGCAGTGCTACGTTCACTATCAATAGAGTGATGGCGAAGGCGAAGACGCCATCGGTCAACGCCAGTAAGCGGCCAAGGACTTTTTCATGGATTAGGTTGGAGTCATCTTCCATTTTTCTTTTGTTTCTTCAATTTGGGTATTAAGGATGTCTCTATCGGTAATGCTAAAAGGTTTAACTCGCCCGCAAAATTGGTCGGGGCTATCCACAACATTACTTAATCATTGGAATACCAAGGTCTCTGCAAATGCCTTTGACAGTGAAATCATTGATCTCACGGTGTCTTGGAATAGTAGATGTTTTTAAGTTGTTTAGATTGTAATAAACGCTGTGTTTTTTACCTTCCCTAAGTATGCGGCAGTTATGTTTATGCAAATACAGGACCAGGTCCTTTCGCTTCATCAGGGTCGATCTTAAATATTTATTTCAATGGATTCTCTGACGATAGGGGCCTTAGTATGTTCTCTTGAATATAATTCCCTATTTGCTTCAATGATTAGCTCGAGAGCTTCTTTCAGGTTTTCCCTGACTTCTTTTAAAGTGTGTCCCTGAGTGTTGACACCCGGTATTTCTTCAATATAGCCTGCATACCATTTGCCGTGTTTTTCAATTATGCCCGTAAATTCCCTTTTCATAAATGCTTCCTTTTCAGAAGACTGGCTAACCTGTCCAATAATTTGTTGGCTACCTCATATTTGGTCAGAAGGGGCAATTCCTCAGCTTTACCCTGGCTGTCGATTATAGCTACGCGGTTTGTATCCGTCCCGAATCCGCTCCCTTTCTCGGTTATGTCATTGGCCACGATCAGGTCGAGCCCTTTCCGTTTCACTTTGTCTGCAGCGTTGGCGATCACGTTGTCGCTCTCGGCGGCAAAGCCCACACGAACGAAATCACCCCTGACCGTATCCAGTATATCAGGAGTTTTTTCGAGCTCTATTACAAGTTTGTTGAGGTCCGCGCGTTTGATTTTACTTCCCGACGCTTTTGACGGGCGGAAATCCGCTACGGCGGCCGCCATTATCAGGGCATCGGACTTCTTTGTAGCGTCCGATACAGCTTTCAACATATCCTCGGCCGTTTTGACGTCAACGAATTTGATTCCAGCCGGTCTGGCCAGCGACGTCGGCCCGCTGATCAAAGTAACCTCCGCACCCCTGTTGCGGGCTGCTTCTGCGATGGCGTATCCCATCTTGCCCGATGAGCGGTTGGTAAGGCAGCGTACCGGATCGACGGGTTCCTGTGTGCCGCCGGCCGTGACGACCAGGTGTTTGCCAGCCAGGTCGCCCCTCTTCCCCAGCACCTGCAGGGTCACCCCGTATATCTCGTCCAGCTCGGTCAACCGTCCCAGGCCCATTTTGCCCGAAGCCAGCCTGCCGTAGGAAGGCCCCACGAAGATGAAGCCGCGTTTTTTCAGTTTGGCCACGTTATCCTGGGTCACATGGTTGGCCCACATATTATCGTTCATGGCAGGCGCAATTATGACCGGCGCTTTGGTAGCAAGAATAGTGCAGGTAAGCATGTCATCCGCGATCCCGTTGGCCAGCCTGGCGATGATATTGGCGCTGGCTGGCGCAACCAATACGACATCCGCTGCTTCGGAGAGAGCCACGTGCTCAACGCTGAATTCGGAGGACAGGTCCCACATTGAGGTGACCACGGGCCGGCCGGTCAGGTTGCGCATGGTCATGGGCGTGGCAAATTTCAGGGCCGACTCGGTGAATATGGCGTCAACGCGGAAACCGTCCTTGGTGAAGCGGGCGGCGAGGTCGGCGGCCTTGTAGGCGGATATGCTGCCGGTTATGCCCAGTACGATCGTTTTAACCTTCGTAGCCATATTTGCAGGCTCCTTATTCCCTGTTCATATTATATATCAGGCGAAGCCCGATCAAGGTCAGGTCGGGGTTGATCTCGTCTATAAGGTTGGTCGCCCGCACCATCAGAGTGGCGAATCCGCCTGTCGCCACCACCTTGGCTTTCTCATCCAGCTCGCTCTGTATGCGCGTTATCAGGCCTTCGATCAGTCCTATGTAGCCGAATACTATGCCCGACTGCATGGCCGCCACGGTATTCCTGCCTATGGCTTTTTTAGGCAGTGCAAGCTCGATCCTGGGCAGCACTGCCGTGCGGGTGAAGAGCGCCTCGGTGGAGATGGCGATGCCGGGAGCGACGGCGCCGCCTATGTATTTGCCGCCCTTGGCTACCACGTCCATCGTCGTAGCCGTTCCCAAGTCTATCACGATAACTGGCCCGCCGTAGAGGTGGTGGGCCGCCACGGCGTTGACTATACGGTCGGCGCCCACCTCGCGTGGGTTGTCCATATCGATGCGGACGCCGGTCTTGACGCCCGCTTCAACGATCAGAGGGTTTTTTCTCAGATAGCGTTTACAGACCTCCTCGAAGATCAACAGCAGGGGAGGTACCACGCTGCAGATGATGACGTCGTCTATTTGAGACGCCTTAACGCCCTGTCTCTCCATGAGCGAGAGCATAAGGTTGGCATATTCGTCCGGCATTCGGTGTATGGCCGTGGAAACGCGCCAGGTCGCCTTGATATGTTCGCCTTCGAATACCCCGAAGGTAACATTGGTATTGCCGATATCGATAGCTAACAGCATTGGTATTTTATTATTACATAAAATAGCTAGGAAATCACTGCCTTACCAGCAATGACGTACTGCAGTCTATCGTTCTTTCAGCCTCTTTATAACTTTGGGTAATACAGGCAGCAGGTCCCCTGCCAGCATGCCGGCGTCACCCAAATCCTCCCTGACAGCTTCGCCGGCCTGGGCGTGCAGGTAAACGCCGAGCGATGCCGCATTGAAAATAGATATGCCCTGCGCTGCCATTCCGGCAACGGCTCCGGCCAGTACGTCGCCTGTGCCCGCCGTCGCCAGCCCCGCATTTGCAGCATCACTCACTCTTACGTTCCCGCCCGGCTCGGCAATGATAGAGAAAGCTCCCTTGAGAACTACCGTCTTCTTCCATTCTAAAGAGGCCTTTCTGGCCGTCTCCAGTCGGGTACGTTGAACATCGTCGATGGATGTGCCCAGAAGGCGGGCCATCTCTCCTGCATGAGGAGTGAGCACAGTGCCGGCCGGCAGCCTCTTCCACCACTTTGATATGCCCGACAAAATATTCAGCGCGTCGGCATCCAGGACCAGCACAGGAGGTTTTTCAGGAAGGTCCAGGAATACTTTTTTCACGAACTCTTTGGTAAGCGGATGCTGTCCCAGGCCGCAACCCATCAGCACCACCTTGTAATAAGGCAGTATATCCAGTTATTACAGCAGCCGCCTTCTCCGGCTGTAGCCCGCTGGCCGATTCCGGCAGCGGAGCATACGTTATCTCGGTCAGCTTGGGCGCCAGTGCTGCCTGCACGCTTTTAGGTGTTGCAAGCGTCACCAGGCCGGCCCCCACCCTGGCCGCTCCCATGCAGGCCAGGTATGCAGCCCCTATATAGTTTTCAGAACCTACGATGGCCAGTACCCTGCCGAATGTCCCTTTATTGGCATAAGCGGGACGCAATGGGAGGGCTGTCCTGGCCCAATCCCGGGTTATGAGTTCGGTCTGGATGGCTTTGCTCAGTTCGGGAGGAATGCCGATATCGGCTATAACCACATGGCCCGCCCTCTCCGCTCCAGGGAAATTGTAAAGGCCGGGCTTGGGAAGTCCCAGCGTAATGGTGAGATCGGTATGAGGACAACTGTGATCGACTTCTCCCGTATCCGCATTGAGGCCTGTGGGCAGGTCCACGGCCACGATGATCATCCCGGGCCGTTTAAGTTTTTCCTGGTTGATCATGCTCAGAACTTCCTTAAAGACGCCCTCGATCGGCCTGGACCTTCCTGTGCCCAGTATGCCGTCGATCACGATCTCGGCTGAGGAAAGCAGGTTCTTGAGCCTGGCGCCTTTCTGGTCTTTGGAGGCGAAATAAAGGGGGATCTCCTGCTTTTTCGCCAGCAGCAAATTTTTATCCTGTTTGCTGCGGTCGCTTAAGAGGTAAACGCTCACCTTGGCGCCCCATTCATCAAGATAACGTGCGGCTACCAGCGCATCTCCCCCGTTATTGCCGGGCCCGGCGAATATAAGGATATTTTTGGCAGCTATATAGTCAACGAATTTACGGATTTCCCTGGCTACCTCTCTGCCAGCATTTTCCATGAGGAACTCCGTGGCTATGCCTGCCGCCGCCGCTTTTTGATCGATTTCCATCATCTGCTGGGAGGTAACTATCTTCATGGTGCTTCTCCTTTCTGTTCCTGCGCAGCAGGAACCAACCGGCTTAGTTTCCCGGACATTGCCTGCCAGTGCGTTCCCTTCCAGTAAATACGTCCGCACGAAGGGCACTGCATATACTGGTCATGCTTATCATAGACCCTCGGCGGGACCAGGCCCTCCACCTCACTTTTTTCCCTGCTTACCAGCAACGAGTTGCACTCAAGGCAGCGTGTAAAAGGTCTGTATCCCTTGTCTAGCTTCAGGGCGCTGAGTACGGTCGATAGCTGCTGGTCCGGGCGATCGCTGCTGACCAGGATTGCCTTAACCTTGCCTGTGGTTATAGCCCGGCGTTTCATAAATTCGGAGTCTTTGGTGAGAACGATGCGCCCCTGTGCTATGGCGGCCTTTACCATCAGCCCATCGTCGTGTTCGTCAAAGAACAGAGTATCATATCCCATCAGCCGCAGCCATTTGCCCAGCTTGCCGACGTTGACATCGGTTATAAACTTCGGTTCCACTCTTCCTTAAATTCTATGCCCTGCTCAATCCGCCCGCAAGGGATTGAAGTTGGTCCCGTAGTCGTATTTGTCCACATGCTCCGTCTTCTTGAGATGGCCGACCAGCCAGTAGGTGAAAGGCGTGGCCACGATCTCGTAGGCCGATTTGAATATCCAGTGCCAGAGCATCATGGTCAGTAAAACTCCCGCCGGGCAGCGTGCCGTAAAAGCCTATGGAGAGCACTATGATCGTATCTACGCCCTGTCCTGCGACCGTGGAGCTTATGGTCCTGGTCCACAGCCATTTACCTTTCGTGAGGATCTTCATTTTGGCCAGAACATAAGAGTTCAGGAACTCACCCGCCAGGTAGGCCAGGAAAGAAGCGACCAGGAAGCGCGGCGTATTTCCCAGTATGCGTACGTAGGCTGCCTGGGCATCGAATACGGACGCTGCGGGCAGTATCTGCACTATCCAGATGGCAATGACCAGCAGCAGGTTGCAGAAAAAGCCCAGCCAGATGACACGCCTGGCCTGGGCATAACCGTAGACCTCGGTCAGGATGTCGCCGAAGACATAGCTGAGCGGAAAAATTATTATGGCAGCAGGCAGCGTCAGGCCGAAGACGTCGATCTGCTTGACGATAAGGATATTGGCCGCCAGCAGGCAGGTCACGAAGAGGGCGGCGACGGCAACGAATTTATACGAGTAGTTCATGTTAATCCTTAATAGACACGTTTATCGATTATCTTTTTTGCATCTTTGGCGATGCTATCGGTTTTCACATACTCGATATTATCGAATCTGACCTTGCAGACGCCCTGAAAGTCCTTCTTAAGGGATTCCAGCCAGGCCTCTTTATCCTTCGGTTCAGACGCCAGTTCGACCTGCAGCAGCATTTCGTCCCGGTTTTCTCTGCGGGTCACGATCAACTGGTAGGCGGCTATCTCAGGGTATTTGGCTATGACCTCATCGGACTGCCTGGGGTGGACGAACATTCCGCGCACCCTTACCGCTTCACCGCTTCTGCCCACGATCTTGGGCAGACGTGGTGTTGTGCGGCCGCACACGCAGGTATCCATCACCAGTGATGATAGGTCGCCCGTTCCGAGGCGGATGAGGGGATAGACCTCGTCAAAGGGGGTGACTACCACCTCGCCTACTTCTCCGGCGGGTAAAGGCTTGCCCGTGGCCGGGTCGACTATCTCCACGATGACATCTGTACTCACATGCATGCCGGTATTTTGACTGCAGGAGGTGGCTATTATACCGATATCGGCGGTAACATAGGTGTCGCCTCCGGGACAGGCTATTCCGTACTTCTCCGTGAACATTTTCCGCAACGCATCGCCGCCCATCTCGCCGAATACCATGGCGAACTTGAGGTGGAAGTCCTTCTTAAAATCGTAGCCCATATCCTCGGCTTTCTTGATGATGGCCGCCAGGAAAGAGGGTGTTCCCACGAACCCGCTTGCCTTCAGATCATGCATGATCTGGACCTGAAGCTCGGTATTGCCCGTGCCAGCCGGGAAAACTGTGTATCCCATGCCCCGCAAAACGCGGTCCATTATCATGCCGGCAGGTGTGATGTGGTAGGACCAGGTATTCATCACGATCTGGCCCTTGCCGGCTCCGGCCATACCCGGGTTGGTTCTGATCTTGCGCTGGGGGTCGAACAAGGGACCGGGAGACTGGTATATGCGCTCCACCTCGCTCAAGGGCACCGCCAGATAGCCGCCAAAAGGAGGATTTTCCTTTTGCAACCGGATCAAATCATCCTTACGCAGAACAGGTATCCTGGGCAGGTCGGCCATAGATTTAATATCAGACGGTTGGACACCTGCTGCATCCATGCGGGCTTTGAAGCCGGGCGCGTTGTCATAAGCGTATTTGACCAGCCGTTTGAGTTTAGCGTTCAGCTTCTTCTCCCGTTCAGGGGCTGGCAGCTTCTCGAGAGAATCATCGTGCGGGAATATCTCCGCTTTGTCTGGCAAGGGATCCTTCCTTTAGTTTTGGGGGAATTATACCAAATGTAGTGAGTTAAGGCGTTATGCCCCGTAGGGGTTAGACTCCCTCACCGTATCCTTTGTTGCCTAAAAACTTTGTATATGTTTTTGTGTGCGTACTTGCCTTTAGATTCGGCAAGGAGGAACTCGTCATAGATATATTGGGACACATCATAATATTCATATGCGCTTCCATCTTTGAATTCGATCTCAAGTCTTGCTTGATCAGGATCATAGCCCACAGCCATTATATGAGAAGAATCAACTGGAACCATCTCCATAACTATCTCCTAGATGTGTTTTTGCTCCCGTAGAGCTTTTACGACCTTTACGTAATTGCTTGCATCTTGCTTAAATGTGTTCTTCCAGCTTTTTACTAGCTTGGGATCATCACTACTAGGTCTAGGCTCAACCAGATCAATTCGTACACGGCTTGGTATAGTTATTGATTCTCCCACAACGATGGCTTCACCAATTCGCAGCGATGGAAGCAATTCCATAAGGCTTATCATATTGTTTGGAGCGGCGGCTTGAACGGAATTCTTATCAGTGCTATTTGTTAGTCTCAGAGCAATGAATGTGCCCACTTGTGCGAGGATTGATTCAGCTATTTCTGAAGGCCTTTGAGTTACCACCATGGCTCCAATACCAAATTTTCTGCCTTCCTTAAAAATCCTTTCAACAGCCCTCCTTGCATATCCTGGGGCCTGCACGTTCAATTCAGCTTTGGACAAATATGAGTGCGCTTCCTCATAAACCATAAGAAGAGGACGATTCCTTCCTGTATAGGGTTCAAATCTTCCCCAGTACATGCTATCAAAGATGATCCGAGTTATCAGTCCAACCGAAATATCTACTAATTCAAAAGGGACTCCGCTAAGATCCAAAATAGTAAGCCTACTCTTTTGTTCAATCCAATCGCGGAGTAGTTGATCCATATCAAATTTGGATGATGTATCGTAATAATCTCCAGGATGGAATAAGAAATCAAACCTGCTATCCTTCAAACGAGAATGTATTTTCTCTTCATAAGCGTACATCGTTTGAAGTTTTGATTTAAAAGGAGCGATTGCTCCCATGCTATATGGTCTGAACTTGGCTGGAATCAGCCCAGCCGGATTACCTGCGTCAATAAGTTCCTCAGTGCTACGATTCTGATCATCCTGGCTTGCCGTTGAAAAAGTGCCGTATACCTCGCGATTAAAATTGTGCCACATCAGTCTGATATCAAATGGAATTGGGGAGTCAGCAGTTATGAACTCCGGCACAACTTTTCCCGCCTTAAGCTTATCTGCGTTAGCTCTTTTCATGCTAACAATCTCTTCTCGTAGTCTCTTATCATCGAGACGCTCTTGCCCAACAGATCGTCCCACCAAGAAATAAGCCAACTCATCAAATGTCATTGCCCAAAAAGGAATCCAGAGAGGGCTGACCGCATCATTTATTCGGAATATTTTAGCGGCACTTTCAAAGGCTGTCTTATATTCGCCGTGTATATCGATGAGAACAATCCGCGATCCAGGGTAATCTTTCAAAATATTTTTCAAAACCTGGGCAACCGTATTAGACTTACCACTGCCAGTCGAGCCAAGAATGGCACTATGCCTTAATACGAGATAATGTAAGTCAAGAAAGACAGATAAATTGTTGGATGAAGAGTGTTTTCCTATCTCGACCAGACCTTCCTCAAACTTCCCGTATATTTGTCCAAGATCGTCTTCAGTAACAATGTGCACCTCATCATTTATGGTAGGATACGTGCCCACTCCTTTCTCAAATTTGCCACTCCCGATTTGTTCTCCAACAAGCTGAACTTCCAAAAATCTGCTGCCATAGTCAGGTTCGTAGGTACTTTCCATTTTGCTGGACACATTACTTACAGAAGAGACGACTCCAAATAAAGTAAGGTTACCCACTGGAATCTTAACGAAGGTGCCTATCTGACCCAGTTTGTAAACACGCCCATCTATTATCGGAGCAGCCGATGGAATGTCACTGCAGATTTCTACCTCAACCGTGCTGCTATCTACATTTATTACTTTACCTAGGTATGTGACTTCATTTTTCACGATGTCACCATGCCCTTTTCAATCTTTTCTCTCTTGCCGGAACACAACAAAAGAAAATCTACTAACTTCTTAAAATCTCCTAGCGTGAACTCATTTGTCGTCGCATCCCAAAATTGATCCAAAGCATCGTCCTTCATCAACTTTTCCCATTCTGCAATATTTCCTTTTATTATGGCCTTGGTTGGTCCGTAAGCATAGAAATTTAGATGCAAATGTCCCTTTGACTGGAGACTGTCAATGGTTTTGTCTGAATGAAAGTATCCCATTATATGTAATCTATTGTTGTGTCTCAAACAGTCGAAAATAATACTATTGACATGGGCATCATTAAAAGAATACCCAGTAATCATAAATAATCCTTCCCCATCAAGGAGGTATGACCTTAGTCTGTCAAAATACGAAATAAATGGTTGTTTTCGGCTATCTATGTATTTATCTCGTGATGGATAAATGACTATCTCACTCGTTCCATCAGGCTTCCTGCCATAAACCCCTAATCTCACAATCCTTTCTGATTGTTCTTTTGTTTTCCCTTGCCAATACCACCCTAGAGAACCGTGCAATTTCCATAGTCTGATCCATGAAAATGGCGGATTATCCTTTAAGTCTCTTTCTAGACTTTCAGGTAAAAAGAATGGTTCATTTGCACCAACGAAGCCGTCATAGTAAGGCACTTGCAGGCTCTCAAAAGATCTCTCCATTACCAGATCGTAGTTTAGGGTAAAGAGTTCTTTTGTGAAATCATTTCCTAACCAATTGAGCCAACTAGCAAATCTCTTTGTTGCGGTAAGGTCGGCAGCCTTCTCCTCTTCCAGAATAACTTCGTATATCTTGCCGCAAATAGCCAAATCAACGGATTTAGCGCGTTCTCCATCTAGCCCTTCATAGCTCTTACTGGCATTCTCAGAAGTAATTTCTCTTACAAGACGAATATGACTGAGTATGTCCTCAATATTACATTTCGGGTAGTTTAAACATTTTTTCACACCTTCTATATTTGTTTTGTATTTTGGATCAATCATGCCAAGAACCTTAGATGTTAATGAATCAATATCCGAAATCCCAATTGACTTTGATGTTCCAGCCCCCAATAGGAAGCCCATTCTTTTCGAATATGAAAGTTGGTTTCTTATTTCTTGTAATTCTCTGATTGGATCGCACTTCATTTTTCCCTCCCAAACGGAAATGTCTTGACACAACTGCAATAACAGTGGCTAGAGCCTTTAGCCATTATGCGAAATCAGATTAGCATATCTGCCAAAATCTGTTTTCCATTGGTGTAAAGAACGTTCTCTCCAAATTCTAAAAGCCTCTTCATAATGTTTTTCAAATGTCTGCATATCGCAATTGTTCACTTTCAAAAAATGCGCTACAACTGTGTCAAAATCCAGTTTACCTTCTTTGGCTAATATGCCAGCCCATCCTATATGTTTTACATGATGACACATATTACAAAGGGCAATAAAACCTTGAAGAGTTTGCCTAAAATTCGTATCATCGTATTCCCAAACCTCATGACAATTGAGTTGCCCCGCATCGCCACAGACGCCACATACGTTATTGTACTGAGCATATGCTTGCTTTCGAACCTTGTCCCAATTAGTTTGAGTCATTTTGGTTCTAAGATTATTAAACCAGCAAGTTTCAGGCACGAGATCAATGGTAAGCGTGAGACTTTTCACTTAACCCTCCTTCCATTTCGGCTTATACCGACATGGTGATTTGCAATTGCAACATACCCGAAGTCTCATAGGTTTGGTAGACTACTATGGTCACAACGCAGATATTTTGGCTTAGGTATATCATACTCCCAAGAGTAAATGATCGCAATGGAACTACATTTATTCGTTTAGCAACAAAATGCTACAGATGATCAAAACCACCAAGATTAGATACCTAAATTCTACTGCTTTCTAAATACCCTCTTATTGGCATTGGAAATAGAAATTCTTCTTACCAGATTTTCTAAAAGCCCTCTTATTTGGCAGCGACTGGGATTGAACCTGTGGTGCGGGGCCTATGAGTCCCCTGCTTTACTACTACAGTGAGTTTCACACAAGCCTAAGGTTTCATAGCTTAGTCTTTAGAGTTTCCCGCAGTAGTTGGAGTAGACTTGTCAGCGCATCTGTAAACAGCTATATTTATCTGTGCTATGACTATACGGGGGTAGGGATAATGAAGAGTTTGACCATCGGTAAAATAAGGGGGCTTCAGCAGATATCCAGGAAGCCGGGCATCTTCGTCATGTGTGCCATGGACCACAGGGCGGGCCTGATTTCCATGATGGAGGATGCACAACACGGAGTGCCGGACTATACGGAGCTGGTTAATATGAAGCTGGATATGTGTTCCGCCTTTGGCCGGCATGCCAGCGGCATACTGCTGGACCCGGAATACGGTGCAGCGCAGTGCATAGCGGGCAATGTATTGAGCGGCAGGGTGGGCCTGCTGGTCAGCGTCGAAGCCACCGGCTATGAGAAGGACCCTATGGGACGGCTGACCGAGCTTCTCAAAGACTGGGGAGTGGAAAAGATCAAGCGCATGGGCGCCTCGGCTGTAAAGATGCTGGTCTATTACCGTCCCGACATCAAGAAACTGGCCGATAAACAGCTCAAGACCATCGCCAAAGTTGCTGACGAGTGCATTAAATATGATATCCCCTTCCTGGTCGAGCCCAAGACCTACCGGATAGAGGGCGAAGAAATGGACTCTAAAGAGTTCGCCGCCAGGCTGCCCGACATGGTCGTCGAGACAGCCAGGCAGATTACAGCCCTTCCCATCGATGTGCTGAAGGCCGAGTTCCCAGCGGATATGAAATATGACAAGGATGTCTCCGAACTGGCGAAATACTGCAAACAGCTTGACGCCGCCTCGCGTACGCCCTGGGTCATTCTCAGCGCCGGGGTAGATTATGAAACGTTCAAAGACGAGGTAACCATCGCCTGCAAGTCGGGCGCATCCGGATTTCTGGGTGGCAGGGCCATCTGGCAGGAGGCCATGCAGATAGCTGAGAGGCCCAAGAGGATTGAGTATTTTAAGATAGTGGCGGGCAAGAGAATGGAAGAGCTGGCCCATATCACAGAAAAATACGCCAGGCCCTGGTATCTCAAACTGGGTTTGAATGCTTCAAACCTGGTTGATATAGACCAGGACTGGTACAGGAAATATTAAATTAATAATGACGAAGAACCAAAGCAAACCTGACAACCTTAATACGCCGTCGCGCAGAACCAAAATTGTTTGCACCATAGGACCCAGCAGCAGCTCGGCTCCTATGATAAAGCAATTGCTCCAGGCCGGCATGAATGTTGCGCGCATCAATGCCTCGCATGGTACGCAGGATGAGCATGCCAGGTATATCGAGACCATGCGCCAGGAAGCTGCAAAGCTGAAGCAGCCACTGGCGTTTCTATTAGACCTGGCGGGTCCCAAGGATCGTACGGGCAAGGTCAAGAAGGGTGGAGTCAAGCTAAAAGAGGGCGACGAGTTTGTGCTTACCACTAAAGACGTGCTGGGGGATGATAAACAGGTCTCGGTGGACCTGCCCGAATTGCCGAAACATGTAAAGCTGGGGCAGGATATCTTCCTGGATGATGGCCTGATCAAGCTGGAGGTAATATCCATCAGCCATCACGACGTGAAGTGCAGGGTGATTACGGGAGGAAGGCTGTTCGACAACAAAGGCGTCACGGTACCGGGTGTTACCTGGGACGTCGATGCTGTAACTGAAGACGACTGGGAAAATCTTTATTTCGCCATCAAACAGGAGATCGATTTCGTGGGCCTCTCGTTTGTCAGCAGGGCCGACGACGTCATCAAGGTACGGCAATTTCTACGGGACAAAGGTTCCCTGGCCCAGATAATAGCTAAGATCGAGAGGACCGAGGGGCTGAATAATTTCGATGAGATTCTTGCGTCTGCTGACGGAGTAATGGTGGCCCGTGGAGACCTTGGCGTGCAGGTGCCGATACAGAGAGTCCCCATCATTCAAAAAGACTTGATAAGCAAGTGCAATCATGCCGGCAAGCCGGTAATCGTGGCCACGCAGATGCTGGAGTCGATGGTGGATTCACCGCTCCCCACGCGGGCCGAGGCTACCGATGTGGCCAATGCTATTTTCGACGGCGCCGATGCGACCATGCTTTCCGAGGAGACCGCCATAGGCCACTATGCCGTGGAGGCGGTCAAAATGATGTCCCTGATTGCCATGGAGGCGGAGGGCGCATTGCCTTATGAAGAGAACTTTGCCGGCAGGGGCAAGGACCTGCAGCCGCTTACCGATGATGCCATAAGCTATGCCGCCTGCCATGTGGCGCACCAGTTGGGAGCCAAGGCTGTTATTGCTTATACTTCCTCGGGGAGCACGGCCCGCAGGGTCTCGAAGTACAGGCCGCGCACACAAATACTGGCCATTACTCCCAGCGAGTCGACTCAGCGGCAACTATCCTTAACTTGGGGAGTAACAGCCCTCAAGGTAAATGAACCCCGGGCAGTCCTGAATATGTTTAAACAGGCTGCAAGCGCCGCCAGGAAATACGGACGCGTTGAGAAAGGGGACCTGGTAGTAGTAACGGCAGGGCTGCCCGTCGGGCAGGCCGGCAGCACCAATATGCTAAAAGTGGAGAAAATAGAATGATTGCCACCGTAACTCTGAACCCGTCGTTGGACAGGCATGTAGCCGTAGAGAACCTGGTCCTCGACGATACCAACCGCTGGGTCAGCTTCTCTTACATGCCGGGTGGCAAGGGGATAAACGTATCCCGGGTTGTCTACCTGTTGGGCGGCGATACTATAGCCTACGGATTGATAGGCGGGATCGACGGGGACGTTCTCAAGAAAATCTTAAAACAAAAGGACGTGCCCTGCGATTTCACGCAAATCAAGCTGGAGATCAGGAGTAATTTCATCATCACTGACCTCAAGACTCACAAACAGACCAGGATATCTGCGCCCGGACCGGAGATAGCGCCCGGCGAGATAAAGAAGATGATCGACAAGATAACCCGGCTCAAGCGCCGTCCCCGCTATATGGTTTTTGCGGGTAGCGTGCCGCCGGGGGTACCTGACGATATCTATCATGTGCTGATCGACAAGGTGAAAAGCCAGGGGATAGTGACTGTGCTGGACTCGGCAGACCAATGGCTTAAAGAGGGAGTGAAGGCCACGCCGGATATCATCAAGCCCAACGTCAGGGAAGCTCAGGGACTGCTCGGCACCGAGCTTAATACCGAAGAAGATATTGTTCACGCCGCGAAAAAGCTGGTGAGCACCGGCATAAAAATAGTTTGCATTTCGAGAGGCCGGGATGGCATGATCATTGCGGACAAGGACGCCGTTTATAAAGTGGTACCGCCCGACGTGCAGGTAATGAGCACGGTGGGCGCCGGTGATTCGGCGGTAGCCGGCCTGGTGCTCAAACTCAGCCAGGGCGGCAGTCTGGAAGAAGCCTCGCGCCTCGCCGCCGCCTGCGGCACAGCTGCCACGCTGACATCCGGCACGGAGCTATGCCACAAGGAAGATGTTGAGAAGCTGTTGCCGGACGTCAGGGTGGAGAAGCTGCCGTTTTAGAAAGGCCAGTGCCTGACGCTGGACTATTATTGCTCTTGTATAGCCTCCCACACTATTTCAGGAAGCATTTTAACTTCTATATTTGGGTTGCCCCCCAGCCTGGCTTTGAGAGCGTAGTAACAACCGGTGCAGATATTTACCACCGTATCACTCTTGATCGAACCTGAAAGTTCATCCATATGCGGCGGTATATTGCAGCAAAGTTTGCTATCCAGGGTATTTACCTCCAGCCCTTCAATCTTGTTGAGGACGCTGAGGGCGGCTTGCGTATCAACAGGCACATCGGTTAGCCGGCGGCGGAAGCGGTAACAGCCAGCATAATAGTCGATTTTCCTTCGCAGTTTGCAGCGCTTGAAATAGCGGTCCATAAGTTGCGGGTATGTAATGACCTCCAGGTCGGTTAAATCCCTGCAGTTCGTGTAGTTAGGTTCGCAGGCTGTGCAGAACAGCACTATTGAGCGGGCGCCTAGCTCTTTGGCCTGTTTGAAGTTCTCGGCTATGAACTCCCTGGAAAGATCTTTGAACCTGGCAATGTCTTCGGTGTTTTTGGTGATCACCGCCATCTGGCCGAATGCCAGCCAGCCGCAGCAATATTCCTTCCCAAGCAGTGTATAATCGAGTTTGAAATGGTCCAGCACGTTTTTGAAGGCGCGAAAAACATGCGGCATTCCCTCCGGCTGGAAACATCCTGTGATAATGGCGTATTCCGCTTTTTGGTTTATGGGAAAGCCAATATCATCGACGAGTAGTTGTTTTGCTTTCTGGCCAGTTCCACCCGTACACCCATGCTGCCTGATGTTTTCAATGGCCTTTTCATCAATCATAGCGCCACCCTATTTGATGATGTTCTCGATTTATTCCTGATCTTATTTTACAACTTCTAAGCATATTAGTCTCGAAGCCTCGCTTTTATGTTATAATCGTATATTCCTGCATCGGAGAACAACATGAAATTAAAGCTGTATTTCTTGGAGACGCGGCCGCAATTTTTAACCTTGGCGATTGTCCTGGCTATCCTGGGCACATGCATAGCATGGTACGAGGGCTACTTCAACCTTATCAACGCCATTATCGCCGGTATCGGCCTCGTCCTGGCTCACGCCGCCTGTAACTCGCTGAACGACTATTTCGACTATAGAAGCGGAATCGACAAGGCCACCAACGTGACGCCCTTCAGCGGCGGAAGCGGCCTGATTAAGGCCGGACTGGTCAAGCCCAACGAAGCATTGTGGATCGGAATCGTTTGCCTGATCGTCGATGCCATAATAGGAGCTTATTTCGTGTGGATAAAAGGCTGGCTGCTGCTGCCCCTCATCATCCTAGCAGCCGTCTGCATAATTCTTTACAGCCCGCTGATTCTGCGCGGATACTGGCCCGAGTGGTCGCCGGGACTGGGGCTGGGGGTTCTGCCGGTGCTGGGGATTTACTTCGCACAGACGGGCATGTACACCTGGCCTGCCCTGATCGCCGCCATCCCCTCAGGTTTTCTGGTGCACAATCTTCTTTTGCTCAATGAATTTCCGGACATCGAAGCCGATAAGATAGGGCGCAGGAAAACACTGCCTATAACCATGGGAAGGCGCAACGCGGCCATTTTCTTATACGGTCTTCACGCTTTTGACCTATGTCTGGATTGTCGGCGCAGTCATCTTTAAGGCGATGCCGATATTCTGCCTGATCGCACTGTTTACCCTACCTCTCGCCATAAAGGCCATACAGGGCTCGTTCAAGTCCGAAGATATGAGCAAGCTGCTGCCTGCTATGGCTAACAATGTGATGGTGGTGCTGTTGACCCAGCTTCTCACCGGTATCGGCTACATTTTGTCCGGCGTTTTCAAGGTCTAGGGATTTAGAATGGTGGAAGAACCGGACCGCGCCGAACCCCAAACCGTTGCACCGTATATTCACTGCCATACCCGAGCGCTACGATCTGATCAACCATGTCATCACGCTGGGCATGGACAGCGGTTGGAGGAAGCAGGCTGCTCTGGCATGCCTCTCTTCACGGCCCGGGCACATACTCGACATCTGCTGCGGCACGGGCGACCTCACCGTCGAAATAGCCCGGCTGGCGGACTACAGCCCGAAGATCATCGGCGTCGATTATAGCCAGCCCATGCTGGACAAAGCAGCCGAAAAAGCCGCCCATTTTGCCGGGGGCAAGAACATAAAATTCGTCAACTCGGAGATAGCCAAGCTGCCCTTCCCCGACGGCTGGTTCGACTGTGTGGGTATCTCGTT
>CAWKFY010000037.1:0-36241 GCA_963848815.1 uncultured Chloroflexia bacterium
TCGGGCATTTCTTCCACCAACTCTTTGGACGATGTGCTTATAATCCGGATTGTGGGCCTTCTCAAACATTCCGGATTGGACTTACTGACTATACCCATTCGCCCATCGTTAAGTTTGACCATCGCCCCTGTCGGATAAACCGGGACCGTTTTCGCAAATACCTTGACCAGATCAGGGTCGAACAGTTCTCCGCTATAGGCAAAAATATATTCGATAGCATCCTGCGAAGATACTATGCTGTGCTCAATGGCAAAAGAAGGGAGGAATTCTTCACGGTGGGGCCGCTTGGAAGCCAGGGCAAAACCCACATCGGTTATGCCGAGTATCCGGGCCGCGAGGCATATATCTATGCCCTTCAAACCGAAGGGGTAACCGCTGCCATTCCATCTTTCATGATGCTGTAAGACGATATTAGCTGTCTCAGGTCCGATCTCGGTATAGCGCGCCATGATTTGCGAGCCATATACGGGATGTCTCTGCACTGCCTTCATTTCCGCGTTATTTAAATACCCCGGCTTATCCAGAATGCCCTGCGGCAACAGTACGTAGCCAACGTTCTGGAACAGGGATGCCACGCCCACCTGTTTAACTTCACGTTTATTCATACCGCTGGCCCTGCCTATCAGCATAGACAGTGCCGCTACTTTCACGGGATGCACATAATTATAATCACGCAGTGAAAAACAGCCGGCTATCGAAGCATCTCCCTTTTCATCGGAAAGGATGTATTCCATTAGCTCGTCCATCAGGTTATTCATAAGCATGAGGTCGATGGGCTGCTGGCTCCGGCCGGTCAACATCGTCCGGCATTCTATAAGGGCCCTGCGCAGGGCTTTGGATATCGCACCTTCCAACTGGGGAGGCACAAAACAGGAAGGCAGGATATCTTCGGTTTTTTTATTACTGACAAATAGCTCGCCGACACCGATATCGTCGATTTGGGCGATATCCCGTGCGTCGAGCACCGTCCCTTTCTGCAGAACGATATCGCCCCAGTTATCACAGATCGGAGACGCTAACTCCATCCCAGGCCTGGCATATATTGCCGATATGCGCTGCATTTAGTTAATACCTTCCAGTGCTAATTTCGCCCGTTCTCAATATTCCATCACCTGCGTAATCAGTTTTCTCTGATGCTCGGCATCAGCCAGGTTATAATCATAAGTTTTATCCAGTTCCCGCAGATTGCTGTCATAGCAAATACGGACTTTGGGCCTGGAAAAATAACCGCAGTTGGCATTGGAAACGATGCCTACTTCGCCGGTATTGAGCTTCACCATAAGCCCGGAGGGATAGGTAGGCAATTGCTGTGTGAAAATCTTAACCAGGTCGGGGTCGAACAGCTCGCCGCTGTAGGCCACAATGAATTCCATGGCCTGGTGAGGCCTGAGGAAATCTGCGTCGCCCAGGTCGCCCGAAAAAGCATTGACGAAGTCCTGCGCTTCCTTGGGAAGTATACAGCCCCTGTGCGGCCGCTTGGATACAAGCGCAACGATACTGTCGGTTATACCCAGTATGCGGGCCCCGTGGCAGATGCTCCTGCCTCTTATCCCCTGAGGATATCCGCTGCCGTTCCAGCGCTCGTGATGCTGCTGGATTATCAGCGCCGTCTCCTGAGACGCCTGGCCATAGCGCTTAACGATCTCAGCGCCGTACGACGGATGCTTCTGCACCGTCATTATTTCTGATTGGTCCAGCGGCGTCTCTTTCTCGACGAGTCCTTCGGGCAGAGCAGCATAGCCGATATTCTGCAGCAGCGTAGCCATGCCCAGGTTGATGAGCTCTGTTTGCCCCAGTCCTGCGGCCTTGCCCATCAGCAAAGAAAGGCTGGTCACTTTAACCGGGTGTACGAAATCATAGTCTTTGATAGAATGGCAGCCTACAACCACCGGTTCGCCCATGGCCACCGGGAATAGCTGCTGTACCATCTCGAAAACTCCCTGCCTTATGGACGAAAGGTCCATCATCTGTGCTTTGCCTGAACCGATGATATGCTGCGCCTTGCGCAGGACCTGCCTTAGCGATGCCGCAATGGACCCCTCCAGTTCGGGCGTTATCAGCGGCCAGGCCACCACATCATCCACACGTTTATCCATAATGAAGAGCTCACCCACTCCCAGTTCCTCCAGGTTTTCGACCTGCGCGGCCGAGAGCTTGGTACCCTCTTTTAGAAGCAGTTTGCCGAAGCAGTCATATAATGCCCTGCCCAGAAACATGGTCGGTTTAGCGTATTTAGCAGAAATCCTTCTCATTTTCTTTACCTTCTATAAGTATTCTTAATTAAACTTTTGCCAAAGACGCGGAATTTCTCTTCTGATAAAAACATGATCCGAATTTGCCAAAGCCTATTTTTTGGGCGTTGATCATAAATTCGGTGGCGCCTACAAAAAGAACGCCGTTTTCCCTTAGCGACTCATAAAACCTTTGATTAAGCTTCTCCTTGGCCTCCTCAGTAAAATAAATCGTCACGTTGCGGCAGACGATCAGGTCAAACCCCGTCTCGAATTTATCTGCCAGCAGATTATGCCGCCTGAAAACCGCTTTTTCCTTGATTTCCTTTTTAACCCAGTAGTCCCCGTTATCCTGCGTGAAATACTTGGCGACCAGTTGTTTGGGCACATTCTTGAGCAGGTCATCCTTGTAAGGACCACCGCCCGATGCCCGGGCAAGGCTGATCTCATCCATATCCGTCCCGAGTATCCTGTAATTCACCTTTTTACGGCTCTCGCAAAGCAGCATGGCAATCGAGTACACCTCTGCGCCATTCGAGCACCCGGCGCTCCAAATGTTAATGTAGTCCTTTTTCTCCAGTATTGCCGGCAGTATATTTTTCTCCAGTTCCTGAAATACCGCCGCGTCGCGGCAAAACTCAGTGACATTTATCGTGATAAAATCGCAGAGTTTTTTCAGGCGTGATTCATCCTGCTCTATTATCTTGCAATAGTGGATGACATCTGTCTCATTGTTATTCTCTATAAAAGCAGATAGCCGCCGGCGCATCTGCTGGCTTTTGTAGCTATCCAGATCGATGCCGGTCATGGTCAGCATTTTCTTTTTAAGATATAAATATTCCTGGTCAGTCATAGTTTAAATTCTCACCATAGACTCACTGGGCTTACAGCAAAGAGCCGTTATTTCATCTACCATCTTATTCAAAGGCACAACCTGATCCACCAGGCCGGCCTCTGCTACGCTCCTGGGCATACCATAGACGACGCAAGTCGACTCGTCCTCGGCGAGGATCATACCGCCTCCCGCCTTTATCATGGCGGCGCCTTCGGTACCATCGGACCCCATGCCGGTCAATATGACTCCCAGGCATCGCGATCCGTAAGCCTTGGAGGCTGACTCCATAGTTACATCCACGGCAGGCCGCAACCCGCAGCGCGGCTTATCCTGGTTAAGGCTTATCTGGCCGTTCAATTTCATGACCATGTGAAATCCGCCGGGCGCCAGCAGGGCCTGCCCCAGCGAAACCCTGTCTCCAGGCTCCGCTTCCTTCACATGAATTTGGCTTATTTCATCAAGCCTTTCGGCTATAGATTTCGTAAATTTGGGCGGCATATGCTGCACTATCAATACTGCCGCCGGTAAATCGGCCGGCAAATTCGGCACGACCTCGTATAACGCACGGGGTCCGCCGGTTGAGCTGCCGATGATTACCACCCTGTTCAATTTTCCCTGCCCTGAGGAATTGCTGACCGGAAGTCTTGTTTTGCTTCTCTGAAGGTCTGATATTATTCTTTGTAGCCTGGCGGTCACCTTGGCCACATCCACCATGGATGCCTGCTTGATTTTCTGAATCAATTCGGTATCCGATTCCACCGACCCAGCCGGATTAATCAGCGATGGTTTGGGGAAAAAATCCACCGCCCCGATTTCGAGGGCCCTGATAGTAACGTCAGCCCCTTCCGCAGTAAGGTTGCTTAACATCACTACCGGAGTGGGATATTCCGCCATTATGCGTTGTAGTGCTGTTACCCCATCCAGCTTGGGCATTTCCACATCGAGCGTTACAACATCAGGTTTCAAAACCTTGATTTTCTCGATTGCGTCGAGGCCGTCACGGGCTGTGCCGGCTATCTCTATCTGCAAGTCGTTAGACAGGTGTTTGGCGATCATGATTCTGGCAAAAGCCGAATCGTCGACAATCAGAACCCTGACACGTTTTTCAGCATCAATCATCTTTTAGTACTCTTGCGCCCAAAGGCAGTTATTCCTAGCTGATCATCTTTTTAACAGCCGCCAGTACACGGTCCGCATCAAATGGCTTAACGACAAAATCTTTGGCGCCCGTCTTAAGCGCCTCCATCACCATGGATTGCTGGCCCATAGCCGTCACCATAGCAACCCTGGCGCCGGGGTCCATCTTCATAAGCTCTTTTAATGTAGACAGACCATCCATGTTCGGCATCGTGATGTCCAGCAGAACGCCATCAGGTTTGTTCTCCTTGTACTTTTCAATGGCCTCTGCGCCATCCGCAGCTTCGGCAACCTCAAATCCATTGTCAGCAAGCAGCTTCGTGCACCTCATGCGCATAAATGCCGCATCGTCTACCACGAGTATCTTCGCCAAGATTTACCTCCTTCAATCTGTTCGTTAGGACTCAACCACGGACTTCCGCCCGGGTGTTGGTCGAATTTATTCTCTTTACTATTCAATTTTCACAACCATGCTTTATCCACACAAGTGGTAAAAGTTTATTTTTACCGAGCCAATCAGCTATTACTTTTCATCACTCAACTTATACTTAGCTATAATTTGCTTGAACTCCTCTGAAATACGATTTACATTACCGCCTGCATGTACAACCTGTTGCACTTGCGATCCTATAGCCTGAGCAGCCGCCGAAACCTGCTCTGTCGCGGCGCTGTTCTCCTCGGCCACACCGGCCACTTCTTCCACGGACTTGGAAACGGATTTGGCAGTCGCCGACATCTCTTCCGTAGCCGCTGTATTTTCCTCGACTATTGCGCTGATGTTGTCGCTTACCTTCACCATCTCGGCACTCATAGCATTAAGTTGCTCGGTGGCCGCAGATATCTGCTCAACCTGGTCACCCATCTCTCGCGTCTGCTTTAGAATTGCTTCCAGTGACTGCCCGGCCGTAGTCGCAAGCTCATAGCCTCCGGCGATTTGCTCGGTGCCCTTTTCCATTGCCGTTATCGTCTGCATTACTCCAGCCTGGATAGCGTTAATAAGCTCTTCTATCTCATCGGTGGATGAAGAAGCTCTCTCAGCCAGCTTCCTGACCTCGTCAGCCACTACGGCAAAGCCTCTGCCCTGCTCACCGGCCCGGGCTGCCTCGATAGCCGCATTGAGGGCCAGCAGGTTGGTCTGATCTGCGATGTCATTGATTGTGGCGACGATCTTGCCGATCTCTCGTGAACGTGTGCCCAAGCCGCTGACCTTTTCAGACGCCACCTCGATAGTATTTTTGATCTCCTCCATGCCCTTGATGGTTTTTTGTACCATTTGGGCGCCCTGCTGAGCGGTATCGGCGGCCGACCGGGCGCTGCCAGTTGCGCGCACTGTATTGGATGAGACCTGGGTTATAGCCGTCGAGACCTGGTTCACTATCTGAACATTCTTCTCTATCATAGCAGCCTGTTCCTGCGCACCCCCGGCTATCTGGTCTATGGCCCTGACCAGTTGATCCATAGCTTTCATGGTATCCTGCATCGAGGTTGCCTGGTCGCCGGCGCCGCTGGCCACCTGCTGGCTGGCACTGCCAATCTGCTGCGTAGCCTGCCCTGCCTGCTCTGCAGCCTGGACAAGCTGCTCACCAGCCTCGGTCAATTCCCCGGATATACGTTTTAGTAAACGCATTGCTTCCACCTGGTGCCGTAAAGCGCGGGTGGCGGCATCCTTCAGTACAGCCAGATCGCCCTTAAAATCGCCCTCCATTTGAACGGTCAAATCATAGTTCGACTGCTGCACTAACATGGCAGATACTGCGTTCAGCGGGTTGATTACTGAATCAAGGACATTATTGACACCGTTGATCATGTCCACCCAGACACCCTTGTACCCGGAGGCGTCGCCCCTTACACTGAGTTTACCCTCGCCTGACGACTTGACCAGGTTTTCGATTTGGACGGTCACGGCATTGATAGTATCGATAACTGCCTTTCTTTCCTGCGTACCCTTGGCATATTCGCCTTGTGTGTATGCGCTATTCCAATCAGACAGGTTCCTTTCACCTTCACCTATCCTTTCAATCAAGCCATGGTATTCCTTCAGCGCTGTGCTAAAGCCCTCTATCAAAAGATTTGTTCCCTTGGCCACCTTGCGCAACACACCGTCGTATTTTTTATAGTCAAACCTGGCGTCCGATTGACCTTTGCTTATGCCCGAAAACACACTACCCGATTCGAGGGCAAGAATAAGCTCCCGGCTCGCATCGGCAAGATATTCGACGACCCCGGCTATATTCCCCTCGGCATCCCTGACCGGTGAGCAATAACAACGGTAATACCATTCCCCTTTGGGCCCCCCTTTTACCGTCGCCTCTATACTGCAGGCATTGCCATCGGCATACACTTTGCTAGCCAAACAGTTGGGCGTGTTGCATATCGGCAACTTAAGCACTTCATAACACTTTTTGCCTACCAAATCTTCTTTAGCGCATGACATTATTTCCGCGCCGGCCGCGTTCGCACACCGGATATTGAATTCCCTGTCCATAACGATGGCAGGCAAGGGCAGTACATCCATATTAAATAGGTCCTGGCCCTTTGCCCTGGATTTCTTCGAGAATTGCAAAATGTGGTGGCCGTTACCATTTTTCTTCTGTTCCTTAGCTGAGATCACCTAACCTTACCTCCGATTTCGTAATAATCTAGTCTCAACGTTTTCATCTTAAATTACCTATCTCCTATAAAGCGGCTAATTTAACATTGCTATTCAGCCATTGTTACTTTCATTTAACTTATATCTGTCCATACCTTTTCTAAATTCGGCTGCCATCTGGTTCACGCTGGTCCCTGCCGACAACACCTGCTCAATTTGGCTGGCAATCTCGTGCGCAGCCGCCGAAACCTGCTCGGTCGCGGCGCTGTTCTCCTCGGCCACACCGGCCACTTCTTCCACGGATTTGGAAACGGATTTGGCAGTCGCCGACATCTCTTCCGTAGCCGCTGTATTTTCCTCGACTATTGCGCTGATATTGTCGCTTACCTTCACCATCTCAGCACTCATAGCATTAAGTTGCTCGGTGGCCGCAGATATCTGCTCAACCTGGTCACCCATCTCTCGCGTCTGCTTTAAAATAGCTTCCAGTGACTGCCCGGCCATAGTGGCAAGCTCATAGCCTCCGGCGATTTGCTCGGTGCCCTTTTCCATTGCCGTTATCGTCTGCATTACTCCAGCCTGGATAGCGTTAATAAGCTCCTCTATCTCATCGGTGGAAGAGGAAGCCCTCTCAGCCAGCTTCCTGACCTCGTCAGCCACTACAGCAAAGCCCCTACCCTGCTCACCGGCCCGGGCTGCCTCGATAGCCGCATTGAGGGCCAGCAGGTTGGTCTGATCTGCGATGTCATTGATTGTAGCGACGATTTTGCCGATCTCCCGTGAACGTGTACCCAGTCCGCTGACCTTTTCAGACGCCATCTCGATAGTATTTTTGATCTCCTCCATGCCCTTGATGGTTTTTTGTACCATTTGGGCGCCTTTCTGCGCAGTATCAGCAGCCGACCGGGCGCTGCCAGTTGCGCGCACTGTATTGGATGAGACCTGAGTTATAGCCGTCGAGACCTGGTTCACTATCTGAACATTCTTCTCTATCATGCCGGCCTGTTCCTGCGCACCCCTGGCTATCTGGTCTATGGCCCTGACCAGTTGGTCCAGTGCCTTCATAGTGTCCTGCATCGAGGCCGCCTGGTCTCCTGCACCGTTGGCCACCTGCTGGCTGGCATTGGCCACTTGTTGAGTAGCCTGACCTGCCTGCTCTGCAGCTTGAATAAGGCGATCTCCGGCCTTGGCCAGCTCCTGCGATATCCGTTTCATCATCGATACCGCAGCTATGCGGGCATCCAGCGATTTATTGGCCGCTTCCTTCAACCGGGCAAGATCGCCCTTATAATCGCCGGACACACAGCCGGTTAAATCATTGTTCGCCTCTTTGTCCAGCACACCGGAGATTTCGTTGAGCGGCGTAACGACCGTATCGAGAACAAAATTTATTCCTTTAATAATATCTGCCCAGCCACCCCTGTATTTCGAGCTGTCACCGCGGACATCAAGCCGGCCTTCGGAGGCCGCTTGAATCAACGAGTCGACGTCGTTCACTATCCCATTGATAGAATCGATAAACTCAGCAAATAGCTTGGACTGCTCTTTCCATACTCCGTGATTGGACTCTTCCCGGTCGGCCCAATGTTTCAGATTCCTCTCGCCATTCATTATCTTCATGAAGTACTCATGATGACCGACGTGCAGGCTCAGCAAGCCGTCCAGGCACATATTCGTGCCCTTCGCTACCTTTCGCAAAACTCCATCAAATTTTTTGTAGTCCAGCCTGCCGTCGATTTTACCGAGAGCGATACCACCGTAAACATTGCCTACTTCCAGCGCAAAGGTCAGCTCCCTGGTTGCATCGATAAAATATTCCATGGCGCCGGTTATATTGCCGTCTCCATCTTTGACAGGGATGGTATAACAGCGAAAGAATTTATCGCCCTGCGGTGTCTTTACAACCACCTCGCTGCTATATGTCTTGCCGTCGGCGAATACCTGGCAGGCCTGGCATTTGGGCGTATTACACAGCGGGAATTTAAACATATCATGGCATTTCTGCCCTATGCAGTCAGCCTTGCTGTGGCCCAGAGCCTCCGCTCCGGCTGCGTTGGCATATTGAATGTTATATTCCTTATCTATAACAACTACAGGCGCGGGCAGCACATCCATGTAATCGATGGAAGGCGTTTTCTCTTTCCCGTTCTTCTTGAACAAGGACAACCTTTTAGCTTTGTCCGCCATGATAGTGTGGCTTCCATTGCCATTGCCCGAGCCGTTATTCTTTTTACCTAAGCTAATCATTTTGCTCACCTTTAAGAATTATTTTGTATGAGCATTGAAATTCTTCGCTTTATCTGCTTTTCAGTCGCCTTCCGGCAGCTTATAGGAAGAGAGAAGCTGTTTAAAATCAGCCGACATCTTCGAAAGTGCGGCGCTTGACGCTACAACTTCGTTAGATTGAGCGCTGATCTCTTCGGCTGCCGCCGATACTTCCTCCGTGGAAGCGCTGTTTTCCTCGGAGACACCGGCGACCTCCTGCACGGATTGCGATACCTGCTTAACCGTTCCATCCATGCTCTCCGTGATCGCGGTATTCTCTTCGGCAATGGCGCTTATGTTGTCGCTAAGCTTGACCATTTCCGAGCTCATGTTAGATAGCTGCTGGGTAGCCGCAGATATTTGTTCCACCTCCCTGCCCATCTCTTTAGATTTAGTCAATATCTCATCCAGGGAACAGCCTGCTCTGGTAGCCAGCTCATATCCGTTGGCGACCTCTTCAGTGCCCTTGGTCATAGCACTGATCGTATCCTGTACCCCGTTTTGTATGTTGTTGATCAACTCTTCAATTTCCTTAGTAGAGGATGATGCCCTTTCGGCCAGCTTCCTGACCTCATCGGCTACCACTGCAAAACCTCTGCCCTGCTCCCCGGCCCTGGCCGCCTCGATGGCGGCATTCAATGCGAGAAGATTGGTCTGATCAGCTATATCATTAATGGTGGCAACTATCTTGCCGATCTCCCTTGAGCGCTCGCCCAGACCACTGACCTTGTTGGAAGCACTATCCATAGTCTTCATAATATTTTCCATGCCTTTAATGGTGTTCTGCACCATGTCGGCGCCTTTCTGGGCCGCTCCCGATGTATCTTTAGAGCTGGTAGTAGTCTGCCTGGCGCTCTCCGAAACCTGGTTGATAGCCTGTGAAACCTGGCTGACCACCTGGACATTTTTCTCGATCATCTCAGCCTGCTCTTGTGCGCCTTTTGCTATCTGACTGATGGCGGAGACCAGCTTCTCCACAGCAGCTAACGTCTCCTGCATGGATTTAGCCTGGTCGGAAGCGCCCTTGGCAACCTGCTGGCTGGAGGCTGCTATCTGCTCTGTGGCCTCCCGGGATTGTTCAGCCGACCTGTTTAGCCCCTGGCTTGAATCGGCAAGATCGCTGGAAACCCTTTTTAGTGTTTTCATCACGTTGATTCTGCTGGCCAGCGCCTCGTTCACTGCATTTTTGAGCCTGCTAAGATCGCCCTTGTATTCGCCGCTGACCTTGCCCGTCAGATCGTTTTGCGTTTCTAAATTTAGCACGCAGAAGACCTCATCCAGCGGCTCAATAATTGAATCCAGGATTATATTGAGGCCGTTCACCATGTCCGCCCAGGCGCCTTTGAATTTCTCTGCATCGCCCCTTGTATCCAGCTTGCCCTCAGCCGAATCCTGAGTCAGCCTCTGCATCTCTTCCAAAAAGTTATTTATAGAGAGGATGAATTCATTGAAAGTGCCGAACATCTCCCTCCAGACTCCGTGCTGGGCCTCTTTCTGCTCGGGCCACAGTTCCAGTTTTTCCCCGTGCGCGATTTTGACGAAGTACTGGTTCTGGGCCATAATCAGGCCGAGTAAGGAATCAAGGAGCATGTTGGTGCCTTTAACATGCTTGCGCAGCACCCCGTCAAATTGCTTATAGTCCGCCCTGGCCTCGGGCTTTCCAAGTGCAACATTGGTGTACAGATTTCCCATCTCGAGTGCGAAGGTCAGCTCCCGGGTGGCATCAATAAAATATTCAATCGCGCCGATGATTTCGCCATTGCCGTCTTTGACCGGCATAGTGTAGCAGCGAAAGAACTTATCGCCTTTAGGGGCTTTAACCACCACTTCACTGCTGTAGGTATTGCCATCGGCGAAGCACTTGCATGCCTGGCAGTTAGGAGAATTGCAGAATTTAAATTTAAATAGGTCGTAGCACTTCTGACCCAGGCAGGTTTCCCTGTTCCCGGTCAGGATCTCCGCGCCGGGATTATTTATGAACTGTATCGTATACTCCTTGTCGAAGAACACGACGGGCACGGGCAAAATATCTATGAAACTTAAATCATAAATTACTTTTGCCGCTTTGCCGTTTTTCCCTTTTGCCGCGGTTTTAGACGTGCCATGTCCGAAGAGCGATCCCGCCAGCCCCCGGCCGCCATTTCCATTACCTTTCTTTTCTTTTGACTGAATCATTCTGGTCCTCCTTACCTGCCTTGTTCATTAATAATGGTGCATGGATGCACATAAATCGTTTTTTTCATATTTCAACCACCTGGCTCGCCGTGGTCCTTAATTTCGTAACACCGGTGTCAATACTCAGCCACATCGAGCGGCCCAGTGTACCTCTTATGGCTTCAGCCTTTATGGAAAGTTTGTTTTCAGCTATGGCGCCTTTGACGGCTGTAATGTTGCGATCGCCGATATCCAGTATGCTTCCTATAGGGACCGTTTGGATGATTTTGGCTCCCCCTGCGATCTTAAGTATGATCCTGCTTTTTTGGGCCCCTTTTCTTTCCATCTCATTAATCATGGCGGGTAAGGCGGTATTGGCATATTTGGTAGGGGACTTTTCGCAATCCGTATTATTTCCGTGTGGAAGCACTATATGCACCATTGCTCCAACCCGGCCTATCGGGTCGTAAGCGCTTATACCTATACACGAACCCAATCCCAGGCAAGCGAGGACTGTGTTTGGGTCATTGGAGACCTGCATCTCTCCCAGACCCACAACCAACATTTCCTCGTTCTTTACCGAGCTGAGTGTCAATTGACGCCTCCGGCGGCTGTGATGAGCGGCAGTTTCAAGAAGCTGGCGTTGGGCATGATTAAAAACGTACCCTGTATTGTCTGATCGCTGACGCCAAAAGATGTCTCCGCGATAAAAACATCATCACGTTCTGCGAGTATCTCGGCCAGAGCGATATCCAGGATAGCACCTGCCATTTCCAGCAGTACCACGGGCGGCGACGGTTCGAGCAAAATGCCCAGAGAATCGGCGACCGCATTCAGGAAAAAGGTTCCCGTTATATTGCCCATTTCGCCGAGGGCGGACTGTGTCATTTCGTCCAGGCTTTTGCAGGTGCCCGGAGGATCGCCCATGAGCATGTCGAGAATGCTGTAGGCAAACTCAGGCTGGTGAGCCAGGAGAATATGCCCGTTGCTGGCGCCTGAAAAAGTAATATATACACCTATTACCATGCGCTCAGGTCCGCCCAGCACATATGGCATTTCCTTGGCAGGAATCTTACGGATACCAATTGAATTGATCTGGAAATCACGGCCGACCATCTGTGACAGGCCGTTTATGGCATTGACCATGCCCTTTTTAACCAGGCCGTCCCAGACGGCCATTTCCTTCGAACTGATTACCTGACTATTTTCCATATTATCCTTTGACCTCCTGAAGTCGCATTTTTCGTTAGGCGTTCACAGTTAAATCGAATTTGGTTGCGTTGCGTCCCTGCTGGGCATACATCCTTATCAAGGTTGGTATATCGAAAATCAAAGCTACTTCGCCGTTGCCCAGTATGGTAGCCCCGGCAATGCCCTTTAATTCGCCCAGGTATTTGCCGAGAGGCTTTATAACAAACTCCATCTGCTCCTTAAGTTCATCCACAACGATGCCGGCTATCTTCTCGCCGGCCTTGACTACCAGCACATATTCTTCGTCTTTTTCGGATTCCGCACCGCCCATGTCCAGCACCTTGTTCATTCTCATAAGCGGCACGATGCTATCGCGTAAAAGCATGACCTCTCTGGTCTGAATGGTCCTGATATCATTGCGGTTGATTTTGATTGTCTCCATAACCGATACCAGCGGCACTATGAAAGTCGAACCCGCCGTCGTTACAACCAGGCCCTGGAATACGGCGACGGTCAGCGGCAATTTGATGGTGAATGTCGTTCCCGTATTTATGTGGGTTTCCAGAGTTACGCTTCCATTGAGCCGCTCGACGTTGTTGCGGACTATATCCAGTCCCACACCCCTACCGGAGACCTCCGTGGCCTTTTCAGCGGTTGACATGCCCGAAGAGAAGATAAGGTCTATGGCTTCTGCATCGGTCATCTTGGCCGCCACTTCTGAAGCGATGAAACCTTTTCTAACCGCTGATTCTTTGACCTTCTTGGGATCGATCCCCCTGCCGTCATCCTCAAGCTTGATAACGATGTGCCCTTCTTCCTGGTAAGCTGAAAGCCGCAACATGGCCTTCTGCGACTTACCCTTGGCGCTTCTTTCTTCCGGAATTTCGATCCCATGGTCTACGGCGTTCCTGAGCAGGTGAATCAAGGGGTCCTGGATCTTTTCTATAATAGTGCGGTCCAGCTCCGTGCTTTCGCCTTTAATCACAAAATCCAGGTTCTTGTGCTGCTTCTGAGCGAGGTCTCTCACCAACCGCGGGAATTTACTGAATACCAGGCTGATCGGCACCATGCGCACTTTCATAATGTCCTGATACAGCTCATTGATGACCTTTACTATATGGTTGGAAGTATCGCCCAGATCATGCACCAGATCATCATCGGGATATTCCATTTCCAGCATTTTCCCAACCTGGCTTATTCTGGACCTGTCGATCACCAGTTCTTCAACCATATTCATCAGGCTGTCCAGAACAGTGACATCAACACGGATGCTCTGCATGACCTCAGCCTTGATATCCGAGCCGGCAAGTTTTACCTCGGAGGCTGCGGATGGTTTTGGTAAGTCTGCGGGCACGGCCGGCTGGATCTCATCCAGGCTGCCAACCGACAACAGCTTCGCTCCATCGCTTGACCCGTAAGGGGCTACAATAACCTTCTCAATATCTGATATCAGGCTCAATCCGGTAACGATTTCATCGTGCCGCCTGGCGCAGCAAACTATGGCTGTAAATTCGGGCGACACCTTTTCCTGCTCGATTTCCTGAAGGCATGGATTAGAGACGATCAAGTCTCCGATTGTGGTGAGGTCGTTATATATCTGCAGGCTGCGGACGGCCAGCCATTCGCTACGGCGGTCTATGAGCGCTTTCACGATATAAGCGTTGGACCCTTTCTTAACAGCCTCTGCTATCTTTTTCTCGGCATTCTTATTTAATGTAATGAGTTTTGCCTGTTTTTTATCCCCGTTATGCTGTTCCTTACGTGGTTGTGCGGCGGCATCAACCACACCACCTTCGGCGGATTGGTTGAGCTGTGTTACTATTGATTCAATATCGATATCGCTCTCCTCACGCGATACCACTTCACTCTTTAATACTTTAAGTGCGTCCAGCCCGAAAAGCAGGGCATCGATGATTTTGGCATTGACTGTTATCTTGTTGTTGCGCAGTTTATCCAGAAGGCTTTCCATGGCATGGGTGACTTCGGCCATGCGTTCATGTCCCAGCATGGCAGAGGAACCCTTGAGAGTATGTGCCGCACGGAATATTTCCTGTAATAGTGCCTGGTCGTTACCTTCGTTTTCGAGTTTGATAATATCTTCATCTAAAAGCTGGATATGTTCTTCAGCTTCGTCCATGAAGACCTTGAGCTCTTCAGCACTGATTTCACAACTTACAATCATTTTCTATTTCCATAACCCGGCTAATGCATAATTTTCAAAACCGGAAACTCTTTTATCGCTAGGCTACGGCATATTCTTTGCTGCTGTTATTGTTTTTCACATCCCCTGATTTTTTCTTGTTATGGCCGTTTTTAGGCGCCGGTTCGCCCTCCGTCTTGCCTGCTGCCTCAGCCGCGCTCTGGCTGATAACACGGGAAATCGCTTCGACATCGGCTTTGGAGGATAACAGTTTGCTCAAATCGAGAAGTATGATCAGCCTGTCGGCCAGCTTAGCTATGCCGCGCAAGTAATCGGCATTGCCCTGCATTACCATTGAAGACGGTGTATCGATGGCTGAATTTGGCACCCTCAACACCTCGGTCACAGCATCCACTATGACGCCCACTTCACCCTCGGCGACATCGATGATCACTATACGGCTCTCTTCCGTCTGTTCGCTGACTTTAAGACCCAGACGCTTCCTCAGGTCCAGGACTGGAAGGACCTTACCTCGCAGGTTAATGACACCCTCCACGTAAGACATGGCCCCCGGAACCTTGGTGATGTTCTGCATGCGCATGATTTCGCGGACGTCGGAGATATCGAATCCATAATGTTCCGATGCCAGGTCGAAGACCACCAGTTGAATTTCATTCATCGCCTTGTTTGCATCTGCCATTTCTATCGTCTCCTTACTAAAAATTTATGAGCATGTTGACAGTTCGAGGCAAAGACAAATCCCCCCTCTTGTTCTTCCCAATAATCATCGGTTGTCAGTACTCTTACTATCGAATTTTATTACCCGGTAAATATGGTCTCATTGTGTCAGTAGAAACTATGGTAAACAAGTCGCTACAGGCTAACTTTGGTGAGCCAACAGGGTCTCTAATCAATGAGCCTTTAAGTAACATGCAGTCTCGCCGCGAATATAGAATCATGTCCGCGGCGAGATAAAATCCTTTGTTCACGCCTTTATACCTGCCTGCTTAACATCATTCAATCCTCGCATTAGGCCTTTCTCCTTTATTAGTATTCGACAACCCTGATATCACATCCGATACACGCAGAATACCAGAGTATTATTCTCTGATAGAGAATTTTGTCAGCGAAGCCAACTGTAAACAAGTTACGTCGGGCTAACTTTAATGAGCCAAACGGGTCTTTTACCGTTGGCCTTGAACGCCACAGCGCGGTGCTATGCAATTCGTGCAGGGGGAAGTAATTTATCCCCCTGCACTCAATTCATTTAACCGAAGGTTTTTACCTGCGGACTATGACTTTTTACCTGCCTTTATTTCCTGTTCGGAGTCCTTTTTATGGCCGTTGCCGTTCAGCTTGTATTTGCCTATCAGTTGTTCAAACTCATCGCCCATCCTCCCCAGGCCGCTGCCGGCTGCAACGACCTGCTGCACCTGGGCGCTGATCTCCTCGGCGGCCGCCGATACCTGCTCGGTTGCTGCGCTGTTTTCTTCGGCAACTCCCGCCACACTTTCAATTGACTTGGATACATCTTTGGCAGTAGCCGACATCTCTTCAGTAGCCGCTGTATTCTGCTCAACGATGGCGCTTATATTGTCGCTAAGCTTGACCATCTCGGTACTCATGGCCGTCAACTGCTGTGAAGCGCTGGATATCTGCTCCACTTGCAAGCCAACCTCCTTGGCCCGCTCGAGTATTTCATCCAGCGATTCCCCGGCTTTGTTGGCCACGGCGAATCCGTTATCGACTTCCTTTATGCCTTTCTCCATAGCCGTTACCGTATCGGCCACGCCATCCTGTATGCCGCCGATAAGGCTCGCTATCTCTTTGGTAGCAATCTGAGAGCGCTCGGCCAGTTTCCTTACCTCGTCAGCCACGACTGCAAAGCCTCGTCCCTGCTCGCCGGCCCGGGCAGCTTCTACTGCAGCATTCAAGGCCAGAAGGTTGGTCTGATCGGCTATGTCATCTATTGTTGCGACGATTTTACCTATCTCTCTGGAGCGTTCACCAAGGTTATGGACTTTGGAAGAGGCATTCCCTATGGTGCGCTTGATATTTTCCATGCCGGTAACGGTATCGCGCGCCATACCGGCGCCCTTGTGAGCAGACTCAGCAGCCACCCTGGCATTGAGAGATGCCTGCTGTGTATTGTTCGAGACCTGGGAAATGGCCGATGAAACCTGGTTTACTACCTGAACATTCTTCTCGATCATCTGCGCCTGTTCCTGTGCGCCCTTGGCTATCTGGTCGATGGCCCTGGAAAGCTGCTCGATAGCGTTAAGCACAGACTGCATCCCGGTAGCCTGGTCGGCAGCCCCTTTGGCGACCTGCTGACTGGACTCAGCTATTTGTTGCGTGGCCCTCCCGGCCTGCTCCGATGCCTGCATTAGCTGGGCGCCCGTTTCATGCAGATCGATGCTATGCTGCTTCAGCTTGACCACGACAGCTATGCGGTTATCCAGCGAATTGTTTATGGCACTCTTAAGCTCGCCCAAGTCTCCTTTATAATCGCCCGCTATGGATTTCGTGAGATCATAGTCAACCTGCCTGGACATCACACCCCTGGCCTCGCTCAGTGGCACCAGGATATAGTCAAGAATTTCATTAATGCCCCGCAGTATTTTCCGATAGACGCCTTTGGTTTTTTCTGGATCAGCTCTGACATCCAGCTTACCTTCCTTGGAAGCATTGAGTACCACCCCAATTTCGTCTACCAGCGTATGGATAGATTGAACACATTTATTAAGGTTATCCTTTATAGTATTGAAATCACCCTTATATTCATCGGCGATCATATCAGGAGTGTTGCCATTTGCTACGTTTTCGACGAAATCGGCAGTTACGTTGAGAGGACCTATGACCGCTTCGAGCATACTGTTGATATGACTAGTGATGCGGGCATATTCACCCTTAAATCTTGATACATCAATGCGGGTAGTTAGCTTGCCTTCCATCATGCCGTCTGTCAATACGTTTATTTCACCGGTGACGGACCTCAAAGTTGCCGTCATGTTGATAAAGGCCTTACTTAAAGTATCCTTTTCCGACCTGGGAGCCAGTTCCGTTTTAAGGTCTCCCTCGGCGATCCGGTCGGCTGCCGCCGACACTTCTTTAAGATAGGCTATAACGTCGGCAAAAGCCTGCGTCACCTGGCCGACCTCGTCGCCGGATTTGACCTGTATCTTCTGGTCAACGTCACCCCGGGCCACGGCTTGAGCCACCGGTACAAGGGAAGATAGCGGTTTGGCTATAGTAAAACGCGTCATCCATATAACGAATGCAACGCTGCACAGCATTACTAATAGAGATACAGCTATCACTTGTGTCCGTACCGCACCGATTGACTCCTCCACATCTACCGTATAAATACCGGTCCCTACGATCCAGCCCCAGGGTTCGAATGACTTTACGTAGGAAAGCTTGGGAACGATGCGCGTAGTGTCACCATTATATTGCCAGAGGTATGAGGTGAATCCTTCCTTTTGCGTTTGGGCAATTTGCACCATGTTCTGGAACATGAAATTGCCCTGGGCATCCTTATTGCTGCCGACATCCGTATCCACAAGCTCCGGTTTCATGGGATGCACGATCATGTAAGGGCGATAGTCGATTATAAAGAAGTAATCCGCCATGTCCTTGCCATAGCGGAGCGCATTGATGGACGCTTTGGCCTGCGATTGAGCTTCAGCCTGAGTGAGCGTGCCGGATTTCTCCATATCCTGATAGTGCTGCAATATTGACCAGGCGGAAAGCACTTCGTTCTGCGTCTGCGCTTTCTTCTCAGCGTAGAGAGAATTTTCCATCTGCGGCAGTATGTAGCCCAAGATCAAGCCTATAAAGATGGCCACAACCGCCAGCACCACCAGAGTGATCTTCCATTGGACACCAAATTTAACTTTTTGTGATTTTGTACGGTTGAACGTCCCTTTTAATCCATTCATAGGTACAAAACCCCCTTATATTTCCTTTTATGTTAGTTACGCGGGATGGACAAGCATTAAAAGCTTTTAATGCTTGAACAAAGGAAGTTTAGGGGGTGCATGATTACGCCTCCCAACCGTGGGGAAAACGCACGTTTTTTCACCGCACAGATAATCTTCGAAGGGTATCGCGAATTGGATTAACGCAACACCCATCAAGAAATGCTGTGCACGATACGTTAACTCGGCGAGAATATAGTTTAACATAATGTAGTAAATAATTTTGACATTTATGCCGGAGGGTGAACAAGGGGTTAGAAGCTAATATTGACGAGCCAATCGGGTCATAAATTATTGATCCGGTCAGCATCTACTGAAGCTTGAGCGGAATGGATTACAGATACGGTCAGCCTTGTCAGATTAACCAGCGGGGTCAGGGATAGTCGGGCTTTTCGATTTCCGGATTCTGCGCCCGCTTGCGTTGGGAGATATCACGTGAGACACCTATAAAACCGGTGTGCTTGCGGTTATCGTTATAAACAGCCCGGACAGCCGTTTCAACCCACACTGTTGACCCATCCTTGCGATAATGTTCAGCTTCTATATAGACGATCGCATCACTATCATATTTGGCAGCGGCCTTTTGACGCTCATATTTGTCCAGTACAATCTGTAAGGATTTGGGTGTCATTATGTCTGCCAGAGTTTGTGACATGGCTTCCTCCGGCGTATAACCTATCAGTTTACGAATTGAGGGACTGATATATATAAGTTTAAGTCGCGGATCGGCAAACCAGATAACATCCCACTTCAGCGCCTCTTCCGCCCGCTTGCGTTCGGAGACATCTCTTGATACACCTATAAAACCTGTAAGCTTGCGGTCATCGTTATAAACAGTCCGAATAGCTGTTTCCACCCATACTGTGGCCCCATCCTTCCGGTATTGCTCAACTTCTACATAAACCGTTACATCCACTCCACGTTCAATATCGGCCTTATGAAGCTCGTATTCATCCAGGATTTTCCGCATTGACCCGGGGGGCATTATGTCTGCCAGAGTTTGTAACACGGCCTCCTCCGGCGTATAACCCCGCAATTGACGAATTGAAGGGCTGATATAAGTAAGTTTAAGTTGCGGATCAGCAAGCCAGATAACATCCACTGCATTCTCCGCCAGCAGCCTGAAAATTTCCTCGCTGTGGTGCAAAGCCTCTTCCACCTGTTTGCGGTCAGATATGTCAAACATAGCCGCATTGATCCCTAAGGTGCTGCCCTCAACTATCCATTCAGTAGGATTGAACCGCATCCAAATGACACGGTTTTTACCCAATATCCTCATTTCATAGAAAATGTTTTTCGTCTGCCCCTCTGACACTGCGTTGCTAAACTCGTTCATGGCGAGAGGCAGGTCCTCGGGATGCACAAAATCCGTGAAAGGCCGGCCGAGGATTTCATCCCTGGTATAACCTGTTATCTCGCACAAAGATTCATTGACCAGTATGATATTGCCCTCAAGGTCGACGCTGGCAAATCCGGCGCCGGTCGTTTCTATCAGGCTGCGGTACCTGGCTTCACTCTCCTTCAGCGCCTCCGCCACCTTTTTTCGTTCTGTGATATCCTCAACAATCCCTATACTGTGAAGAAATGTGCCGTCGGCTGCTACGATCCTCATGGTAGTCACATTCGTCCAAAGCGTAGACCCATCCTTTTTTATGAATCTTTTTTCCACGTTGTAGCCCGGCCGCTCTCCTCTAACCATAGCTCCATGACGGGAAGAGAAGAGGTCTTTCTCATGAGGATGCGTGAGCTCGATGACAGTTTTGTTAAGCAGCTCGTCCCTGGTAAAGCCCAGCATCTTCTGAAAGGCGTCATTGACAGCAATGAACCGGCCATTCCGGTCAGCCATGGACAGGCCGATGGGCGCCGCAAGGAACAACGTCCGGAACCTCTCCTCGCTGTCGCTCAACTGCCTCTCAATGCGCTTGCGGTCCGTGATATCGCGATCGCTGCCTCGCAGGCCGAGGAACCGATTATTTTCATCGATAACCGGCTTACACCTGTGCTCGATCCACCTGATTTCACCATCACGCCGTCGAATACGGAAGGAAATCTCATTGACAATAAACGGACCACTCGAATCCTCGTGGGATAACCAGCGCTCTCTGTCCTCTTCCAGCACAATCCTGTCCAGCAGGCCCGGGTCCTTCATGAATTCCTGGACGCTATATCCGGTGATATGTTCACACGAGGGGGAAATGTAAACTAATTTCTTGTCGGGGCCTTTCCAGTATTCCAGGTCATAAGTGAAATCGGCCACCGTCCTGTAGCGCAATTCAGCCTTCCTAAGCGCGTCCTCAGCTTTAATCCTGGCGGTGACATCCTCATATACGGCGACGATGTCCCCGGAAGGCAGCCGATAAATATAGCCCTCACGCCAGCACTTAACGCGCATAGCCTTGAACTCTATTGCGGGGAAACGCTCGGGTTCGCCGGTCCTCCACACCCGATTAAACGTATCGACAGTACCCAACTCCACAGCTACGGGCAAGGCTTCACTCAGGCTTTTACCGATAAACTCCCCCAGTCTGACCCGTTCCACCTTTTCCAGGGCAGCATTCATATCTTTTATGATAAAATCCTCGCCGCCGTCTTTTGGCTTCAGTACTATGACACAAACGTTGATGCTGTCGAAGAGCTCGCGGTATTTAACTTCGCTGAGCTCCAGCTTTTTAGCAATATTTTTACTTTTTTTACGGCCCGGCATACCGGCAAACCTTATATTCCACTAATTTTAATAAAAATATTCCGGTGAGAAACAAAAAGCCGGCCATATTACCATGGTCGGCTTGCCTCATCAATATTACTAACCTGCCCAACTATTTCTTATATACTAAACAATTGAACGGCGAATTACAATGAAAGGTTTGATAGAGAAGCGGTGGCAACCTGTATCAGGCTTTTTGACACTATGGAGTAGAGAGAGGGGACAGGTACCATTTCAATATTTCCGTGCCCCACAGGAGCGCCACCATTCCGCCCAGGCACAGAAAGGGCCCGAAGGGCATCGGGTCTTTACGCCCCCTGCGGCGTGTCAAAAGCAGCAGCCCCGCTATAAGCCCCCCGCCTATGACACCGATAAACAATGCCACCAGTATAATGGGGAACCCCGTCATCAGGCCTATCAGGGCGGCCAGTTTAACATCGCCCAGGGCCATGCCTCCGCGTGAAATTACAGCAACCAGCAAAAGCAGGATGAAACCGGTCAATGCTCCCAGCAGTGAGCTCACCAGGTAGTTATTAACGATGGAAAAGAAACCCGTGGCGGGAATATGAAAAAACCAGCGCGGCTCGAAATTTAGCGCCATGACCGCCGCAGAAATTATTAGAACTATGACGAACCCGGGATAGGTGATCACATTGGGCAGCAACATCTTCTCCATATCCGTCAAGAGCAGCATCAAAAGCAACAGGCAATAAATTATGGTTACCGACAGCTGCCAGGTCAGGCCAAATGACCAGACAAGGTAAGCAAAGAGCAGGCCGCACCCTATCTCCACCAGTATCAGGTGCAGGCCAAGCGGCCTGGCGCAGAGAGGGCAGCGGCCTCTGGCCAGGGCGAAACCCAGAATCGGGACCATGTAGAGCCATCGCCATCTCTGAGTGCACTCACGGCAATTGGAAAGGACGAAGGACCTGGGCTCCCGGGTGATGCCTCCGGCGACGAAATTGACCAGACTGCCGCAGCAAAGGCCCATGACGAAAAATAATATATATATAAGGTACATCAGTAATTTAACAATAATAATATACCGGCGCGAACGGCGCCCAGGCTAATTGGTTGAACAAAGGCTCGGGATTAAGCTTTTTGTTTCAAATCCCTCCAAGCGGCAAGAGCAAACACCAGTGCCAGCAGTGCAAAGGCTATAGCGGTATAGGGCTGGTTGTCGAGGAATGAAGCGGCAATAGCACCGTAAATAGCGGCAATGGCTCCAAAAAACCAGACATATCTCATGCGTGGCACCTCCCTTTCCTCTAATAATGCCCTAATACGAAGCAAAGGTCAATAGCTTTGGATGTTCTTTTCAAATTATTGTGGTATCATTAGTAAATGTCACACTAATTTTATTTTTATTGTGACTAATAAATATGAAACATTTACATAGTTCGCCTTTCCTCAAAGAGATCGTCAGCGACCGCTATGCTTTTTTCTGGGAGGTGCCCGAGGGCAAGTTCAGTATCCTCCACAAGACAGCCGCTCGCCTGGAGCCATTGCCGGCCGCTGCCGGATTACAGGAGTTAGACGAGGCGTCTCCCTATCTGGTCTGCAGGAAGACAGGCCAGCGCTATTACGCACCTTTGAGAAAAAACCCCGCCCTGCATCGTATTTTTTGCAGCGTCATGGACGATTCGGGCATCCTTAGATTCGCTTCAGATTATGGTCTGCTTGGTTTCACCAGGTCCCGCGACATACGCCGGCGCGATGAGCGTCCGGGGGGTAAATTGCTGGTCGAATCGGCGCAGAGATGGCGCTATGAGCTGTCGGAAATGAAGCGCTTGATGTATTTATGGGACATACTAAAGAACCGCAGATATTCTCTGCTGGCTGCTCTGATGATCCGTGAAGAAGACGGCCTCTATATAATTTTGAACAAACGCCGCGACCTGATCGCCGCGGCGGATTCCGACCTGGGGCACAGGTGGATACTGCATGGAGAGCAGCCCCAGGAAGTCGCACTTCTCTATCTCACCAACTGCATCAACGCTAAAATCAAGGGCGGCATTTATCCTCGCGCCCTGCCGGCTTATAAAAAAAGTGTCTACCTGTTCCCGGATAACCTGCTGACCGCCATGTGGTTGATGTTCCTCTGGGAGGTCATCGGTGAGGTGAGGCCTTACCAATGCCCGGGCTGCCATGGCTGGTTCGATCCCAGGAGAAGCACGCGTAAAACCTGCAGCGACCGTTGCAGGAAACGGATATCAAGGCAGAAATCCAGGCTGAAAAAATCTACTTAACAGGAAAGCCGTTATCCGCGGATATATTTATCCTCGCCCATGCCGAAATAATCATTGATCTCCACCCTGCGGCTATCCCGGTCGACAATATACCCGTTACAATAGCCGAAAGGCCCCCTGTAGCGCACCTTCATCACCAGCAGGTTCATGTTGATTTCACCCATGGATTCCGGTTTAAAGGTCAGGTCTATCAGGCCAAACCTGTCCTTTATATACCACTCGCCCTCATCTCCCTGCGGTCTGCTGAATTTCACGGCAGGCAAAAGGCTCAACTTCCCATTCACCCACAGACAGTTCTCGTTATATTTCTCGGGGTCTATCGACTGGTTGTCGGTCAGGTTAAAGCCGATCAACTGCTTTTCCGGGCTATACCCCACAGCCGTCACCCAATCGTACCGCATGCGGTAAGGGTAGTAGCCCTTGTGGTCATCGATAATAGCAAAACTGTTGCTGCGCTGAAAAACGGTCTTCTCCCCGCCGATGGTCATAGTTCCCTGCATGGGCATGAGACACTTATGGGAATACATACCCCTGTTGCTGCCGAAGGGTATCGATACCACGATGGGCTCGACCAGCCCTTCATCGTGAAACAGCTCGAAGTGAGCCTCTATATCCGGCGTCGCGGCTTGCCTTTTAATCTTTACATTTATATAAAACCTGCCCCTGTCAAGCTGGCTGACGATCTCTAAAAAGCTGTTTTTATCCTGATAGGACTGCCGGGCCTGCCACAGAGAGCCGGGCACTTTGACTATCCATGAAGGCAGTATTTTTTCGAACATGTATTTCCTTTTATTTACCCTGTCGTAGGCAATGAACTGTGCGAGCGCCGATATCTTAGCGTTATAAAGCACCGCCAGCAGGAACCAGCGGTCATTGCCCAACTGAAAGGCCTGCCATTCCTTAAGCCGGAAGGATAGCGCTGCCCTGGGCAGCCACATGCCCAGGGGCTTGTCGGCGTCCAGAGGGTTGACCTTTTTAAACTGGCTGCTGAAGGTGCCGAAATTATATTTTCCGCCGGTCACGAGCATTTCGGGCGCCGGCAACAGGGGCCTGGGAGAATAATCATTCATATCTGCACCGCCTTATAAAGCCATTGTGCACTATCATCTTCAAAATATCAATCAAGCACACAGCCAGGTAATGGGTCAGTTTGGACATAATGTCATTTTTTAATCTTCTTATCCCTTTTGTCTAACCAATACACCAAGATGATTAATACTATTAGTATTACAGTTGCAATGCACATCGGGAGTACAGGGTGAGTAGAAGGCATTCCTAAGCGTTCCCAATATACGGCAATGAATACTCCAGGAAAGCTGCGACAACGGTGATAAATGCTTGTACTACTTGTAACATTGTTTTCTCCTTTTTCTTTCCATTAGAACAGAACATTGAGCGGCTGCCTAGTTTTTTTATCAAATCGTTAAAAACGATGAGTAAGTTGTTAGGCTGCACTCCCGCGATGCCTGCGGGTGTTACTGACCATGTTTGGTCATTGGAAGAAATTATCGGCTTAATGGGCACCAAAATTTTTTCTTAATTCAAACTGACCCACTACCCGTTAAAGCATATTACACAAGTTGTTAATGAATACTGTAACTCCCATTGCCAAGTTGATTAACATCACAGTATAATCATTGTCGTTTATCATAAGTTTGAGCTTTAGCAAGCTGAGGAGGTTGTGGTGCAGCAGTATATATGTCCGCAATGCCATCAACATGTCCAATTCGGGCAACCTCAATGTTATTATTGTGGCTATCAGATGTATTGGCAAGCTCCTCAACCTTCAATCAGTCAGTCCGTTCCAGGGCAGACAACTCTTATGTTCGCGGCAAACTGAACTTAGCTATTATTCAGATGACCGAGGAGTACGCGTTACTACAACTAGACTTATAGTAGGAAATGCAACTTACGCTATGGCAAATATCGCATCTATTAAAACCTATACAAAAAAGCCAAGCGGATTCCAGCAATCATAATGGCAATATTTGGGCTATTAATTCTGTTGGTAGGATTAGCATCAAAAGCTACTCCATCGGGGATAATAGGTCTGGTAATTATGGTTATAGGTATTCTATGGGCTGTCTTACTGAAGCCAATTTATATACTATACATTACCAGTTACATCAGACGGAGACAGAAGTGCTAGTAGATAAAGATTTGGAATATATCAATCAAGTTGTGCGGGCAGTAAACGAAGCACTTATTCATCGGGGATAAGCCCACATTTGAGCCCTAGTTAGCTAATATCAATGGCCGTTTGGTTTGCCATAGCACTGGCAGCGCATCAAACCCATAACACAGGCCGCAATATGCTTAAAATATACGTATTCCATTCCGAAGTATGCAGATGTATAATGCTGGCAAATTGTGGGTAAAGGGACAAATTATGTTGGGGGTGTCCGCATGAACAAATTCATCGCCTTTCTTGGGTTTCTCATCGCAGTAATTAGTCTACTCGCCGGCTGCGCTATGCAACCGCCATCAAGCAATGCGCCAACCGACGTGCCTAAAACTCCTACCCCTGTACTTATTCCACAAAGTCAGAATTTGATCAACGCAACCATAACAGTTAAACCTGGATATTATAGCGTTCCATTTAATGTTGATGCTGGGAAAATGCTACGAACACGAAGGTTACAGGTTCATTCTCAGCTTCTGGCGGGTCAGGGAATGACATTATAGTACTCATAATGGATAGTATGGCCTTCGTCAACTGGACAAATAAGCATCAAGTTTCTGTTCTTTATACCTCAGGCAAGATGACCGTAGGAACGATAAACGTATCGATTCCAACTTCAGGGCAATATATGCTGGTTTTTGACAATACTTTTTCCTCAGTTTCTTCAAAGCATGTTACCACTAAGGTGGACTTGAATTGGGATGAATTAAAATATCAGTGACAGCGTAGCAGGGTTTGTAAACAGGGAGTACAGTATCGGACATGAAGGGCGGTTTAGTGTGATTGTGACATATAGGAAGCTATGATGCAGCAATGGTATAAGTGCCCACAAGTGCAATCAAGATATCTTATACGGGGCAAATCCGTGTCCTTACTGCAAATGCTCTTTAGCCTGGTCACAACAAGGGCCGGTAGTGTATATACCACCGATTGGCGAATCGCAACAACAAGCGATTCAACCCACGGGCAGCGTACAATCTCCTAAAAAGACTATAATCCTTTAATGAAAGTTTTAGCAATAATAGGCTGGTGCATATCTTAGCGGTAGCTTATGGTCTATTATTCTAATTTTGGGATTATTCACTTCAATTTCGAAAAATAATAGCTCAGGGGTTGTAGCTGAATTATTATTAATTGCTCTCACTACTGTCATTGTGATACTAATACTGCGATATCGGACAAGGCCCGAGGAGATTGCAAATTATGAAGCTATTCCTCGTCGGATTGGCCTGTGCCTTCGTTGGCTTTGTCATCTGGTTTTCTCTTAGCTTCGTTTACGGGATTGGTTCGGGTATTACCGGAAAGCAAACTAACACCGATATACTTGCTCTGCCTTACTTCCTTATGGTAGGTGGCCCACTCGTTTGCTGGATTATTCTTCCTTTGATTAAACTGTTCGGGCGAAAGAAATGAAAGTGATGGAGGACGGTAATGACAATAGTCTCTGAAGCAATTGATCCCCTTTGGCGACATGAAGAACTTCTAACTATAAAACTACTTAGTCATGGGAGCTGTCACAGAAACGAACTGAAAAAGCAAATCAGGAAGACACAAGAAAAGGCTACTTTCCCTCCACACTCAGAAACAGCTTATGCCTATTGGTTCCGTGCCTTAAAGAATCGTGGAATCGCTACTGAAGAAGACAAAATACTAAGTTTAACCAACCTAGGTCATTGGGTTGCTTCGGGTAGCGTGGGGACACTTCCTATAAGAAACCTGTTTATCTATCTTACATGTGATAAATGTAGTAATGATACACAGATAGTCATACGCACTCCCCTCATGAAGACGCTAACATCTAACTCGAAAGATGACCCCTTTGTAGACATTATTTGTCCGTGCTGTAGTAGTTTATCCAGGCAGCATAATTTGGGCGGCATAGCTAGCAGAGTGGAGATCGCTGACTTTTATAATCATGCGCTTACTGATCTGAAAAAGTTCGTGCCAGTAGTAATTGGCAAGGCGGTAAACTTGGAATATGAAAGGTAAAGGGAATATAAATGAGGGAAATACTCACCCTGTGATCCCCCCGCAGCAGCTCAGCCCACAACATAGGCCATAACACTACAGTCTGCCATAACCAATAATAAAAATTCGTTGCTATAATGCAATTTGTTACTCTTGTAATGCCAATCGTAACTCTTCTGTTTCACCTTGGAATTGAAGCTGTAAATCTGCTGGGGTAAGGGGTAATAAATTGGCAGTGACACCTTTTTACATTACTTTAAATAAGGGAATAATGCGCTCCGGGGGTGTCGAACCATGAACTGGTGGAATGTGTGCGATACCCCCGCAGCGTCGGCATATGAGTCTGTGGTGTCGTAGGCTCCGAGAAAGCATGCTAAAAATGTATTACATCACCTTATATATGGTCATTCAACTTAGCCGCTACTTACCTTATGTATAGTTTGCTGGATTGCTTCAATGGTCATTTTAGCTTCATAAATGGAGCCAGCGGTCAGAGTCGAACTGACGACCGGCGGTTTACGAAACCGCTGCTCTACCACTGAGCTACGCTGGCCCAAGAATCATAGTATACCCTTAGTTAAAACATCCGGGCAAGGCCTTTATTAAAGGTCATCGCCGCCGGCTCTCCTCTGTAAATAACCTGACTTCAGACGCCTGAAATTACCCGTCCGGGCGAGCAACGTGACTAACATAGTATTGACAATTTTTGATCGCACATGATAAACTGGTCGCTAACCATCCGCTGAATGTAAGCGAATTTCTGTAGCTTCCTTCGTCTACATTTAATCGTGGATGTATCCAGCGTTTCAAGTTCTGTAGTAAGTGCAGAGGCAAGGCCTGCGTGCAGGCCGAAAGGAGGTGAGAAACGGTATTGGCAGTTGGCCTCTGGTAAATCAATCAATAATGGCGCTTCAGTCCGGAATAACCTGATCATCGACCGGTAAGGCCGACCGCTATAAACCGTAGCAAGAAAGCCATAGCAATGTGAGTGAAATTCCACAGGCTGCAGGATCCGGGAGCGTGGTTCTAGCACTCGTGCTCAATATCGATCCTGTCGATGCCTAATCAAAATAAAAAGGGAGGTTATGGTGCACATTCCAAAATCAGTCATCTCGGTCGCGCATGTATTTTTAGTATTAACGCTTTGTCTCAGCTTGTTCTCTGCAATCCCGCCTCAGAAGGCCTCCGCTTCGGGAAGTGTCACCCCCGGCACGGCCGTCTATTGGAAGCTCCCCGCCGACAATTCCACTTCCCATGCCTTTGACCCGGCCGCCGGCACTTCCTGGGCAGCCGCCGGCTATGTGCAGGAAGAGTGGTTCATGACCGGCTCTGCTAACGTATATGAAAACACCAGCACCACAGGCACCGGCATTCAAGTCAGGACCTCTGGCATCCCTTACACCACACGCATCTTCATACGCCGCCCTGCCAATGCAGCAAATTTCAGCGGCAATGTCGTGGTGGAGATGCTCAACCCCAGCAGCGATTTCGACCTGGCCATTGCCTGGGAAGACTTCTGGCATCAGATGTTAAAAAATGGTGACATCTATGTCGGGATTACATGCAGATATATTATCGTGGACAGCGGGGCGCCCAGCCATACCGGGTTGAAAAAGTTCGATGCTGCGCGCTACGCGCCCCTCAACTTCAGCGGACACGAGCGCGAGCTCGTCTGGGACATGTTCGCACAGCTTGGCTATACTCTCAAGTACAATCCGACCGCTATACTCCCCACCGGTTTCACGCCTGCCCACCTTATCGGCCACGGCTACTCACAGACAGGCGCATTCATGATCACCTGGATAAACTTCTTCGATCCCTATTTTACCTCCATATATGACGGCTATATGCCTATGGCCGCCGGCGGTCCCGTCTGGATAAACGACGACGATTTGGGCACCGGAACGGGGTTGGGCTTCAATGGCAATTCACTCACCGACCCCCGCAGGTTTATACTGCCGTGCGGCAAACCTGTGATGCACATCTGTAATGAGACAGAAGTATTATTCTCAATAAGCAGTGCCTCTATGGGCGCTGTACAAACACGGCAACCGGACGCTGACAACTCCACTGAAAAGTACCGGCATTATGAACTGCCGGGCTCTTCTCATGAGAACACCTGGGACTACGCATGGTTCCCCACCCAGGCTGACCAGGCTGGAGCACTCGGAATTGCGCCTATCTGGTGCTGCGTCGAGCCCCAGTCTAACACCAACGATTTCCCCAAGCACTGGGTTTTTGACGGGGCCCTCCTGAACATGGAAAAATGGATAGCCTTGGGCACACCTCCACCACATGAAGCATCTTATATAACCACGAACCCCACTACCATGGTTATCCAGAGAGACGCCAACGGCAACGCACTGGGTGGCATCAGGACCCCCTGGCTGGACTTTCCGATCAAAAGCTACTATACGCCATCCAGCACACCCTGCCCCGCATGCAGCCCGGCTTTCTTATGCTCCATATTTTCAAGCTTTTGCATTCTTTTCGGTCAGTTTAATTCCCTTACCTGCGACAGGTTAGTACAGCTTTATGCCAGCAATGCCGATTACCATAACAAGTTCAACTCTGAGGTCGATAATCTAACGGCCGCAGGCTGGTTTTCACCGGATGATAACGGCACTATAAAGTCCGAACAGGCCTCGGTAGTACTCAACTGCGGCTTTTCGACCGGAGGAGGCGGCTCCGCCACCGCCTCTGTCATCACCGCCAACGGCGCCGTTAACTTCAGCATCAACGGCGGCGGCATCCAGGGTCTCACCAATGTCCCATCCTCCAGCCTTCCCTGCTCCACAGGCGGCTATATCTTCCCCTTCGGCATGTTCTCCTACAGCATCGTCGGGCTTCCTTTCGGAGGGACATCTTATGTCACCATCCGCACCACCACTCCCATGCCCATGGGATCAAAGGTGTTCAAATGCCAGAACGGCAACCTGGTCGACTTCTCCCAGTATGTACAGCAACCCGATACCAACACCTTCATCCTGACGCTTAAGGACGGCGGACAGGGCGACGCCGACGGCATCGCCAACGGCATCATCGTCGATCCCTGCGGCCCGGCCTTCCCATTCAGTGGCCCGCCGCAGTCATCCTCGGCACAGGTAAACATCGCCTCCCAGGCTCCGGTGGCCATGGCCAATATCTCAGTCCAGAGCGCTTCGCTCTCCGCCGCTAAAGTCGCACCGGGCGCACCCGTCACCGTCACAGCCAACATCGCCAACAAGGGCACGGCGGGCGGCTCGGCCCAGATCAAGCTCTACGTCAACGGACAGGAAGAGGCCCATCAGGGCATTAACATCGGCAGCGGCGCCAGGACGCCAATCAAGTTTACCGTCAGCCGCGATGAGCCGGGCACCTACTCCGTCTACGTGGGCAGCGTGCCGGCCGGCACCTTCGAGGTAGATACGTTCGCCGATCCCAACCTCATCCTCTACATCAGCGGTGCACTGATCCTACTGGCATTGCTCGGCGGCGTCATCTTCATGGCAACCAGAAGGCGTTAGACCCCCGGTATAACAGCAAGTATATAAGCGGCGCTGCTCTTAAAAGCAGCGCCGCTTATTATTTCCAAACAAAAGGGCCGGTTTAGTGCTATGATTATGCGCTGATTTCCTACTATTCTTATGGAGGCCGACCATGCCATACGAGCTTATCAAGATCGATATCGCCGACGAAATTGCCACACTGACTCTTAACAGGCCGCAAAAGCTTAATGCTCTCAACCCTAAGATTTTGCGTGAGATGGCCGCTGCCATCAGGAAACTGAATGAAGATGAGGGAGTGAAGGCATTGATCATGACCGGAGCAGGGCGCGGCTTCTGCACCGGCGCAGACCTGGCAGAAGAGGTCAAGGCCACGGATAAAAACCAGCCGGGGCTGAGCAGAGCTGAGAAAACAGGCCCCTTCGTTACCCTTGGCTGGGGCATTCAGCAGATGGACAGGTTCACCAAGCCCATAATCGCCGCCGTGAACGGTCCGGCAGTGGGCGCAGGACTTTCCTACGCGCTGGCGGCGGACATAAGGATCGCTTCCGAAAAGGCGGTATTCTCCGCTATTTTTATTAAACGCGGCCTGGTGCCCGATGCGGGCGTCTCGTATTACCTGCCCAGGCTGGCCGGGGTAAGCAAAGCGCTGGAACTGATGTGGACGGGCGACCTGATCGATGCGCACGAAGCAGAACGTATCGGCATAGTCAATCGGGTGGTGCCGCACGAAAAACTCATGGAATCGGCACGCCAGTTTGCTTTGAAGCTGACTACTGGCCCCTCCATGGCCATAGAGATGATCAAGCGCATGGCGTACTCATCTCTCAAGTCAGACTCGGTCGTGACACAGATGAGCATCGAGGACTATATGCAAGACGTGGCCCGCAATACCGATGACGTCAGGGAGGGCCTGACCGCCTTTTTGGAGAAGAGGCCACCTGTATTCAGAGGAAAATAGGCCCGGTTTATTATCGGAATGCCGGTAGTGGATACTCAAACCTGCACTGTTTGACAGCGCAAGCCAAAGAGTTTAGAATTTTCAATCGACAGTTGCCTCTCTGTGTTCAGACGGGCTACCGGTTAATAAAAAAGGAGTTGATTTTTTGTGCCCGAAGTAAGAATAGGAGAAGGGGAAAGTTTTGAAAGCCTCTTGAGGCGTTTCACCAGAAAAGTTCAACAGGAAGGTATCATCAGCGAGGTGCGCCGCAGGGGCTTTTTTGAAAAACCCAGCATAAAGCGTAAGCGCAAAGAGGCAACCAAGCGCCGCAAAAGTAATAAAACATCATAACCATGCCACTTCTAGAAAAAATTAATAGCGACTTAAAGACGGCTATGCGTGCCAGGGACGAGGTGCGCATACTGGTTTTGCGCACGTTGCTCTCGTCCGTCAATTACGCCGAGATCGCCAAGCAAAAGAAACTGGACGACAGCGGCATAATCGAGGTTATCTCCAAAGAAATCAAGCAACGCCGCGAGAGCATCGAGGCCTACGATAAGGGCAACCGGCCCGACCTTTCAGGCAAAGAGAAGGCCGAGATGGCCATACTTCAGGAATACATGCCCGCCCAGATGGGCCGCGATGAGGTCACAGCCCTTGTGCAGAAGGTCATTGATGAGGTGGGCGCTAAAGGCGCCGGCGATAAGGGCAAGGTCATGCAGAAGCTCATGCCGCAGGTCAAAGGCAAAACCGACGGCGGCGAGGTCAACGCCATCGTTACCGAGCTTCTAAGCAAATTATGAGCCCCGTTCAGGTTGCTGTCATGTCCCGCTACCGGGATAATTGAAAATATTCTGCACTACGGCCCAACGCTGTAATTTATATCATAAGAGAGTTCAAGTGAAATTCGGCATAGTAGTCTTCCCCGGCACATGGAGCGACCGCGACTGCTATTATTCCGTCAGCAACATCCTGGGGCAAAAGGCCGCCTACATCTGGCACAAGGACACCGACCTCTCCGGCTTCGACTGCATCGTGCTTCCCGGCGGCTTCTCCTACGGCGACTACCTGCGCACCGGCGCCATCGCGCGTTTCTCACCCGTGATGGAAGCCGTGGCCGAATACTCGCTGAAAGGAAAGCCGGTCATAGGCATTTGCAACGGCTTCCAGGTACTATGCGAAGCCCATCTGCTGCCCGGCGTGCTTCGCCAGAACGACCACCTGCAGTACCGCTGCCAGTGGACCTACCTTAAAACCGTTAATAAGGCTACCATTTTCACATCCAAATGCCGTCAGGACCAGGTTTTAAAAATACCTATCTCGCACTATGAGGGCCGCTATTACGCCGACCCGGACGTTATTCAGGAACTGGAAGACACATCCCGCGTCGTCTTTCGCTATGCCACCCCTTCGGGGCAGGTAACCAAAGAGGCCAACCCCAACGGCGCCCTCAATAATATAGCCGGCATTATCAATAAGCAGGGAAACGTGCTGGGCATGATGCCGCATCCCGAGCGCTCCTGCGAGGATATCCTGGGCAGCACCGACGGTAATTTTATTTGGGAGTCGATCATTGCCGGTATCTAAAGAACAGCTTGAAGAGATAGCGCTCAGCCGCAAGGAATATAACCTGATCGTGCAGAAGCTGGGACGCGAGCCGACCGAGGTCGAGCTCGGCCTGTTCGGCTCGCTATGGAGCGAGCACTGCGGCTATAAACATTCCAAGGCGTTGCTCAAGATCTTCCCCCATAATGGCAAATACGTGCTGGTCAAGCCCGGCGAGGAAAACGCCGGTGTCATCGATATCGGCGATGGAGATATAGTCGGCTTCAAGATGGAGTCACATAACCATCCTTCCTATATCGAACCCTACCAGGGCGCAGCGACGGGCGTGGGCGGCATTGTGAGAGATATTTTCACTATGGGCCTCCGGCCCATCGCACTGATGAACTCACTGCGTTTCGGCCCGCTTTCACAGCCACATAACCGCTACCTCTTCGGCGGCGTGGTGGGCGGCATCGGCGGCTACGGCAACTGCCTGGGCATCGCCGACGTGGGAGGAGAGATATATTTCGACGATTGTTATACCGGCAACCCCCTGGTCAACGCCCTGTGCCTGGGCATCGGTAAAACCGGCGACCTTGTCAAAGCACGCGCCTCGGGCGAGGGCAACCTGATCATGCTGGTCGGAGCCGACACGGGCCGCGACGGCCTGCACGGGGCCTCGGGACTGGCTTCCCGCACATTCGAGGAAGTCCGCGAGCTGCGTTCGGCCGTGCAGGTGGGCAACCCCTTCATGGAGAAGCTGCTGATCGAGGCATGCCTGGAGCTGGCCAAGACCGATTGGATCGTGGGTATGCAGGACTGCGGTGCGGCCGGGCTAACCAGCGCTACCGTTGAGGCTGCTGACAAGGGCAACTCAGGGATGGATATGGATGTACAAAAGGTCCCACGGCGGGAAAAAGGTATGACGGCCTATGAGGTCATGCTCTCAGAATCGCAGGAGAGGATGGTCGTTATAGTTAAGAAAGGATATGAGGATAAGGTCAGGGCGCTTTTCGACCGCTGGGAGCTCCATTCGGATATCATCGGCACGGTCACTTCGGACCGCATAGTAACCATCAGGGACGGCGGACGGATTGTAGCCCAGGCGCCTGTAGAAATATTAAATACTCCACCTGTCTATCGCTTCCGTCCCAAGAGGCCTGACTGGATGGACGGCCTCCAGAATTTGAATCTGAATAAAATCAAGGATATTCCATCGGGACAGGCCGGGAAAATACTGCTTAAGTTGCTGGCGACGCCCAATATTTGCAGCAAGCACACGGTTTACCGCCAGTATGACCACCAGGTTGGGAACAATTCGGTGGTGCTGCCGGGCAGCGATGCCGCCGTTCTGCGCATTCAGGAGACGCCCAAAGCTATATCCATGGTCAGCGACGGCAACGGCCGCTACTGTTATGTCAACCCATTCCTGGGCGGGGTGATCGCGGTAGCAGAGGCGGCCCGCAATACCGCCTGCAGCGGAGCAAGGCCAATGGCCATCACCAACTGCCTGAATTTCGGCAATCCCGATAAGAACGATGTCTATTATCAGCTCCAGGAATGCATCAAGGGCATGTCATTAGCCTGCAAGAAGCTGAAAACACCCGTCATCAGCGGCAACGTCAGCCTTTATAACGAGACGCGGGGGGTAGCCATCTTTCCCACGCCCGTCGTCGGCATGGTCGGGCTGATCAAGGACGTTAGACGCCACTGCACGTCGGCTTTTAAACGCTCAGGCGATGCCGTCTTCCTGCTGGGCAGCCCGGGCGATGATGCCGGGCTGGGCAGCAGCGAGTATCTGGAGCTGATTCACGGCAAGGTGGAAGGCAGCCAGCAGATAGACCTGGCGGCTGAAAAACGTGTGCAGGACTGCGTGATAAAAGCCATCGAGCGAGGCCTGTTGAACTCCGCCCATGATTGTTCGGACGGCGGCCTGGCCGTTGCGCTGGCCGAGAGCTGCATACAGGGAAGCATCGGCTTCAAAGGAAAGCTGGATATAACAGGAAGGCTGGATACCGCCTTATTCGGGGAATCGCAGTCGAGGATAATCGTCTCCGTCAGCCCCGGCGCAATCAGGCGGCTGGAAAGCCTGGCCTTCAGGTTCAACGTACCCGTTACCAGGCTGGGCGCCGTTGGCGGCACTCAGTTCGTAATCCAGGGGCTCATCGATCTGGCCGTAAGCGAGCTTCATCAGGCCTGGTGGAACGGCCTTTAAATTCGCATACCGATAATAAATCTCCGGAGAAACTCAATTGGCTGAAGTATCTGAATTCAGGGGCGTTCGCTATAACCCCGAAAAAATACGCCGCATGGCAGACGTTATCTGCCCGCCTTACGACGTCATCTCGCCGCAGGAGCAACAACTGCTCTACGATAAAAATGAATATAACATGGTGCGCCTGGAATATGGCCAGGAGATGAAGGGAGACAACGAGCGCACCAATAAATATATACGTGCCCGTGATACCATGAACGAGTGGTTAAAGGAAGGAGTCCTCCTGCAGGACTCCGTGCCTAACTACTATGTCCACGAGCATATCTTCGAGATGGGACAGACCAAGAAAAGGAGGCTGGAGCTTTATGCCTGCGTCCGGCTGGAACCCTGGTCACGCAAGGTGGTATTTCCGCATGAGTTCACCATGCAG
>CAWKFY010000038.1:0-56211 GCA_963848815.1 uncultured Chloroflexia bacterium
TAAGAGTGAGGACAGTCCAGGCGTATGCGGGACACAAAGATCATCGCGAGCACGGTGCGTTACCTGCGACCGGCTAGCGCCAAAGAAGCGCAAAGCAGACTGAATGCCGTTCAGTGGTAGAGAACCGCGGGCCAGGCAAGCCGGCACTGCGGATTCGCAGTTATGATGCAGAGCGCTTTTGCCGGTGTGGGTCAGTTTTCGGTTTGTCCGTCATTCCCCCGGTAGTTTGAATCCTATCGCGTGGTCTCCGTGCACGATTCCAAGGCAAATTCATGGACGGGTTCGGGCAACCCCGCCGGCTACATGAACCAGACGGAAATCAACAACATGGTGCAGCGGGGGGTGATGGAACTGACCGGGCAGGCCACCCCGCAAGCGGCCTGGCAGATGCTCATACCCTACCAGTCCGGCGAGGGCGTGGCGATCAAGATGAATTTTAACAACGTTCCGAACTGTGATTTCACCGAAAACGCGAATATGAATGCGTATGCCGCAGTCGCGAACGCGGTCATTCAGGGCCTCGAGTCCATCGGTGTTCCTGCTGACAAAATTTGGATTGCTGATCCCTCGCGCACCATCAACGACTATTTCCGCAATGGGATCAGCGATCCGAATGTGCAGTATTACACCAAGTGCTGCGGCTGCCGATATCGGTGCCCGGCCAAACGTTTTTACCACGGCGCTTCGTCGATGGGCGGTATGGGCGTTGGGACAGTTCTACTCGACGAGGGTGAGAATTATTAATGGCCAGAGAATAATTAAGGATGGCCTATATAGTGTTATTCGCCACCCCGCTTATACGGGATCACTTCTGATACTATTGGGACTTGGGCTTTCTATGAAAACCTGGGGAGGTACGCTGATTATTATTGTTCTGAGTGGACTCGTCTATTGCTACCGTATAAATATTGAAGAAAAGATGTTAAAAACGGAGTTTGGAAAAGAATATATCGAGTATGCTAAAAAGACAAAGCGGCTGGTTCCATATCTGTTCTAAAGTAACAAATCCACTATTTGGCCAGCCATACCCATTTCATACTTTTGCTATCGATAGCAGCCATGTAAAAGGCATGCCTGTAGATAAGAAATTCTGAGGTTAAAAGAAGAGCCCCCTTTTCTCAAAGAAAAGGGGGCTCTTACTCTCAATGGACACGCTTTTCCATATCTTTCCAATATGGATCGCGCAGCTTGGCCTTAAGGATCTTGCCGGTGCCGCCCTTCGGCAGTGCGTCCGGCCGGAGCTCAATTGATTTGGGCACCTTAAAGCCGGCGAGGTTAGCTTTACAATAGTCCAGCATCTCCTCCTCAGTCGCGGTCTGTCCTGTCTTCAAGACGACGATGGCTTTGGGTACCTCACCCCATTTCTCGCTCGGCACACCGACGACTGCGCACTCGAGCACTTTCGGGTTGGCGTATAGGCTATTCTCGATTTCGACCGACGAAATATTTTCCCCACCGCTGATGATGATGTCCTTGCTGCGGTCCACGATGGTCACATACCCCTCATCGTCGATCACAGCCATATCGCCGGTATGAAACCATCCATCGCGTGATCACATTATTCGTCGCTTCGGGGTCTTTGTAATATCCCTCCATTACCACGTTGGAGTGGACAACAATCTCTCCGATTTGCTTCTCATCCGGCTTTACATCCTTGCCTTTCGCGTCGACGACACGTAACATGATACCCGGGATCGGATAGCCGGTTTTCGCCTGGCGCGCCAACTGCATTTCGGGCGGCTCGCTTGCCAGGTGTGCCTTGGGCTGGGCAATCGTCAGGACCGGCGTCGTTTCGGTCAGGCCATAGCCAACGAAACACATGCAGCCGAATTTTTCCTGAATCGCTTTAACGAGCGTGGGAGCGGACGGCGACCCGCCGAGGTTCACGGTCCTCACCGATGAAAGGTCGTATTTGCCGAGATCAGGGAAATTCAGCAGCGCGTTGAAAATCGTCGGTACGCCCACCATGAACGTGACCTTGTGCTGCTGCACCATTCCCAGCAATGTTGCCGGATCGATTTTGCGCAACATGACGTGAGTACCGCCAACCATTGTCAGGTATTGCGGCGTGCCCCAGCCGTTGACGTGGAAGAGGGGTACGATGTGCAGCATGACATCCGCGTCAGTCACGCGCCCGGCAATCGCCACGTATAGAGCGTGCAGGTAAAGCGTTCGATGTGTGATGGCTACGCCTTTTGGCTGTCCGGTTGTACCGCTGGTATAGAACAGTTCCGCAATTTCATTCTCGTCGATGACCGGCCGTCTGTATTCGGCGTCCGCGGAGGCGAGCAGTGCTTCGTACTCATGCGTTGCCACCCCCTCGCCCACGCCTTCCATCACGACGAAGAATTTCACCGACTTGAAGTGATTCTTTGATGCCCTTGATGAGCGGAAGAAAATCGTTGTGGAAAAAGACGAACTTGCTGCCGGAGTGGTTGAGGATATACGAAATATCTTGCGGGCTGAGGCGTATATTGATCGGATTGAGGATGCCGCCGGCTTCGACTCACCCCGTAATAACCCTCAAGCAGTTGGTGTGTGTTATAGGTGAGAAACGAAACGCGATCTTCCTTTTCCAGACCCAATTTTCGAAGCGCATTCGCCAGTCGATGAGTGCGTTCACAGAACTGTGCGTACGTGAATTGCTTTTCGCCGTCAATGACACCAATCTTTTTGGAAAACAGCGCCTCCGCGCGATCTCGAAACTCCAGTGGACTCAGTGGGACAAACATACTTACTCCTCCTTCTACCCAATTTTTATCATGAACACATCACAACGCGCCCACACTGGCTACCAATAAAGAGTTTATTTAACCTAGATCCCTCCGCACATCAGCACTATATGCCCTCTGTCTTTATAGCAGAAAAATTAAAGTCTCGTCAAATCAATTAAACATATTATCAAGATAGTACCGTTACCCCACCCCTTAACGGATAATACCGAGTAAAACTCGGTCCTCCAGCCAAATTCGAATTTCTGCCTCGATGGTAGTGTTAGACCGTCCAGCAGGTCGACTTGCGGTTTCCATGATATTAAATCCCGGATTATTCCCCGTGAAATAATTGATGGAGGAGCCAAGTGTTTCTGTCACAATTCTGGATTTGTAGAGGTGGTTTTGACATACACACATAAACGAGAGGGCCGCAGTGATGTCAGAAGCAACGTCTTATGTAATCTGCCCATGCTGCAATAGTATTTCCCCGTTCAAGTGGACGTCAATGCCAGAGATGTTAAGGCTGTACTCCAAGAAAGTGACTCCCAGGGAAATTTTAGTCCGTAGTGCATTTTGTCCCCAGTGCCAGCATCAACTTTGTGTTCGATATAACCTTCGACATTCATTTGGAGTACTTCTATCGGCGTTAGTGAATACTGATTTATGATGGGACTACTTTCCTTTTGCCGCCGCAGACTTTACAGATACCGCTTTCCCATCCCGCAGGCGTATTCACTTTAAAGGTGGCGCACTGACAGGTAGCAGCAGCCTGCTTAATTCGATAACCGTGAATCTACTCTATCAGCCCGCCATTAACATTTCAGATTGAACTTTCGCCATATCGGCGGGATATGTGCGGGCTGCCAGCCAAAACAGAATCGCGGCTATAAAACCTGCTATTGAGGTAAATAGCAGAGCGATAGTGAGACCATTTGCGTCTCCTCCCAGAGCATCGGAGATGGCTCCTACCGCTGAGGGACCCCATGCGCCGCCCAAAATGTAGGCGCAGACCATTGCCAATCCCACGGAGAGGCCTTTGTTCGCAGCCGGTACCACGTCTTGTGTAAATGAGTTGAGAGCAGGGAGAGGTATGACTGAAAGGATACCGTAGAGAAACCCCAAACCGAGGCCGATCGGGCCTGTCTTGAGCAGCAGCATCATAAAGATAAGTGTGACGGCGGCCGACACGGAGGCCAGCGCCGGCAGATGCAGCCGCCCTTTGCCGGTCTTTTTTTGCCAGAGGTCAGCCAGCCATCCGCCCAGCGGTGCAGCGATAATGGCCATCAGTCCCCATCCACCCACGATCATGCCTGCTGTGGCTTCAGAGATGTTTAGTGATCGCATCATTAAAGCCGGCGACCAGGCAAGCATTGATACCGTCATGAAGCACAAGACGCCTTCGCCGAAGTAATATATGCAGAGGCTGCGGATGCGGAACAGACCGATAATGGAACTGCCGAAATTCCGCGTGTCCCCTGTAGCGCCGGGTCCGGGTTGGGTCTTGTAATCGCGCATGAAGAAGGCCAGGATGCCAAGGATGACACCAGGTATGGCAAAGATGTAGAAGGCCCAACGCCAGCCTATGGCCGCCGAGATGGCGCCTCCTGCGATCATGCCGATGGCGGCGCCAAGCGGAGCACCCATATTTAAAATCCCCATCATGCGGGAACGCTTCTCCGGCGCATATGCAGCGCTGACCATGGCCACACCACCGGTTGTAAACCCGGCTTCACCAACTCCCACCAGGCTCCTGGGAATTATGAGCGTCGTGAAATTCCTGGCGCTGCCGTTGAAGAAGGTGAAGATGCTCCAGAGCAGTGCCGCAACTCCCATAGTTTTGCTGCGACTCCATCGGTCCACCAGGTAGGCTACAGGGAAGGAAAGGAGCGCCGTGCCCAAAATGAAAATTGTCTGGGCCAGCCCACATTGAGAATCAGTTAATCCCAGATCTACTTTCATCGGCTGCAATACCACCGAAAACACCTGCTTGTCGACGTAGTTGATAGCGTAGAGCAACATGCATATGATCAGGATGTAGAGCGCACTACCGCTACCTGTTTTGTACTCAGTGGATTGCACAGACCCGGTGTTTTTCATATTTTTCTCCTTTTTATATTCGTAATATATCATGCGAGGAACGCATTAACGAAGCAATCTCATGGTCACCCGGGAATGCCGGGAGATGCTTTGCTTCGCTCGCAATGGTATGTGTTACCTCAACGACATAAACCCCTATTATTAATGTCAGCTCTTCCATGCTTCACGGCACATGGGTCAGCTTCAGGTTGCCGTTTTCGGTATTGAGGACGGTATCCGAATGGCGGCAACCGCCCTTACCATTGAAATAGATGCCGGGTTCGATGTATCTCCGGCAAAATACAATCCTTCCATAACATGATTAAAAGCACTTGAATATTTGTCGCAGCAAATTGTAAACGGAACCCAGATATGCCACAAACGCGACTGCGGTTGTTATCCAGACAATTTCCGTCACTATGCGCATAAATCCAAAATGTGAGACTATAAACCAGATTATTGCTATGGAAATAACAATAATTCCCGTCCAGAAAACGGCTGCTAAATCGTCCTTTAATTTATCTTTAATTTCAGCATATAAGCCCTTTCCGATAATTATGCCCAGAAATATACCCATCAACCCGAATAGACTAGTTGTCGCTGTTATTATCGTGGTCATTAATTCCGTTCCATACATAATCAATCTCCTCGATAGTAATTACCATTACCCCCTCTGTTTCCTTTTCTAAGGCTGTTTCAAAGGATGTGCGCGTTATACGTGGATAATGACTCATATCTTTGGTACTAATATCTTTTGTTACGGGTTTACCATTAAATTAATATAACCAATGGATCGGCGCTTCCTATTAGATATTCAAATTTCGGCCATAAATATGGCGAGGCGAGTGCCAAGGTCCCCTTCAGCAATAATTATGATGGCGTTGCTTTATCGTCGCTCAATCACATGAGTTGTGCAGCAGCCGGATGTAAAAGCTTATCATCTCGGCATAGTTGTTTACAGAAACACGCTCGTTAAAGCCGTGAGGGGCAATGATCTCCTCGGCGGGCAGCCTTACTGGCACAAAGCGGTAGATGCATTCAGTCAGGTCTCTGTAGAAGATGCTGTCGGTCCCGCCCTGCACCAGCGTGGGGATGACCAGCGCGTCTGCCAGCACTTCCCGGCTGGTGCGGTTAATTATCCCATACGCCCAATTATCGAAGGGTGAGACCGTCGACGGTTCGGAGATGCAGGGGCCGAACGTGGCGATCTTTACACGCGGATCAGCGATCAGGCGTGCCACCCGGTCGGTCACGCTTTGAACCGAATCGCCCTGCAGGATGCGGAAGTTGACAACGGCCGCAGCACGCATTGGCAACACGTTATCCTGCGGGCCGCCGCTGAACATGGTGGGGGCGGTAGTCGTCCGTAAAGACGCTGCCATCGGTGTAGCGGACAGGTTTTTTTTAATCAACGAACCGAAAAGCCACATATTGGCAACGACCATTTTCATGGGAAAGCGCATCTCAGGCCCCAGGAATTCGAGCATCCCTGATACCGACTTCGTCATCCTGATGGGGAAGGGATTAGCCTGCAATTTTGCGATTGCAGCAGCCAGGACACCCACCGTGGTCTGCGGCGGCGGAGACATAGAATGGCCGCCCTTCTGCTCGGTGCTCAGTTCCAGCGAGACAGAACCCTTTTCAGCTATACCAACGAGGGCGGCCCAGCCTGCTATGCCCGGCATCATACCTTTTGTGGCTACTAACCCCTCATCGAGCACATATTCAAATTGCACCCCTTGTCCTCTCAGGTATTCCGCTATTTTGCAGGCGCCCTCATACCCGCCGATCTCCTCGTCGAAGCCGCTGGCAAAGTAGATGGAACGTGAAGGCTGATAGCCTGATCGCAGCAGGAACTCCAGCGCTTCCAATATGGCCAGCAGGGAACCTTTGTCATCCAGCGTTCCCCGTCCCCAGATATAACCCTCCTCTATGGCGCCTGAGAAAGGCGGGTATTTCCAGTTCTCATCCGTGGCAGGAACGACGTCCTGGTGCGCCATCAAAAGGATCGGCTTCTTGCCGGCATCGCTGCCCTTCCAGATGAATAACAGGCCGCACTCATTGATCACCCTTTTCTCCAGCTTTGAATGGACCAGGGGGAAAGCCTTCTGCAGGAACTCGTGCAGGCCACGGAATGTAGAATAATCTACCAGTGACTTTTCTAAGTTGGATATTGTCTTGAAGCGAATGGCCTCAGCCAGGCGACCGGCCGCTTCATCTATCTTGACAGGATAGCTGATTTTCTCCTTGACGGTTATCTGTTTTGACCTGAAGGTTAATGCCCTGATGACTACAACAGCCACAAGTACAAGGATGGCAATTAATACAACGGAACCAAAGATTATCAGTAATTCCATATCGATAGCCTCCTCTTACACAGGTTTTTGCCATTGTATCATAATATTCCCGGCTGCGACCATCGCTTACCCAGGTATCCGGCATATTAGCTTCAGCAGCAGGTGGGCAGCATTTGAGTTTACTATATGGTCGAATCTTATTGTACTCTTGCCTTCAGCTTTGAATCAATGTTCTTTCTTAAGTTAACGTCATGAATGTTCATCTAAAAAATCTCTCCTGCGAAATGATGTAGTCATCGGGATGTCATCAACGGGAGATTACAATATACCGTGCAGGTGGTAGAATTACGACGCTATGATTATGTCTTCCAGGTGATAAAATAGGTGTCAATAATGAAGGGCGGTTTTATCAGCTATTTCACGGACGCACCTGAGGTCTCGTCCGGAAAGAAGGTATGGCTGGTCGTCTTGGGCATCTTGTTGTCTCTTTCACTCCTGGTTTTCGGGCCGGTACTGGCGCTTCACCAGACCGTATTCAATCCAGACTGCATAGCTTCGTACGTGGACGATATCGACGTCGCGTCCCTGGCTAAAGACTGGCTGAATACCAACGTGGTCCCAAAGGACCCCTTACTAGCGAAAACCGCGGAAGTTGTCGTGGTCAATTTCGAGCCTCAGATAAAATACGGTATGAAGACATTTGTCCACAATACTTACGCCCTTATCCTGGATAGTCTGGAGAAGAACAAGCTGCTTCAGACGGTGGAGGAGCAGAGGACGCTGGTCGTGGACCTTGCCTCGAACATACAGGCTGTCCTCGACTTGCCTGTGCTAAGCCCCGTTTTTTATAGTCTGGGCGTAACTGCTGACTCTGTACAGAAGTACATCAACATCGACCAGATAAATGGCTTTTTCAACATGATTGATCAGCTGCAGGCGGTCAAGGACCTCGTTGTCGGCATCATGATCAGTTTCGTGCCGCTGCTAATAATATCTCTAGCGTTGATAATCGCCGTCAAACTGATAGGTCGTAGGCCGGTATTTATCTCCGGTGAACTGGGCCTTATCTTCACCACCTGCGGGGCGCTGCAGTTTGCCTTCCTGCTGCCTGATGGCAGCATTGGCAGATTGGCCATATCGCAGTTCAACCTGCCGCCGCTGGTTCAAGGCTGGTTGCTGAGGCTGATAACGGATTTCGCCAACATTATCATAATATACGGCAGCGTCCTGCTGCTCGTTGGCGTAGCACTGATCGTACTTTATTATTTCTTGAAAAAGAGTAAACTGCAAAAACGGAACACATAATCAATACGGTAGACTTCTACAAACTCGCTGTATTGAGTCAGTTGTCTGTGACCCGCAGTCTGCATCACCTGAAGGACGGAAGTTGCGTGTTCACCCGCCTAAGTCAGCTAAAAGTCGGCGCACTGCAGCCTTGACACCTTCAACCGTTCTATTGCTCAAAGAGCATAAGGAAAAGCAAGAGCAGTTGGGAGCTGAATTAAAATCACCTCTAAAGGATAACGACCTCGTATTCAGTGATCGTGAAGGCAGGCCGATAAGACCTAATACTATTACCCGTGCCTGGGTTACGCTTGCCACTAGGGCTGGCGTAAAGGTTATACGTCTCCACGATGCCAGACATACTCACGCCTCGCTTATGCTAAAACAAGGTGTACACCCCAAGATAGTTCAGGAAAGGCTGGGGCATGCCAATATTACTATGACCCTGCTTATTTACAGCCACGTGGCACCCGGGCTTCAAGAGGCGGCAGCGGCTGGCTTTGATACGTTGGTATTATCTTCACAGGTAAGAACCCGGCCGCTGCAGTAAGTGATTGACTATTGATTGCCCAGCATTCTAATAATATGCTTGGCTAAGCTTTCGGTGATTTCGCGGTGCCTGGGCACAGGTTGGGAAACCTTGGTATTCTGGTTTTCATACCAGTCATGCTTGGCACCGTGACGAATTAACACACACCCCGCTTTCTTCAATTGCTTGATAAGATCCGTCCTTTTCAACGCACCACCAGATCACCATGCTTGCGCACTTTAGGAATGTCTCCCGAATTGAGGTCCGCGTAAATATCTATAAGGTTCTCTTTTAGCTCTTCTAACGTCGTTCCCTGTGTGCGGTAATCAGGATACTCCTCCAACCATCCTACCCACATATCGTTTTCCTGATAATAAACAAACTTCTTTGTTTCCAATTATTATCCCCCCTGCTTGAGCCTGCGGCATCAAGCCAGTGACATACGTCATAAAAATTGCTATCAATATTATATCAAATGACATGATCCGGGCGCAGTGGCCTATGTACGACACCCAACAACCATGCCCTGAAAATTATTATCAGCAATTTATTAGCAATTCTAAGTTATGTAAACTGTTGAGAAGAGTTTTTAGCTTCGTTTTTAGGTGGTAAAGTTGAGTTGGTAGCGCATACCGGATTCGAACCGGTGATCTCTGCCTTGAGAGGGCAGCGTCCTAAACCCCTAGACGAATGCGCCACACGAAGCGTTAAATATTATATCAACGCCCCCTCCAAACGACAATTCAGCATGATTTAGCGTCTGAAGTCTGGTAGCGTCATTAGCTGCCAGCACGTGGGACTTATCTATCCCAGTAAGTAACGGCGGTTTGATAAGCCCCGCTGCTGGTGGCCGTCCTTTCGAGCTGTCCGTTGACGTATATATTTACGGTAATGGTGCCTTCTTCCGTATTATTGTGTGCATAGATATAGGCTTGCTCATTGTCGAACCCTCCGTATGAGAACCTCCACGGCAGGCTCATATCCTGGTAAGCATCGGTGCCGCCCGATGGATTGGTCACCTGAATATCCACAGCCGCCGCAGTCCCGATTACTTCATACATAACCACGTCATTGTGGCTACAAGCTACTGCCATGACTGCCAGCGACAGCAATAATAAAGCGGTTACAAAACGGAAGGCCCTGCAAATCGATGGATTCGGTTTCGGTTCCATGCGATATCTCCTATCTCGACACATATACTTGATAACCGGTTCATTTTACCGTCAACTACGAAAGCTGTAAAGGTATTTTATCTGACGGCAATTTAAATATTTGTTGCAGTCGCTATATAATGAACAACGGATATGAGCAGGATGACGGGTAATGAGAGGATACTACTCTGATGAGGGAAGGCCAAGATGCACAGAGAAATTGAGATCAGGATAGGTTCTATAACAGTGGAAGCTGAGCTTGTCGATAATGCTACATCGGACGCCATCTGGGAGGCGTTGCCCTTTGACAGCAATGTAAATACATGGGGAAAGGAGGTCTATTTCACTATACCCGTGACGGTTGAGCTGAAGAACGGCCGGGAGGTGGTAAACTCTGGAGATATTGCTTACTGGCCGCCGGGAAAAGCCTTCTGCATTTTCTTCGGGCCTACGCCCGCCAGCCGCGGTGGAGAGATCAGGGCCGCCAGCAAGGTGAACGTTTTCGGCAAACTTATCGGCGAGCCCGGCGTCCTTTCCAGCGCACTGGACGGCGACAAGATATTCGTCGCCCGGGCAATTTAGGACTGGTCAGCCCTGCACAATAGGGCCAGTTCCCTGAAGAAATAATTGAAGATTGCAGATTGGCTGGGGATCCAGGATTCGAACCTGGCCTCACGGATCCAGAGTCCGCTGTCCTACCGCTAGACTAATCCCCAGTGCGTCCGAAATTATATCATCGGCACGTATTTCAGGGCAACCTGCCTGACTAGACGACCTAGGAGCTTCACCTATAAAGAAGTGCCATTTAAAATAAGGTATCAGCCCTATGTCATTATTGATTATCGATATAAGATTATTGTACTGGTAAGGCAAATGCTATAGAATTCGAGCAATAAGGTGATGCTATGAAGATACAACAAACATTTCAATGTTTTAACTGCGGGCCTGAGATGAGCACCAGAAGGAATCACTGGCTTAGCTGCATATTAGCAACATTACTTATTATTGTTAGCTGCGGAGTCGGTTGTGCTTCAAAAATTGCAGCACCTGCATCTACTTCTCCAAGCGCAACTACAACTACGCCCATGCCCACTATACCTACTGCACCCAGTACACCTACAACCACGCCTACGCCTACTACACCTGCTGCATCCAGTACACCTACAACCACGCCTACGCCTACTACACCTGCTGCATCCACTACACCTACAACCACGCCTACGCCTACTACACCTACTGCATCCACTACACCTACGCCCACTATACCTATTACACCCACTACACCCGCTGCTCCTCCGTCTATTCCTACTTCTATTCCTTATCCTATACCTACTCTTACACAACTAAATCAACCGCCTATCATCAATGGGATTATTTTTAATAATGGGACACCTATTACAATTACACCAAACATAGCGGCTCCGGCACTTGAATGCCCTGCTTGGACGGTGTGTGATATAACTTGTTTAGCCAGTGATATTAATGACAATAATTTGAACTACACCTGGTCAACAACTGGCGGCCGTATACTAGGAAAAGGCACTAAAATCAGTTGGACTGCACCAGGTATAAATGGCATTTATGAAATTACAGTAGCTGTAACTGATGAGCAAGGTGGCCGCGCCAATTTTAGTATTGAGATAAGCGTAAATTAAAGTGGAAAATTAACCACATAACTGCATCTAAGTTAGTGACTTTTAAACAAAGCTTCCCCAGTCTTGCTATTAGCCTCTTTATAATGCATTAAGCAATCATCAAAGGTAATGTTCGTGTATAACGTAGTACGATACCTAAATCTTGCCCGCCTCCCGTATGACACCCGGGATCCCAAGGCAATATCAGGCTCTATTTCCACCTGTTGACAGTTCCTGTAAAATAGGAGTGATGAAAACCGAAGAAAAAACTCACATTGTAATTGGAGATCGTACTGCTATGAAAGCTACCTGGAAACCTATTATGGCCGGCATACTTGATATCGTGGCAGGCGCCATCGGCATGGTTGGCGGCATCTACTTCGTCATGCTAAGCTGGGTATTCAATGCCATCAAGGAAATGCTCCGTTTCAATCCTCAGATAGTGCAGCCGGCCTTGATTTCGTGGGTAGAGCAGATGTTCAACACGCTATTCGCCGTTCCCTTCGTTCTGGTTTTTATCGGCATTATCTCGATCATAGGCGGCGTCTATGCTTTGCAAAGGAGGATCTGGGTCTTCGCCCTGGCAGGCGCCATAGGTTCCTGCATAGCCTTTCCTTTCTTCGGTATCCCTTCGGTAATAATCACCGCTCTGGCAAAAGACGAATTCAACTAAGCTGGGCCCGTCCCATTAAGGCCGTGTGTTGACTGCTATACGTGATATCCAATCAAACCTGGGGATAACTTTCCACAACCCCTCACTGCTCCGGCAGGCTTTTGTCCATACCTCTTTTATAAATGAGAACCAGGGCGCCGATATTCATGATAACCAGCGCATGGAATTTCTGGGCGATGCCGTGCTGACCATGATTTTTGCCGAGCTGCTCTATCGAGAATTCCCCGATTTGCCCGAAGGCAAGCTCACCGAGTTGCGCATATCATTAATACGGCAGGAAAAACTGGCCGAAAAAGCGTCGGCTCTTAAGCTGGGCAGCTACCTTGTGCTGGGAAAGGGCGAGGACCTGTCAGGAGGAAGAGAGAGGCGCAACAACCTGGCCGATACCTTCGAAGCGCTGATTGCCGCCATTTTCCTCGACCAGGGTATGGAGAGAACCCGCCAGTTCGTTATAGATAACTACAGGAAGGACATATCAGCCATCCATGCAGGGAAACCCGTCCTCAACTATAAGGCGCTTTTGCAGGAGCTGATGCAGGCTAAATTTAAGACCTTGCCGGAATATGAGATCATCGAAGCTACCGGCCCGGACCATGATAAGCTTTTCTGCGTATCCGTTGCGCTGGGAGAGGTAGTGCTGGCCATCGGCTCGGGCAAAACCAGGAAGGTAGCCGAATCGGAGGCGGCCCGTATCGCCCTCGGGAAGTTGTCGCCCGATACCCCTCAACCGGACTAGCCTTTGTATGTAGGCACCACGATTTCCATCTGCCGCGGCAGTGTCTCTTTCTTTACCTCCACTTCGGTACCGGGAAGCCTGCGGATGTTGCTCTTGCCCTTGATAAAATCATCTGCACTGTATTTTAGCCAGTCGCACTGGGGAGACTTGAGATGCATGGGAATTACAATACGTGGGCTCATCTTCATGCAAATCTTACCGGCCACATCGACTCCGATCGTGAACACCTCTCCGATAGGAATAAGCAGGACATCCACCTGCCCGATCCTGCTTATTTCATCCTTGTTCAAATCATGCCCCAGGTCTCCCAGGTGGCAGATCCTCACGCCGTCAACGTCGAAACAAAAGACAGTATTGGCGCCCCGCTGGCTGCCCTTGGTTTCGTCATGATAGGCAGCCACTCCGCTGATAGTTACGTCTTTAACGGTCTTAGTTATGCTACCCTTCAATATCTGCGGCTTCCCCGGCAGCGCCTCGACGTTGTTGTGATCGGAATGATCGTGGCTGAGCGTGACGACATCGACCGGTTCCCTGACTTCCGCATACTTCAACGCGAAACCCTCTACATGAAAAGGGTCCGTCAACACTTTAACGCCCTGGTCCGACACAACGAGAAAACATGAATGTCCCATCCATTTGATTTTCACCTTGTACCTCCGCTATTTACTTAGATTTATCGCCAGCCTTATCAGTGTCCTCGTGCCGAATCCCGTTGCTCCCTTGCCCAACACCCCTTTGTCTTTTTCCGACATGAACGGGCCGGCAATATCCATGTGCAGCCAGGGCTTACCCGCCGGCGAATTCCTGCAGGAACAACGCCGCCGTAATGGCGCCTCCGTACCGTCCGCCTGAATTCTTTATATCCGCTATATCGCTCTTATTGAGGTCTTTATACTCATCCGGCAGCGGCAATTGCCACAGGTTCTCGCCAGCTTCCTCGCCCGCCTTAACGACTTTGTCTGCTAACCCCTGATTATTGCTGAATACTCCGGCATAAAGGTCGCCCAACGCTACGTGGCAGGCCCCCGTTAGAGTAGCCAGGTCGATTAAAGGCGAAAAACCTTTTTTCACTGCGTAGGAGAGCGCATCAGAAAGAATAAGCCGCCCCTCGGCATCCGTATTGACCACCTCGATGGTCTTACCGTTGGACGCCTTCAGCACGTCGCCGGGCTTCAGCGCACGTCCTCCCGGAAGGTTCTCCGTTGCCGGGACTACTGCCGTTATATTAATCTTCAGTTTAAGCCTGGCAACCGCCCTGATGGCTGAGATAACCGCCGCGCCGCCTGCCATGTCTCCCTTCATATCCGACATAAATTCCTGGGGCTTCAAAGAGATGCCGCCTGAATCGAAGGTCAGTCCTTTGCCGACAAAGGCGACCATTTCCTTCGAGGACGGGTTACCTTTATAAGTGAGGACGATAAACTTGGGCGGTTCGCTTGTGCCCTGAGCCACACCCAGCAAAGCGCCCATGGCTTCTTTTTCCATCTGCTTGCGGTCCATGATGAGAATATCCAGACCGCACTCTTCCGCCACTTTTTGGGCTACCGCTGCCATATGGGTGGGGGTCATGTGGTTGCCCGGCTCATTTACCATATCGCGGGCCAGCATAGTCGACTCGGCGATGATCCTGCCGGTCTCGACCCCCCTTTTGACCGCCTTCAGATTGGAATCATCCTTATCCAGCACCATTACACTTTCAACATCCCGGCCGTCATCCTTTTTCGTCAGGTGTTTTTTAAATTTGTAAGCGCCGAGCATGCAACCTTCGGCGATGGCCTCGGCAGCAACCGCGGCCGACAGGTCACCGGCGCCGGCGCCGTGTAAAATCGTAGCAAGCGACTGGCAATTGTGCCGGGCCAGTGTCCGTACCGCTTCAGCCATGGCATTGCGCACGGTATCGGCTTTAAAGTCTTCCTTCTTTCCCAAGCCGGCAATGGCCACCAGCCTGGCGGGCAATTTATCCAGCGAATGTAAAACATGGACCTCGCCGGCTTTACCTTTAAATTCCCCGGCCTTAATCAGCCCGCTGATTGCACCTCCCAGCGCAACATCCACGGCTGCAGTAGCGCCGCCGGGTTTGGCTGTGCCCTCAAACAGGTTCACGACGATAGCATCGCATTTGATCTTGCTGATATCGCCCGTCTTTACTTCGAATTTCAATTCGTCCTCCCTGGTGTAATATTATGTCAATTTAAAAGCCGCCGTCTGCCTCTGTTATTTTATCTGAAACCGTTCGATAATCAAACACTGCGCACCTTACACACGGACCAAATCTATTTTTTGCCGAAAATCCTTTGTATATGATATACTTTTAGAAAATGAACCTTTAAGTCAGCCCAGCGAGGCTGGCAAGGGATTGATGAAGTAAATTCATCAAACTGCAAATCAAGTTATCGCTTGTTACTAACCTCTTGCCAGCGCGGCGAGAGGTTTTTTTATGTCTGAAAAGATTCTTCTTAACGCTGCCGATATCGAGAGAGCCCTTGTTCGTATAGCCCATGAGATAGTGGAGCACAACAAGGGCGCAACGAGCATCGCATTTGTTGGTATTAAGACTCGCGGCGTCCCACTGGCCCAACGCCTCGCCAAGATAATCCGCACCATGGAAACCGTCGATATCCCGGTCGGGTCCCTGGATATAACTCTTTATCGCGACGACGTGACCTCCCTCGGCTTCAAGCACGTGGTCCAGCAAACCTACCTGCCCTTCGATATAACCAACAAACAGGTAATCCTGGTGGACGATGTATTTTATACCGGCAGGAGCATACGTGCAGCGCTCGATGCGCTGATGGACCTGGGCAGGCCCCAGACCATCCAGCTTGCGGTGCTGATAGACCGGGGTCACCGGGAGCTGCCTATACGTGCTGATTTCGTAGGAAAAAACATACCTACTGCACACAACGAAGAGATTAAGGTGTTCCTCAGCGAAGTGGACGCCGTGGATAAAGTGGCGGTCAGGAGGTTGGATGGAGAAAATAATGAGCCCAAATGAGCCGAAGCTGAGTACAGTAGGCCGGGAGTCCTTGCCCCCTCTTTCCATCGGGGTGTGGAGACACAGGAATGTGCTCGACCTGGACGATTTCTCACCCGAAGAGATCACACTGGTATTGGAAATAGCCAACGGCATGGTTGATGTGCTGTCCCGCGATGTTAAAAAAGTACCTACGCTGCGTGGCAAGACTGTCGCAACCATGTTCTACGAACCAAGCACCAGAACCCGCGCATCCTTCGAACTGGCTGCCAAATACCTGGGCGCCGATACCGTCAGCCTGGATGCAGCCCGAAGCAGCGTGGCTAAGGGAGAATCCCTCGTCGACAGCCTTCGCACGTTGCAGGCGCTCGAAGTGGACACCATTATTATCCGGCACCCCTGCTCGGGCGCACCTTATATCGCCGTTCGCCACCTTCAGACCGGCATAATCAATGCGGGCGATGGTTGCCACGCACATCCCTCCCAGGGGCTTCTGGACCTATACACCATTAAAAGACATTTCGGCGATCTGAAAGGCCGCAAAGTGGTGATCATCGGGGATATCATGCACAGCAGGGTTGCCAGGTCCAATATCTGGGGCATGCGCTCTACCGGCCTCCAGGTAATTCTCTGCGCACCCAAGACATTAATACCGCAGGGCATGCCCGAAATGCTGAGCAGATGCGGCCTGGACCACGTTACGATAGAACACAATCTCGACCGTGCGCTGGAAGGCGCCGACGTCGTCATGCCCCTGAGGATGCAGAAGGAGCGGCAGCAGAGCGGGTTTATATCCTCCGTCCGCGAATACATCAGGCTGTACCAGGTCAACGCCGAGCGGCTGAAAAAAGCCAAGCCGCACGTCATAGTCATGCATCCCGGCCCTATGAACGAGGGCATCGAGATCAGCCACGACGTAGCCTACAGCAATAGTTCGTTGATAGAACAGCAGGTTACCAACGGTGTGGCCATACGCATGGCCTTGCTTTACCTGGTGGCCGGGGTGAAAAACCAATGACATCTAAATCTATTTTGATTAAAAACGCTCGCATGATCGATCCGTCGCAATGCATCGATGGAGAAATGGACATCCTTCTCGAGGACGGACTGATCAAATCCACCGGCGCAGGCTTGAAAGCCTCTGCTGAGGTTACCATCCAGGCCGACGGGCTGGTGGCCTGCCCCGGCTTCATCGACCTGCACTGCCATCTCAGGGAGCCCGGCTTCGAAGAGAAGGAGACCATAGCCAGCGGGGCGGCCGCCGCCATCCGCGGCGGATATACGGCGATATGTTGTATGCCCAATACCAACCCGCCGCTGGACAACGCGGCGACAATTGATTTCGTGAAGAAGACCGCAGCTTCCCACGCGCCGCTAATAACCGTTCTGCCGGTCGGCTGCATTACCAAAGGCAGGGCCGGGAAAGAGTTGACCGATATGTCGGAGTTGGCTGGGGCCGGTTGCATCGGGTTCAGCGATGACGGCAGCCCGGTCAGCAATTCCAATCTGATGATGCTGGCCATGCGCTGCGCCTCCGGACTGGGAATCCCTATAATCGACCATTGCGAGGACCTGGGCCTCTCAGAGGGAGGCCACCTGCATGACGGCTGGGTCGCTGCCCGCCTGGGCATAAAAGGGATCCCGGCAGCCGCCGAAGAATCCATGGTAGCCAGGGATATCGCATTGGCAGAGATGACAGGGGCTATTCTGCATCTCACCCATATCAGCACGAGGGGTTCGGTGGAACTCATCAGGTCGGCCAGGACCAGGGGCGTCAAGGTCAGCGCCGATGCTACGCCGCACCACCTCACGCTAACCGAAGAACGTATAATCGCCTCTCCGGCGGAGCCGGGCGCGCCGCTGCTCTATGATACCAATGCCAAGGTCAACCCGCCGCTGCGGACTGCTTCCGATATCGAGGCCTTAATAGAAGGCATCAACGACGGGACCATAGGCGTTGTCGCCACTGACCACGCTCCCCATGCCAGCGAGGACAAGCTTTGCGAGTTCGAGCTGGCATCCTTCGGAATTAGCGGATTTGAAACCGCTTTTGCCGCCCTGATGACGCTGGTCCATGCGGGAAAGATAAAACTAAATACTCTGATAGCGCTGCTGACCTCAGGGCCCGCGGCCGTCTTAGCGGCAGGAAAACGGCATTAGCGGAACCCTTAAGGCCGGGGCAAGGGCCGATGTAACGCTGCTGGACCTGTCCAGGGAATGGACCCTGGACGAAGCCAATATACTCTCGAAGGGCAAGAACACTCCCTTCAAAGGTCAACAATTCAAGGGCATGGTGGCAGCCACTATCCACGCTGGTGAGATCGCTTATATCGATAAATTGGTAAGGACATCCAGATGACAAATTCAAAACATGCCGTTCTGGTACTTGAAGACGGCACATTTTATGAGGGCATCCCATTCGGTGCAACCGCAACCACGCCCGGTGAGATCGTATTCATCACCAGCATGACCGGCTATCAGGAAATGCTGACGGACCCTTCCTTCGCCGGCCAGATAGTCGTGCCGACGTATCCTCTGATAGGCAACTACGGCATCAATGACTCCGATATCGAATCGTGCAAGATACAGGTCAGGGGCTTCGTGGTCCGTGAGTATTGCGAGGTGCCCAGCCACTGGCAAAAGAAGACCACGCTGGACGACTATCTAAAAGCCAGCGGCATACCGGGCCTGAGCGGAATAGACACGCGCAGCCTGACCAGGCATATCCGTTCGCTGGGCGTCATGATGGGCATGATCTCCAGCGAGCTCACAGTGGCCGAATGCATGCGCGAGCTTAAGAGAATACCCACCTACGGTGTGACAGATTTCGTTCGTGAAGTAACTACCGATCGTAAATACGACTGGGCTGACGGTGAAAAACGGCCGGTCAAATACAAAGTAGCTATACTGGACACCGGTCTGCGCTACAACATCGCCCGCATACTGGCAAGGCTGGGTTGCTCGGTCACGGTGCTTCCTGCCGCAACGCCTCCAGCAGAGATACTTAAGCTCAAGCCTGATGGCATAGTCCTCTCCCCCGGGCCGGGCGATCCCGTCCTGCTGAGCGATATCATAGGGAATATTAAGGAACTGCTGGGCAAAGTACCCGTCATGGGCATTTGCCTGGGCCACCAGCTTATCGGCAGGGCGCTGGGCGCCGATACCTTTAAGTTGAAGTTCGGCCACCGCGGGGCCAACCATCCCGTACGAGACCTTGAGACAGGGCGTGTCTACATTACCACGCAGAACCACGGATACGCCATCGCTCTGGAAACGCTCAAGGGCGGGCTGGAAGTAAGCCATATCAATCTTAATGATGGCACAGTCGAAGGACTGCGCCATCATAAGTTACCGATTATCTCCATCCAGTACCATTCCGAAGGGTCGCCGGGGCCGCAGGACAACATTTATTTATTCGAGCGGTTCCTGGATCTGCTAAAAAAAGGAAATGAGATCATATGACTAAACCTTCCAAGGTCCTGGTAATAGGGTCGGGGCCTATCATAATCGGGCAGGCCGCTGAATTCGACTATGCCGGCACACAGGCCTGTAAATCACTGCGGGAAGAGGGCATCGTCACGGTGCTGGTAAATTCCAACCCGGCCACGATCATGACCGACCAGGGTATAGCCGATATCGTCTACATCGAGCCTCTCACCGTGGAGGTGGTCAGCAGGATTATAGCCAATGAAAGGCCCGACGGACTGCTGCCGACCCTCGGCGGACAGACCGGCCTTAACCTTGCCGTCGAGCTGGCCGACGCCGGCATTCTGGAAAAATACAACGTGCGCATGCTGGGCACACCGCTGGAAAGTATAAAGCAGGCGGAGGAGCGTTCGCTCTTCAAAAAGCTCATCCAGGATATCGGCGAACCGATACCGGAGAGCACGACCGTCAACTCTGTAGAGGAGGCCGTTAAATTCGCTAAAGAGATCGGCCTGCCGCTGATTATCCGTCCTTCCTTCACGCTGGGCGGCACGGGCGGCGGCATAGCCCGCAACATGGATGACCTGAAAAGCATCACAACCAATGGCCTTGCTTCAAGCCTGACGCACCAGGTCCTGGTTGAGCGGTGTCTATTCGGCTGGAAAGAGTTGGAATACGAGGTCATGCGTGATGCGGCCAACAACTGCATCACTATCTGCAACATGGAAAATATCGACCCGATGGGAATACATACAGGCGACAGCATCGTCGTAGCTCCCAGCCAGACGCTGACCGACAAGGAATACCAGATGCTAAGGAGCGCCAGCCTGAAAATCATCCGCGCTCTGGGCATAGAGGGCGGATGTAATATCCAATTCGCCCTGACGCCCAGCCCACTGGTCGCTCAAAATGGGCGCCCGACCAGCTTAATGTAAAACAGAGCGAATACTATATTATCGAGGTCAACCCCCGGGTCAGCCGCAGTTCGGCCCTGGCCAGCAAGGCAACCGGCTATCCCATTGCCAGGGTAGCCGCCAAGATAGCTGCCGGTAAAAGACTGGATGAGATTCCCAATAAGGTGACGGGCAAAACTCTGGCGGCTTTTGAACCGGCGCTCGACTACTGCGTGGTTAAAATACCGCGATGGCCTTTTGATAAGTTCATGACCGGCGACCGCAACCTTGGCAGCCAGATGAAAGCCACCGGCGAGGTTATGGCAATCGACCGCTGCTTCGAAGCCGCACTTCAGAAAGCCGTACGCTCACTGGAATTCGGCAAAAGGTCTCTGCTGTGGGAAGGGAAAGACTGGGGTAAGGACGGCACGACTGGATTCATTCCCCCTGCATCCCAATGATCTCAGGCTATGGGCGATCATGGCTGCCCTCAGAAGAGGCGAATCGATGGAGAACATATCGGAGCATACCGGCATAGATCCCTGGTTCATAAATAAAGCATCAAACATCGTGGATATGGAAAAGCGCCTCCTATCAGAGCCGCTTGACCCGCGACCTGCTTGTGGCAGGCCAAGAGGCTGGGTTTCTCCGACGTGCAAATCGCCACCCTGGCCGACAGGCTTCCCGACCAGGTGAGGGAGCAGAGAGAACGAATGGCAGAATCAAGCCCGTATACAAAATGGTGGATACCTGCGCGGCCGAGTTCGATGCGGAAACGCCCTATTTCTACAGCACTTATGAAAAGGAGAATGAGGCGGAGCCGATTGATGGCAATAAGGCGCTGGTCATAGGCAGCGGCCCAATCCGCATCGGCCAGGGCATTGAGTTCGATTATTGCAGCGTCCATTCGGCCTGGGCACTTCAGGAAGCCGGTTACAAAAGCATAATGATCAACTCCAATCCTGAAACGGTATCCACCGATTTCGACACCAGCGACAGGCTATATTTCGAAGCGCTGGACGAAGAAAGCGTCAGAAACATGATCGAAAATGAATCATTTCGCTTGACAACCGCTATATCAGCTGTCCGTCGATTGTCCAATTCGGAGGACAGACTGCCGTCAATCTGGCGGAGCCACTCTCTTCCAAGCGGACTATCCATCATCGGCTCCAGCGCCGAAGCAATTGACCTGGCCGAAGACCGCCGCCGATTTGAGAAATTTTCTCAACGGACTGGGCATTCCCCAGCCTCCGGGTGCCGGCGTTACTTCACTTAAAGAGGCATTGAGCACGGCAGCTATACACTCGGGTACCCGGTTCTGGTCAGACCAAGCTACGTGCTGGGCGGCCAGGCCATGGAAATCGTCACCAGCGATGAAGAGCTGATCAAGTACATGAACCGGGCACTGGACCTCGGCAGCAAGCATCCGGTACTTATAGATAAGTATTTCGAAGGCAAGGAAGTCGAAGTCGACGCCATTTGCGACGGCACGGATGTGCTGATACCGGGCATCATGGAACATATCGAAAGGGCGGGCGTACACAGCGGCGATTCAATCGCCGTATATCCCGGGTCTTAACCTGACCACGAGGGAAGTCGATACACTGGTGGACTATGCCGTCAGAATGGCTCTTGGGCTCAATGTTAAGGGCCTGATGAACGTGCAGTTCGTCATCATGCCGGGCGAGCACCATGACGAGCTTCGTCGGTATATGTTATAGAGGTAAACCCACGCGCCAGCAGGACAATCCCCTTCATATCCAAGGTAACGGGCATACCTATGGTACGCCTGGCAACCAAGGTAATGCTGGGCATAAGTTTAAAAGAACAGGGGTACAGAACCGGGCTTTACAGAGAAGCGGAGGCTGGTCGGCATCAAGGCCCCTGTCTTTTCCATGTCGAAACTGATCGGAGTGGATACCTATCTCGGCCCGGAGATGAAGTCGACCGGTGAAGTAATGGGCATAGACCACAATTTTGAGGCCGCCATGGCCAAGGCACTTATGGCAGCCGGCCTTATACTCCCTGCCAACGGCAACATGCTTTTCAGCATCGCCGACAAGAATAAAAAGGAAGCCCTGCCGATCATTTCGGGGTTTTATTCCCAGGGCTATCACCTTTACGCTACTGAAGGTACGGCAGCTATGATGAAGAGCCACGGAATGGAAGTGACGGCCATCGAGAAAAAATTGAGCGAGGGCAGCCCCGATATCATCGATATTATCAATAGCGGTACCATCGTAGGTATAGTCAACACGATCACAGGCGGGCGCGTGGCACTTCAGGACGGTTTTCACATCCGCCGCACGGCAGTGGAGAGAAGGATACCCTGCTTCACATCACTTGATACGGCCAGGGCCGCATTGAGGGCATTGACGCGGAGCAAGGGCACATATAATGTTAAACCTTTATCCGATTATTTGGGTTAACTTATTAAGGGGAGTTTGAAAACCGGTTGAAGCAATTTAGGGGCAAGATTTTATACAATAAAGAATTGTTTCGCTGCGGGAAGGCCTCTTACTTCCTTATTCATATTCATGCGCCCGGAATTGCTATAGGCTGTCAACCGGGCCAGTTCTTCATGTTACAATGTAGCGACGATCTGGTGCTGCGCAGGCCTATCAGCATACACGATGTGAAGGAGCCGGACGTGGTAAGCATGTTGATAGCCGTGCCCATAGAGATGGGTGACGGGCCGGCTCCTAAAAAGGGCGTAAAGTTGATTTGCCGGATGAGGGAGGGTGATCCTCTCGATTTGATAGGACCGCTCGGCAACGGTTTCAATATAAGCCCGGATTCCAGGCACGTATTGATTGTAGCAGGAGGCATCGGAATAGCCCCTTTAAAATATCTGGCAAAAACAGCGCTGGCTTCGGAAAACGTGTTACCCTGCTAATTGGCGCACGCACCAAGGCAGGCTTGTACCCGCATAGCCTGCTGCCTAAAGCTGCGGAAACAATTTTTTCCACCGACGATGGCAGCTACGGGAGGAAAGGCACGATAGCCGACATGATAGGAGAACATCTATCCGGCGTAGACCAGGTTTTTGCCTGCGGTCCGCAAGCCATGTACGAAGCAATACATGGCCACATAAATAATTGGCCGGCCGTCAAACCTGTCCAGGTTTCGCTCGAAGTTCGCATGGGCTGCGGCGTGGGCGCCTGCTACTCATGCAGCATCCGCACCGGTCAGGGCATGAAACGAGTCTGCAAGGACGGGCCGGTATTTGATATTAACGATATAATATGGCAGGAGGTCAGGATATGACAGTCAGTTGCAAAAGGATCACTATCGATACCCAGGGGCAGGGTGAAATAATTAATGTCACTTCAGAAATTGCCAGGGAAGTCGGCAATTCCGGCATTAATGATGGTACCGTAACCGTTTTTATACCCGGCTCCACGGCTGGTATAACTACCATCGAGTATGAACCGGGCCTGGTGATGGATATGAAGGCGATGTGGGAACGCATCATACCTTCTAATATAAACTATGAGCATAATAAGGCATGGGGAGACGGCAACGGCCATGCGCATATAAGGGCCGCTCTACTCAGCCCATCGATCGCCATCCCGTTTATACATAAGAGGTTGACTCTCGGGACCTGGCAGCAGATTGTAATAGTAGATTTCGATGTCAGGCCACGCTCACGTGAAATAATTCTGCAGATTATGGGAGAATAAAATAAGTACATCAAACATTTCAATGACAGGAGGTTTGTATGCCTAATGCGCAATCACTGGCTATAACGTTGTTGGCCATATTGGGCTTCTGTGCTTTGCTTGCTCTGGGTGCTTTCCTCGGCAAGAAGATCACAACAGGTAAGCTGGTCACGTTTGCCGGCGTGCTGGCGCTGATAGCAGTGGTCTGTTTTACGGTCTTCGCTGCCTACTATTTTATCGCACATACGAGCTGATATTCAGTTTGTGTTTGTAGCATGATTCAAAGCTTTCGATGCCCGGTCTGCGGCAATTTTAACGCAATAGGCGAACCTGTTTGCACCAACTGTAAACAGAGATTCTCTTACAACTGCCCGGTGTGCGGAAGCCCTATCAACAACCGCTACAGCAACTGCCCGACCTGCGGCACGGCCTTTATCTGGAGTTTACAAATAGAGCAGACCCTTGAGGCCGCAGATACGATGAACAGGCCGCCGGCCAAGCCGATACGGCAGGATACCAGTCCACCCAGGGTAATTATCATGAAAACCGATGTGAGGACCAGCCTGACCCAGAGGCCGATTTTTTGGATCAGCCTGATTGTAATTTGTATAGTTATCATAGCAGCATTGCTATTTATTGATTCGCTGATTAATTCTTCGCGATAATAGTATAGTTTAAGAGGAGGTAACATGCCTGACCCTAAATTAGTGACCTACATCTTCGCTACCGTGCTTTTATCCTGTCTGGTACTATCGCTTGGCAGCTTTCTGGGCCAGAAATTCGAGGTGTTCAGGGTAGTCATATTTTCGGCCGCGGTGGCTCTGGTTACCGTAGTTGTATTCGCTATCTACTTTGCCTACCTGGGCATCGCCGGCAAGCTATAATCTTGATCTTTTGTTCATATTGGTTGATCTCCCTCGCGAAGATTAATTAAATACCCGGTTAGATACATACTAATGACAAAAAGAAGCCTCCTCGAAGCTTTGCTGGCACTGTTAATGGTGGTTACAGCGGCGTCCTGCTCATCTTCCTCCAAACTGATACCTTCCGACCAGATGGCTACTGTTACCCGTGGCGATCTGGTGATTTCTATATCCTGCGACGGCAACCTGAATATGCCCAACGAAGCCTACCTGAAGTTCGGCCTTCCCGGCACCGTTAAGGAAATCCGCGTAGAAAAAGGAGATGTGGTGAGGGCCGGAACCTTGCTGGCTACGCTCGATGATACATCGGAAGTGCTCGCCGTCAAGGCCAACCAGTACCAAGTGGAACAGGCTATTAATAACGTAATGCAGAATTGTTGCGGCAGCCGCTATCCCACATTTTACAGCCTGGCTACGGGACTCATGCGCTTCGAACAGGCGCAGGACGAAATCAAACAGGCCGGCAACTACCTTTCTGAAAACAGGTCTTATGACGCAGCCAGCAATCTGGCACTGGCCAAATACGATCTGGCCGCGGCAAGATCGGTTTATGCCGATCCCAAGTTGGATACCATACAGACGCAATACAATGATTTGCAGCAGCCCCTGCCCGCTTTTCCCGAGCTTAAACAGATCGCGGCGCTGCTGGATGAGAATCTCACCAAGATCGATGGTATACAGGCACTCTTGGAAGCCGGCGACTATTCCGGTGCAACGCAGGCCATTGCCCATCTCGCCCTTGACCTCGATGATGCTCATACCATCGTTAAAAGCAACTCGCGCCTGCCGGGGGCCTATACCTATCCGGATACATCGACTTCGCTGGCCATCTCACGCCAGGTGCTCGATTCGCTTTCCCAAATAGAGAGCATGGTATATAGCGATAATGTTGACCGTGTCGACATGGCGCAAAAATTGCGCATGGCGGAGCACGATCTGCTCATGAGTAACATGATACTTGACGAAAGCGAGACCATTTACCGTGCAGGGCTCAGCCCGCAGACACTGCGGGCTTACAACCTGAACATCGAGACGGCCATGATCAATCTCGACCAATCCAAACAGGACCTGCTTAAGACCGAGATACTGGCTCCCTTCGACGGCACGGTAGTTGACGTCCCCGTCAAAGTGAACGACCAGCTCTCCCAGTTCGACTATTCATCCAAACCGGTCGTCCATCTGGTCGACACCAAGACCATCAAAATGATCGGTACTGTAGATGAGGTGGATATTTCCGGCGTCAAAGTAGGCCAGCAAGCCACTATCAATATCGATGCCTTCCCAGGACAAACGGTCAACGGCAAAGTAACATTCGTATCCCCTTTCGGCGACCTCGAAGCCAACGCAGTCAACTTCCCGGTCGAAATCAAGCTTGAACCCGTTCAGGGCATCGAATTAAAGGGCACCCTGACCGCAAAGGCCGATATAATAACGGGAGAGCGTGACAATGTACTGATGGTACCCAACCGTGCTTTAAGGGGCCCCGCCGGAAATCTGTACGTAACCGTCGTGACAGATCCGGATAAAGGGCTAACTGAAAAAAGGAACGTCACGGTCGGACTGCAAAACAAGTCTCAAACCGAGATCGTGTCAGGCCTCAAAGAAGGTGAGAAAGTCCTGATACAGGATTAAACTTGGAACCCCGGCTATTTGCCCTGGACCAGCGAGAGGAACTCAGCTCGCGTTACCGCACGTTTTTCGAAGATGCCCCGCATGGCCGATGTAACCACATTGCTTCCCGGCTTCTTTATCCCCCGCATGGTCATGCACAGGTGCTCTGCCTGAATAATCACACCCACACCATCCGGCTTCAACGACTGCATAATCACGTCTGCGATCTGCTTGGTCATCCTCTCCTGGAGCTGCAACCGCCTGGAAAATATCTCGACCACTCTGGCCAGCTTGCTGACGCCCACTACCCTCCCGTTGGCATTGGGTATGTAACCGATATCCACCACGCCGTAGAAGGGTAAAAAGTGATGCTCGCACATGGAATAAAACGGTATGTCCCGCACTATTACCATCTCATGGTGGCCGGCTGAAAAGCCCGTCGATAGGACTTCGCCCGCATCCATGTCGATGCCGGCAAAAAGCTCTGCGTACATCTCCGAGAGGCGCTGCGGGGTATCCACCAGCCCTTCACGCTGCGGGTCTTCCCCTATGCCCTCGATGATCACCCGGACTGCTTCTTTTATTTTATCTGCATCTAGCATTATGTCTACTTGTCGCCACGGCCGTCGCTAACGCTTGCCGTATTTCTGCCTATCATACATCTGTATGCTTTCGCTATCTCCTGAACAATAAGTCTCGCCGCCGAGATAAAGCGCCGGCCTGACCAGGTTCAGGTCCAGTATGCCATTTTCCTTGAATACTTCTCCAGCCATATGAACGGCCACTATTTCGCCGATTATCCAGGCATGGTCACCGAAAAGACGGTCGTCGATTACTTTACATTCGTAGGCTGCATAAGCATCCTTTAATATCGGCACATCCAGCTTGACAGGCTGATCTTCCGCCAGGTTGAACTCTGTAAACTTGTCGATGGAGTTTCCGCTGCTACCCCCAACCTGGGCGATTTTATCGGCCTTCTCATACGGCATGAAGTTGATACCGAACTGGCGGCTCTCAGCTATCATACGATAAGTATAGCGCTTCGGCGCCACTGCTATGCCATACAGGGCAGGTTCAAAAGAAACGGGGCAGTGCCAGGCAACGGCCATGGCGTTCTTATTGCCATTATTGTTAACCGTAACAATGGTAGCGGTTCTGGGATAGTGTTGATAGAACTCCCCTGCTTTTTCCGCAACACCCTTCAACATGACGCTCCTCCTCTTACAGTAGGATAGCTATTTCTTGAGGCCCAGATGCTTTTCAATTACTTCCAGGTCAGCCGGAAGCTCCGGGAAGGGCTCAACATATTTAACGGGAATGTCGGGGTCCTTGAGTCCATTGCCGGTCACTATGCAGACTATCTTCTTGCCCTTGAAGCTCTTGCCCTGTTTGGTCAGCTTGATCAGCCCGGCCAACGGGGCCGCCGATGCCGGCTCGCCGAACACACCTTCTTTAGATGCCATAAGCTTGTAAGCGGCCAGTATTTCATCGTCGGTAACGCTTTCGATGACTCCACCCGATTCATCCCTGGCTGCTACTGCGCTCTTCCAGCTTGCCGGATTGCCGATGCGTATGGCGGTGGCAATGGTCTGCGGGTTCTCGACGATCATATTATTGACTATGGGTGCAGCCCCGGCCGCCTGGAACCCCATCATAACGGGAGTCCTGTCTACCTTGCCGATGCTCTTCCATTCCTTGAAGCCCTTCCAGTAGGCGGTAATGTTGCCGGCGTTGCCCACGGGTATGAAAAGGTAATCCGGCACGCTGCCCAGATCGTCAATTATCTCGAAAGATGAGGTCTTCTGCCCTTCGATGCGGAAAGGGTTGAGCGAATTAACCAGCGTAATAGGATATTTATCGGCCAGGATGCGTGTGACTTTCAAGGCCTGGTCGAAGTTGCCCTCGATTGAAATTATCTCCGCGCCATAGGCAATGGCCTGCGCCATTTTACCCATGGCTATCTTTCCCTTGGGCACCAGTATAATTACCTTGAGCCCGAAGCGCGCGCCATAGGCAGCGGCCGATGCGCTGGTATTGCCCGTTGAAGCGCAAATGGCCCGTTTGCTGCCATCCTCAATAGCTTTAGCCATGGCCATAACCATGCCCCTATCTTTAAACGAGCCGGTGGGATTACAGCCCTCCAGCTTGAAGTACAGTTCACCGACCCCCAGTTCACCGGCCAGGTTTACCGATTTCACCAGTGGAGTATCTCCTTCTCCCAGAGAAATCATAGGTGTTTTAGATGTGATGGGAAGATACTCTTTGTGCCGCTGCAATACTCCTCTAATCATTTAAATTGCCTCTACTCTGATAAAATTGCTGATATCTTTAACTACCTTAAGCTTCTTAATCTCTTCCATGGCTTTTTGTACGGCCTTTTCACGGGCCTTGTGAGTCATGATAACAATCTCCGCCGTCCTATTGGCGGGGTCCGATTCCTGCTGCATCACGGAAGAGATGCTTATGGACTGGTTGCCCATAATGCTCGAAATCTGCGCCAGCACACCAGCCTGGTCCAGAACACTCATCCTGAGATAATAACGGGTCTCGATATCCGCCATGGGTTTAATGCCGGAAATCTTTTGAGGGATGAACCGGGGAGCGTTGTCACGCCGGGTATTAATATTCTGCGCTATATTTATGACATCGGCAATCACAGCACTGGAAGTTGCCGAAGGACCGGCGCCCTGACCATAGAAAAGCACGTTGCCCACCAGGTCACCGCTAACATAGATAGCATTGTATACCCCGTCGACTTTGGCCAGCAGCGATTCGGCCGGGATCAGCACCGGATGGACTCTGGCTTCCACCAGGGTGTTGGACCGTTTGGCAATAGCCAGCAGCTTTATGGCATAGCCGAACTCAGCGGCATAGCGGAAATCGCGCGATTTTAACCTGGATATTCCTTCAAAATATATTTCATTGAAATTTACGTCCATATCAAAGCCCAGGGAGGTGAGAATGGCAAGCTTGTAGGCGGCATCCAGGCCGCCGATATCGTTGGCGGGGTTCGCTTCGGCGTATCCCAGCTTCTGTGCCTGTTTCAGTGCAACGCCGAAATCGATCTTATCATGCGCCATTTTGCTCAGTATATAGTTGGTGGTGCCATTGACGATTGCATAGATAGCCTGAATATCGTTGGCCACGAGGTCACGCTGAAATGGCGAGATGAGAGGTATTCCTCCGCCCACGCTGGCCTCGAAACGCAGGCCCGCGTGATGCTGTTGCGCTATGGAGAGCAGCTCGGCGCCGTGCTTGGCCATCACCTCTTTATTGGCCGTCACTACGTGCTTGCCCTTCGACAGGGCCTCCTTGATATAGTCATAAGCAGGATATTCGCCGCCGATTAATTCGATGACAACATCAATTTCTTCACTATTCACGGCTTTTTTATAATTGGCGGTAAAAATATCGCGATCGATGCCGAGGGCGCCATGCCGCGCAATATCTTTTTCGACCACCATCTTCAAGGCCAGTGGACTGCCAGCCTGGCGGGCCAATGTCTTCTTTTTGGACATTAGCGCCCGGGCCACGCCGCTTCCGATCGTGCCTATGCCCAGCAACGCTATATTTATGGCTCGCCTTTTAACCAAACCTATTAACCTCTGTTTTTAGTTACCTTCGCTACGGCAAAGTCTTTCTGGGTCTGGTCCATCGTATCGACGATCTTGGCCTCTTTCATAAGGCCCTGGACCCAACTGCCCAGACAATCCGAAGCGATCGATTGCTTGAGACTGGCATCCAGCGGCCGGTCATTTTGCCTGTTAAGTACCTCGACCAGCCAGAAGCCGCCGTTGGTAGTGATGCTTTGATCACGCGTTACGTCGCTGATCTGATTGGGTTGAAGGGTGTTTACAATACGCTCGATATTACCTTTATTGGTGGAAACTCCGGGTTGGATCCAGCCCAGGTCACCACCCTTATCTTTGCTGCTGTCATCCTGTGAATATTGCTTTGCCAGCTCATCCCAGCTCCCGCCGTTAACAAGCTGGTCCCGGACAGTATCGGCGTCATCCTTTAACGAGAAGAGTATCGCTCTGGCGTGTATACCTTTAGTATCATCCTTTTCCAGCACTTCGGCTACCCAGTAGCCGAAAGATTTCTTTAAATTAGGATCGTATATGGGATCGCTGACCTTGCCGGGGTCCAGCGTAAAGACCACGTCTTTTAATGCGGTATCCTTCAGATCTCCCAGACCGTAGCTTTCATAGCCCTTAGTTATCCAGCCAAGGTAACCGCCTTTACCCTGGGTTACGGAATCCATCGAGAGCGTGGTAGCAGACTTGGTAAAATTATCGCCAACGCCCGAATTCAATTTTTGTTCACGGTCCAGAGCCAGCTCCTTGGATTCAAGCGCCATGGCTAAAACCTCAGCCTGCTCCGCAGTTTGCGGTATATTGGGAACACATTGCTGGTCCTCGTATTTCCTGGCCATAATCCTGGCGGCGGCAGCATCACGCATCGCCTGGCTGGGAGTTACCTTCATCTGGGTCAACTCCTTGCTTATCTCGTCATCGCTGGCCGTTATGCCCATCGAAGGAGCCTTCTCTTTAATCAGCTCGGCCTGCTCGATGGCAGTCGAGGTAACGTCCTGATAGTATTTAATCATGTCGGTTGTAGTACCCTGCGACATGAATGTCAGTGTATCAATGTAATATTGCATACTGAAAGAGGCGTCATTAACCTTGAGCACAGTTTTCTGGTAAGGCAATATCTGTTCGGTATAAACACCATAGGCAATAATGCCAGCGATGATGACTACCACCGCTACGGTCGCAATCGTGATAATGCGGGAAAGCCTTTCCTGTTTCTTCCACTTTGAAATCTGGTGTTTGTTGGGGGCCCTTTCAACTTTTTCTTTGCGATGTTTTCCAGCCAATTCAGAAACCTCTCGTGAACAAAATAAAATTGAGGCAACTCACATTGCCCGCAATCGCCCAATATGATAACATATTTTCACGTTATAGACACCGGGGTGTAGCGCAGCCTGGTAGCGCACCTGAATGGGGTTCAGGTGGTCGTCGGTTCAAATCCGACCACCCCGACCACTTCTCACGATCAGCAGTGTTCACAAAATCTTCAATTTTCCCAAATACAGTTTAGATACGATTTGTTAACTCTTTTTGTTAACTCTAGACGTGAAGGGCTTTCTCAAAGAACTCTTGAATATTACCGTTATTGCCTAACACCTTATGTCAACAGATATGAGCTAAGTGCAGACGGGATCAACAAGTTCTTATCAAATCTCACTTGTGGCAATTCCAAGTGCAATTACTATAATGCAATCGCTGTCTTCGTCCGGTGGTTAATCAAGACTGGGCATCTGAAAGAGAATCCTTTAGATGGCGTTGATAAGCCTAAACTTGCTAAGAGACTTCTGCCCAGTTTGACCGAGGCCCAGGTAGAACTACTTATCAACTCAGCTGATAATTTGCGTGACAAATGTATTATTTCTACTTTCGCTGATAGTGGCATAAGGCTTAAAGAACTATTGAATATCACAATTGAAAACATTGACTGGGACATTTTCACTATAACAATCATCGGCAAAGGAAATAAACAAAGAAAGGCTCCTTTTACTCAAAGAACAGCATCACTATTACAGGATTATCTAAGGCAGAATAAAATCAAGAATGGGAATCTATGGGACTTGAATAGATATGGCGTTCAGACGATGCTAAGAAGGCTTTCGGAACTCACTGGGATAAAATGTAACCCTCATAGTTTTAGAAGAGGCTTTGCCTGCATGCTGCATCGAAAGGGGCTTTCCACACTTGATATTATGCATTTAGGTGGATGGGAAGACCTGGACATGGTTCTTAAATATACTCGTAGCATAACCTTTGAAGATTGCTTAAAGCACTATAAGCAGGTTAATAAATCCCAAACGTAGTGTTCACAAAATAGATATGGCAACCTGATACCAAATCAGATGGTCATTTTAGACAAGGATTAACACTATATGCTATGGGTACGGTCATGCTACTTTTATGAGCATATACAAGACGAAGTAGTCACTATCGCGAAATTATCAGTATCACAAAACTCAAAACGAAAGCATGTATCAAGCTTGAAGCAATTATCCGATACGGCTAGTGATCTTTAATCCACTTAATCAGATCGTCCTTTAAGAAGACACGCTTTTTACCTATCTTATGAGAAGGCAATCCTGATTTCATGAGCTTATATACTGTTTGATGACTCACTCCCAGGAATTCTTGAGCCTCCGTAAAAGTAAAAAATATCCGCTCGATGTTTTGATCTGGCCTTTTTCTTCTAACCATTCGTGCCTCATTAAATTTTGAAGCAATGGTAGAATGCTGGTGTTAAATAGGCACAAATAGATAATACTAGATGATAATTGACAATTATTATTTCTGAACTTAAGATAGTATGCAGGCGATCATTTTCTTAAATCTGTAATACCATAGACTGGTTATAGAGTTGGTGGCTATAAATGAGGTGTTCGGACTGCTGGCGGTACAGAACGACACAATGCTTGCATAATTCCACAGCTACAGATTTTGAGTCTGTGCAGCCTTTTGCATGTTTTGTACCTAAGCAATATAGTTCAACAGCTTTACCGAATAGCACGCCGCAGGAATCAGAATGGTACTTTTTAAAACCCAATGGTAGATTCTCAAGAATGCAATTTTTTAAATTCTATGCATTTCCAACTTTGGGTGTAAATCTTATAGCCGGTGTAGTTACCAAAATGAACATTAACATCGTTTACATCATATTATTATTAGTCTTGTTTATCTTTTTATTTTATCTGCGAATAATAGCTTGCATTAGACGACTCCATGACCTCAATCAGTCGGGATGGTATTCCCTGATAATAATAATTCCATTGATAGATATAGTTATGGGCATTATCCTGTTATTCGCACCTGGCAAAATAGAAGGTAACAGGTGGCAATAAAAACGAAATCAACAATAATCCTAGTAGTTTCCTTCTTTATTCGGTAGGCATGATAGCGAGCATAATTAGGTGAGAGATGAGGATTTTTGGACGTACGCCCAGATATTCCACTCAAAGACTACTTCGAGAGGAAGCAGCTAAGATTGATGCAGTATTTAATTTAGAGGTTTACCCCCTTATTGGAGGCCCTAAAGCGCTGCTCGTTACAATAGAGGACAAGCAGCGTGCATATTGGCTAGCAGTTCAAGCTTTAGAAAGGGCTGTTTGGCGGGAACCTAGGGAATTCCTTTGGCATTTTACACTGGGAGCAAATTATTATCTTCTGGGTAGGTTTGCGGATGCTGTGATAGCAAACTCGCATGCTTTAGCACTGCATCCAGATGATCCCAGAGTGGAATATAATATGGCTACTTATCTTATGATCCTGACGCGTGCGGCATATTGCGGGCCTACATTTAAAAATAAGGTGGAAGAAATTAAAATTATGCAGGAACAATTTGAGTTTGATTGGCGTACCTATGCCGATATGCTCAAATTTGACCCTGACCAGGCAGCATATGAATTGCAGAAACTTAATATAACCTGGGAGTATGCCGCCACTGAATCAGTTAAGCATTTGGAGAGGGCTAGAGAGCTGGGACTCCCTTCATCTGAAAATGAACATATAAATACCTTGATAAAAGCAATGCGTGAGGAATTCTGGAATTTAGGGATTGTCATATAATACCTCATTACGGGTCTATCCTTACTGCTTCTTTTCCACCTAGCCCTCCTCCCCTCCCTACATACGATTCATAAAAGCCTTTAGCAACCAGTGTAGGGTATTGAAATAATCAACCGCCAGATACACATTTGTCCATCTTCATGAACGTGGATTATCTTCCATGTCCACCATTTGTCCAATAATGTTACCTCAATGTCCTAAATGTAATAACGAAATATACCTTAATTTCAGATTCAGTATTTTATGATCTGAATACCTACATTCAATAACTCTTAGATCTCCTCAAAATTCTTTCCAGTTAGGTACCTCTACAGTGATGGATTTCTTACCGTCATTATCAATGTTTATCACACCCCAAGGATGATTTGATAATAACGCTCCCAAGTACTCGTTAAGTGGTTGCCAGTATGGAATCCTGGGATCACACTTTCCTTTATGGTATACGCCCACTATTGGGACTGTAGTGCCATTTGACTGAGGTCTGCCATAAATTACTATAGCCTGTTTCCAATCCACTATTTTTTCACCACAGGAATCACAAGTCATAACTGGGCACGCCTTGGTAGCAGTATATTGAATTGCTAGTCCCATCTTATTACCTCCTATACAATTACCTATAAATACACGTCAATATATATATTTTTTGTCATATTGTCGTATTGACGGGTATTATTATGCGACAACACGACAACACGACACATATCCGTATTTATTCTAGTGACCGTACGCTAATGATAGGTTGACTATTAAGTTTAAGAATATGCTTTCTTTTATCGGTCGCATCAGCATCAATTGTAATATCAGACATTTCCTTAATCGCTCTTTCAATGGTTCTGGAACTGGCCTTTTCTTCTAGCTTAAGTTTCAACTCAGAAAGTGCCAGATGGCCTCCCAATGCTATTATTGCTTGCCTTATATCCTGCTGAAGTTCACTTGTTAGGGTTTTATCTTCATCAAAGTAACAGTCTTCTGTTCGGAAGTTGAGGTTAATGGCCTCGATATCTTCAGTAGCATGACGGCACTCAAAATCAAGTTTTATCTTGTACTTATCATTACCTCGCCTACTAATTCTGCATATGGTATCTGCCCAACCAGTAAGTGCTGAGCTGCCCCTCATACTATCTAACGTCTCTCCATGACCTTTTCGGGCATGGTGGATCAGTATAATGCTGATTCCATACTGCTCAATAAATCTATCCAACTCCTTCAGTAGTTGCTCGACGTCCTCTTTTTTATCTTCACGCTTCAATAAGCTTGTTAACGGGTCTATCATCACGAGGCCAGGTTTGAGTGATGAGATTAAACCATCGATAGTCGGTAGAGTTCTTTGGTCACTCGGCAGCACAGTAAACTTAAATTCATCAATTGGTGAAAAATGCTGCTTCATTTTTGTCACCCTGCCCGATAACTTAGGCACAGTATCCTCCATCCCTATATACAACACTCGATGCTGCTTTGTAGGGTATCCAAAGAAGTCCTTACCAGTTGCTATACACATGCCTTTCCAAATCTCCAGCATGGTCTTGAGGTGTTTAGGATGGGCATAAGTTATGCGCTTCTCCTGTTTACCGAGAATCCCACCTCCAATTATATAGTCGCCTTTTTCCGTCTCCATTGTGGAGAGCAGCGGCATATCTTCGCCGGAAACGATCCAAATATCGCCTACATGCTCCCCAATGGGGCTGGCTGTATCTGAGATACCGCTATTATTAAATTCTAATGGCTGAGCCATTGATTCCTCCTAATAATAAAGCGGATTCTTGAATTATCCGCTTTAAAGTTTCAATAGTTGGCAGGAAATTTAGTAACTACTTAATCAAATAACCATCTTATACTTATGAGTTGCTTTGCATCTGTTATCTGTTTTCTTCCTTTTAAAATTAGCTTTAATCGATATACTTCACCCTTACTAAAAAAAGTGATATGTCTTGGATGCTTAAGATACGTAACATAACAACAGTAACGATGCAATATAAAAGTGAATTTCTTGCTCCACTCATAAACGGTACCTGCACTAATCCCAAGTATTTTTGCAGCACCTCTAGGGCAGATTAAACCCAAGTCATAGATATCCTGCTCGCTACTAATTTTTGCATAGCTCATGTTTCAGAATCCTTAAGTTTCTTGCATCGTCTTTCAATATCTGCTCGCATTAGGACGTTGCCTATCTGTTCTTCGATATCTGCATCGGGGAATCCAGGTGAATTGGCAATCTCCATTAACGTTATGCCCGCAATACGAGTACGCTTGCTAACATCTTTCATTGTCAAACCTGTATCTTTCATTTTTTGTACCATCCATTCACCGAAGTTCTCATATGTTACTAATTCTGCTATAGCATCATCAGCAGCCTTAGCAACTTCATCAGGTATGTCCCAAGCGGTTACCTCAACCATCTTTTTTATTTTTTTTGCTGGGATTGCGCCAGTAGCTATAAGTCTTCTTAAATGTCGTACAGACAACTTGAGTTTTATTGCAGCTTCCTGAATATCCATTTGATATTAATATAGATCAGAAAAATGGTCATGTCAAGTGTCATTGACAAGACCTATGTTCTCTGATAGTCTGAAGCTAACAAAAGAGTAAAGGAATTTGGAATTATGAATAAATCAGAAATAGCCAGAAGATTAGATGTATCTAAATCTTATATCACTATGTTAGAGCAGGGTATAAGGACGCCATCTAAGAAAATGCAAAGAAAGATAAATAAGCTATTAACAGAAGGTTCACTGCAAAATACCTTTCTCACTCATGGGGTTCAGGTGGTCGTCGGTTCAAATCCGACCACCCCGACCAGTCGACACCTTCCAATGTTACAGGCCGTCCGCTGGCTGTTCGCAGTTTTCGAATATCATCAAACAAAACAGAACCGTCGAGCCAATAAAATAAACAAACGAAAATTCCGTTACAAGATCATTGCACCCTGCCGGATAAACTGCGGCGTTTGCAAGGCGCATTTGCGCAATAATAATCCCTGCCCCGTCTGCAACTTCCCCCAACCTGACCAGCCCAAGACGCGCCGGCTCTGTCCGATACGACTTTGTAATAAACGCCTGGAAGGATTCTGTTATAGTTGCGCTGAATTTCCATGCGATCGGCTGAGAAGGCTGGATAAACGGTATCGAACGCGCTACGGCATGAGCGAAATTGAAAATTTGAACTATATCCGGGACCATGGAATCAAATTATTCATAGAGGAAGAACATAAGAGGTGGGTTTCCAAACAGGGTATTCTCTGCGTACATGATAAGAAGTATTATTAAATAGCGGAGAAAAAATCGATTGAGCGGTGGAAAGCCGCCACAATTCCACGTACCTTCGGCCCCGCTCGTTCTTTTGCATCAGCCAGATAGAGGTGTAATAATTATCTAAATCATCAGAGGAAACCAGGTTGATGATGAGGCGCGTATACTAATTGGGATGAGGTAGAGTCATGGATATTAAATCCGATCATTTGGAGCGGCCTATCGAGCGCAATATAGCTATGGAGCTCGTGCGCGTCACCGAAGCAGCGGCACTGGGTGCTGCACGCTTCCTCGGCAGGGGTGACAATAATCTGGTTGACCAGGCAGCGGTTACAGCCATGCGTTATACACTGGGCTATGTGCGCATGGACGGGATTGTAGTCATAGGTGAAGGGGAAAAAGACCATGCCCCCATGCTCTATATAGGCGAGCACATCGGCGACGGATCGGAATTAAAGGTTGATATTGCGGTTGACCCTGTAGATGGCACAAGGCTGGTAGCCAGGGGCCTGCCAGGCGCCATTGCCGTAGTAGCCCTCTCTGCCAGGGGAACCATGCATTTCCCTCGCGAATTCTACTACATGAAGAAAATAGCCACCGGCCCTGAGGCCAGAGATCGAATCGATATAAATGCTTCGGTAGAGGAGAACCTTAACAATATAGCCGATGCCAAGAAAAAGAGGATATCCGAACTGACGGTCGTCGTCCTGGATAGGCCACGCCATGAGCAACTTCTACGAGAGATCAGGAGAGTAGGCGCAAGGATCAAATTGATCACGGATGGAGACGTGGCGGCCAGCATAGACGCAGCCCTGCCGGAAAGAGAAGTCGACGTGCTGATGGGCATCGGAGGCACGCCCGAAGGCGTTCTCTCGGCAGCAGCTATACGCTGCTTGGGAGGAGGCATCCAATGTAAAGCCTGGCCCCGCGACGAGAAAGAGAGGAAAAGCTGCCAGGCCGCAGGCGTCGATATGGAGAGGATATATAAGACCGAAGACCTTATCTCGAGCGATGATGTATTTTTCGCCGCCACCGGCGTCAGCAGCGGCGAACTGCTCAAAGGCGTGCGCTATTTCGGCGGAGGCGCCTTCACGGAATCCATCGAAATGCGCGGCCGTTCGGGCACCGTCCGCTGGATAGATTCCCGACATAATTTTGAAAGGCTGGATAAACTGAGTTTCTTCGAGATCCACTAAAAATAACCAATACCTGGAAAGGAGGTCATTCATTATGACTCACGCAAGGCCGAATGATGTACATATTGCAGTACGTATCACGCTCCCCGATGAGGAGCCGAGCAAGGTAGCCAGCAAGTCACTGGATATCAAGAAAAAGATCGAGGACATTCTTAAAAAAGAAAAGGTCGAATACTTTGAGGTCGTCCTGGAAAGCATCCAAAAGAGCCGTTAATAACGACCGTCTAAAAATTCCGCCCTTGTTTGCCCGGCTAACCAGGGCAACAATCGTATCCAACAGACTGTAATCGAGGGTTCTACTTGGTGACGACCAATCTCGGCGGATAAGTTCCGCTCAAGCTCCAAAGAAACTTACCATCTTTATACAGGTCAACGTAATACCCGCGCGTGTTGGATTCCCCGGTAGCATAGGGAGGAATAAAAATCAGCCCCTGGACGGCGCTTCCACCATCATAATTAAAGATAAGCTGCTGCACGGCATCATCCGACAGGCCCGCTGTATCTCTCCTGATATTTAGCGTATATTGCCCGCTGTCACCGCCGGTGAGAGTAATTGCGGCAGCCACGGACTGTCCCTTTTTGGCGGAATATACACTGTCCGGCCCTGAACGCCAGCCGGCGAAACCTACCTCAAGCGGACCATATGCTGCCTTGGGTGCTACCGTCAGCCGCGGCGGGTATCCGTCAGGCATTACCCACGCTTGAGCGCCATCTTTCATCAAGTCTGCATAGTATCCCTGTGTGCCGGACTCACCTACGGCATAGGATGGAGAGAAGGATATTTGCTCGGAGTCTCCGACACCATCATATTTAAATCCCCATTGCGCAACTACTTCATCGTTGCCGGTTCCAATCGAACGCCAGATACGCAGTATGCATTGGCCCGGGCTCCCGCCTTTCAAGTTCACAGCGGCGTTTACCTGCTGCCCTGCGTTTACGGTATTGACGTCCTCACCTCCCATGTACCACCCGGCGAAGCCGATTGAAAACGGCAACTGTACTTCCTGCGGGGCGCCAACGTCCGGCTGTGAATTATGCCTTATATTAAAAGGAATAACGTTGACGGTTAAGTTCGCCGTAACGGAGCCGCCGGAGTTGGAAGCAACCAATTTGTAAAGGGTGGATTCTCTGGGCGAGACAACCGCCGTGCCGACAGGGTCTACACCTCCCACACCCTGGTCCACCCCCACATAGGTAGCGCCCTCCACTACCCAGCTCAGCGTGCTGCTGTTGCCCAAGTAAATGCCGGGCGGATCGGCGGAAAAAGAACTGATAACGGGAAGTGGTTTTTTAACTTGTGCCGATTGTGGTGAGGCAGCCGTGCTCAAGCCCCGGACTTTCTGATAAATCCAGGTGGAGTTACTGCCATATTCCACGTCATTGAATAAAAAGGTGATGGCATATTTTTCAGCGGTATCGATAGCGCTTAAATCCGAGGTGATAAATCCTCCGACCTGCGGCTCGATTACCTGCCACTTGCCGTTTAAATATTTTTCGATCAGAAAGGCATGCAACTCACCACCCCGGCTCTGGCCAATAGCTACATAAACGTCGGAAGCAGGCACCCCGTCGGCGCGCCAGAGTGAACACAACAGTGTGGAGTAGTCCTTGCAGTCGCCCGTCCTTTTACTGATGGTCTCCGACGGTGATTGCCAGTATGCCTTAGTATCCGGATCATAGACTACGTAGGATGCCACCCAATCCTGTATCCTTCTGAAATCCGTCCTTATATCGGTATTATCGGAGAGGATGGCCTTCAGGCTGGTTTGCACGGCAGGGTCATTGACCGCGATAAGGTCCCGGGGATCGAACGGTATGGCGGGATAAAGCGCGGATGTCGCAACCCTGGGAGCACAGCCAAATACGGTTACCGTCAGTAAAATCGCTATCACGGTTCTAAAGAAAATGCGCGGCATATATCCATTCTATTCCAAGTTGATCCTGTATAAAAACCGCTCCGCGTATGGGCCGGCATGCATATCCTTAATAATGTAATACCCGGGCTAAAGCGACTGCAAAAGGCATAAAGAAAGGGCTGGTGCGTCACTCCAGCCCTTTTATTCAGTGAGTACTTTCTTTGTTTTAATATTTTACCGTACTACCTTTTCCAGGTCTTTCAGCATGGTGTCCAGGCCCCGGCCGTACAGCTTCAACCTGATCGGCTTGCCGTCCCCATGCTTCCTGTATACCTGGCAGACCTCGCAGATGCTGGTATCCCTCCCCGTCGCCCCCTTGTCATCAAGCTTGCAGTAAGTCCCTTCGATCTCCCAGCACGGCAGGAACTGATATTTGGTGGCCGGGCATTCCGCCTTTATCATATCGGGACAATGGCATGTCGCCCAGCATGCATCCTTACCTGCCCAGAAGTTCAGCTTGGCCTCTTCCTCAACCCCGGTGACCTTTTTGTTTTCAATCGTTACTGCTGCCATTGTCATTACCTCCTTCGCTTATTTGCCTTTTGTTTTTTCATCCTTAATTTAACATGCGCCAGACGACGTGCCATCCGTCATGAGACTTAATTTACATTTGCGCAAAAGCGCATACACGACTTATCCGAGTTAAGCAAAAATGCGTAGAGCCGGTAATGATCGGGTGTGCGTTCGGGACTAAAGTACCGGATTAGTCAGGACGTATAGGTCATTGATTATTGAGCGTACGCAGATATAATGGAACATAGTCGATTGGAAAAGCTATGGCATTTACACTAGGCAAGGGACACGCAAAACGGAGGGAAAATGTTTAACAAATTTATGAAAACGCTATCAAACATGCACCAAGGGGAAAAGGGCATGACGGGGCTGGAGACCGCCATCATACTCATTGCCTTTGTAACCGTGGCCGCAGTTTTTGGCTATGCCGTCCTCAGCGCAGGCCTATTTTCATCTGAAAGGGCCAAGGAGACGGTTTATGCCGGCTTAAATGAGGCCAAGAGTGCTATGGAGGTTTCAGGATCTGTAATAGGCCTTGGAGACAACAACACTCAATCACTGGTGGCAGTAAAATTTACATTGAGGAATGCTACCATGTCCGACAACCCCGTCGACATGACGGAGTGCGACGGCACGGCTAGATCTCAAAACAAAACCGTCATAAGTCTGACAACCAAAATGATTATTTCAATAGCATGAAATGGACCAAAGTTGCTCTTGGCACAGATAATACCAGCAACCTGCTGGACCCCGGCCTGCAGTTCGAAATTACTATCGATTTTTTCGATCTCGGATACGGACAAACGCTCTCTGAAAACCTGACGGCCAATGACCAGTTTAACATTCAGGTTAAACCTTCAGTAGGGTCCAGCCTTACCATCCAGAGGCAGCTACCTCCGGCAATCATAGCCGTGATGGATCTGCATTAAGTTTTCCCTGCGTCAATAACGGTTGCTTCAATCGACCCGTCATCGGGCGCCTCTCGCTGGGGTCCGGTGATTAGGAAGCAACCGTTATTGAGTTTTGGGGGGTTGTTTAACCCGATCAAAGCGTCTGATTCGCCCTGCATTCTATTTGACCATCATTATAAACAGTCTCATTTACCTCATTTATTTACATAAAAAGAGACAAATGGCTCACCTATATTAAACATACGGCTACTGTATTATCCCGAGATCACAGCTATAATCTATAAAAACCTGAGAGGGTGATTATAGCGATGTTGAGAAAATTGATGAGTGCAATGTCCAATATGCACCGCAGGCAGAGGGGCATGACAGGCCTGGAGACCGCAATTATTTTGATAGCATTCGTCACCGTTGCCGCCGTTTTCGGATATGCCATTCTAGGCGCCGGCCTCTTTTCCGCTGAAAGAAGCAAAGAGACCATTTATGCCGGCCTTAATGAAGCCAAGAGCAACCTGGAGCTCTCAGGCTCCGTGGTGGCTCACAGCTCGGATGATGTCAATCGTAGACAAAATCGTCTTTACAGTTAAGAACGCCATCGCCGGCAATCCGATCGACATGACAGATTGCGACGGGACGGCGAATGCACATAATAAGTGCGTTATCAGCCTGACAACCGCCCAAACCTATATCAATAACGTAAAATGGTCCAAGCAAGCTCTGGGTTACAGCAACGGCAACAATCTGCTGGAAACCGGCGAACAATTCGAGATAACTATTGACCTTGACGATCTGGGGACAGGAAATACCATGGTCGACAATATTACGGCCAACGATTATTTTACGGTACAGGTGAAGCCCGCCCTTGGTTCGACGATCACCATACAAAGACAGCTACCGGCAGCAATTACGGACATAATGGATTTGCACTAGGTATCTGCTGCGCATAGCGGATGGATTTAGGACCGTTCAATAAAATCACTCTGAATTAGCACAGTTTTTTAACAACCCTGATAACCTGGACTATTACGGCAAAGTAATCTTCTTTCTTCTTGTAGGGAGCAATCACCATTTCTTCCCCCTCCATCTTCAGGCAGAGGTCGCCTGGTGAAGCCGGCACGTCCTTACCGCAGATTATTATGTCACCCTTGTGCACCACATGCTCATACTCCAACTCCGCTGCCTTGATCCCAATCAGCTTCATCTCCTTCCCCCCATTTAGTGCCAACTCCTTTGGGACAAACACGTATTCAATTATTTGCCTGCTGTTAATCCCAGCATATACCGGCACGATTGCCGGTAAAGAAAGAGAAAGCTCACTCATTATCTCATATGGCGTTTTCTTTAGCAAATCTTCCTTCGGATTTTTATCCAGAACGAGGTTGCTCAATTCATTCATGCCGATTTTCAGCGCCCGGGATAATTTTTGAAGTGAAGCGACGGTTACCGACTTATAGTCGCCTTTTTCAATGCGACAAATAAAGGAAGGCGAGAGGTCAGCCAGTTTGGCCAACTCCGCTTGAGACAGGCCTCTCTTGAAACGGGTGTCCTTAACAAAATCACCTAGCATATACTGACCTATCTCCGCGCTCTCCGTTTACCATGGTAAATCTTTTTTAAAAACATGTCAAAATGCCCTCATGGGTATTGATTTTAGTAAATTTATTATTTAATATAGTAAATATGAAATTAGAGGCTGAGCTTTACAACATAATGCAGCGCGAAAAGTTGACCAATGCCAAGCTGGCAGCCAAGCTGGGCATATCGCCATCGATGCTGTGCCTGGTATTGACCGGCGATAAAAAGCCGGGGCGAAGGTTTCTGCAGGGCCTCGCCACCAATTACCCGGATATTTGCCTGAAATATTTACAGGATCGAATTCCAGCCAGATCGTAAATCTGGTATTGGTAAACCGTCTTGGCCAAACGTTTACCATGAACTTTAACAAAATATAGGCACAGTAATTGATTATAGTGTTGTTCTCTATGCTTACCGTGGACATCATTCCGGCGTAGAAGGCAGGCAATCCGGCGGTCCCGGACCGGCGATTGAAGACGGCAGGTCCGGGAGCCGCGGAAATAATAGATAGGAGGGTTCTCATGGAAGGTGATGAAATGATCATGCCGTTGGTAGCGGCCTTAGCGATGTTTGGTGCGACTGTGGGTATCATTGTAGCTTTCTCAATGCTTTCTTGGGTGTTGTCATTATGTTAAGAAAACTGTTGTGCATTAATACAAGTTGGTGGGAGTTCCTGATCAAATTCCCACTGGTACTGTTCGTGATCATGCCGGTCTGCATGGGCGGCTCTTTCTGGATCGGAGTCCAACTCGATTCTGCTGCGCATATCAATTTTCTTAAATTCATATTTCCGTTCTTAGGCACTTTACTTGGCGTATATTTCACCAGCTTGTTGATCATGGTCGGCCATACCAGGCAAAGTGCTGCCGACACGGCAGCCGATTCAAACAAACCGTACTCGGATGCCCTGGTTTCCAAACCGTATGAATACTCCAACATTTCCAGTTCTCCCAAGGCATCGATTCCACGAGCTGGATATGCGACGCCTTTTATTCTAGGAGGTAAGCTATTCAAATAGCCTAATTAACGACCGGGTAACCGGCGTCTACCCAGGCGCCGTAATTACCTTCCAGCGCATAGACCTTGTTAAACCCGGCATCTTTTAAATCATAGGCGCTGGCAAGGGGGGCTCCGGTCCAATGGCAATAGATGAGATATGTCTTACTCTTATCAAAAGTAGCCATCACGTACGGGAGTGCACAACTCGAATAGTTGAGTGCGCCCGGAAGATGTCCGTCATTGAAAAAATGGCGTGACAGATCAATGACGACCACGTCGGATGTCTTGTCGATCAGGTTCTTGGCTTGCTGGGGAGTTAGCCATAACGGTGAGACATCCTGCGTGGTTCTTTTAAATACAAACCCGCCTGTCACCACCAGGACCACGACAAGAAAGATCGCGTAGAATACGGCTGAATGTGACGCTTTCATCTAAGTACTCCTGATTTATTTTCATGGCTTCGACGCTTCTTAAAGTTATCAATACCAGGTGAGGGAGCCCTACCTCCGTGAAACCGGCCGGTTTTGCGGGCCGATTGATTTGAACTATCTTGTTTTGGATCATTTTCATCACGCCGGCAGGAAGTTCTGCCAATCTGATTTATTTCACCTTGATTAAAGTAAACCATATGTCGATATTCGACACATCAGTTTATAACGTGAATTTTTTACAGAAATGTGCATCTCAAAAGCGTATCCCGAAATGCGTAGCCACTGAATCCATATACTTGATTTACTTTAATAAATGGCAGGTTTCAGACTCGGGTGGATATCAGTTATTTGTATGGCCCTGCGCGCTGTACAGAAGGTCTGACTTGCCGCTAATAAACTATTTTAAGCCGCATACAGGGCTTGTTTACGCATTTTTGTAAATCCTGGTCCGACGGGTTTCTTATCTCCCACTTGCTCTGATGTTGTTGTCCAGTGAAAATGTCCCTTTAATTGTTCGGTGATTTTGTCACCCCCTGTCTATATGAATTATTGGCATATGTCTCCATGGATGATCGGGAGCCGGTTTACGGAATTTTGTTGATTTGAATTGTGCGATTTGCGAAGGCGGTTTTAGCGCCGGCAAGACGGGCAAAGTTTGGGCCACAGTGGGCCTAGCGCCCTTTCTAGCTCTAAGGGCTGTAGCTTCGTAAGGAGCGGGCCTGGTTAGCAAGCATTTCCCATCGTAATGTACTGACAGGCTGCCGTCCATATGTTCGTGCACGTTAACTATGCTATAGGCATAGCTGGATCGGCCGTTCGATGGTGCTATTTGCAACCTATGACGGGCGAAGCGGACTACATTGTCTTTACCCACTGTACGTCGATATTTGAAGCAGAAGACATCGTCAGACATGGCTGATGCAGGTGGTTTACGGTAAGCGCTTGCGGGTTGGGCCGCAGGAACCGAAAAGCGTTTATTATGAGACCGGATGAACCGATCCAACATACTGTTTGCCTCAGCGATAGTGCTGACCCGGCTGAGGCGTAGTTCGCTCACCAGTCTATCCTGGAGCGTGCCCCATAACCGTTCGATTCTGCCCTTGGCCTCCGGCGATAGTGCAGCGATCGATGTTATTCCAAGCTCCTGCATAAGCCGCCCGAACTGAGTCAGTTCCCTCTTGCCTTCCAATTGTTCTTCGATCGATTCCTTATCCAGAGGGGATCGTTCGAAAATCCCATGGCGGTCATGGTAGAAGGCCAAGGGTATACCATATTGGGCCACTACCTGCTTTACCAACAAGAAGTAACCCTGCGCATCTTCTTGCTCTCTGAATAATGCGCCAGCCACTTTACCTGTGGCGTCATCTATGGCTGCGATCAAACTAAGCTTGGGTCCCCTTTCCTCAAGCCAATCATGCGGACTGCCATCGATCTGAAGCAGCATCCCTTCTTGAGGATACCGGTCCCTGCGCTTACGATGTTTTGGTGGCCTTCTTCTCCGCGGACTGCGTATTCCAACCTTTAGCAATATCCTCCTCACGGTAGAACGAGACACGGCTATACCTTCCCTCTCAATCAGCATCTCAGTAAAGTGCTGCTGGTTAAATCCAAAGTACTTCTCTTTCATGAGGGTAACAATCCTGTTGCGCAGGCCATCGCACAGAGTGTGAACTGGTTTCCGGCCCCGATTTCCATGTGCCAGGGCTTCCGCAGCCTTCACCCTATACGCCGATCTCAATCTCTTGACATGCCGCTCTGAAAGACCCAGAAGTTCAGCAGCTTCATTTATTCTAATCTCACCCTTCTCCAACTTATTCAGGATCATTAGTCGTCTTTGTTCCTTTTTGTTCAAAGTCACCTCTTCTCTCATAGGGTGACATTTTCACTGAACAATTAAGGGGTGACAAAATCATAGAACATTAACACTCCCACTTGCTCTGAAACAAACTGTGGAAACTGCCGGCCGGAGGGGTGTAAAATATAGCCATCGCTTCGATAGGCAATCAATTTTAATCACCCGTTGCGGGAAAAGGAGATATCATGGACTTATCTGTATTAGGCATCTTGCGCGCCCTGATTGAACAAGCCTGCCTGCTGCTGGTAGTTTTCTTCCTGCTATTTCATATCAAGTTTTTTAACCGCATGCTTGCCGGGAAGCTCAATATCCTCGACCAGGTCATATTGGCAGTCATATTCGGCATATTTGCCGTCTACGGCACTCAATTTGGCTTTAAGACAACCGGAGCCATCGCCAATATCAGGAACCTTGGCCCCATGATGGCCGGCCTGCTGGCGGGTCCCTGGGCCGGCCTGGGAGCCGGTTTGATAGGCGGCGTTCAACGGTATTTCGTAGGCGGTTTTACTCAGGTGCCCTGCGCCATCGGGACCATAGTCAGCGGCCTGGCGGGAGGCCTGCTCTTCATGCTCTGGAAAGGCAAGATCGGCATCTGGAAGCCGACTTTATTTGCATTCATTATGGAAGCAGCGGACATGGGGCTCCTGCTGGTACTGGCCACTCCCTTCGATGACTCCTGGAAGCTGGTCCAGGTCATTGCCATACCCATGATCGTGTCCGATACGGTTGGTATCTTAATCTTCGCTTTCCTGCTGAAAGAGCTGAAGGCCAGATTCCAGACCGGGTGATCCATCCCGTAACTGCCGATCAGGTATTGCCGAGAGTCGTGGGTACCAGCTCGGGCAAAGCGGGATGTATATGAATACCGTCGAATATTTCGTGCACATTGCCCTTCGACTGCATGGCATTCGTTACTTCCTGAATTAACGTGGCAGCATAAGGCCCGATGATGTGGAACCCGAGTATTTGGTCGGTTTCCTCTTCGATGATTACCTTGGCAAATCCATGCCCTTCCCTCAAGGCCTCGCCATAAGCCACGCTGCTGTATTTGGTCTTCCCCACCCGTATTTTATGGTTTTGGCGGGCCATTTCCTCGGTCATGCCTACAGATGCTATTTGCGGGTAGGAGAAAACCGCATGCGGCGCGGCGCTATAGTCCATCTTTTGCCTCGTGCCATGCAGTACATGGTCAGCCGCCAGCACAGCCTCCCTGTTGGCGATATGCGTGAACATCTGCTGCCCGTTGGCGTCGCCCACCGCAAAGATATGCCGGTGCGTTGTCTGCATATAGCCGTTAACCCTAATAAAGCCGCGCTGATCGAGCTCCACTCCCGTTTTCTCCAACTGTAAAGAGTCCGCATTGGACCTTCGCCCAACGGCCAGCAATATTTTTTCGGCGGAATACTCTTTATTTTCTCCGGTAGCTTTGACCTGGGTAGAAACCATAACGCCTGCGCCTGATAAAACCGGCCGGACTTCCGTGACAAGCTCGCCGGTGCGCACCTGCATACGCTTGCTCAACCGCTCTTTAAGAACCTCTGCTATCTCCGGCTCTTCGGACAGAATCAGCCTGTCCGCCATTTCAAGCACCGTTACGCTGGTGCCCATAGCAGCAAAGAAATGGCCCAGCTCTACTGCGATATAACCTCCGCCGATTACCACCAGGCTTGCCGGCCTATCTTTTAGATTTAAGACTGACTCATTGGTCAAATAATCAACAGTTTCCAGGCCCTTGATGGGCGGTATCAAGGTCCGGGAGCCGGAGGCCAGAAATATCCTCTTTCCTTTGATCTTTTCCCCCTTTACTTCCATGACCATATCATCGATAAAGCGTCCCCGTCCCTCATAAAAATCGAGCTTCTTTTGCCTGGCGATAGTCTTTCTCACGTGTTCACGCCCGGTTTGCACAACCCTTTGCATGCGCCGCATTACCCGAGGAAAATTTACCGATGAGACCTTTGCTCTGATGCCGAGTTTCCCGGCTTCCTGTATGTCTACTACGCGATCTGCAACGCAGGTTAGCATCTTGGTGGGAATACAGCCCACGTTAAGGCAGGTACCACCTAGCGGTCCAGCATCCACCAGCGCCACTTTAAGGTCATGCTCAATGGCTTCATCTATAATGAGCAGCCCGCATCCGGAACCAACCACGATAAAATCGTACTCTTTCAACCCGATACCTCCTCATAGAAATAACCACTCCGGCCTTAAAATTCGTCGCCGGTGCCGCTTATACATTAATAATATATATATGTATACAAAACAAAAAATCAGGCCCCCGGCAGGGGCCTGATTTTACTCTATGCTAGTTGATGATCTAGAGCTATACGCCTTTCTTAAATGGATCTTTCCACGCTTCTATCGAGGCAGCCAGTTCCTTATGAGTCTTGGCATACTCCTCGAGGGATATGCCCTTCAAAGTTGCTTCTATGGACTGTCTGAACGCTTTCCCTCCGGCCACCGGGCCCTGAGGATGTGCATGAATTCCGCCGCCTGAACCGATTACGATATCCTGGCCCAGCTCCTGCATAACCTTCGGTACCATTGTGGGAGTGATTCCGCCTGATGCCATAGGCCAGGTTGGTTTCAGGTGATACAGCGGGTAGGTAAGATTTCTTGCCACGGCATCGAATTTCTCGGTTATTACCGGTGCTTTGCCGTAGGGAGCAGGGATAACCACTATATCCGCTCCAGCCAGCCTGGGCAATTTACCCAGGACTAGATGAGAGCTCATGCCATGGTAGGGAGACATATAAAGCGCCCCGGCTACATCCATATGTCCCAATATGGGGACGTTTATCTTGGGGTCTTCGGCAATAGCCTGCAACACGGGGAAACCCACGGCTATATAGTTAATCATGATACCGTTGACGCCCAACTCCACAGCCCGTTTGGCATTTTCGAATATTTTAGGTACGGAGTCAGTGATATTGACCGTGTAAAGCGTATGTTCACCGGTCTCCTCGAAGACCTGCTTCTCTATCGCCATATAGCGCTTCACGCGTTCATTCATTGCGTTGAAGGAAGCATCGGCAATGAGCTCGTCGTCCTTAACTATGTCGCATCCGCCCAGGGCAGCTTGTTTGAACAGCTCTGCGCCGACCTCCAAAGGATATCCGGTGCAGGGTTTGATCATGTTGTTCAGCAGGGGCCTATTCTTGACGCCCAGCAACTTTCTGATTCCCTCGATGCCGAATTTAGGTCCCTTAAATCCGTCAACATATTTCTTGGGAAATCTAATGTCTACGAGCTTAATTTTCCCGCCCATTGAGATGTTGCCGACAACCGTGGTCAGCATCATGGGGATTTGAGCGCCTATGTTGACTTCTGGAAATGCCATCTGGACAAACCAGTTTCTTTCCTTAACGTCGCCGGGAAGTTCGAATTCAAAGTCGGGAATTTCGTAGACCCCGATGACTTTGGCAATGTGCTGCCGCCTGACCTCAGCTGTCTCACCCGGTACCGGGACCCAGGTGCCCGTGCTCTGTTCTATAGCGAGCATTGGCGCCAGCTTTGGCAGAGGAAAGAAGGATGGGTACGTGACTATATAAGTCCCTATTATATATTCGTCGTAGTCCACCCCGTCCGGCAGAGCAACCGGTTGACTCAGCAACTCATCATTTTTCATTGTGTCCTCCTTTGTAGCTATTTATCCACACCGCTGCTTATTCAGCTTGGTATAGAATTCCTTTAAAGCGCCGTATAAACCCTTGTAGGAACAGAAAAGCGTATCGTAGATATCCTTGTTCCCGGGCTGAGGGTCATAGGTATGTTCCACCGTTACCACTTCCTTCAAAGAATCGAAGTCCTTGTACACTCCCATTCCAACCGCAGCCGTCATGGCCACGCCCACGGCCCCTGCTTCCTGCGGATTCCGTACGGTCTCTATGCGTTTGCCCGTTACATCGGCCAGGATTTGCATCCAGGGCTTGCCCAGAGCACCCCCTCCGATAACCCTTAAGGTAGGCAGTGGGAACTTGTACTCGTTCTCTATACGTTCAATCATCCAGCGCAGGTTATAAGCCACGCCTTCATATACCGCCTTCAGCATATGTTCCCTTGTATGCTCAGGTGTAAGATTGAGAAATCCCGAGCGGATATAGGTATCGGCTATGGGAGACCTTTCACCGTACATCCAGGGCATGAATATGAGATACCCCGAACCCGCGGGTATTTGACTGATTCTTTCATTCATGTAATCGTACACATTGGAGATGTTGGCGTCGCATTGTTCCCCTTTACAAAACTCGTCTATTAACCAGTTCAGGCAGCCACCGGAAAGCTCCATCTGCGCCAGCAGCAGGCATTTCTCGGGATCTGCTGACTGTATAGTTGCAATGCCATCTTTTCCTGTAGGCGTCTTTTTAGTGACAACCCCAACCCAGGAAGAAGTGCCCATATTAATATGCCCTTCACCTTCACCTACGGCGCCGGAACCGACGGCAGCCGATGACACATCGCCGGCGCCGCCCATCACGGGAGTACCCTCCAGCAGTCCGAATTGCTGCGCCGCCTCTTTGGTTAACCCCCCGACCTTATCTACAGACCGGGCGAGCCGGGGAAGTTTTTGGGGATCAATCCCTACATATTTAAAAATATCGCTGAGCCAGGTCTTCTTTTTCAGGTCCAGGCCGAAACCCGAGGCGTTGCTCCAGTCCATAACCATATTTCCTGTGCTGCTGTAGATAAGATAACCATCTATATCCAGGAAACATTTCATCCTGCTATAGATTTCAGGGCTATGTTTCTTGAGCCAGACCAGCTTGGGTATCCCGTCCTTGCCGTTGAGAGTGGCGCCGGCTATGGCTGCGAATACGGTAGGCCCCAGAAACTTATTCATCACCCAGCTAGCTTCTTCGGGAGCCCTGTTGTCCAGCCATATAATGGCATCCTGCAAGGGACCGGTTTTCTCATCCATGGGAACTATGCCCAGCATTTGGGTTGAATACGCCATGCAAATTATGTCTGTCGGCTTAACACCTGTATCCGATATCAGTTTTTTAGTAGTCTGTGTAACTGCTCGCCAATAACCGTCCGGCTCCTGTTCCGCCCATCCCGGCCGCGGGTACTTAATGTCATAGGATAAAATGCATTTGCCGTGAACAACTCCCCTCACATCCACCAACACCGCCTTGTTGCCGCTGGTGCCTACATCATGAGCAATAATGTATTGTGTCATTGAGCCTCTTCCCCCTTTATATTAATGCTCACATTTTACCACCGGATACATAATTACAACTTCTCAATACCCAATCTTGACACTGTCAAGATTGCACTTGAATATTATACCACGCCGGTCAAAATTTTCCACCACGGCTTTCCAAAGTAAATAATTCAGCTTTAAATCATAAGCCAGGGGTTTTGACTTAAATCTTTCGACACCCATATACTACTTTCGTAAAACTGGAATTAAATGTTTGAGCCTTCTTATCTTTCGCTATACAGATCGGGCGAACTGGAAAAGCGCGTGTCGGCCCTTAAAGGCCAGCTAGCCGCATGCTCGCTATGCCCGCGTAAATGTGGTGTGGACCGGCTGGAAAGCCGGAGCGGGTTCTGCGGCTCAGGCCTTCCGGCCCGTGTATCCAGCTACTGCGACCATCACGGGGAAGAGCCGGCGCTGTCGGGAACGCGGGGCTCCGGGACGATATTTTTTAGCGGCTGCAACCTCCACTGCATTTATTGCCAGAACTATCAAATCAGCCAGGTTTATGATGGCAGGAGCAATTATTTAAGCGGTAAGGAACTGGCAGCCGTTATGCTCCATCTTCAGGACAAGCTCCACTGCCATAATATAAATTTGGTTTCTCCTTCGCATTATGTACCACAAATCGTCGAGGCCGTGTTCTATGCGGCGGGCATGGGACTCAGATTGCCGATCGTTTACAACACTAATGCTTACGACTCTATATCTACGTTGAAATCGCTTGAGGGCATAGTGGATATCTACCTGCCCGATATTAAATATTCTTCGGATGAATCGGCCCTGAAATTCTCCCAGGGTAAAGATTATGTCGAGTACAGCAGGCAGGCGATAAGTGAAATGTACCGGCAGGTAGGCAATCTTGCCATCGATTCTGACGGCCTTGCTCAAAGGGGCTTAATCGTACGACACCTGATCTTGCCCAACGGCATAGCCGGCAGTGCGGATTCATTGAGATGGTTAGCCAATCATATTTCGGAAAGCGTCACGGTCAGCATCATGGCACAATATCATCCCTGCTATCTTGCCGACCGGGAACCCGAACTTTCTCGCAGGATTTCTCGTGATGAGTACAGGCACGTTGTTTCCCTGATTGAAACTCTGGGACTGGAAAATGGATGGCTACAGGAGATGGACTCTGCCGACTATTACCTGCCGGACTTCGAACGCCGGGCCCACCCTTTCGAGGTTAAATAGCTCTCCGGCCTCTACATCCTATCTTTCAAGTTTTTCCGAAAAAGCGCCCTCTTAATGTTACCGTCCGACTTGCCAAGAATCTGCTTGATGCGCGGTATGTACATCAATATTGGCACGAGAGCGATGCAGGTAGAATATATAGTCAGCCCCGGGTCTTTATAGACATACCAGGCCATCAGCGGAAAAGCGGCAAAGGAGATGCCATATGCAGCCGTAGGCCAGCGGGTAAGCGCCATTAATGCAAGAAATGAAGCCAGGTAAATTAAACATCCATAGGGTATAGGCAACTTGACCGGGCCCAAATCAATCCAATTCACCCAGGCCAATAAAAAGGCAAGAACCCCTATAGCAGTAGCTCCACCTTTGCCACCCTTGAACCTGAGAAAAACCGTGAAATTGTGCCCGGCAATCACCGCCACACCTGCAAGCATCTCCAGAGGTATAATATAGCTCGCATCGAGCGGCAACCAGTATACGGATAATAGGTACGAGAAGAATAGGGCAATCATGCCTTTGCCGATATCACTGGCCAGCACCAGCATCCCGGGCCAGAACCCGATGGCATAGAAAGCATTCATGGCGCCCATATTGTGGCTGCCGATCTGCCTTATATCTATTCCTTTGAAACCCCGTCCAACCAGATAAGCCGTAGGCATGGAACCCAGTAGATAGCTTACGATGACCGAGAGGATGATATCCCATATTATATTACTCATGCTATTTTCTCCACGGGCATATTATAATGCATTGCCCGTTAAAATGCTCTCAGATGCCCGATAAAACGGATGCGTACGGTCGATGGCCTGTTATGAATAAGCCCGAAAAAAGACCGCTATTTAGATTTTGAAGGCAGAGCTACCAGGGCGTTTCCTTTTGTCGTTTTATCGCCCTTCCCGTTTTCAACCCAGATCTCGCATTCAGACAGGAACTCGTCACCTTCGATATATTTCCTGGTTACATTGCCTTTGCACCACCAGGTCTCGCCATCTTGCGGTTCATCGAAATTCTTCATTTTGCGTGGATAGTCCATACCGCGATAACGGCAGGACAACTTCTTCAACATTCCCTCTTCACCTATCCAGTCGGTCATCAGGTTCACCAGCCATGCCCTCTTGAGCGCCCCGTGAACAATTGGACGGCCGACGCCAAGGTTTTTTGCGAAATCTTCTTCATAGTGCAGGGGGTTAAAGTCGCCGGTAGCGCCGGCCCATTGCACCAACATCCTGGTAGTTGCCACTTTTTTCAGGGGAGTTATCTCAGTCCCCACTTCCACATCCTCATAATATATCTGCTTTAGCATGATTCCTCCCATATCTAAAATAGAAGGTCTTAGAAATTCAGGAATATATTCCGCATGACGAATACCTCGGCCCCCTTTTCCTTAGTAAAGGTGGTCTCCACAGTAGTTATCATCGTGGGACCCAGCTTTGTTTCACGGCCTTCGATACTCTCGATCTTAGTAACTGCGATGAGAGTATCGCCTGCAGCAACGGTCGAAAAAAACTCATAGTCTACACCACCATCCAATAGCCCTGCAGGAGCCCCTGCTTTGATCAGCTTTTCCACGAATTTGATCATGTCAAAGCCGTCGGATTTCACAGGCCACCCGGAGAACGCCGGAGGCGCCAGCAAACGGCCCCACTTGCTTTGAGAGGCATATTCGACGTCATTATATAAAGGATTAGCATCTCCGACCGCCCGCGCATATCTCTGTATCGCGCCCTCCTCTACTTTGAAGACAATGGGTTCCTCAGTCCGCCCGACCATCTTTTTCAAGCTGTCAGGCACCACAAATACGGCCATGATAGCACCTCCTCCCCCTGATTGTTATTTTCCGACGATGCAAACGCTTACTATATTCATGGAAGGAAATCCGCCCATGTTGTGCGTAAGCCCTATTTTCGGGTCCTTTAACTGCCTCTTATCGGCTTTACCTTGCAGTTGCTTGTACATCTCATACATCATCCTTAGTCCGCTCGCCCCTATGGGATGCCCAAAGCATTTCAAACCGCCATCGGGCTGAATTGGCTGAGCGCCGTCCAGGTTAAATCTGCCTGACTCAATATCCTCCTTGACCCTACCCCGCGGACTGAACTGCATGTCTTCCATCGTAACCGCCTCGGTGATGGAAAAACAGTCGTGGACTTCCGCCATGCTTACTTCTTCACGTGGGTTCTTAATACCTGCTTCCTTGTATGCAGCTATGCCGGCGCGATAGGCAGGCTCAACATGCGAGCCGTCCCAATTGGTGTAAAGCATCTCTTCGCCCGAAGAAACTGCGATCTGTAGGGACTTAACGAATACGGGATCATTCCTGAATTTCTTGGCCATATCAGCCCTGCAAACTATGGCTGCAGCCGAGCCGTCGCTTACTCCACAGCAGTCAAAAAGCCCCAGCGGCCAGGCAATGATGGGTGCGTTCACGATCTGTTCCACAGTAATTTCCTTGCGGAGATGTGCCTTGGGTGAGAGGACGCCGTTCTTATGGCTCTTGGCGGAAACCCGGGCAAGCATCATCTTACCTTCCTGAGGACTTAGGTTATATTGCGAAAAATATTTTGTGGCCAACATGGCAAACCCGCCCGGTGCGGACAAATTGAAATTGACCAACGGCATCTTGTAACCCAACATCCCGGCCACGGGCAGGCCGCCGTAACCGGTATCTTTCAATTTCTCCATCCCCAGCGCCAGGCAAATATCATAAGCCCCGGATGCCACTGCATATACAGCGCCGCGCAGGGCTTCCGACCCGGTTGCGCAGAAATTTTCTACACGTGTTATGGGAATAAAAGGCAGCTTCAACGTGTGGCCAAGTATAGTGGCACCCCGTCCAACACTGATATCGGGCATGTGCACTCCCCACCATGCGGCCTGAATGTCCTTCTTTTCCAGGCCTGCATCTGCCAGGCATTCAACAAACGCCTCCACGATAAGGTCCTGCGGG
>CAWKFY010000039.1:0-17388 GCA_963848815.1 uncultured Chloroflexia bacterium
CCGTGGCGAAAAGGCTGGCCGATTACCAGGTGGCGGCCGTTTACGCCTGTCCCACGCCCGGCGCCGGAGAGACGGCCGAAATCATCGCCGGCGAGTTGGGGCTGAAGGCGCTTAAGGTCCCCGGCCTCGAAGATACGGGCCTGGAGCGCTGGAAGGGACTGCGGCCCGAAGAGGCGGCGGCCATGGACGACTGCTCGCCCGGCTCTGCCTGGAAGCTGCCCTTCGAAAATATACCCGCCCTGCAAGCGAAATTGGCGGCATCCATGAGCGGCCTAGCCGCCAACCATAAAAAGGAGACCGTAGTGGTCGTATCGCACAGGGCGCTGACGGTGGTCATGATCCTGCATCTGCTGGCCATGCCGGAAAAGCAATACCGGCGGATTGCGCAGGAATACGGGGCCATAAACCTCTTCGAGGTCAGGGGAGGCATGCCTTCGGCCCTCATTATTAATGACACATGCCACCTCGATGGATTAATATAAAGTCTAAGACGGTTGGAAAAGGCTATGAGCAAAATTAAAGCTGGCATTATCAACGTAACGGGCTATGCAGGCGTGGAGCTGGCGCGTATACTGTGGCAGCATCCCAACGTGGAGCTGGCTTCCGTTACAGGCAGGAGCGCCGCCGGCAAGAAGCTGGGCGAGGTCTTCCCTCACCTTGATGTTACCGGCCTGACCATAACCGGTGAGCTGGAAGGCAAGGTGGACGTGGTCTTCTCGGCCATGACGCATAAGGCCAGCGCCGAGGTGGTGATGCCTCTACTTAAGAAAGGCGTGCGCGTGGTGGATATCAGCGCGGACTTCCGCCTTAAGGACCCGGCGCGCTATCCGGAATGGTATGATTTTATTCACCCGGCGCCCGAGCTGCTTAAGTCCGCTGTTTACGGGCTGCCGGAACTGCACCGCAGCGAGATTGCCGGGGCCGCCCTGGTAGCCAACCCGGGCTGCTATCCCTCATCGGCCATACTGGCGCTGGCGCCACTGGTCAAGCTCGACCTGGTCGAAGCCGACCTGGTCGTCGACAGCAAGTCAGGGATATCGGGGTCTGGACGCACGCTAACTCTGCCGGCGCATTTTTCGGAGGCCAGCGACAACGTTCGCGCCTACGGCATCGGCGGCCACCGACATCTGCCCGAGATAGTACAGGAGTTGGAAGCGTTGCATCCTTCCGGTAGCGTCTCGATAACATTCGTGCCGCATACTGTGCCGATGACGCGTGGCATCCTGAGCACCTGTTATGCCAAAGCTAAGGCTGGGAAACTTACCGGGGGCAAAGAGGAGTTGGACAAAATATTCGCCGATTTCTATCGCAAGGAGCCCTTCACCCGCCTGGTGCAGCAGCCGCCTGAGACCAAGCAGACGTGGGGCAGCAACCTATGCCTGCTTTACCCTACCATAAATCAGAAGACCGGGCGTGTCCTGGTTATAAGCTGCATCGACAACCTGGTAAAAGGCGCGGCTGGACAAGCTATTCAAAATATGAATATAATGTTTGGTTTTCCTGAGATGGCAGGCCTTGAGGCGCTGCCCATCTATCCTTAATGCCCCCATCGTCTAGAGGCCTAGGACACCAGCCTTTCAAGCTGGACACAGGGATTCGAATTCCCTTGGGGGCACCACTACCCCCTAATTCAATTAATCTAGACTCAAATATGGACATGTATGCCCAAAGAAAATGGCTGCAAAATGAAATCAAGGGGAACTATATATCATTTACTATTATTTTGTATTACGTGCCTATCCCTTGACAGTATGTAGACAGTTGTGCTATTATACTTGTAATGGAGGTTCCTGCAAATGAACAAATACACTATAGCACAATTCAATAAACAGTTTCCTGATGACAAGGCTTGTCTTGAGTGGGTAATGAAGCATAAGTATCCGAATGGGATTTATTGCTCGTTTTGTGGGAAGGTTACCAAGCACTACAGGATTGCCTCTCGCCAATCCTATGCCTGTGATTTGTGCGGTCATCATGTTCACCCTATGGTCGGGACCATATTTGAGAAGTCCACCACTCCATTGAAGCTATGGTTCTACGCCATGTTTTTAATGAGTGCTACACGTTGCGGAGTATCAGCTAAACAATTACAACGTGAGTTAGGTGTGACTTATAAGACGGCTTGGCGTATGTTCTATCAAATCCGCACCCTATTAGGCGAGAATAGCAAGCTGGATGATACGGTCGAAATAGATGAGACGTACATCGGTGCTAGAAAGCCTGGGAACGTGGTCGCGGAGCCGGTGGCAAGGCTTCTGTATTTGGTATGGCAGAACGCAAGGGTAATATTGATGCTGTAGTTATTAAGAACCTTCGGAAGAAAACCTTATTCCCTATCATCGAAGAACATGTTTCTTCCCAATAGCACGATCTATACCGATGAGTTTGCAACCTATAACGACTTGGCGGAAGCTGGCTACAAGCATAAGAAAGTACACCATGATGAGAAGATTTATGTAGTCGGGTGATGTGCATACTAACACGATTGAGGGATTTTGGAGCTTGCTTAAAAGGTGGAATTAGTGGGAGTTTATAAGGCCGTAGGCAAGCAACATCTACAGCACTATGTTGACGAGTATGCTTTCAGGTATAACCACAGACAAGATGAACAGCCTATGTTTTTGGCTGTTTTGAACCAGATATAGGCTTCTGGTTGATAGCCTTGCTTAACAGGGCTTCAAAGTCCTTCTTGTTGGCAATTTGTTTCTTGATTTCGCTGTCTTTTATCTTCGGCATACTTAAACTATGCCACTCTCGTTTTGAGATGTCAAAATTCATCTGTCTATATAGTTTATAGACAAAATCGACTTTATATCCTATTACCTCCGGTGCTAAATTACACCGGAGGTAAATATTATGGATAAACCCGTTACGTGGGAAGATATTTTAAAACCCGGCGCTTGCTATTGGTTTGGAGATGGTGGGATTTTTAAATGGGACAACGCAAAAGGATGGATAGAAATACTGACTTTTTATCAGGGAAATAAGTCAGACAGTGAGAAATCACTTCCCATCCCGACCCTTTCGCAGTAATCATAACGGGCAAATTATTTTCAGCGAAATGAGATAAATTCACAGGATCGCCACCAATGGCATTAGGATTGAACATAAAGCTTTGCGTTATAGCAGAAAACTCGTAACCCATTTCCGCACCTCCCAAAACAATAATATTCAGTATAACAGGAGATGTCAATTGAGAAGCCTCAATGGTAAAATGGATACGTGCCACGATATTTCCCAATCAAGAGGGTGCTGGGCATGATTGCGTCGGCTGTAATCTTTGTTGGCTCGTTGGCTCCCTCTGCGCAACAGTTTATTAGTGATCAATTTCCTTCGCTTCTCAAAGATATTAATTGGCTTGCCAGTGTGTCAGCGGCCTTATTTCTAGGTTTTGTCATTTGGTCGTTATGGGACTTGTCTGTTAAGCTTCAGAAATTTGAAGATGACTATCATTATGCCTTGTCATTTGATGGTCTAGAAAGCATACCTGACCCGCAAGGGCTCCATATAGCCATGATACTATCTAATACTATTGATAAACCACTCGAATTTAAGCTGGACATGGCAAATACTTATATAGAAATCGAGGGTAAAAGAATAACTCCATCTGCGCCATCAGATAAATGGAAAAGTACTGAGGGTATTTTATATAAATCGAAACCGCAAAGATATATATTCCCTCCATATATTCCACTTAAGGACATCGCTCACGGCAGACTTCACTATGAGTTAGAGTATGGCCGACCGAAGAATCCTTTGTTTAGACACATACGTGAAATAGGATTGACGTTACAACGATTTTCACCCCATGACGTAAGGCAATTTATTACACTAGATGAACATGAGGATATCCCAATTAAAGAACCCAAGCCGGTCAAGCGATTTTCTACACCCTAAATATTAATATATAGCTCTACCTTCCCTCATGGTATAAGTACGTTGTATTATTTATTTCGAATCAAGCTGCTTTACAGCTAACCTAATAAATAGACCAGTCATGTAGATGAAAGCCTCAGTTTCTTGAGAGGTGGGGGGTCTTCTGTCTTGATCTTGCTTTACTGCATGGCGATAGTCATGTGCATACTGACAGTATTTTGATAACATTTCAGCATAGTGATCATTCAAACATAACTTGCTTATAAATTCTTTAGCATTTGCGCCCAGTGTATTATTATTTCCATTAACTATCCTGGCCAATTTTTCTACTGCTTCGTACATATCAGTTATGGTATCAGAGAGCTTGCTAGCATCTTTTGTAGCTTCCATATAGTGCTTTAGGCCCTTCTGAAATGGATCTAAAACATTTTTATATTTAGGGTCAGATAACCATTGCATGGGTTCATTGACCAGTTCTTCATCTAATAGCTTTGCACCACTTGGCCAGAAAGCACCATCTTGCCACCTTATTCCCAGATCAATCTCACTAAGAGAAATCGCCCTCAAGATTAGGTATTCCAATGTTACAGGGGAGTATACAGCTAACTCTTCATACAATAACTCCAAAGCATGTAATAATTCATTAAAGTTGTTTTTATCTATATATCTTGGAAAACCCCAATGTTCGTAATATTGCTTGCCAAGACCGTCAGCAACATGCCTCAAAGTAGGTCTAATCTGATATGATGGGTCATCCATTACAAGATATTTAAATTCTTCATTCAAGCCATTCCAGATTCTATTAATGAATTTACCACGTATTGCATCAATATCAATAGGGATATTCCATCTCTTTTCAAAAGGGGGTATGGTTACATTTTTCATATCAGTTTACCTGTCACGAGTATACTCTAGGTTAAACATTGGATCAATAACCACAGTTTGCTTGATCTTGCATTCAATACAATTTACCCAATAATAAACTGCTAAAGTTAAATAAACCCTAAAGCTAATGTCAAGCATTTTGATTTAGATTTATATTCTAGTCAGAGATAGCCCAGGAGCTCCCCATAAAAAGAGGTATTTTAAAATAAGTTATCAGACCCATCTATTTGTAAAAATATCTATTCTAAGATATATGTATATGTAGTGATAGGAAAATACTATGCAGGTAGATGACGTTTCGGATTGTCTAAAACTACTTGATCTATTAGGTCGTGTCATAGATTCAAATAAAGGTCAGACTAGCCCACATGAGTTGTATAACTCAGAAGGAATAGCTCTTAAATTCTTCAATCATGCCTCCCTTATATACTTGCTAGCACAAGGTGATTTTGCAGTTAATTTACCATCAAGTACCGTAAAATTAAGTGTTTTCCCTTCTATTATTATTTTATCAAGAGCTGCACTAGAAGCTTTTCTTACTTTCCATTATCTATTTTCGCCATCTTATTCCCCAGAAGAAAGAGCCTATCGATTTCTCGCCTGGGAATTGGCTGGATACATAAATCGTCAAGAATTTCCGATATTAACTGAAAAAGCTAAAGAGGTACATGATAGCGATAAAATCAAAATAAATGAGCTGAAAGAAAAGCTTGGGTCTGATCTGCACTTCCTTAGTAAAACTGATAAGCAAAGAAATCGTATTATCTCTGGCAATTGGAGAGAACAATCGTGGAGAAAAATTGCTACTGAAGCCAAGCTGAATGATTTAATAGCTACTCATTGGTACCGCTATCTATGTGGCTATGCTCATACGAGCAGTTTAAGCATTCTCCAAATAACAACCGCACATAGAGAGGGCGAGCAAGCTAAACTTATTGAACCTGCAATCAGCACTATAAATATTCTTATTGCGAATATGATTTATGAGTATACTAAATTGTTTCCTGATGCTAGCAAGATAATACTGAATAACCAAGATTCCGTAAAACTTGTGAATTTATGGGGAAAGGTTGGTCAAGGATAAACAGGTATATGGGAATATAATATTCTAGAACCATGTTAAGGCCCTCACTGCGGTTTTTCCCCAGGGCTATTTGTACGCATTTTTCTTACATACAGGGCAAATATCGGCTCTTTTGATGGCATAATAAATTAAGTAAACGATGCCAAACAAACTAAAAAAACCACAACCAAATTTGCTTTTTACGGGTTTTATTAAATTGCCACAATGAACACATATGATACCCCCTCCGGTTCTTTTCGATGTAGCTGCCTGTTGTTGCGATGTATGCACCGGTGGTTGGACTATCTCTTGCGGCGATATCCCCCAATTAATTTGACATCCACAATAAGGGCATTTCTGTATGCCGTACTGGATCTTCTCACTGCATTCTGGACAGTAGTTATACAACTCCGGCATCATACCCCCCATATGCCCCTACCATATACGATCCGTACTTCATGCGCGCTATTATAGATAACGCTATCTGTAATGACAATAACACCGGATTCACCCGCCGGCCAAGCTTTTTGCGTCCCAGAAATGCTGTTCACGGCGTTGTGAGAATAACACACGTTAAAGCGGTGACCTATAAGACTTCATGCTATCTTGGAAGCTAAATGACCTTGTATATCCCATATATGTTGATTATATTCTGGGTTGTATTCGGTCAGCCGATCCTTACTCACCGAGAACTGGATAGCCGTCTGCTCAAGGCGTATACTTTAGCCGGCTTGACTCGTTCAGTCTCTTTAACGACCATGCGAGACCTAGCTATGAAGATCGCTATCATCGCCCCGCCCTATCCCCTCGAAGAAGCCCCGTCTCCGCCACTGGGCGTAACTTATGTCGCTGCCGCTTGTGAGCGGGCCGGCTGCGAGGTCAGGATATTCGACTATATCGTGCGCCGCTATACGAAGGAAAAGCTGGCTGCCGAGCTGGACGAATTCAAACCGGATGTGGTGGGCGCCACCTCGGTAACGATGAACTTCAAAGGCGCTGCGGCCATCATCCAGGATGTCAAGCGACACAACCCCGCCATCATCACCATGATGGGCGGGCCGCACGTCTCCTGGGACTGGGCCAATACTTTAAATAAATACCCTGAACTGGATTTAATCGTCGTGGGAGAAGGCGAAGAGACCCTGCGTGAGCTGCTTGCCTATCATCAAGGACCGGGCGGCCTGGGACACGGTCAAGGGGCTTGCTTTCCGCAAGGATGGGCAGCCATTTTTCACCGGCGTGCGGCCTTTTATCGAGGACCTGGATACGTTGCCGGTGCCGGCACGCCACCTGCTGCCCATATCCCGTTACCTTGCCCTGGGCTTTCCGGTCAGCATCATCACCTCGCGGGGCTGCCCCAACCAGTGCATCTTCTGCCTGGGCCGGCGCATGGTGGGCCAAAAGGTCCGCTACCGCACCCCCCGCCTTATCGTGGATGAGATCGAGGATATCATCTCCTACGGCTTCAGGCGCATAAACATCGCCGATGACCTCTTCACCTCCAACAAGGACCGTGTCCGGGCCTTCTGCGATGAGCTCAAACGCCGCGACATCAAGATTACCTGGTCGGCCTTCGCCCGTGTGAATACGGTGGATGCCGAAATATTGACCATGATGCGCGAGGCGGGCTGCGACACCGTGAGCTTCGGCATCGAGTCCGGCAACGCCGAGATGCTCAAGCGTGTGAAAAAAGGGATCACCATGGAACAGGCCGTCAAGGCGGTGCAGGCCTGCAGGGAAACCGGCATGGATACATTTGCCTCGTTCATGATCGGCCTGCCCGGCGAGAGCCCGGAGACCATAGATGATACCTCATCGATTTGCCGAAAAGCTCGGCATCGACTATGGCTTTCACCTGCTGGCGCCCTTTCCAGGGACCACTCTGAGGGAGGAGCAGGAGAAGTACGATATCGAGATACTCACGGACGACTGGGACCTCTACGATGCCAATGTCCCTATCGTACGGACTTCACACATGAGCGAAACCTACGTGGCTGATTTCATGAAGAAACATAACGCCAGGCAGAGCGATATTTGGGACAGGAAAGTCAAAAGGTTTGAAGAGGGCACGTGCACCAGTTACGAATACCTGCACGTGTCTGGACACAACCGTATGAACCTGGTCTTCAAGCTTCTGAGCACCGATCTCATCGAGCGTTACGGCGTTTTTAACAATGGGGATTCCAGCGTGCAGATGCTGGCCCAACGGATTACACAGCAGACCGGCGATAGACCAAAACTCGTAAAGGACACCCTTGCAGCAGCTAAACGAGGCCGGTTATATCAAGACCAGTGTCCGGCGCATCAACAACACGCTGGTGCTGGACCCATAACAACCGTTCGGACGCGGAATATTGATCTTTACCTCGTCGTATTCCCGTTTGGCACCGGCACGGCCGGTAGCGGGTTAGTTTAGACACATAAATATTCTGGGCTATCTTGTCAGGGTCAGTGCCATTCCGTTGGGCACTTCAGCACGTAACCGCCTTCCTTGGTTATTTCGGGTTGAAGCAGACTTCTTTTCAATTCGTTCTCTGTTATATGCAGATAGGCTGTGGCAACTCCCATAAGGTCTTTATTCGTGCGCATGGGTGGGAAGATCACAATAACATGTTTCCTGAGAGGGTCTATTTTTATCGCTTCAATGGCCGGAATCAAATCGCGATCACCCGAAATAACAAAAGCAGTATCATATTTATTTTGGTATGCATCCGTGATTAATTCTGTGGCCAATTGCACATCAGTCATTTTTTCCTCAGGTTTCTCATTTACAAAGCCACATTGCCGGCATATCACAGGGGTTGGTTGGTACTTCCCATAATAGGGTTTAATTCCTGAAATGGTGTTCAATGCTTCCAAATAAGTTGACTGCCTTTTCCGCTTGTCTGGTGGATCAGTTATTCGAGAAGTAAAATACTTTACTAAAATAAGATGGCGAGGATGCTTTGGATCATTTATAAAACACTGACATAATTGCCAAATATTGAGCCAGTAATAGCATGCCCATTCCTTTTCTTTGAGTCCAAAATAAAGATTAAAACCGTCAACATATGCGATAACTCTTTCGGCCTTCATGCGGGACTCCAATTGTTCATAAGCATATTGACAGCAATTGACAATCTCAATATAATGCTTATAACAACGTCAGTGGTGAGCAACCCTGACCAATAGCAGTCCCCAAGAAATTGGGGACTGCTCCTTTTTGGTAAACTATAAACATTTTTTAACCAGCGATGGCCTCAGTATATCAGAATCGCCAAGAATGTTATTCGTATTTCAAACCGACCACCTGCCATAAAACCTCAACCTTTTTGATTATTTAGGCGTTTCAGGTGTTATAATTGGTGTAATATTGGTTAGATCATGAAAGTACTTCCCATGAAATACCGCTGTCAGCGACAAATGAAAGTTGTCTTTTCCATTCTGCTCGTTTTAATAGTGGCCGGCATCGCCGCCTGTTCTGTTCCCGCTGCCACGACATCTACGACGGCGCAGACGACAACCCAGGATACAGCGCCCGTATTATCGGTGGACCCGCCGTCTATAACGGAGTCTTTCACCGAGGGCGATACCAATACGGTCGATGAGACCATCAATGTCCATAACTACGGCAAGGGCGTAATGATCTGGGCCGCCACCGCAACCTACCCCTGGCTGTGGATGGAGGATACCAGCGGCGCCCTGGAAGCAGGCCTGATGTCAACGGTCAAGATACACATTTCACCTAGTGCTTTGAAGGCCGATACCTACACTGCCGATATAAATGTCGAGGGCTCCGGCGCCGAGCAATCGCCGCAGATCGTAAAGGTAACGATGGTGATTAAGCCGGTCCCTGTAGCGGCCACGGATGTAAACGGAGGCCCTCTCAAAAAAGAGGTCCCGCCTCCTCCCTGGGACTACGTGCAGTATAAGGACGGCAACTACAAGTTTATACTGAAATATCCCGAGACCTATCAGGCCAAGCAGTTGTCCGTGCTCGGCTCAACTTTTGGAGCAGTGAACGGCAACAATACCAACAGCTCCGATAGCATCATGACTATTGTCACCGGTTCCTACGGCATGTCGGCAAATGATGTCGTGATGGAGGTTGCCAAGAATGCTATTCGTGTGCAGGGCGGAAGGCCCAATCCCAAGATAACGACAGTCGATAACACCACTACCCTGGCGGACGGCGCTACACCGGCCTATGAATATGTTATCGATTCCAAGTCGTCGGGATCGCCCTCCTATGAATTCTATGCCTTTGGATACAAGACCGGCAGCCGCTATATATTCTTCGGCGCTGTAGCCTCGTCGGATATAGCTGCCAAGAGGATGGAGACCTGGAAGCAGATAGGCCAGACGCTGGAAACAGGCGACTAAGGGACCTAACCGCCGGGCGGAGCAGGCTGTGGACTATAAATTTTTAAAATACGAGGTTGCCGGCGGCATCCTCACCCTCACGCTAAACCGGCCGGAACATCTCAATTCACAAACAGCAGAATCTTGCGCCGAGCTCGTCCGCGCCTTCGACAATGCAGATATGGACGATGAGGCCAGGGTAATTATAGTCACAGGCGCTGGCAAGGCGTTTTGCGCCGGTGCGGACCTTTCGGTAGCTTCCGATGAATCTTTCCTGGACAGGTTCTCGGGAAAAAAGAAAGTAGTGTCGCACAGGGACGAGGGAGGGACGGTGGCCCTGCGGCTCTTCGATATGAAAAAGCCTGTTATCGCGGCCATTAACGGCGCCGCCGTGGGATTCGGCGCAACGCTGACCCTGCCCATGGATATGCGTATCGCCTCGAGCAATGCCAGGATAGGCTTCGTATTTGCCCGGAGGGGGATAGGGCTGGACGCCTGCGCCACCTGGTTCCTGCCGCGCCTGGTGGGGATGGGAGTAGCCGCAGAATGGGTCTACAGCGGCCGGGTTTTCACTGCGCAGGAGGCCTATGATAAGGGGCTGGTCAGCGAGATCGTGGAACCTGAAAACCTGCTGCCCAGGGCCAGGGAGATTGCGCTGCAGATCGCTGATAACGCTTCGTCTATTGCCGTAGCAGTCTGCCGCCAGATGATGTGGAAGATGCTGGGCGCCGGCCATCCCATGGAAGCGCATATTCTGGAATCGAAGTATCTCAACTGGATGTACGGCCAGCCGGATGCGCACGAAGGCGTGATGTCCTTCCTGGAAAAAAGGCCGCCCGATTTTCCTATGAAGATAAGCCGGGATATGCCCGATTTTTATCCCTGGTGGAAACCGAAGAAGTACCGCCAATAAGCGGACTGCCGGTCAGCGGATCTCCTTTATCTTGTCCTTGTGCTCATCCAGAGCTTTTTCATACTGGGAGTCCAGCTCGCTGTGTATCTGGCGCCATTCCTCCTGCAATTGAAGCTGCAGCTTCTGCTCCACCGACATCTGGTCTCCCCTCTGCTGCCGGATGGCGCCCGCCGACTGCTGGATCACGGCCTCGGCCTTCTTCTTGAACTCGGCGTAGGTCTGCTGCAGGGCCATGTTGTACTGGTTGACCAGGTTGTTGATCAGGCCGAAGACCGACTCGAGTTGCTTTTTGTTCTCCTTGATCACCCTAAGGCCGTCCATCGACCTGCGGGTCCGGCGTGTGTCCTCTTCATTGTGAGGGAGCGTGATATTGCGCAGCAATATTTCCTCTATCCCTTTCCTGACGAATTTGGCGGCGTCTTCGGCGGGGAATTTGGCCAGCTCAGCGGCCAAATCGATCTTCGTGTCCAGGATATATTGCGAGGCTATCCTGTTGCCTTCGGGCACGTACTTTATGCTGTTCAGCTCGTCAGGGCTGACCTTGCCCAATTTATCGGCTTTTTCCATGGCTATCTGCCAGGCGCTTTTCATTTCTCCCATGTTATATCCTCCATCGTTTGTGTCAGGCTCCGATATGGCAATAGCTCCAGCGCTCCCTGTGCGCATCTTTGAGACGCTGGAACTTCGACTTGTATTCGGGCGTAGTAAGGTCGCTGGTTGTCATGATCAGGGCATCTTCCCCATTGTCGGAATAATATTTTTTACGTGTGCCTGCCTTGGTAAACCCGTATTTTTCGTAGAGCTTCTGGGCGATGACGTTGGAGATGCGGACCTCCAGGGTTACGACTTTGGCGTTCAACCGCATGGCCATTTCGATGATGGAGATAAGCAGCCATTCTCCCAATCCCTGCATCTTATGGATCTTCCTTACCGCTATGGTCACTATATGGGCCTCATCCACCATCATCCAGATGCCCGCCATGCCGGCCAGATACTCAGTGGGTTGCGAAGGCCTTCCCAGCCCCAGAAAATGGCCGTGGTCCAATAAGCGCTTTATATGTGATAGCACTCCCCGGGGACGTGGTTCCGGGCTTTTCTCTTCGACCGGTGGCTGTGGGTCCCTTGGCTTGTAAACCACCATGTAATGCGCCAGCCTGTTGCGCAATTCATGATGGTACGAGATGAAGGTGGGATGCGGCCACTGGGTGGGGAATGCATCAAGGTCGATGTCCAGCACCTGGCTGATATCTTCATCCTTCATGTCGCGGATGCGATAAATATTATGGTCTTCCATATGTATAATTGAAACGGGTACCGTAAAAATTTTATCACATTTAGCGTGTGTATGTGTCGGTGGCATACCTGTAATTTATGCCTTCCCTCGTATATACTATAGGCAGTAAATACCGCGGGCTGATCATGAAAGAGAGAACAGTCGTGGCCGAGATATCGGTGGTGCCCCTCGGGACCGGCAGCGCCGGCGTGAGCGAATATGTTGCGGCCTGCATCGATGTCCTGGAGAAGAGGAAGAAGATCAGCTACCGTCTGACGCCCATGGGCACGATACTCGAGGGCCCTCTTACGGAGATTCTGGCGGCAACGGAGGAGATGCACAAGGTCCCCTTTCTCAAAGGGGCGCTCCGCGTGGTAACCACCTTGAAGATCGACGACCGCCGCGACAAGAAATTGTCTATGCAGGGCAAGCTAAAATCAGTAACGAAAAGGAAGCCTGATACCAGGATATGACGGATAGTATCGATCTGAGCGTGCAGATAGCTCCGGGCCTGAGGCTGATTAATCCTGTCATGACGGCGTCCGGCACTTTCGGTTACGGCAACGAATACGGTGAGCTGGTCGATATTCAGAAGCTGGGCGCCATCATTTGCAAAGGCACCACGCTGGAGCCGCGTGACGGCAATGAACAGCCCAGGATCATCGAGGTAACCGGCGGCATACTGAACTCAGTAGGGCTGCAGAACATCGGCGTGGAGGCCCTTGATAAAAGAACAGGCGCCGGTCTGGGCAGGCTGGCGCGTGCCGGTGATAGTCAATATCGCCGGCGATACCGTCGAGGATTACGCGAAGTTGGCCTCGAAGCTGGAGGGCGTGGCGGGGATAAGCGGCATTGAGGTGAATATAAGCTGCCCCAATGTAAAATGCGGGGGTATGCAGTTCGGGACCGATCCTGCGGTTGCAGCCGAGGTGACACGGGCGGTCAAAGCGTCCACCTCGCTTCCGGTCATAGTAAAGCTTAGCCCTAATGTCACCGATATTACCGTTATAGCTATGGCGGTCGAGAAGGCGGGCGCCGACGCCGTGTCATTGATAAACACGCTGACGGGTATGGCCATAGATATCCAGCGGAGAAGGCCGATGCTGGGCAATATTACCGGCGGGCTTTCGGGGCCGGCCGTCAAACCCATCGCGCTGCAGATGGTCTATAAAACGGCGGGCTCAGTCGGCATACCGGTCATCGGCTGCGGAGGCATTGCCGGCGGACGCGACGCACTGGAATTCATCATGGCCGGGGCAACGGCGGTAGAAGTTGGCACAGCCACCTTCACCGATCCGAGCTCCGTCCTTAACATAATCAGTGAGGTCCGCGACTTCATGGCAGCCGAAGGCATAAGCAAGATAAGCGACCTGTGCGGCTGCGCCAGGAAATAGGCTCCCGCTTTTGACTGCTTAGCTGGTCAGGGCTTTGGCGATGGTCATACGCTGCATTTCAGAAGTCCCTTCGTAAATCTCGGTTATCTTGGCGTCGCGCAGGTAGCGCTCCATGGGATAGTCCCGGCAATAGCCGTAGCCGCCGTGTATCTGCAGGGCCTTGTTGGTGACCAGGGATGAGACCTCGCCCGCAAAGAGCTTGGCCATGGCGGCTTCCTTCATGAAATGCACGCCCTTATCCTTGAGCCAGGCGGCGCGGTAGACCATCATGCGGGCTGCATCTATCTGCGTGGCCATGTCAGCCAGCATCCACTGGATGGCCTGGTGCTGGCAGAGGGGCTTGCCGAACTGGACGCGGGTCTGTGCATAGCTCAACGCATCATCGAAAGCGGCCTGGGCGATGCCCAGCGCCTGTGCGGCGACGGTGACGCGGCTGGAATCGATGGACTCCAGAGCATAGCGCAAACCTTTGCCGGTCTCGCCCAACTGGTTGGACCTGGGGATTTTGCAGTTTTCAAAGACGAGCTCGGCCGTGGATGAACCGTGTATGCCCATCTTATGTTCCAGTTTGCCGACCGAATAGCCGGGAGTGCCCTTTTCAACTATAAAAGCCGAAATGCCCTTGTGCCCCTTAGATTTATCCTCAGTTGCGAAAACCACTGCAATGGAGGCTTCATCGCCGTTGGTGATAAAAATCTTGTTGCCGTTGAGCACGATGTTGTCGCCCTCGCGTGCCGCTGTGGTCTGCACGGCGGCGGCGTCGCTGCCGGCGCCGGGCTCGGTAAGAGCGAAGCAGCACAGCTTCTCGCCTTTGGCCACCGGAGTGACAAACTTCTTTTTCTGCTCCTCGGTGCCGAACTTATATATCGGGTAGCAGGCCAGCGAAAGGTCGGCCAGGAAGATGGTGCCCATGGCCGCCAAACCCCTGGAGAGCTCCTCGCAGCAAATGGTCATCGACAGGTAGTCACCGCCGCTCCCGCCGTATTTTTCATCGATCGTGATGCCGAAGATTCCCAACTCGGCTGCCTTTTTGAATATCTCAGCCGGAAATTTCCCCTCCTCATCGATTTTGTTCGCCTCGGGCTTGACCACATTGTTGGCGAAATCCCGTACCATAGCCTGGAACATTTTCTGTTCTTCGCTTAAATAAAAATCCATTTGGACCTCCTTTAGGCCAATATTAATTTACCATCCGTTGTCCCAGCGTGAACGCTTCTTTGAGGGCGGCGGGGTGGGCATCGATCCCATGGAACTGGTCGACCCCTTTGACCAGCACCTCTCCCGCATATTCGGCGTCCAGCACGTGATACCAGCTTTTGACCGTGGCCAGGGAACCCTGAAACAGGTCATCATAGCTGCGGCCGCCCACCGAAATGAACGCGCCCTTGCGGGCCACGCCTTTATTCAGGCCGACGGGCAGCTTCATGATGTATTTGACCACATATAGAGCCTGGCAGCGGTCGATCATGGCTTTGGCCTGTGCCGTAACGCCCATAAAGAAAACCGGTGAAGCCAGTATGAAGCGGTCGAACTGGCGCAGGTCATCGAGTATCCACAGCATATCGTCGGCTATCGCGCATATGCCGCCGGTCTGCACGCATCCGTCGCACTGCTGGCAGGGGGCGATCTCCAGGTCGTTCAATATGATATGCTTGACCCTGGCGCCCTGCGAGGCCGCCCCGGCCACCGCTTCATTGAGCAACCGGTCGGTGTTGCCGCCGCGGCGCGGGCTGCCCGAGATGCAAAGCAGGGGATACTTCTGAGCGCTATCCGCCGTTTCCATTGATTGATCCTCTAATCAAAACAAGTAATGATATAATGTAACACTGATATTTTGCAATCAGGATACAGATTGGCTAAAATGTATCAAATTTCCTAAAGCAAATATTCACATAATCCACCATATACAAGGAGAATTTAAGATGTCAAAAGCTGAGATTTTACAGACTGCCAGGCGTGAGAAAAGGACGCTGCTCAATGAGATAGAATCGAAAGAACTGCTGAAGGCAGCCAAGATCCCGGTGGTAGACACCCGGCTGGCGACATCCAAAAAGGAGGCCATGGAGTTGGCCGCCAAACTTGGTTTTCCGGTCGTAATGAAGATAGTCTCGCCGGATATCAGCCACAAGAGTGACGCCGGCGGTGTGAAACTGGGTATACAGAATGCCACGCAGGCCGGCAAGGCTTATGGTGAAATACTGGCCAACGTGAAAAAGCACGATCCCAAAGCCAAAATAATCGGCGTCACCGTCCAGAAGATGGCCAGGCCGGGGATAGAGATCATCATCGGCATGACCAAGGATGCCCAGTTCGGCCCGGTAATCATGTTCGGCCTGGGCGGCATACTGGTTGAGATTTTGAAGGACGTATCCTTCCGCATCGTACCTCTGGAAAAACGTGATGCCTCCGAGATGATCACCGAGATCAAGGGCTTCCCTGTGCTGAAAGGTTACAGGGGACAGGAGCCGGCCAATATACCTTTCCTCGAGGACTTAATCGTAAAGGTGTCGGACTTTGTAGACAAGAATCCTGAAATAAAGGAGCTTGATCTCAACCCGGTATTTGCCTACAAGGACGGGGCGATGGCAGTCGACGCCAGGGTCATCCTCGAAGCTGCCTAACGCCTCCCTGAAAACTGAAAAAACCGGGGCAATTTTTTTACAAGGCCCTTTCTTTGCTATATACTTGAAACTGGTGGTTGAAGTTTTAAGGTTATCGGGTATTAAGTTAAAATATTCGCTATTTTCTCAAACGCTGGATGACCGTAGCTCTGACCAACTAACTAATAGGAGGTTATCCGGTGAGTTTCCAGGATAAAGACATCAAATGCTCCGAATGCGGGAATAGTTTTACATTCACTGCCAAGGAACAGGAGTTCTTCGCGTCCAAGGGATACACGAACGAGCCTAAGCGTTGCCCCACCTGCCGTCAGGCCAGGCGCATGGACGGCGGTGGCAGCAGAGCACCCCGAAAAATGACCGCGGCCGTCTGCGCTGAGTGCGGACAGGCCACTGAAGTCCCTTTCGAACCCCGCGATGACAGGCCCGTATATTGCGCGACCTGTTATGCCAAAACCCGTCCCGATAAATCACGCTAGAACCTTCGTCTTATTCGATACGGGCAGATAGCCCGTATCGAATATAGCCGGCATACCGGACGAACGGTATTAATTAGTCTCATTAATTATTGGAGGTATGCAAATGAACATTTTCGTCGGCAATCTGGCGCGCGATGTGACTGAAGAAGATCTGAAAGCAGAATTCGGCGCTTTCGGAGAGGTATCATCCGTTGCCCTAATAAAGGATAAATTCAGCGGCCAGCCCAGGGGCTTTGCCTTTGTGGAAATGCCCAACAAAGAGGAAGGCCAGGCGGCGCTGACGGGCCTGAAAGGGAAAATGCTCAAGGAGCGCACACTGGATATCAGCGAGGCCAGGCCACGCACCGACAGCAGGGGCGGTGGAAGATTCGGCGGCGGAGGTGGAAGGTCGGACGGCAGGTTCATCGGCAAACGCAAGCCGCAGCGCAGGCGCTGAAGCGGTGTTTTTAAAGCTTATCAAGATAAATTGCCCGCTGTTTTATCGTCGGGCCGGTGCCGGCGATGGAAACGGCGGGCTTTGTTTTTCACGGCGAAAATCTGTTGTTG
>CAWKFY010000040.1:0-13762 GCA_963848815.1 uncultured Chloroflexia bacterium
TAATTTTAACTTCTTTTATTTTATAATATAGATTTATATTTATATTTATATTTAAAAGAGTTTGAATTTTAATGTAATAACAGAATTCAAAGATACCTGATGAGTCCTTTACGAAGGCGGAACAGGTAGTGTCGATCTCGGAATTCTATAACTAAATTTCTTATTCTAATAGAAGTTTGTTTTATTATTATGATTTAATTAACAAATATTAATTCCTTGGCATATGTTGCCTAATAGCTTTGTCCGTCAATCCCACATTTAGTATTTTTATTGAGCATGCATTTTCAATAAAAGGTGGGATTTTCCCACTTGACATTATTTCCCACCGGGAACTATCATTAGAAACAGGATAATAATGTATGGTTATAAAAGATCAGCATTTTGAAAAAATAGCGGACAACATTAAACCGGATGCCAAGAAAAGGGTGATACTGCATAGCAGCCATATACGCGAGGGGATTACTTATCATATTTATGAAAACAGCCTCGGTCAGATTGTATTGGACCCGCAGGTTTCTATCCCTGCCTCGGAGGCATGGCTTTATCAGAATCCAGAAGCGCTGGCCTCGGTGAGGCGCGGGCTAAAGGATGTTAAAGAGGGCAAGGTATCGAAAATCGACCCGGACAGGCTCTAAACTCCAACCACTTTGTTTGAATTGGAATGGACTGATGAGGCGCAGCGGACTTACAGCTCGCTGAAGAATTATCCCGCCCGGTTAAAGCGATATAAGGCAGTCAGGATAACAATTAGTTTTCTTTCTCAAACCCCCGCCACAAGAGCTTGCAGACCCACGAATATGAAAGCCTAATTGGTCCCGATGGCGAGAAGGTTTTCGAAGCCTATGCCGAGCAGAAGACACCCGCCACCTACAGGGTTTTCTGGTACTACGGACCAAAACGCGGCGTAATAACCATTTTCGCTATTACGCCGCATCCTTAATTGCTATTTAGTGTATTAGTTCTGCCGGGCCTATCTATAGGGTGATCGCCCCTTTCTTGAGCATCTTGGTGGGCTCGAACCATTTGATGCCGGTCTTCTTGGCTATGGCCTCGCAGCGCTCGGCCACCTTGTCCCAGCCCATTTTCTGGCCCAGCGCAAACGGGCCCGCCGGCCTGCCACTGCCATACACCATGGCCATGTCTATCTCGGCTGCGCTCTTGGCTACGCCCTGCTCCAGCAGCTTGGTGCCTTCGTTTACCTGGATGGCCACCGTGTCCGCCAGGTCGAAGTTAGGCTCGGTCTTGGTCAGGTCGATGTTGGGCCTATTGCCGCCCGGCCATTCGAAGTTGCCCTTGCCGCTCTTCTTGCCCAGCTCGCCGGCCTCGACCTTCTTAATTAACCAGGGCCGCGGAGCGAAGTCCTTGGTGAGCGTTGCCGCATAATACTTTGCGCCATTATAAGATATATCGAGCCCGGAGTAGTCCATCGTCTCGAACGGTCCCATCGGGGCACCGGCCGCCCTCACTTTGGCATCCACGCCCTCGGGGTCGACCATGTTCTTCTCCCTCAGCCAGGAGAGGTACATGGCGGAAGGCGCATTCATGCGGTTGAAGATGAAGCCCGGGGTGTCTTTCTCCACCCTCACAACCACCATAGCGCCCCTGAAGTTCTTCCAGCCCTTTACCAGGTCATAGGCTACATTCATGCTCTCGTCCGAGGTCTTGTCGCCGCGAATAACCTCGACCAGGGCCATCATGGCCGGCGGGTTGAAGAAGTGCACACCGCAGACCTTGTCCTGGCGTTTGGTGACCGAGCCGATCTTGGTAATGCTCATAGTGGAGGTATTCGAGGCCAGAATGGCATGCTTGGGCGCCGCCTCGTCCATCTCCTTGAAGATCTTCTGTTTCAGGTCAAGTATCTCGGGCGCCGCCTCGATGGCGAAGTCCGCGTCTTTTACGGCATCCTTGAGCACGGTGAAACCTTTGATGCTGCCCATGACCTTGTCCATAGCTTCCTGCGTCATCTTCTGCTTGGAGACCTGCTTGCCAAGGCTGTCCTTTATCTTCCCGATCCCTTTGTCCACAAACTCCTGCTTGATATCGTAAAGGTTCACCTTGTATCCGGCCATGGCCGCCAGCTCGCCTATCCCATGGCCCATATCGCCGGCGCCGATCATAGCAATCGTTTTTACATCTTCAACTTTCATATGATTCGCTCTCCTTATAAATTTATTCTACTCCGGTGAAGCATTATAGCAGGGATCAGCAATCCGTTGAATATGCCGGATGATGCATCCAATGCCTCGGAGTCACACAATAATACTAAAATTTTTGTCAATTGACCAAATTTTCAGGGAAGTCTGTTACCGAGATGATCCTCCGAACTCAAATAACGTTTAATGGTCCCACTGATATATTGAAGGCCGGACCGGCATGGACCGTTTCCGGCACACTCTGTTGATTTCTCGAAGTTCTGAATGTACAATCGTTAATATCCCGGCTTGCCCGTTTCTCAAACAGAAGTCCCGGAAGGCCATCACAACTCAATTGAATAGCGTCTTGCAAGGACTCGTAATTAAGATCGGAGGATAATATCATGCAGTTCAATACCATACTCTTTAATATAGCCGACAATGTTGCCACGATCACCCTGAACCGGCCGGAGGCCAATCACGCCATTGACCTGCAAATGGCCAAGGACCTATGTTATGCCGCCATGAACTGCAGCGAGAACCCTGCCGTCAGGGCAATTCTGATCACAGCGACCGGCCCCGTATTTTGCGCCGGCGGTGATCTAAAGGCCATGGCCGGTGAAGTCGAAAAGACACCCGGTCTTCTCAAGGAAATGTCCAGCTACCTGCACCTCGCCATCTCGCGACTGACACGCGGGTTGCCGCCGGTCGTTATTGCAGTCAACGGCGCCGCTATGGGCGCCGGTATGAGCCTGGCCTGTGCGGGCGACATAGCGCTGGCTGCCCAGTCCGCCACATTTGCGGTAGCTTATACGCAGGTGGGACTCACGCCGGATGGGGCACTCACTTATTTCCTGCCACGCCTGGTCGGGCTAAGACGGGCCTCCGAACTCGTGCTGACCAACCGGCGGTTGTCCGCCCAAGAGGCGCTCGATCTCGGCCTTATTACCGAGGTGGTGCCGGATGCCGAGCTGATGCCCCGTGCCGTGAAGATCGCAGGGCAGCTTGCGTCGGGTGCAACCCGTGCCTACGGCGCTGCCCGCAAACTCATCCAGGGCGGCCTTTCCTCATCGCTGGAAACGCAGATGGAATTTGAAAGCCAGTCCATCGTTGATATGGCTCGTACACCGGATGCTCGTGAGGCATTCGCCGCTTTCGCAGAGAAGCGCAAGCCCAGATTCCAGGGAAAGTGATAAGATCGTCCGTGATGTCTACTGATCGAGGCGCATAGTGCTTGCATGATATACTTTATGTCATCATATTATGTTTAACTCATTTATGAAATGGTGGCGTACCCTCATAAAAAGGGACATTCTGTCTGATACTTGGGCTATGACAGTATTTATCATAGCCTTATTAATCGCCTTACATATAATCCTACTATTATTACCCAGAATATCCATATTGCCAAGCCCATCGAGCCTCATAGGCTACTCATCTACAATTTGGCAGGTTCATGCAGCTACATTGGCATTCACTGCAATAGTGCTAACTATAATTGTCACAGTGATTGCTAGCCGACAATACATAAAAGATACATGGGATTTGTATGTTAAAACTTCCAAGTTTCCTTTGATAATTTATTTCAATTTGTTAGCTCTCATAATATACGCTTTAGATAATAGTATTCTCCTCCCAAGTACTTTACCATCTAATATAAACTGTAGCGCAGGAAACGTCATAATAATTGAGTGGCTCATATTTTTATTAGGTGTTATCTCGGCAATGTACCTTTATGTAATAACATTTAAATTCTTTGACTCAGACTATATCGAAGATCTTTCGGAGCGAGAGACAGAGAATGCTATTCGTATGGAAGTACAGAAAGAATATGAACGACTCCAGAGGTTTTCAAAACGTTAAATGGCTAACTCTAATGACATTGGCAGACAACTTGAAAGGCATCGCAATGAGACCATTCAAGCTATTAAAGCTGGAAGAACCGACATTGTAACAAGACGCTTAAATGCCTATGCTCACTTCATACAAGTGGTAATATATTCGTTGCATGATCTCAATATAAAATACACACCGGTGCAAGCCTCGAAAATTACCGCCCTCGATTGGCCAATACTTCGGTACCTTGAATGGAATCTTTATAAGATCATTGAGAGTATATTTGCCACTACACAAATAGAATTAGCTTCAGAGTCGATACGTCTTCTAATCAAAATACTCAAATTATCATGTGCAAGTACTGATTATCTGATATTTAAACGAACGCTGGATTTCTTCCCAGCGCTACTACGCATTGCCTTTGAAAACAGCAACACAGATTTTCAACAATCAGTTGTTGAAAATCTAAGAGTTAATCTGATCGAATTTGCTGACAACGATCTGATATTTCCTTTCTCTGATCTAAAACTAGGACATAAGCGAGATCAATACTTAGTTTATCTTCAGTACGTACTTGAAACCATCCAGGCCATGTTAAAACAGTCTGTTGATTCTAGATCGCTCGAAACATTTATTGACCTGGGTAACGCGTTCGATGAGCTTGTAGAAAATATTTCGATCGAATTCTACAGAAGAAATCCAAATGACATATCTTTATCACCAATGGATTTTCACAAGTCTGCATGGTTCGATCTAGGTTCGTGGCTGTGTAATTTATATAAGGAACCGATCATAAAACACCTTGATACTAGGTTAACCGAGCCTAGCGAAACAGGGGAAATAATATTGATTAAGATGATAAATCAAGTTGCGAATAGATTTAACTCATTTGCCGAGTTATCGCAAACTTATGTGGATAAGTCTGAATTCGACCCCTTCGCTAGTAGGCTGGGCGATTGGATACTTGATAGCATGCCACGTGGGAAAATGTCTTTCATTGATACTAGCAGTCCTATCAATCTATTTTTTTGCGTGCGTGCTCTCAGTCTCCTACCCGTAGACATCGGCAGTACACAAATCAGCATTACACCAAATTCGATATTTAAATCCAATCTGGAAAACATTGTAAATACGTCTAAAGATATCGAAAAATACCGTTACTACTGGGAAAAAGTGATCCCTCCTGAGTCTCTTGAGATAAATCGGATTGAATATTTCATTTCCCTTATCAAGAATGCCGTGTCTCGTTTCGAACGGGAAAATGAGGATAGAATAATCACTTCCAGCATTAATGCTAATTTAGTAGAACAGTTTAGAAAAGATGTCATTGAATCTTGGCAGGAATCCGCATGGCTCAGGAAGCTGACAAGTAGTTTCTCCACGATTCAACAGAGAGAATCAAACGGATCGATCGTAGAATATCTTGGAATAAACGCGGCTTTCCCCAAGGAAGCATTCATTGACGCTCCTGAAATGCAATATATAGGCATAGGCAAAGAACAAGGGCGATCATTGGGTTCCAGTGAATCATCCAAGATTCTTAAAGATTGGTTCCAAAATTCAATGATTGAATCAATCCAGGGTAAATACAGCGAGAGTATCGCCCTTTTTGAAAATGCAATACAGACGTTGAAAAATAGAGGATACACGGCATCGGCCATTATTATTCTCGACAATTACAGCATAGTTAGTTTTCTGATTAAGCATGGGGAACTGATTTATGCTGGAATACCTAATTTCCATCAGAAAGGAATATCCTTTCATGAAGGTTTTTTTCGATATGTGCCTGTATTTTGGAAATTCGATAACAGTGTTAAGTCAGCACTTATTTTAGACCTGAATGCATTTGGTATCTGGGTCGACTATATAGTATCTGAGATATCTCCGAAGACTTTGCTCATCAAAGTTGAGGATATGAACGAGGAGCTAATCAGGAAAAGGTTGGAACAACATCCGGAGGATAATCGGCATAGGCTTCTGCAACGTGTCCACGTAACAATTGGCGAGCGATTTGATTACGAGATTCGTAATCCAAACGCGGCCATTAAAATATTGTTTAATATTGAATAAACTATGTAATTCAATAGTGTTAGAGTGAATAGGAATCAATGGCCCTTCTTCTTATATTAGCCGTACGTATAATCAACGCAACTCGATTAATATGGAGTCAGCAATAGCTTTTGTACTCTCGCCTCCCAAGCTAAAATCCTGCTGTGGATATGGCAAGCCTAGCAAAATACTGTCGATATGCAACGGCGTCATCGTGCTGATCTGGCTGCTTTTCATCTTTACCCAGCGCATACCTCTTAAATAGCAGGCAGCCGGGCGGTAGCCCGGCTGCTAGATTATCTAATCCGATCGTAAGTTGAAGCGCGTCAATACGTTACAGTTTGATTGCCCCTTTTTTCAGCATATCGGTAGGCTCAAACCATTTGATGCCTGTCTTTTTGGCTATGGCCTCGCATCTCTGGCCACCTTGTCCCAACCCATTTTCTGACCCATCGCAAACGGGCCTGCAGGGCGACCGCTGCCGTACACCATGGCTAAGTCTATCTCCGCCGCGCTTTTGGCAATGCCCTGCTCCAGCAGCTTGGTGCCCTCTTTCATCTGGATAGCCATTGTGTCCAGAGGGTCGAAATTCGGCTCAGTCTTGGTCAGGTCGATATTGGGACTGTTGCCTCCCGACCACTCGAAGTTGCCTTTGCCGCCTTTATCAAAGCCATGCTTAAGAATCGTGAGCGCTATCATACAGTCTATTCAGCGGAAAAAGGCACCGCTGCCACGCGCCACTCACTCTGCTGGACAAGCTGCGCAATAAAGCGGTTAACTCAAGTTCGCCGCATCGACATCGACACCGGCAAAATGAGCTAACTTTCCCGGATATCAGCGTTTTTATATCTTTTTCCAATTACCGGGTTAAGACCTGCTTGAAAACGAACCCGTAGTCTAGCCAAAGTGAGCCAGTTGGAGGCTGTTTCCTTGCCGCAATTCCTATAAGATTAATTCATTGTAAATGCGCATATTTTGTTCGTTTGGCAAGGCGGAGCACATTGACATCAGGATGGAGCGACATAGAACGCAAGCACCTTGAAGATTTGAAGCGGTTGAACGCCGAGCTGCAGCATAGAAACAATCAACTTTTCAAGGTTCGCGAAATTGCGCTCGGCACCAACAGGTGCAAGACTACTCTCGACGTGTTGAGCCTGGTTGCCGAAAGGTCACGTGAGCTGCTTGGCGTCAGATTCGTAGCAGCTTTGAAATATAATGAGACCAGGGACAAGCTGGTCCTTACGTATTTTTCCAGGATAAGGGAGGGTGATAAAACGCGTTCTCCACCGCCCCTGAATTCGATCTGGCAGATTATGTAAGGCAGGCGGCATCCGAAGAAAATATTCAATTTCTGTCATCACAATTCAAGATCCTTCGAGAGCTTGAGATGAGTGACAGCCCAATCATCAAGAAAAGGCTGTCCCAGGTTATCGATTACGGCTGGCCAAAGCATATATGCGATTCGATACAAAGAGACCTGGGCGTTAAAAGCTTCGTTTTTTTACCCGTTATGTTGGACGAGCAGAGATGGGGCGCCCTGGTCTTCATTCTGGATGGAGAAATACAACTGGATGTCCTCGAGATGGTCACCGCACACTGTTCCAGCGCTCTGAAAAACATAATTGCTAACGAGGCTTTTTTCAACGCGTTTGATTCGAACCCAACTCCTTCGGCTATAACATCCTTTAGCGACGGGAAATTTATCGAAGTCAATGATAGCTTTCTCAAGCTCATCGATTACAGCCGCCAGGATGTGCTGGGCCGTACAGCGAGGGAACTTCAATTATGGCCGCGCTCGGATGATCATGCCCGGATTGCACCGCTGATACGTAAAGAACATAGAGTCAACGATGCCGAGATCACATTCCGTAACAGGTCCGGTCATATACGGAGGGGAGTATTTTCCGCCCGCATAATAACGGTCAATAACCAGCTCTGCAATCTCATGACCATTAACGATGTCACCGAGCGCCGGCAGATGGAAGACGAGATAAGATCGCACCGTGACCACCTGGCCAAGCTGGAAGTGTCCCTGCGCAAAGCCATAGTTGAGGCTAACGCCGCAAACCAGGCAAAAAGCGAATTCCTGGCGCGTATGAGCCACGAGATCAGAACGCCGCTCCACGGCGTGACCGGCATCCTCGATCTGCTGGCGGACAGCAAACTGGACCTGCAGCAGCAGGAGTATCTTCGCTGGCCAGGTCATCGGCAGATTCACTTTTAAGTGTCATCAGCAATATCCTGGATTTTTCCAAGATCGAGGCAGGAAAATTCGGGCTGGAGTGCGATGTATTCGACCTGGAAACCGTGATCGAGGGAGCTCTCAACACGGTTGCGGTAATCGCTCAAAAAAGGGCCTGGAGATTATGTATCAGATATCGCCCGATGTCCCGGATGTGCTGTTCGGCGACGCTGCACGCCTGCGGCAGATACTGCTTAATTTGCTCGGTAACTCGGTTAAGTTTACCGAAAAGGGAGAGATAGTTGTATCCGTGGATAAGGCAGCCGATAAAAAGCGGGAGATAGTGCTTCATTTTTCGATAAGGGATACCGGAATCGGGATTCCCAAAGAGAAACAGGATATGATTTTCGATGCCTTTTCGCAGGCCGACAGTTCGGTTGAGCGTCGCCGGGGCGGCACCGGTCTCGGATTGACGATATCGCGTTCCCTGGTGGACAAGATGGGAGGGCAAATTTGGGCGGAAAGTGACACGGAAACCGGCAGCACCTTTCACTTCACAATAAAGTTTACTAAAAAGAACGTGGCCGGTCAGAAACAGGTTGTTATGCAGCATCCACGCCCCGGCAGCGCACAACTTGCGGATATACGCGTATTACTGATCGACGATAACGATACAAACCGCATCATGTTAGGCCGGTGGCTGAGGCAATGGGGATTCCAGGTAACCGAGGCTCAAGACGGTCCCACCGGATTAGCAGCACTTAAAGAGTCTGAAAACGATTTAAATAGCTATAGTCTCGTCCTGCTTGACAGGAACATGCCGGTAAATGACGGTTTCGCCGTGGCCGTGCAAATACAAAATAGTATGGTTATCAAACCAATCATACTGATGATGCTCGATGCTTGTACCATAGGCGGGGATTTATCCCGCTGCCGGGAGATGAAAATATTCAATTACGTTGTGAAGCCGATAGGTAAAAGGAAGTTGTACGAGTCCATAATGTTCGCGCTGGGTTTTATCACCAATTTAGAAAAGCCAAAATATCCGGCGGAGACCTCAGGCGACAACGGTGCAAAACTTAAAATACTGGTTGCAGAGGATAACGCCACCTCACAACTAATTGCCAGGAAGATGCTGGAGCAAAAGGGACATACAGTGTGCATAGTTGAAAACGGCGCCCTGGCTTGCGATAAAGTTGCCCAAAGCGATTTTGACCTCGTACTGATGGACGTTGAAATGCCTGCCCTGAATGGGCTGGACGCGGCCAGGGCTATCCGGGCCGGGGAGAAGAAGTCCGGCCGTCGCATTCCGATCGTTGCCATGACTGCCTACGCCACCAAAGAAGATAAGGAGAAATGCTTGGCCTCCGGCATGGATGATTACCTGGTGAAACCGGTTAAGGCCAGGGACCTTTATGCCATGATCGATAAGCTACTGACCGAGGAGAAAAAGGTTGCTGTAAATAAAGGCGTCGAAGGGAAACCCCTCAAGGGTGATGCAGTGGATTTGAAGATGGCCCTGGAATCGGTAGGAGGAGATAAGGAGCTATTGTGGGAGGCGCTTAACCTGTTCATGGAACAGGACTATCCGCAACAGCTTATACAATTAAAGGAAGGCCTGGATTCGATGGACGCTCCGAAGATAAAAGCGGCCGCCCATTCTATAAAGGGTAATGCACGCACCTTCGGCGGGGTCATACTCGGAGATATCGCATTGCAGATTGAAGAAAAAGGGCGACAATGTGACCTGAAAGAGGTGCCGGGACTGGTGAACAGGCTGGAGCTCGAATTTGAAAGGTTCAGGGATTTTTATTCACTATCGAAAATCTAGTTTGACTTTGACGATTATTAGGTACAAAATGAGTTTAGGACCAATTGGACCAACAGGGATTTGAGATGACAATTCATCGCAAAAGAATACTGGTGGTAGATGACAATAAGTCGCTGGTGATGGTCATGCAGCGCATCTTACAACACGAGGGTTACGACGTGAGCACGGCGTTTGACGGTACGGAAGCGATTCAAAAGGCGCAAATGGCGGTACCTGACCTTGTAATCCTCGATATCAGTATGCCCGGGATAGACGGTTATGAGGTTTGCCGCCACCTGCAATCAGATCCCAAAACCGCTAAAACTCCAATTGTTTTCCTGAGCTCAAAGGGCAATATCGATGAAAGGAAAGGGCCGGCCGGCGTCGGCTTAAAAGAAATACAACAGGCCTACAGTTTCGGGGCTGTGGATTTCTTACATAAACCCGTTACAGCCAAGGAGCTGCTGTCTACGGTTAAGAGTGTCCTTTCCTTGGGTAAAATCGCCTCAGCGGACTGAATGGAGTGTCCATAGCCGTGGTGCTCCGGGCATCGGGCCGGGCCCAAATCCAGCCTTTCACAATATCTACATCAACCCGACCGGCAATACGGCTTTCGCCCTCTATTCCACCAGATTTTAACGCCCCATATATATGGTTTTAATACGCTCTTAACAATTCGGTCATATGTGAGCTTAAAGGCTAACTATACTAATCCTTTCAGCTATTGTATCCGGCTATGCTGCGCTATAAAATTTTCGTTGGTTTTGTCACAGACATCAGATAGGAGGTGTAGCATGCAAGTCCCAGCCTTCAAGCGCGCAGAGAAGAGTACAAAATTCCGGTTCGGTGTTCAGGCCAAAATTGTGCTGGTCATGGCGGCCGTCGTGGTTGCCTATAGCGCGCTCATCTTCGGCTACATCTTACCCGAGACGCAGAAAGCCTTATACGCTGAGAAAAAGGTGGAGACTCAGCAGCAGGTGGAGTCCGCCTGGACGGTCCTGCAATACTATCAGAACCTGGAGAAGACAGGCGTCTTAACCCGCGACCAGGCGCAGGAGCAGGCCAAAGCGGCCATAACGACCATGCGATACGGCGCCGACATGAAGGACTATTTCTATATCCTGGATTTCACACCCGTAATGCTCGTAAATCCGAACAGCCCGCAGTTGGTCAATACCGATATAAGCGGCCTGAAGGACTCAACCGGCAAACTGTTTATCCAGGAGCAACTCCAGATAGCAAAAACGCAGAATGAAGGTTTTTCCTCATATATGTGGAAATATAATGACGATGCCAGCCGGGTCGAGCCCAAGCTGACCTACGTTAAGGCTTTCGAACCCTGGCAATGGATTATCGCCACAGGTATCTATACGGTGGATGTGGAGCAGACGGTAGGCGCGGTGAGAATGAACCTGATCGTCATTTCGCTCGTCCTTTTGCTGGCCAGCATAGGCTTCCTTTACTGGATGACCAGGGTGACCGTCGACCGGCCGATGAAAGCACTGGCAAACCTTGTACCCATAGCCAGGGCAGTGGCCGCCGGAGACGTCGATCAGGATATACAAGGTCAGGTCGAAGGATGAGATAGGCCAGGTGACGCAAGCGTTTGCCGATATCATAGAATACCTGAAAGAAATGGCCGCATCCGCCAGGAAAATATCGGAAGGCACTCTCGATATGGAGGTGAAGCCACGGTCGGACAAAGATGTCCTGGGCATGGCCTTTGCCGAGATGGTTAACACGCAACGTGTCCCTCGACAGCGAAATAAACAAACTGGTGAGAGGGCTGGTGGAAGGCCAACTGTCCGTGCGCGGGGATGCTTCGGGCTTTAAGGGCGACTACGCAGGCCTGGTTAACGGAATTAACGATGCCGTCAACGCAGTGGTCGGCCCCCTGAATATGGCCGCAGACTATATCGACAGGCTGGCGAAAGGCAACACCCCGGATAAAATAACCGCCGACTACCGCGGTGATTTCAATATTCTCAAGAACAACTGCAATCAATGTATCGATTCGATAAGGACGCTGGTTGAGCAAACGGGTGTCGTCATCGGCGCAGCCAGGGAAGGCAAGCTCGAGATCAGGGCGGATGCCGATAAAACCCAGGGTGTCTACCGCAAGATTCTCAGGGGCTTCAACGATTCGCTCGGCTTCATGGTCGCACCCGTCAACGAAGCCAAGGCCGTGCTCGCCAGGGAAGCCGATTACGACCTTACGACTCATGTTACTGGCGAATACCGGGGCGATTTCGGCATGCTGCGAGACTCGATCAATGTGGCGCTGGACAACAGGATAGATGTCCTGCTCAAGATGAGGCAGGTCTCGGCCAGCCTGGCCGATTCCAGCCGTGAGTTGGCGCAGGCGTCCAAACAGGCCGAGCGGGCCACTCAGCAAATAGCGGGCTCCATTCAACAGGTTGCCAGCGGCGCTTCGGACCAGGCGACTTCATTACAGGATACTATGAAAGCCATCGGGCAGCTTTCCAGCGCTATCGACCAGATTGCCAAAGGAGCGCAGGAGCAGGCCCAAATCATAGATAGGAACGTCCAGGTCGTTAACCGCATATCCACCGCCATTAACCAGGTTTCCGATAGCGCCCAGCAGGCCGCGGCCGGCGCCAAAGTAGCTGCCGATTCGGCTTATAAAGGCGCAGCCATGTCACGGCAGACGGTCGAGGGCATGGAGAATATCAAGAGGACCATGGATGCGGCATCGGCCAGGGTAAACGGGCTGGGCGAACGTTCTAAGGAGATCGGCAAGATCGTGGCGGCCATCGATGGCATAGCCGACCAGACCAACCTGCTGGCCCTGAACGCGGCGGTGGAAGCCGCCAGGGCGGGCGAGCAAGGACGCGGGTTCGCCGTGGTAGCAGATGAGGTGAGGAAACTGGCTGAAAAATCGTCACTGGCAACTAAAGAGATAGCAGACCTGATCAGCGGGATACAAAATGATGTACTGGAAACCGTGGCTGCGATGAAGAAGGGCACCCGGGAGGTGGACGGCGGTTATGAGCTCGCCAACAAAGCGGGGCAGTCCCTGGATGAGATACTCTCACGATCGAAGGATATGGGAGTGCAGGTGGAGCAGATATCGTCCGCAGCGCAGCAATTGAGGGACATGAGCAAGGAGATGGTGCAGTTGAGCGACAATATCAGCGCTATCGTGGAGCAGAACACGGCTTCAACGGAGGAGATGGCGGCCACCGCCAAACAGGTATCGCAGTCCGTTGAAATCGTCGCCGGGGTAGCTGAAGAGAACAGCGCCTCTACCCACGAAGTATCGGCCGCCGCCGAGGAGATCAGCAATCAGATGCGCAGCGTGGTAGCTTCCGGCTCGGTCCTGAGCGCTATATCGGGCGATTTCAATCAACTGGTTGCCCGTCATAAGCTGAACGGCAACGGACATGGCAAAGACGCCACGGCTGCTTCGGCGGCCGGCGTACCGTTCAAAGCCGACGCGCTAAGTAATAATAACTGAAGAGTTGCGGGCGGGACCTTCGTTCAGGGAAGGCTGCTATCCGGTTAGTCCCGGCCTGCATAAGCTTGTAGCCTGGCTATCACATTTTAGCTTCATACCGGGTTTTAGACACCGGCGCACATAATCCACCCTGCCGGCGAGGTCGGACTGGCTTGAAAGAAAAGCCCGGTTTATGTACTCGTTAGTGCATACGTTCGCTATATACTTCAGTGCCTGGTTCTCAGAGACGGGTGCACCGTTTGAGATACACGAGTCATCTGCTAAAACACTATAAA
>CAWKFY010000041.1:0-58144 GCA_963848815.1 uncultured Chloroflexia bacterium
CACTATGTAGAACCAATTGTTAAAAAATTATATAATCTTGTAACCCGCCCCGGGTGTCCATGGGGATAGCGCCCGACCAGAAACCATACTCCGACTGTTTTTATGAATAATCGTTATGGATAACGAGCATTCGATAAAAAGGCCGACCAGACTCTGGAACCGCGATTTCCTGCTGCTGTGGCAGGCCCAGCTTGTCAGCCAGGTGGGTCAGCGCGCCTTCGGCCTGGCCATGCTCTTTTATATCAAGGAGGCCACGGGCTCGGCCAGCTTGATGGGACTGATGATGATGCTCTCCAGCCTGCCAGGGGTGCTGATGGGCCCTCTGGGCGGCACCTTTGCGGACAATTTCTCACGAAAAAATATACTGGTCTTCGGCGACCTTATCAACGGGCTTTTCGTATTGTCGCTGGCCGCTTTGCTTTTCCATATGCCGCAGGTTATCGGCCTGGACGTGATATGGCTTTTCGTAGTGGCGATGGTGGGCGCCATCATCTTCGCCTTCTTCACTCCTGCGGTGCAGGCTGCCATCCCCGACCTGGTGCCGGAGAACAAGCTCGACCCGGCCAACTCGCTCAACCAGCTGGCACTGTTCGTCTCGTTGTTTATCGGACAGGGGTTGGGAGGACTCCTTTATTCGGTGACCGGCGCCCCGATGCTCTTCCTGATTAATGCCTTCACCTATCTATTCTCCGCCGGCACTGAAACATTGATAAAGATACCTCAGGTCATACCGAAGAAGGCTAAAAAGGGCAGTGTGGCCTTCAAAACCTTCATTGCCGATACCCGGGAAGGACTGCATTACGTCTGGAACCGTAAGGGGATGCGCGTCCTGTTCCTGGTGGCAGCCATGCTATACCTCTTCATCGCACCCATGGCTTTGCTCTTGCCCTTCTATGTAGAGGACTATCTGAAGTTGAATGCTTCATGGTACGGCTACCTGCTGATGTCGCTGGGCGTAGGGTCGGTGCTGGGCTACGTCATAGCCGGCTCGGCTAACGTGCGAGGCCGTGCCCAGAGCCGCATGATCATCACTTCCCTGCTGGGCGCAGCGATCGGCATGGGCTTCCTTGGTTTCCTGACCCAGCCATACATAGTGCTGGGGGTTATCTTCCTGGTCGGCTTGCTGGCCGGCATCTTCATGGTCAAAGCCACAACCATATTGCAGCTTGCCTCCAGCAGCGAAATAAGAGGCAGGGTGTTCGGGCTGCTGGCCACACTTACCAGCGGCCTGGCCCCGCTGGGCATGGGCGTAGCCGGCGTGATCGCCGATATCGCCAATAAAAATATCCCCGCTATTTATGCCACCTGTGGAGTGCTGGTATTTATCCTGGCCTTGGGCATGTCATTTTCCAAAGAAGCACGGGATTTCCTGACCCTTTGTGTCAGTCCCAGCGAGAAAGAGTGATTTAAGCAGCCATTTTTATGGTATACTAGCGGACACCTATGAACTGGCTCAGCCTCATCTCCATCCCCATCGCTTATCTTCTTGGCGCTATCTCATCGGCTTACATCGTGGCCAGATGCATCGGCAAAATCGATATCCGCGATGAACCTGACGGCCGCATCAGCGCGGCCGCCGTATACCGGAGGGTCGGGCGCCCGGCATTTCTTTTGGTGGTAGCCGGGGATATCGGCAAAGCCATGCTGGCGGTCTGGATCGCCTCTTTGCTCGGTGCTGCATGGCCGGTGATCCTGCTGGCTGGCATATTCACCATTGCCGGCCATCTGTGGTCGCCCTTTATCAAGTTCCAGGGTGGACTGGGCGCAACGGTCATCGGGGGAGTGCTGTTCACCGTCGCTACCGTGCCCACCATCATAGCGGCCACCATTGCCGAGATAGCGGCTTTAATAACGAAAAGTTCCAGCTATGGCTTCGGCATCGGTATACTATCACTGTGTGTGATGCTATTTGCCATGCAATGGGCGGGCACGGCCGTCCAACCCTTCAATCTCATTGCCCCGCCGCCTTTTCCTCCCGATTGGATGCTGATCGTATATCCGCTGGTATTGCTGGGTATGATGATAGGGAAAGCGCTGCAGATTAAATATAGGCCGGGTGCAACAATAATTGTAAAATAAAGACAGGTGTTAGCGACTATGTTCAGCCAGGCTGCTATAAGCTTTACTGCATTTAAAGCCATCTGGGTTCCGCTGGTGGCATGGTTCATCGCGCAGTTAACCAAGGTCATCATACATCTGGTCAATGAAAAGCGGCTGGATTTATCCTTAATGTATAGCCCGGGCGGCATGCCGAGCGCCCATGCCGCGCTTATGACGGCGCTGGCTACCACGATGGGCCTGTTATATGGCTTCGACTCGCCCTTTTTCGCCATTTCGCTGGCCGTGGCCTTCATCGTAATGTACGATGCCGCAGGCGTGAGGAGGACCGTGGGATACCAGTCGACGATGCTCAACAAGATGCTTGACGATCTTTTTAAAGGCAAGAAAGAATACAGCCAGAGGCTTTCGGAGATTATAGGACATTCCAAATGGGAGGTGTTCGTGGGTGCCGTGCTGGGCATAGCACTGGCGATGCTCTTTACCTGGCCCTGGTGATGCCCCCTGGTCTGTTAACTTGCGATCTTCTTCGCATAGACAACCCGGAGTCGCCCGAAGGAACAAATCCATTAATTGACTGGACAACCAAAATTGGACAAAGGCGTGATGTATAGCGTAATTTATAACATAATTTTTCAGGAGATGCGGTATGGACAAGGTGTATGTTTCGGCTGAAGAAGCAGTCGGGGATGTTTTTGACGGCGCCGTGATAGCTTTTGCCGGCTTCTTTTCTGCGGGCCGGCCGATCGAACTGACCAAGGCGCTGGCCAAAACGGGCGTAAAAAACCTTACGATAGTCGCCCAGCAAGTCGGCACGGGCAACGAGGAGATCCTGGAGCTGGTGGTCAACGGCCAGGTGAAAAAAGTGATCTCTAATTATCCCTTCCCGCGCTCGGCCACCAAAGGGCTGGAGCATCCCTTCGAGCAGGCCGTCAGGAAGGGCACGATAAAGGTCGAGGTGTATCCCATGGGCACCTTCATTGAGAAGCTGCGCTGCGCAGGCGCGGGCTTGCCCGCTTTCTATACGCCTACCGGCGTAGGCACCGTGGTCGCAGAAGGGAAGGAGGTCAGGATTTTCAACGGTGTTGAAACTCTGCTGGAGATGGCCCTGCCGGTCGATTTCGCCTTCGTACATGCCATCAAGGGCGACCGGGAAGGCAACCTGGTATATCACTGCACCGCCCAGAATTATAACAACGCCATGGCCATGGCCGGGAAGGTCACCATTGCCGAGGTGGAAACGCTGGTCGATGCCGGCGGACTGGACCCCGATTTTATCCATACGCCCGGCATATTTATAAAGCGCGTGGTCGAGGTAGGCAGGCCGAAGCTGGAACAGGCCAGCGTGTAAGGAGGTGATGGAGATGAGCGAATTGAAAAAAGTAGTAGTGCCCGAGATGCCGCCGCTGGAGCGTGAGATCATCGCCCTGAGGATCGCCAACATGCTTGAGGACGGCTCCTACGTTAACCTGGGCATCGGGATACCCACGCTGGTTTCCAACTGGATCGAGGGACGGGACATTATTTTGCAGGCTGAGATAGGCATGCTCAAGTCCGGCCCGCTGGCCGGGGAAGGCGAGGAGGAGCAGGACCGTATAAACGCCAGTTGCCAGTATATCAACGACATGCCGGGATCGAGCTATTTCAATATCGAAACCTCGTTTGCCATGATCAGGGGCGGGCGCATGGATGTGGCCGTGCTGGGAGCGCTGCAGGTGTCGGCCAAAGGTGACCTGGCTGGATGGAACAATCCCAGCCGGGGACTGGGCAAAGTGGGCAATATCGGTGGATCGATGGACCTGGCGGTCGGCGCACGCAAGGTCATAATCGCCATGGAGCACTTCACGGCTGGCGGCGAGCCCAAAATCGTAAGCGAATGCAGCTATCCTCTAACGGCCAAGGCCTGCGTGGACGTGATCGTGACCAACTACGCTCTCATCGAGGTAACGCCGGGAGGACTGGTGCTGAAGGAAGCCATCCCCGGAGTTACGGCCGAAGATATTCAAAAAATGACGGCTGCCACTTTGATAATAGCTCCGGATTTTAAGGAGATGGAGCTCTAATCAGCTTGCATAGGGCGTGATTCAGGATTAAAATTAATCTCTGGAGGGATTTACAATGGCCAACCAGGTAGGTAAAAAATACGTTTGCACTAATTGCGGTTCCGAGTTTATTGTGACCAAGGGCGGCAACGGTCAATTGATCTGCTGCGGCAAACCCATGGAACTTAAGAAATAGGCCGCGAGCCGCTTTCAGGAGAGATAAAATGGCAAACCAGCTTGGTAAACGATATAAGTGCGAAACCTGCAATACCGAGGTCCTGTGCACCAAGGCCGGTGAAGGCACGGTCGGGTGCGACGGCAAGGACATGGAGTTGCAGAAACCGAAGTCGCTGCCTTCTTCAGATTAACCGCGCAGTCACGATGCTATAATAGGGCTGTATGTCCCGCACGGATGAGATAAAGCCGCCCCTTGCGGGCATTCGCGTCCTCGATCTGGCGGATGAAAAAGCCGCATTCGCTTCGAAATTGCTGCACGACCTGGGCGCCCGGGTGGTCAAGGTGGAAGGGCCGGCCGGCGATGCAGCCAGGCATAGCGCTCCTTTCTTCGATGATTTACCCGGTCCCCTCAATAGCCTTTCCTTCCTCTATAATAATGGGGGCAAGCTCGGGGTCGCCCTCGACCTTCAAAACGCCTCCGGAAGGGAAAAATTCCTGCAATTGGCCTCAGCCAGCGATGTCATAGTCGAATCCTTTGCCCCCGGTTACCTTAATGCTTTGGGCCTGGGATATCAGGCCCTTTCAGAGATAAATCCTGCCCTGGTGCTGGCCTCGGTGACGGGGTTCGGCCAGTACGGGCCCCACAGCCGGTACAGGTCATGCGACCTTACTACTTCGGCGGCGGCAGGCCAGATGTACGTTTGCGGGCGGCCGGGCCGTCAGCCCCTCAAGCAGTACGGCGGTCAAACCTATTACCTTTCGTCCCTCTTTGCCGCGCTGGGCGTCATGCTGGCCCTGCGAGAGCGCGAATATACAGGAAAGGGCCAGAGCATCGATATTTCCATGCAGGAGGCGGCAGCCGCCGCGTTGGAGCATGTCCTCGTTCAATATTTTTACGAAGGCAAGGTCCCATCCCGGCAGGGCAGCCTGCAATGGAACAGTACATCGGAAATATTCCCGTGCAGGGACGGCTATGTCCTGCTGACTTTTAACCGGGAGTGGGATACGCTGGTGGAGCTGCTGGACCAGAAATCGATGGCTGCTGATTTGAAGCTTCCCGCATGGAGCGACCCCGCTTTCCGCAGCGACCACATAGATAATATCGAGGACGTACTTACACTGTGGACCTGCATACAGAGCAACCGGGAGATATTCGAACTGGGACAGTCCATGCGTTTTCCCTGGGCTGCTTTGAATAATCTTGATGAGGTGGCGGCAGACGTGCAGCTTACCGCCAGGGGTTACTTTATAGATGCGCACAGTCCTGGGAACGGAAGGAATTTTCCGGCGCCCCGCCCCGTAATAAATTTATCCGGCGAAACGGCTTATGTCTGGCAGGATGCGCCCGCCATAGGCGAACATAACCGGGAAGTATTTGAAAAGATTGAGTCTGACGGGCCGCTGAAGACCGGAAAGAAGCCCGATAGAAGCGCGGTGAAGCTGCCGTTACAGGGTGTGCGGGTTTTGGATTTCACCTGGATGCTGGCGGGGCCTTACGCCACCCGCCTGCTGGCCGACTTCGGCGCCGAGGTCGTCAAGGTGCAGTCCCGCAAGACGGCAACAGGCGCAGAGCAGAACGATACGGGATATTTTGCCGCCTGGAACCGCAACAAACTGGGCATCACGCTCGACCTCAGCACCCCGGATGCCCGGGATATAGTGCTTGATCTGGTCAAGAAATGCGACGTCGTAATGGAGAATTTTACGCCGCGCGTCATGGATAACTGGAATTTAAACTATGAGCGGTTGAAGTCAGTGAGGCCGGACCTGGTCATGGTCAGCCTGTCCGGCTTCGGGCATACGGGACCGTGGCGCGACTACGCAGCGCTGGGCCCGACCATTCAGGCGCTGTGCGGACTGACGGGGCTGACATCCTATGAGTCAGGCGCACCAGCCGGACTGGGCTTTGCCTATGCCGATCATATCTCGGGGCTTTATGCTGCGCTGGCGGTCATGGCGGCCCTCAGGCGGCGGGACAATTCCGGCGCCGGCTCTTATATAGACATCTCCGAGTACGAAGCGGCCTGCAGCCTGCTGGGCCCCGCCCTGCTAGACTATTCGGTCAACGGCCGCGTAGCAGGCCCCCATCCCAATCGGCCCGAGCGTATGGCTGCGCCCTACGGCTGCTATCCCTGCGACGGCGAGGACCGCTGGCTGGCACTGGCGGTCTTCTCCGAGGAAGAATGGGATGCGCTGTGCAGAGTGATGGGGGGTCCCGAATGGGCGCTCTCGGAAAAATTCGACAGCCTGCAGGCCCGGCACGATAACAGAGAGGAACTGGACGATTACATAGCGGAATGGTCGTCCCGTGAAGAGCGGGACGACCTGGTCAAGCGGCTTCAGGCCTCCGGGATCGCGGCAGCGCCGGTCAACGACGCATACGACCTGGCACGCGACCCCCACCTGAAAGAGCGTGGCTTCTTCATCGAGTTGCAGCATCCGGCGCTGGGCAAAGTCCGTTCGGACGGCAACCCTATCAGGCTGAGCCGGACGCCTGCCGTATTTGAGAAAGCCGCCCCCATGCTGGGGGAAAGCAACCTGTACGTTTTCCGCGATATCCTGGGGATGAGCGAAGATAAGATCAGTAAATATATTGAAGACGGCGTAATCGGCTAGGAGGCCTTGCCTCTGACAATGTTTCCGGCGAGAATCGTCATGTCCACCCTGATATCTTTCAATTCCTCCGTTTTCACCTTAAACGGGTCGGCGTTAAGCACGGCCAGGTCTGCAAACTTGCCTTGAACGATGCTTCCTGTTTGTTTTTCCCGGAAGCACGACCATGCCGCACCAATCGTGTAGAGTCTCAGGGCGTCCATCAGGGAGACGGCCTCGCCCTTGAGCACTTCCTGCCCGGTTTCGGCCCTGCGCGTCACGGCAGCGTAGATGCCCTTGAATGGGTCGGGCGGCGCTACCGGGGCGTCCGATCCGGCAGCCACATGCAGGCCAGCTCCTAGCATGGTTTTTAATGCATATAAATGGCTTAGCTGCTTCGGCGTCACCGTGGACAGGTACCTCTCCCCGCTATAGTAGATGAAGGCGGGGTTGGTTACCACGGCCGCTCCGAGCTTGCGAAGTCGACCGGCCGTGCTAACATCGCATATCGAGCAGTGCTCGATACGATGCCGACGGGCTTTATCCGGCGATTTCTTTATGGCATAGCTCAGGGCATTTATGGCTGCTTCGACGGTGGGCTCCTCCACAGCGTGAATTGCGATCTGGAGGCCGCGCCGGTGGATATCGTAGACAGTCCGGTTGAGCTCATCCTGCGAAGGGTTCAGGCGACCCCTCACTTCATCCAGCATAATCTTGACCGCCCCGCTGGCCAAACCCGTTTCCTCATCATTAAGGGGCAGGACTGCGGCTTCTTCTGCCCCGAACATGACGACCGTCCTGGGTTGAAAAATGCCCCTCCGCTTACAGTCCAGGAACTGCTCCCAGCGCGCTGGTCCGTTGCCGGGTGAAGCGTCCTGGACCGTCGTTATGCCCAGCGCCAGCAATGCCTGGCTGGCCCTCTTAAGAGCCGCATCCAGCTCGGCCTTACTCATGGGGGGAAGCACGCTACTGGGGTAAGCGCCCATGCCGAAGAGCAGGCCATTGGGAAGCCCCGTATCGAGGTCGCGCTCGATCATGCATCCCGGCGGCTCCTCGCTCTCATTGCAGATGCCGGCCAGGGATATCGCAGGCGTATTCAGCACGTGCGCATGCCCGCTGCGGTGGGTCAGCTTCACCGGATGCGCCGTAGTCGCCCTGTCCAGGTCATGCCGCGTGGGATGCCTTTTCTCGGCCAGGTAAAACTCATTATAGCCGGCACACCTGATCCATTGGCCGGGAGACGTTGAAGCCGCTGCATCCCTGATCTTCCTGACTATATCCTCGATAGACTTAGCACTGGCGGGGCCGAGGTCGATATTAAGCAGGCTCTCGGCGTAGGCTACTACATGGCAGTGGGCATCGTGAAAAGCCGGTATAACCGTCCCGCCCCCACAGTCTATTACCTGCGCTGAGGGTGAGACCAGTCCCGGCTCAACATCCCCGCTGCTTACTTTTAAGATGCGTCCGTCCCCGATATAGACGGTCCTGGCGTGCGGCCGGCGTGTTTCGAGCGTTAGGGCATTGGCGTTGCGCAGCACCAAACCGGCTTTAATATTTTCCATATCTTACGGCCTCGAAGTATTCATTGATGCCATAATAAAAAGCCCGGGCGTTATCGTCCACGTCGGGCGGAGGCATAAGATCGGCTTCGGATGAATGATATATTTCCTCTTCTCCCGTCGGCAGTACGGGCAGCAGCGTGTCGGACCGGCCGTCCCAGTCCAGGTTGACCGGGAGTCCGATTTTGCCCAGGGGCGGATCGACGGTGGCGTCCACCAGCACATACCTGCCCCCCAGATATACCCGGCAGGCCAGATGATAGGCCGGGGCCATGAGTTGGGCCAGCTTCCACAGCTCCGGCGGGTAGAGCTCCTCGAACTCGGCCCAGCGATAGGGGAAGACCGTATAGAGGACGTCCAGCCCCAGCCTCAGGTACATATTGCCCATGAGCAGGTGCTTGGGCGTGCAGGAGCCCATATTGGTTTCCAGTATGCGCAGGTATTCTGTATGGCTGTTAAGCTCCGGCAAAATGCCATAGGGAATATCGCGTATTTTATTGAAGACGGTCACCATGGCCTGGCGCGGGCTCTGGCCCGCAGTCCATTCACGCAGCTTGCGGCCGATGACGTCTTCGGAAGGCATAAGATATTTTAAACCATCCGGCCCACCGGTATCAGGTAAACCGGCGTTTGCGAGGCCGGGAGGCCCAGTATGTCGCGAGCCTTGTTATTATCGAAGCCCGTGGCTGTTACACAGCCCAGCCCCAGTGCCGTAACCTGCAGCGCCACATTCTCGGCCACGTGTCCCATCTCCATACTGGCGGCCCTTGGCGCGAAGTCGCCGAAGGTTTTGGCGGCCTTGTCATCGAGCGATGCGATCACCACGACGGCGGGCGCGGCGCTAAAGACCTGCTGCCCCAGGCTGCCCAACTGCGCTTCCAGTGAACCGGCTTTTAATATTTCGATAGTGTGGTCTTCAGGCTTGTAGCTGTAAACGCCGGGCTTTAAGCCCTCCACGTTGCCGGCCACTATATAGGCCTTTACCAGGTAGACGGCGATCGGCGAGGGAGCGGTGCGCAGACCCTTGGTTGCCGTAATGCCCTGCGCTGCCCAAAGGAGCTGTGCGACACTTTGAAGTGTCAGGGCAGTGGTCGCATACTCGCGAGTTGACCTCCTCGCATGCAATGCCTCTTCCACTGACATAGTGCCCTTCAATTTGGCCGGCGGGAGCTTGATGATTTCACCCATGTCCATACCTCCGAACTTTATTTCCCCGTTTCATCAATAAGTTTATTGCTATGTGAACCGACGGTCAAAATCACGATATAAACCACAGGCATCTCCCTTCCTGGCGACCCTTCATTTACTACAATAAGGCACGATGCATTATATTGAGGTCTGTACAGAATAGTTATTATGGAGTAAGATAGTAAGAAAGTTGGAAAGTCGGAGCGAAATGTCAGAGTTAATTCAAGTCAGGAAAAAATCGCAGGTAACCCTTCCTCTATTTGTGAGGCAAAAACTCGGTATAAAAGAAGGTGATTACCTGGACGTTCAGGTCAGGGACGGAGAAATAGTGCTCAAAGCGAAGGCATTAATAGATAAGCAACAGGCATGGTTCTGGAGCGAGCGCTGGCAGAAAGGCGAAGCAGAAGCTCAAGAGGATATCCGCGCCGGTCGCACTCACAGGTTCTCCAGTGCTGAAGCGGCAGTAGATTTCCTCCATGACAAAGCCGCTAAAAAGTCAGGTAAAGCCGGTAGAGGCAGAAAATAGTGCCCGTCGAATTCACGGACCGGTTTGTGAAACAATATCTGCTGCTCCCTCTCGCTATTCGGCGTAAAGTGGATAAAGCTCTGCTATCACTCGATACCGATTTCCGAAAGCCCGGCCTACGAAGTCACCCTCTAGAAGGCACGCACGGAATATTTGAATCTTATGTTGACCGCAGATATCGGATGACATATGAGCGCAGGGGCGATACTTATATCATGCGCAACGTCGATAACCACAATGACTGTCTAAAGAATCCTTAATAGCGTAGCGCTTTCAATTTGGCCGTCATGCGGAATCAATAGGAGTCGAGCATGATGTCGACCTGGCCGGCGCTGGTAAACCAGCCTTGCTCTATCTTGCGTATGACTCCCTTCTTATCGAGGAAGAAGGTCCTGGGAGTGCTGGTGATACCATAGATATTAAATACCCCTCCGCTTCCGTCCAGGCAAACCGGGAAATCGATATTATTCTGGGCCATGAAGCTTTTCATAGCTTCTATATCGGATGTGCCGCCCGCTACGGTTAAAAGCACAACGTCGGAGCTGTTACTATATTTTTTCGATACCGCCTCTATAGTGGGAAGTTCCTCCTGGCAGGCGCCGCACCAGGTCTCCCAGAAATTCAAGATCACTTTCTTGCCCCTGTACTGGCTGAGCGTAATATTACCGCTCTGGATGCTGTTGAGAGTAAAGTCGGGGGACATGTTGCCCATATATGGAGAGTAATTGGACGGCGCAGTCGTAAAGGTCATGTCGCCGGCCAGCGCCACAGCTTTACCGGCAGCATCCGTTGAAAATATTTGGTAGTGGTAACGCGTACTGGAGGCCAGGCCGTTGAGGTAAATGCTGTGTTCCGTGATCTTTTGCGATTCTGTCGATGATGTGAACGGCAATGACGGGTCGGTGCCGTACTTTATGAAGCACGTTGCTTCCTGGTTCGATTTCCACGAGATTGATGCTGAAGAAGCGCTTAAGATATACTCGACATCCGTTATAGCCGGCTGCTCGATAGCCGTCGGCGCCGTCGGGCCCTGAACTGCCGGAGCGCTTATAATCGGGGCAGTACTGTTATCGGTCGAAAAGGCGGGAGTCTTATTCTCGCTGTTGCCGGCAACGGCAGCGTTGGGTGATTGGACAGTTGTGCCGCCTGTACTGCATGCCAGGCTCATGGGGAGGATGCCCACTGCAACCACCATTACGATTAGAGCAATCAATATCCATTTTAATTTCATGGGTGAGACTCATTCCTTTTCGTGTTTATCATGCCGGGGTAAAGTCACATAAGATCAAGCGCTTCTCTGCCGGTCATGCCTACTTTTATGCCCAGTTTGGCTGCCGCGGCGTTCACTTCCTTAACTGTCCCGTTTTGCAGATCATCGATGGTAGCAATGGGATTGGCATTAGAAGATTTTACCTTGACCGCCGGGTAGCTAAAAGAATCCAGTGCCATCACATCGAAAGCGCCGCAGCCAACCAATCCTACGTCCGTAACCACGCAGACTACGTTCACCTTCCCTATAGGGATGATATATCCATCCGCCTGTTTGTTAGTCAACTGCACTTTGTAAGAAACTGTTTTCCCAGCCGGCGCTGCAGTTGCGCTGCAGGCTGTAAAAACGGGAAGCACTAATCCGATCAACCATAATACAATTAGCCACTTCGTTAATTTATGCATACCTTTCCTCTCCTAGGTTAGTTGCAGCAAATTATAGCAAAAGTCTTGGCAGTAATATGCTGTTTCATAGTGACAAAAGAGTGAATTTGAACCTCCAGCCCCCTGTGTGTAAGTGATCAGTGACTACTATATAGCTGCTAGCACCTCAATATCAGGTTACTTCGTGTTGACGCTTCCCTGACGCTGGAGCCATAGCCGTATGCCTGTTTTATTGATGTGAACTATATAAATATGTTTTGCGATATAGTTAAATCGGCATAATCGAATGGTAATTATTATACATTTGTGCGATTATTACATAGCTTCATTCATAAATGTTGGATATATAGAATGTCTGTGTATTATTTGGAAGGTTGAATGAACAAAAATCGATACCAGGGGCTTTTGATTTCTCTGCTGGTCATGGTTGCGCTACTTTTGTCAGGACTGAACGCATGTGCCGGTACGACTGCTAATCGCAATCCGGTTTCCAATGATCCCACTGTGACTTTTGATGATCCAGTATTGAAAGGTGTTGTATGGATTGCCACATGCAGACTGGAGACTGACATTCATGCTTCTCAGCTTGCCGTCTTGACATCGCTGGACGCTGATAGAAGAGGGATCAAACAGCTTACAGGGCTTGAATATTGCACTAACCTTAACAGTATCGGTCTGGATACTAACAAGATAAGCGATTTGACGCCGCTGGCTGGACTTCACAATCTAACAGATCTACGATTGGGATCTAATCGAATAAACGACTTGCGGCCGCTGGCTGGCCTCACTAATCTTCACAGTCTCTCAATAGACTCTAACCAGATAAGCGACCTGACGCCCCTGGCTGGACTTAGCAATCTAACAGATCTACAGTTGGGATCTAATCGGATAAACGACTTGCGTCCGCTGGCTGGCCTCACTAATCTTCAAAATCTCTTTCTGAGCTCTAACCAGATAAGCGATTTGAAGCCCATGGCTGGTCTCACTAATCTTCAAGTTCTCTTTCTGAGTTCTAACCAGATAAGCGACTTGACGCCGCTGGCTGGCCTCACTAATCTTCAAAATCTCTTTCTGAGCTCTAACCAGATAAGCGATTTGAAGCCCATGGCTGGTCTCACTAATCTTCAAGTTCTCTTTCTGAGTTCTAACCAGATAAGCGACTTGACGCCGCTGGCTGGCCTCACCAATCTTACAGGTCTCAATCTGGACTCTAACCAGATTAGCGACCTTGCCTCCCTGGCCAACAATACAGGATTGGGCAAGGGAGATTATGTATCCCTGAAAAACAATCCACTGAGTGCCGCCTCAATTGCGTCAGATATCTCTACGCTGAGGGATAGAGGTGTAAATGTTGTTTTCTAAGAAAAACTTACAGCCTTCCTAACCCAAGAGATTCCACGGCACAGGATGCAGATTTAATTTTTTCCTTCCGCTCCCCGTGACGCTCCCGCCGAAACTTACACATACCTAACGCATCAAGAAAGGACTGCAAAAGGGTATGATAAGGCAGGAATGGTGGACCATTCTGGACAGTTCCCGAACTACTGTTTGAGAGCAAAATGCTAATTCCTGCGCCCCAGCAATTACTTATGACACTTCATGCATAACAAATTAGCTATGCAGATAATGGGAAAGAGTTGAAGTCAGTGGTGCATACGTCTGTATCCTCAAGCCCAAAATGGTCATAGAGCCATCAGGATAGTTTTTATCAACCAATAACAATGATGATGCCTTATTATCTTGTCTTGATGCATTATGCTCTCTATATAGTCCCATCATCATCACCTATTTATTAAGATCAATAGTACACTTAAATATATCATATTTTAATCGTTGAGAATATCCCTTTTGCATTATTGACATATTTCCATATTAAGTTTAATATATTAACTATTAAAACATTTAACTAATAATGAAGGTATGTGGGGGGGCGATATCGCCATGATAAAAAATAATGCACAGAACATAATCGATTTGTTTGGTATTTTATATCGGAATACCATTCGAGAGGACGAAGATCCGGTGGAGGCTGGTTCCAGCAGTCGCTCAGCGGTTCTTTCCGTTTTAAGGCGCAAAGGCTCCTGTAAAATGACGGACCTTAGCCGTTACTTACGAGTGACAAAACCTAATATCACTTTTTTAGTGGATAAGTTGGAAAAACAGGGGCTGCTGATGCGGAAGACTTATAGTGATGATCGCCGAACGACCTATATACAATTGACCGATAAAGGTCTGAAGGAAATTGAGCAGAAAAAAATGACGATAATAGGGCGTATAAATCGCCATCTCGAACGACTTAACGGTGACGACCTTCAATATTTAGAAGAAAAACTGCCAGAGATAATTCGCATATTATCGAAACTTTATTCTCCGGGATGAAGATCATATCACTACAAAGATTGAAAGGAGGATACGCAATGACAAAAGATAAAGTTGACTTTATTGGACATGGACTTAATTCAGATACTTCAATTGATCCACAGGTACACAACAGGGGTGCAGGATTTAAGCGGATGATGTGGATGTTAAAAAACACCAACTATCTTATTGCATTTCAAAAGTTTAGTTCGGCCAAGGTATTGTTGATGCGAGTTAACATTGCACTTGCCCGCCTTGACAATAATACTTCACTCTATATACAACGTCTGCGAGAGTTTAATTCGATTATGTTGGAGATAGCTAAAGCGAGGTGGTTTGGCACCAGCGCAATTAAATCCGGAGCGAAAAATGAGTGGCAAAAATCACTTGACGGTTTCAATAAATCAATCAAGTTAGGGTATAAGTTGCTGAACCTGTTGGAAGTCGGCTCGAAAGAACCTTTGTGTGTACCACAACAATCGATTAGTAATCAAGGAACAGAAATTGTCTTTGCTGATGGCGCACCGGTATGTCCTGAAGTATGCCCGGTAATCATATTGCAGGGTTCCAGTTTCGATATGGGTTACCAGTATGCACAACAGATTGTGCAGATATACGGCAAGTGGATGTTGGAGCGCAAGGCAGGGCTGAAATTGACTGTCGAAAACATGGCCGAGCTTTACAAGTGGGAAGAGCAGGTAGCGCGTTATGCTCCCGAAATACTGGATATGTGCCATGGTTGGGCAAAGGGTGCTGAAAATGCCGGTATACCGCTGTCTTATTACGAAGTGGTGGACATCTGGGTGGGCCACGATCGACCCAAGACTTCATATATGGGACGTAGTGACCCCCTGACAACAAATCCACCCGGGTTTGCGTGTTCAGGTGCGGCTGCGTGGGGAAGAGCAACCTTGGATGGGAAGCTGGTGATCGGTTCCAGTGGCGACCATGACCCTAGCTTCCCAGCGGTTATCATGGCTTACCCTGATAATGGCAACGCCTTCATGTTCACAACCTTTTCAGCAGTAGGAGATATTACGATGGTCGGCAGTATGCACATGTTCGGGCACCCTGGAATGAATAACAAGGGTGTGGCATATGTTGAGCACGGAGGCCAGCCAAGAATGATAGAACCGAAGAAGTATTGGGGTTACGGCATACGGCGCGCCACATCTGTATTACATAGTCTTCGCTATGCAAATACAGCACGGGAAGTGTTCAAGATGGAGATGGAAGCTCCGATAGGGGATGTTGGAATGGACAACTATACTATCGGTGGCTTCTATGCAGATAGCAATTATGGATATGTGCTTGAGAGCCGGAAGGAACCGGTGGCAATACGCGAGGCCGGTTATATGGGAGAAATCGATTTTCTCTATGCTAACAATAGCGCCATGCATCGAGAAGCCAGCAAAGCTGGGTGGATGCAGGCAGACCAGGCAAAAAAAGGTGACTGGGAATGGGATGAGCACTCCGGCTGGAGCCCTCGCCATTTCCAAGGATTGCATTTTGTTGACTTATTTAAGGGGGGAGAGGGACAGGCCTTAATCGGTTTGCGAGGAATGTACTATGGCAGCTCTAAACGAAACCGCTTCCATTTTAATTTCATGAGTAAAGCCGTGGGTTTGATAGATATGGAATTTATGAAAAGGATGTTCCGCTATCGCGGCATTCATCCCGATATACCTTGGAAAGAGAAGGTACGCAAATACAATAGGAATGGTGAATGGGGCGGGATTACTGTAGGTCATGCTGGTAATGGTATTATCACCGTAGCAAAACCGGACAACGGACCTAATGGTATTTATTCCGTGTGCGTCGGCCAGGCAACTCGAGGATTATATGCCAACAGCCCCTTCTTTGCTAGTTACTGTCCAATGTATAACGAAACAAATGCTTTCTGGGAATTGAAATTGGCGGAGACTCCAAAAGCAGCAGTAGAATATGCACGTATTAGAGCCAAGGAGTTTTGGGATTCTGCTGAAAACAGCCTGAGTAAAAGCCAATTGTGCAATGAAGCGCTGGATTATCTGAAAGAACTTCTCACGAATTCGGATGATGATTATCATCAAGGAGAGCTTGAATTCAATATATATGCAGGCGAAAATGCGCACAAGCCCTTATATAAGATGGCCAGGTCCATGCGTTTCTTTCTTAAAGCCCAAACTAAAGCTTTACAGATCATCCAGTTTCTGGACACGCCTTCTGATAAATCTGAGGAAGAATCTTAATAATATCGGGAAATTCTATTATCGAAGCTAATGTGTGGCGGAAATACTTCATGAGGATGGTGGGCCATTCTGGACAGTTCCCGAATTCCTGTTTGAGAAGAAAGGATTGATTTGTAAAATACATCAACTAATTTATCCTCAATTGAAAAATTGAATCAAACCTACCATTGAATAAAAATCGGGATTTCTGATTCTACTGCACTATAATAATTCTACTGCAAAAGAATCCTTAAGTATCTTGCCGCAAACAGGTAATCCCACCTATCACAAGTAGTTCATCGTGGACAATGTTCTACTCAAGGACGGTAACGGATACGAGTGTGCCAAGTTGGTACAAATAAAGGATATTTTCATAACTGACTACCTGTCGGACGAGATTTCATTGGAGCGAGGCAATACATGGCCCATCCCATATATTGGTGTTGGAACTCTAAATAATCATCCTGGTCAGTACGAAAATGCTTGAAAACCTGTTCATAATCAGGGTGGGTGGGATTTTCTTCAAGCCAACGTATCAGTCCATACCAACCATCCGAAATGTACCTGTCCCAGTCGTCGTGGCTGGCACGGATGATGTATTCGAGTTCAAAGCCTTCGTCCCGGGTAATTTGAGTTAGTTCCGGTTCTGTGTGGGTAGTTGTCTGTTTTTGGGCGTATTCCGGATTTACCTGATTGCTAAGCCAGTGGGTTTCACCGATACCAAGGCGTCCATTCTGATGAATAGCCCGCTTCATTACTTGGATTGTCTGCTTGTAGCCACCCCAAATAAACGTTGACCCAATACATGTTGCAGCATCGAAAGCCCCCTCTTCGAATACGTAGTCATCCGCAGGAGAGCAAACGATTTCGATTTGGTCCGACAATCTTCTCTCGCCCAGCTTTTTCTTGGCCCGGTCGCAGAAATCTTTGGATATATCTATACCAATGCCAGTGATGCCGAATTCTTCGGCCCAGATAGTGAGGTGTTCGGCACAACCACAACCGAAGTCGATGACCCGGTTTCCTTTTTTCAGTTTGAGTAGCTTGCCAAGTTTGATGATTTTTTCAGGAGTGGAAGGGTTTAGTATCTCCATGTGGCGGTGGGAGATACTCATAAGGTCAAAAAACTCCATAATCTAAGCCTCCTTTAGGAAACAGTAATTTCAACAAGAAAGGCATTGCGGGACTTGATTCTAATCTTGCGTTGAAAATGTGGTGATGTCAGCCCCAAATTGTTTTACCAATTGGAAACATTATAGGCATCCATTTGAACAGAAGCAAGTAGTTCTCTTTTAAACGAGTGAAACAATGCCGAGAAACGCGAATGAATATCCAAAATTACAGACTATATAAGGGATGTAAAGGCGAATGCGAGGTCAGTTATCACCGTAAAAATGCCCATGCAAAACATAGAAAGGTTCTATCAGTTGCACAGCATCACAGTTTTGTAACTAAGATGGTGGGCGCTACTGTACGGTAGACAGAACCAAAATCTTCGAACGTAGATTTAAATTAGGAAATGAAAAGCCTATGCTACCGTAAATTGTCCACAAAATAAATTCCGTTTAGCCGAAAAAGGAAATATTTGCCCCATTTATTGTTTGATTTTTGATCAACCATTATTTATCCGGTTGACCAAATGAATCATTTAGCTAATCAGTTTGAATCCCAACTGGCCCACGACAGCTTGCTAATTATTTCATGAATTTGCTATAGACTTTAGCCAAATCTCTCATTGCTTGCAAAATATATTTTCCTCTCGCGTATCGCAAGAGCCTTCAGGCTGATATTATATTTTTCCTGTTTACCCAAAAGTCGCCTTGGTCTGCGGCATGGCCTGAAAGTATAAGATAGATGGGTTATAGTTTTGATGCCACTGGTGTTGAGTTTCTTTTTCTCTCGATCTGTTATATTTGATAGCAGGCCAAGATCATCATGTTCAATAGCATCTTGAATACAAATTGTTTCGAACTCACATTCAGTACAGTGGTTTCTCAACACGATATCTGGTGGGGCACTATTTGAGAGCATAAATGTAATTTTAGAGAGAAGTTTATTCACCTGAGTGTATAAACCTTCAACTTTTACTTTTGTGACTATGTAATGATCCCCGTGAACAATCTTGCCAATTCTCACTCTCACCCCAGTTTTCTCTGATAAAACCAGCGAATCAAATGCAATACACAGGCGATTTTCTGTCCTCAACTTATTTAACGGATAGAGTCGTATAGGAATCAAATCCTCATTCTTTTGCGGGACTTTTAGTAAAGTTCGCTCAACAACTTGAAGGGTACTTTTCAAGCTCTCTGTTTGGATTGATAGTTCAATTATGAACTGCCAATTGGGGGATATGTATGGTGGAATATTTGTCGCTCCCGTAAAATGTCCATCCATGGGTATTTCGATGATCCCCATACGCTTTACATAATTATCAAAATACTCTCTGTTCCTGTTGCGAGACCAGACATCATACGAGTTGGAACTTCCTGATTCGTTCCGAAACTTACGATAACATTTCATCGGGCACTTTAGATAAGCTTCGAATAATTGCGCTGTGATGATCATGTTAAAAGCCCAAGCCTCCCTTCGCCTGCGTAAGAATCGATGTTGTTACTTCGGTTGCTACGTATGCGTTTATTTTTTCAGATACTGCTGAATAAACACTCGTGGTGTTACAACCGCTATCCCTTGATACCCGGATGCGCTCAACAAATGCTTGTCGCCGCTGATAATCACCTTGCACCCACCGGCCAAGGCGCAAGAAAGGAATTTATCATCATCCGGGTCTTCACATACTTGATGTGAAAGAGGAGGCGCCTCAACCATGTTGGAATAAGTCGCAACTAAGAATAGAATCTGGTCAACGTTGACATGTGGAAACCTATCTGCCAACATCCTGGCTACTCTAACATACTCATTAGTAATATCTGATGACAAGATAATTTCGATGCTGCCATCACGCCAAGCCTTCAATATCTCAAATGGCGGGCCGGAAAAGAAAATACCTGAAATCAGGACATTGGTGTCAACAATAACTTTCACTTATTCTTTCGAACTTTTGCAACAGCATGGACAATATCGGACCGTTTGAGGCCTGTAATCCTAGCCTGTTTCCGCGCTTCTCTGATCAAATAGTCAAATTCATCTAAAGAAGGGCTTATCAATGATTTTAGTATAACAACGTCTTTATCAGCTATAACCAGGAATCTATCTCCGGTCTTCAAGCCAAGTTTGTTGCGAATTTCTTCAGGTATTACAACCTGGCCTCTCGAGGACATCTTAGTTGTTTCCATAGCTATCTTGGAGCACTCCGTTCATATTAATTTCTTTTCTTACCAATAAGATTATATACTTCTTACATGCGCAGTTCAAATAATTGTATGTAATTTATAATTGTGCGGAACAGGAGAGACTGGGTACTTCGCGCTTGTTTCAGATGCAGGCGCATACGCGAAACGAATTGGTGGACTAATCAGGTAGGGACATCTGTGGAAAAGCTGAGCCGAGCAAAAAATCAGAATATTCATTAGATCCGACTGAAGCAAAAATCTATTGCCCCTTACCCGTTTCAGTACTCACCGAAATGTTCGTTCCGAGCGTTATCTGGAGATCGATTCGCCTTCCACAATAATAACCCGCACCAGCTCGGGATCTGTCCAGAGTGGTTATTGTCTTAGCTTCAAGAATGGTGGGCGATACTGGATTTGAACCAGTGACTCCCTGTGTGTAAGATTGGAGACGCAGACCGAATTATCCGTGGGGGTTATGTTATGGACGTTATAGAGGCCATCAATGCCAGGCAGAGCGTGCGTGCTTTCAAATCCGACCCGGTGCCGAAAACGGTGCTGGAAGAGCTGCTGACCGTTTCGCTGCGCGCCCCGTCATGGGCCAATACGCAGACCTGGGAGCTGGCAGTGGCAGGCGGCGACGTGATAAAAGACATAAAGAGTACTATGGCCTCACGCGCCTTTGCGCAGGATGAGCGCGGCCCGGATATACCCCGCCCCGACTGGCCTTCACCGTACAAAGAGAGGCGCAGGGAGAACGGCCTGCGGCTTTATGAGCTGCTGGGCATCCGCCGGGATGATGTGGAAAAACAGTTGAACTGGTTCGTCGAGATGTACCGTTTCTTCGATGCTCCCAACGCTATCTTCATTTTCACGGAGCGGGACGTAAGCGTGTGGGCCATGATGAACATCGGCCTGCTGGCCCAGACCATCAGCCTGGCGGCACTGAACTACGGCCTGGGTTCGATTATGCTGGCAGCCGGCGCCAGCTACCCGGATATCGTAAGGAATAAACTGAATATCCCGCACTCGAAACAGCTTGTGATTTCAATGGCGATCGGCTATCCCGATCCCGATGCCGCCGTCAATAAATTCCGCACCGAGAGGGCGCCCTTAGCCGAGGTTTGCACCTGGCACGGGTTTTAAGCGGGCCATCCTCTTCTCCAGCCTCAACCCTTCGTCGAGCGGCAAATCCAGTCCCCTGGATACTGCCTGCTTTATGGCCCTTACAGCCCGCGGATCATAGCTAGCTATTTTTTGTGCCAGGGCTTCGGCCGTTGCGAGCAGCTTATCCTGCGGCACAACCCGGTTGACCAGCTTCATTTGCAGCGCTTCCTGCGCATTAATGCGGCATCCGGTGAGGAACATATCGAATGCCCTGCCCGGGCCCACGGCGCGAGGGACGGTCTGCGTGGCGCCTGCCGCCGGTATGATGCCCAGCGCCACCTCGGGAAGCCCGAACTGTGCATTCTCCGCTGCTATCCTGATGTCGCAGCACATGGACATTTCTATGCCGGAACCCAAAACGTAGCCATGCAGCGCGGCGATAATGGGCTGGGTAACACTTAAAAATCTACCCCACACATCCCGCAGCCACCTGGAACGGCGCGCTCCCGTGGGAGAAGGGGCCGAGAGGAATTCCGTCAGGTCCGCCCCGGCGCAGAAGGCCTTCTCTCCCGCACCTTTCAAGATGACCGCGTAAATTTCAGGGTCCTCTTTGACGGCCCCCAGGACTTCAAACAACTCGTCGCGCATGCGGATGTTGTAGATATTCAAAACCTGCGGACGGTTCAGCGTGATATAGGCCAGACGGCCTTTTTTATCGTAGAGGATGGTATCGTAGCCGGACATCTGCCTAACCGCCCTTGAACTGCGGCCTGCGCTTCTCTCTGAAGGCGGTGATGCCCTCGGTCCGGTCCTCGGTTGTGTGCAAAAGGAAATACAGGTCGCCCTCGAGATTCAGGCCCTGTTCGAGGGTCATGTCCAGCCCTTTCAGCACCGCTTCTTTGCAGTATTTGAGCGCCAGCGCAGCCTTGCCAGCCATCTCTTTCCCCATCTCCAGCGCAAGGGGCAGCAGCTCTTTTGAGCCACTACCCTGTTGACCAGGCCTACGCTCAGGGCTTCCCCGGCCGTCATCTCTTCGCCGGTCAGCATCATTTCAATGGCTTTGGACCGGCCGATCAGGCGGGGCAGCCTTTGCGTGGCGCCGTCCGAAGGAATGAGCCCCATCTCGATATAGGGCAGCGAGAAGTGTGCCCTGCTGGAAGCCAGCCGTATATCGCAGGCCAGCGCAAGCTCAAGGCCCATGCCGGAGGCCTCGCCGTTGATGGCGGCGATGACCGGACAATTCAGCGATGCGACGGGAGCCGCAAGGGAAAATGCTCCGGCCCCCCGTTTAACAGACGGTCCCGTACAAAAAGCTTTCCGGGCGACGCCCGTTATGACGACCGCCCGGATATTGGAATCGAAGTTGATATCCTCGCAGACCTGCTGCAATTCGCCAGCCAGCCCGGAACCGGCAGCGTTCTTCGGCCCTGAGCCGTGTATGGTCAGCAGGGCCAGGCCTTCTGCCGGGTGCGTGATCTGCAATTTATCGTTCAACGCTACGGCTCTTATTATTTCCCGGGTACTGCAGCCTGGACTACCAGAGCCCTGGCTATGAAATCGGCCACCTGCTCCTTAGTATAGCCGATCTCCAGCAGGACTTCCTCTGTATGCTCTCCCTGCATGGGGCTGGGCCTCTTTATTTCGACCGGTGTCTCAGAGAACTGCGGCACCACCCCCTGCAGTTGCACCCGCCCGTTCTGCGGGTGCTGCTGGAATACATAGACCCCCGTATCCATGCAGAACTGGTCTTTGAGCAGGCTGTCGATATTCTGTGCACGTGCGGCCGGGACGCCTTTAATCAGGAGCATGAGCGCCCAGGCGCCCGCTGGCGTCGATAGGAAAGCCTCCGTAAGGATGGCTGTCAGTTCCTTGTCGTGCTTTTTCCTTGCCCCGGGTGTGGCAAAGCGCGGGTCCCCGATTAGCTTCTGCAATCCCAGCACCTCGCACATGCCGATCCAGTGCTCTTCTTTGGGGCAGAAGATATAAAGCCATTCGCCGTCGATGCCCTGGTAGAGGCGGTTGGTGGCGCTCAGACCCTTGATATCCGGCTTGCCCAGGTCCCTGCGTTTCATTCCCTTGTATTTAATGAAATTGCCCGATTGCAGGGTAACGGCCGATCGCAGCAGCGACGTCTCTGTAAACTGGCCTTCGCCCGTCCTCAGCTTGTGGAAATAAGCCAGGCTGGCCGCAAAGCCACCCAGCAGAGGACCCATCTCGTCGTTCAACTGGATCTTGTGGAAAACGGGAGTTTGCCCGATGCCTCCCTGGCCCTGCATCTGGCCGCTCCAGGCCTGGAAAAGAGGGTCATAGCCGGGACGCATGGCGTCCGGCCCGCGAGACCCGAAAGCAGGGCTGGAAACGTATATGATATCGGGCTTGACCTGCTTGACGGAGTCGTAGTCCATGCGTAGCTTCTTCATAATGCCGGGACGTGAGTTCTCGACCACCATGGTGCAGGTGGAGATAAGCTTATAGGCTATTGCGCAGGCGCCTTCTTTGCGCAGGTCGATGACCACGCAGCGCTTGTTGCGGTTAACGCCCATGAAGCCGCCGGCCAGCATGCGCCACGAGTCACCGTCCACCGGCTCAATTTTAATGACATCAGCGCCCAGATCGGCCAGCTCGCGGCAGATGCCGGCGCCCGCCAGCATGGTAGTGAAATCTGCAATTCTTACATTTTCAAGTGGCATCATTTTCTCATCTCCTACCTGATTACTCCGGCTTTCTTGAGCTCTTTAATCTGTGGCGCACGGTAGCCCAGCGTTCTCAGTATCTCCCTGGTATGCTGTCCCGGTAAGGGGGCGGGACCCTTTATCTTGCCCGGCGTTACCCTCAATTCAACCGGCAGGCCCATCTCCTTGACCATGCCGACTCCCGCCTGCTTGAGAGTTTTAACCAGGTCGTTAGCGATGACCTGCGGCTCTTCCATGAACTCGCCGACGGATTGTACAGGCGCTACCGGTATCTCATTTTCACGCAGCAGTGCGATCCATTCGTCACGCGTCTTAGTGAGGTAGATGTCTTTAAGCATGGCCATAACCTGGGCGTTCCTGGGGGGCAGGATCAGGAAAGGCGCTCCCTCGAACAGCGGGTCGGTCAGCCATTCATCGTGGCCCAGCGCCAGAGCGAACAGAGTGAAAAACTTGGGGTTTCCCAGCCCGGTGAACAGCCATTTGCCGTCCTTGCATTGGTAGGGACGATAGAGCGGCATGGGACCGGTCGGACCCCAGGGTGCACGGAACATGCCCTCGAAGTCAACCAGGAACTGGCGGAATGTGCCAAGTATAACGCGGAACATGGAGACATCCATTTTCTGCCCTTTTCCCGTCTGCTCCCTGGCGCACAGCCCGGCGGTGATATCCATGGCCGCCGCCACGGCTGAGTAAAGGCTGGCCAGCGGCAGAACAAGGTAAAGGGGGTGTGTCGGGAAGCCCTGCTCTGTATACACCGTGGCCAGTGAGCTGACCATTTGGTCGTATCCAGGTACATTAGTATACGAGCCTTTTGGCCCGAAGCCTGATATGGAACAATATACGATGCGCGGGTTGATGGCTTTAACCGCCTCATACCCGATCCCCAGCTTGTCCATCATGCCCGGCTTGAAGTTTTCGACGATGATGTCCGACTGTTTAGCCAGATCGAGGGCAATCTTCAGACCCTCCGGTTTTTTGAGGTCAAGCGTGATGGCCTTTTTGCTGCGGTTCCAGACCATGAAGCCGTCCACATCGCGATATGGGTCGCCCCCCGGCCTTTCAATTTTGATAACATCTGCGCCCTGTTCGGCCAGCAATTGGGCCGCCCAGGGAGCCGCGATATATTGACCGAAATCGAGTACCTTGATGCCTGATAATGCTCCGCCCATGAGTGTAGTTACCTCCTTTCAGCAGATTTTACGTTTCGATGTGATAGACCGCCAAAGCTAAAACAGACTTGCGCTACCCCGTATAAATTAATTGACTGATAAATCAGTTTGGGACTTAGTAATATATAGCACCTTGCAAATCCAAAGTCAATGCTCGTACAGGTCGCAGTACAAATCACTCATGGAATAGCTTGCGCGGCCGCCTTCCTTGGGGTAATATAGGCGGCGAGCGTAAGCTATATATGCCGAAACAAAGATTGGATACATTGCTGGTTGCCAGAGGACTGGCCGGAGATAAAGCCAAGGCTCAAGCCGTTATCATGGCAGGCGAAGTCTCGGTAAACGGGAATATCATGACCAAGGCCGGCAGCCTGGTGGCGGAGGACGCAAGGGTCCAGATGGCGGCCAAAATGCCCTATGTGAGCCGCGGCGGCCTCAAGCTTCAGCACGCTCTCCAGAAGTTTAAGATCGATGTAAAGGGGCTCACCTGCCTGGATGTCGGGGCTTCCACCGGCGGCTTCACCGATTGCTTGCTTCAGCATGGCGCGAAGAAAGTATACGCTTTGGACGTGGGCTACGGGCAGCTCGATTACAGGCTCAGGCGTGATGGCAGGATATGCGTTATGGAAAAGGTAAATGCGCATTTCCCCTTTGAATTGCCTGAGAAGGTCGACCTGGCTGTCATGGACATCTCCTTCATATCCGTAACCAGTGTTATACCCAACGTGCTCGTCCACCTCAAGCCGCCCGGCGATCTAATAGTGCTGTTCAAGCCCCAATTTGAGGCGGAAAGGGATGATGTAGGAAAAGGGGGCGTGATTAAAGACCCGGCGGTCCATGCCAGGACTATAGCCGGTTTGATCGTGTGGATGAATCAGAACGGCCTAAGGTTGCTTAATCTTAGCGCTTCGCCCATACTGGGGGCCGAAGGAAATAAGGAATTTCTAATATATATGAGGGCGCTAACGATATGAGATTCAGTAAGAAAGAGTTGGGCCAGCTTGGCATCTGCATACTGGTCCTGGGTATTTGTTTTTCCTTCGGCCAGTTTTTCCAAAATGAGGGCGAACCTTTCAGCACCGATGTCATGAACTTCTTTGTCTTCGTGGTGGTCAGTATGTTGACTATGGGGATAGGTTTCTTCTTCCACGAGGTTGCACACAAGCTGGTGGCACAGAGGTACGGCTGCTGGGCGGAATTTCGTATTTGGAAGCCCGGTTTGATACTGGTCGTAGCAACATCCATCCTGAGCTTCGGCAAATTTATATTCCTGGCGCCCGGGGCCGTTCAAACCGTCTCCTCCCGCCAGTTGAGCATCAAAGAGGAAGGGCATATCTCCTGTGCAGGGCCCACCGCCAACCTTGTGCTGGGAATGCTGTTCTTCATCCTCTATTTCTTTCAGCGGTCATGGGACCAGATCGGGTATTTTCGCTGGCACCTGGAGATATTAGGACTGACCTTTAACTCATATCCATATGATATTTATAAATTGATAGGGCTGGCCGGCTTTCAGTTAAACTGGTGGCTGGCGGCCTTCAACCTGATACCCTTCGGACCCCTGGACGGCGTGAATATCTTCCACTGGAATAAGATTGTCTGGAGCGTTCTGGTCGTATTGGCGTGGGGCTTCCTGCTGCTGGCGGCCTTCGGAGTGTTCTCCCTGTGAGAAACTCTTCCGTCATACTTTGCGCCGACGAGCTGATAATCGCCGGGGAAGTATATGTTCCCGAAGATAGCGAAAAGACCTACCCCGCAATTTGCATCTGCCATGGCATCCCTGCCCGGCCCTATAACCCGGATGAGAAGGGCGGCTACCCGGAGCTGGCCGCCAGGTTCTGTCAGGACGGCTGGGTGGCGATGGTATTGAATTTCCGGGGCTGCGGCCCGAGCCAGGGCAATATCGATATGGTGGGCTGGACGCACGATCTGGCAGCAGCCGTAGACTTTCTGAATATGCTTCCGGAAGTGGACAAATCGAAAATTTGCCTTATGGGCTCATCCGGCGGCGCAGCGGTCAGCGTTTACGTAGCTGCCCACGACCCCCGGATACGTGCGGTGGCCACCCTTGCCTGCCCGGCCGAATTCGACTTCCTGGCGGCGGGCTATTCGGTGGAATCCCTGATAAGAAGCTTCCATGAGATTGGCATAATCAAAGACCCGGCTTTCCCTCCCTCTCTGGAAAAATGGCTGGAAGGATTCAAGGCCATAGCGCCGATAAAATTCATTAAGAAAATCTCACCGCGGCCGCTGCTCCTGTTGCACGGGGACAAGGATGAGACCGTGCCTGTCAGTCATGTAGAGCGGTTGTTCGCAGAAGCCGGTGAACCGAAGCAAATGGTTATCGTGCCCGGGGCCGGGCACAGGCTGAGGCACGATGAGCGTGCGCTGGAAGTGGCTGTCAAATGGCTGTCTGAGCAGGTAGCGTAGGCACACTGGAAATTGCAGTCTCTAGGAGGGAAGAAATGGAAAATCAAGACCGTTATCAGCGCGGCTGGGAAAAGCTTAAAGAAGTCGATGGAGAGGCCGGGCAGCGCGTCATCGAAAGTTTGGCGGATATAGCACCCGATTTTGCCCGTTATTTGATCGAGTTCCCGTTCGGAGATATTTACAATCGTCCCACCCTCGACCTCAAGTCCCGGGAGATCGCCGTAGTTGCAGCGCTCACAGCCCTGGGCACGGCGGCCCCGCAGTTAAAGGTCCATATCCACGGGGCGCTGAATGTTGGTTGTACGAGGCAGGAGGTTGTCGAAGTAATCATGCAAATGGCGGTTTATGCCGGTTTTCCCGCAGCGCTTAACGGGCTGTCCGCGGCCAAAGAGGTTTTCAAAAACGCGACCTGGCCGGAAAAAGCTGACCCACCTGATAAAGGCTTCAAATCTGCATTAGTGACCCATCCCGCTTATATTGCAGCTCGATGCTGTCGATTGACCGTCAAGCTCTAAAAGCCTTATAATCCATATGTAATCCGATGAATGATTTGCACGAGAGCTGCGGCATTTTCGGTATTTACGCCCCCGGAGTAGATGTAGCCAGAGTAACTTTCTTTGCCCTTTACGCGCTTCAACACCGCGGGCAGGAGAGCGCCGGCATCGCTTCGGCCGAGGGCGGCAGGATTTACATACATACAAATATGGGCCTGGTGTCACAGGCCTTCAATGAGGAGGAGCTGGGCAGGCTTAAGGGCAACATCGCAATCGGCCATAACCGCTACTCCACCACAGGTTCCAGCGTGCTGTGCAATGCACAGCCCGTGCTGGTCGGTACGGTCGATACCAGGTTGGCGCTGGGCCATAACGGCAATATTACCAACTCTGCTACGCTGCGAGCCGAGCTCGAAGAGAAAGGCTTCAGCTTCAACTCCTCGACCGATTCCGAAGTAATAGCCTACCTGATGCTGTCGGCTCCCGATAAAGACATTGAAGGCAAAATTAAATACGCCATGCGCCGCCTGCAGGGGGCATATTCGCTGGTGGTGCTGTCCAATGACAAACTCTACGGCGTGCGCGACCCCATGGGCGTCAGGCCCCTGTGCATGGGCAGCCTGGATGGCGGCTGGGTGCTGGCCTCGGAGACCTGCGCTCTCGACCATATCGGCGCACAGTTCACCAGAGAGATCGAGCCCGGCGAGATCGTGACCATCGACGCCGGTGGAGTTCGCAGCACACGCGTAGAGAGCATACGCAAAGCGCTGTGTATATTTGAATATATTTATTTCGCCCGGCCGGACAGCATTCTCAACGGCAAGCTGATCTATACAATCCGTGAGAGAATGGGAGCTATACTATCGCGTGAGCATCCTGTGAGTGCAGATATCGTCATCGGGGTCCCGGATTCCGCCACTGCCGCCGGCATAGGCTACGCCAGGGCATCAGGCATCCCTTATCACGAGGGGCTGCTCAAGAACCGTTACGTGGGCCGAACATTTATCGAGCCCGATCAGCGGCTGCGTGAGCTGGGAGTGCGTCTCAAATTCAATCCGCTTACGCAGGAGATCAGGGGTAAACGGCTTGTCGTGGTGGATGACAGCATCGTGCGCGGGACTACCACCCCCAGGGTGATAAACATGTTGAGGAAAGCGGGCGCCCGGGAAGTCCACATGAGGATCTGTGCGCCGCCCATCCGCTATCCCTGCTTTTTCGGAGTGGATATGGCGACACGCTGGGAGCTGATCGCCGCCCAGAAATCAGTATCGGAGATCCGGGACGCTATCGGCGCCGATACGCTGGGCTATATGAGCATGGAGGGGCTGATAGAATCTGTGGGCCAGCCCAGAGATGTATTCTGTGCCGCCTGCTTCAGCGGAGACTATCCCACCCCCGTTCAGCTCGAAATGGATAAACTGCAACTGGAGACTCTGCCCATCACCTCTGCAAGGAGCCTCAGTGAAATCGAGACATAAAGATGCCTACAGCCAGGCCGGTGTAGACATATCCGCAGCCGATAAGACCAAAGACCTCATCAAGGAGCTTGCCCGCACTACCTTCCGCCCTGAAGTGCTGACGGATATCGGACATTTCGGCGCCTTTTTCAAGCTTAAGCAATACCATGAACCGGTGCTGGTTTCCAGCGCCGACGGCGTGGGTACCAAGCTAAAAATAGCCGTGCTGATGGACAGGCACGATACGGTGGGCGTGGACCTGGTGAACCACTGTGTTAACGATATCCTGTGCTGCGGCGCCAGCCCGCTCTTCATGCTCGACTACATCGCACTGGGCAAGCTCATGCCCCATAAGGTGGCGGCCATCGTCTCGGGGCTATCTCACGCCTGCAAGGAGGTCGACTGCGCCCTGATAGGAGGAGAGACGGCGGAGATGCCCGGCATGTACAAGTCCGCAGACTACGACCTGGTGGGCTTTATCGTAGGCGTGGTGGAAAAATCCAACATTATCAACGGCGAAAAAATCGCTGAGGGGGATGTTGTTTTAGGCCTGCCTTCATCGGGCCTGCATACCAATGGCTATTCTCTCGTGCGTAAGGTCTTCGGCATCGACCGGGATGCGCTCTCATTGAAGATGTTTTATCCCGAGCTGGGCATGACGCTGGGAGAAACGTTGCTGCAGCCCCATCGCTGCTATTTTAACGACCTTAAGCCGTACCTGGATACGGTCCACGGCCTGGCCCATATCACGGGCGGGGGCTTTTTAGGCAATATACCCCGTATACTGCCCAGGGGCCTGGCCGTCGAGATCAAACGCTCTTCCTGGCAAATACCCGGGATATTCGAGCTAATACAGAAACGGGGGAATATCCGGGATGAAGAGATGTTCCATGTATTCAACATGGGAATCGGCATGGTTGTGATCGCTTCCGAAAAAGACGGTATGTTAGCTGAGCTGGAAGCTGGCTTGCAGGATGTAGTAAGGATCGGCAGTGTAGTCAAGTCCAACGGCAGCGAAAGAGTCATAATACAGTAAAAGGGGGGTTCGTATGCGCGCTATCCTCAGCGTATCCAACAAGGCGGGAATCGTCGATTTCGCCAGACAACTGCTGGATTTAAAGGTCCATATTTACAGCACGGGGGGCACTAAAAAGTCGCTTTCCGAGGCCGGGCTCAAGATACACAGCGTTTCGGATATAACAGGTTTCCCCGAGATACTGGATGGACGTGTCAAAACACTTCATCCCATGGTGCATGGGGGCATCCTGGCGCGGCGTGACTTGCGCAAGCACATGGACGAGCTGGAAAAGCACAAGATCAGCCCCATAGACATGGTGGTGGTCAACCTTTATCCCTTCGTGGAAACCATCTCCCGCCCGGGAGTCACGCTGGAAGATGCGCTGGAAAATATCGATATCGGCGGTCCTACCATGATACGTGCCGCTGCCAAGAACTTCACACACGTGCTGGTGGTAGTCGACCCGGCGGACTACGAAGAGGTGATTTCAAGCCTGAAGGTCGACAAAATCGACTTTACCTTCCGTAAGAAACTGGCGCAAAAGGCCTTTCAACACGTGGCGCTTTACGATACGGCTATATCGCAGTACCTGCTGGAGGGAGAGTCCTTCCCCGGCGATCTGACCCTTGCCTTGCATAAAGCCTATAACCTGCGCTATGGCGAGAACCCGCACCAGGCGGCCGCCCTCTATATCGAGAAAGTGGCCGGCAGGAAAGCCTGGGGTATCGCACAGGTCAAGCACCACTCCGGTCCCGAGCTGTCCTTCAATAATTTCCTGGATATCGATTCAGCCTGGAATGTGGTAAGCGATTTTGACGAGCCGACTGTAGCTGTCATCAAGCACACCAACCCGTGCGGGCTGTCCAGCCACCACGACCTGCCCGAGGCCTACCGCAGGGCGCTGGCGGGCGATCCCGTCGCCGCCTTCGGCGGCATTGTGGCCGTGAACAAGGTCATGGAGATAGACCTGGCTACGGAGGTCGATAAGACCCATTTCGACGTTATCATAGCGGCGGGCTACTCCGATGAAGCGCTCAAGCTGCTGGGCCGCAAAAAGACCCTGCGGCTGGTATCCATGCCGCAGGAAGCCAGAGTGCCCAAAGGCAAGATCGTGGAGTTCCGTCCTATAACGGGCGGGTTCCTCTCGCAGCTCAAGGACTTCTATACCGAAGAGGAGTTCAAACCGAAAGTGGTCACCCAGCGCAAGCCTACCAATAAAGAGTGGGACGACCTCTTCTTTGCCTGGAGGGCCGTCAAGCATATCAAGTCCAACGGCATTACGCTGGTTAAAGACTGTACTCTGATGGGTATGGGGGCCGGGCAGCCCAACCGCTCGGTCAGCGCCCAGATTGCACTGGAGCGCGCCGGTGACAGGTCCAAAGGCTGCGTGATGGGGTCGGACGCCTTCATACCCTTCCCTGATACAGTGGAGTTAGCCGCCAAAGGCGGCGTCACGGCCATCATCCAGGTGGGCGGCTCAATACGCGACCAGCAGTCCATCGAGGCTGCCGATAATTACGGCATGGCCATGGCATTTACGGGCGTGCGCCATTTCAAGCATTAGCCTGAAGAGGGTAAAATAGGGGCAGGCGGCAAGCCATGTTGATAATCAACATCGACACATTTGAAGACGCCAGAAAGAAGCTGGCTGACCCGGCCCTGCGGCAGGAAGGTATCGACGTCCTCCGGAAGATACTGGAGATAAAGCAGGCGCACCTCTGGCGGTCAGAAGCCATTGCCCCTTGCTGCGGGAACCTGGGAGGATTTGCCTGCCAGCTAAATGAGGAGACACAACTGCTCGAAAAGGCGTTGCCCCTGATAGAGAAAGGCGACCTGGAGGCGTCAGCGCCCCTGCTGGACCGCCTGGCGGTGCTGATAAGCTACGGCATGGGCCAGAAGGAGACCCCGGAGCTTATCGAGAGATTAACTTCACAGAGGCAGAACTCAGCTTAGTTTACGTGTGCAGGTGATGATGTCTTCTATAACGGACTTGGGCGAAATCGTATCTGCCCTGCCGACGTACACACAAAGGATCTTCAGCCATATTTTTTCAGTCAATATCTCCAGCGGTATACTCAAGCCACCCGCACCTATGGTTCCATGGATAGAAGAACGTTTTGGCTCGGTGGATAAAGTAACCCGGCAGAATGTCGTGAGGGTAACTAACCTGGTAACCAAAGAGAGCGCTATATTCAATCCGCTGCGCTCGCTTCGCCCGCATGACTTCAGCCAGGCGGCGCTGAATGAATCGCGGGAAATGCCTTTAATGGAGAATGACCCCTTTTCCAGTCCCCTGGAATGTACACCGGAAGACCCATTCGGCAGGGTGAAAGGAAAATACTGCATAACTGCCAGCAACGTAGCGAAGTTCGAGCAATACCACTGTGTGGTCATATTCAAGAACCATGAGCCTCTAAGGTTTACCCGCAGTGAGGTTGCGGACTATATAGAGACAGGTTGGAAATGGGCGCGGAAAGCTCATGCTTACGATCCGTCGGCACAGTATTGCCTTTTCCTATGGAATTGCACCAACCGCGCGGGCGCCAGCATAAGGCACGGGCATGCCCAGGTGGTTATCGGCAGTGGCTCCCATTATGCCAGGGCGGAGCAACTGTGCACAGCAGTGTCCGGATACAGTAATAAATATGGCCGAAACTATTTTGACGACCTCTTTATGGTACATCAAGCCCTGGGGCTGGCCTGGAAGTCAGACAGCGCAAGAACGATGGTTTACCTTTCGGCCCTCAAACAGAAAGAAGTCATGGTGCTGGGTACTGCCCTGAACGATTCCTTCACCGGCTCCATATATAACGTGCTTTCCTGTTTTCGCGACAGTTTGCAGGTTAAATCGTTCAACCTGGGCATTGTCTTCCCTCCGCTGGGGGATGTTTCCGGTTGGGAGGGCTTCCCGCTGGTTGCCAGGATGGTGGACCGGGGAGATACAAGGGATTTTTCTTCGGACATCGGCGCTATGGAGTTCTATGGCGCCAACGTGATCGACAGTGATCCCTTCGAGACGGCCCGGGCCCTGGCGGAATCATTCGGCGGTTAGGCCGAAGGTCACAATTGTCACATTCCTGAACCCTGATATGTAATAAAATGGGCTGTTTGAATTCAGCCGAAGAGACAGGAAAGAGTAAATTGAGCGTTCATGAGCATGGCGCACAGGGCGCCGCCGCAAAACTGGGCTATGGGATAGCTATCACCGCCGCCGTACTTATTCTTGAGCTGGCAGGCGGCATACTGTCCAACAGCCTGGCGCTGCTGAGCGACGCAGGCCACGTCTTTACAGACGGAATAGCTTTGTTGCTGAGCTGGTATGCGGTCAGGCAGGCGGAGCGCCCCTCCAGCAGCCGCATGACCTTCGGCTATCACAGGGTGGGCGTGGTCATCGCCATCGTCAATGCCGTAAGCATCGTAGTCATAGCCGGCGTCATTCTATATGAGGCATACCGCCGGTTCTTCGAGCGGCCCGAGGTCAACGGCGGGGTGATGCTGGCCGTGGCCGTGATAGGGCTGGCAGCCAATATATTCGTAGCCGCCTGGCTGCACAGGGAGCAGGGGCGGAGCATCAATATTAAGAGCGCTTTCTGGCATGCCCTGGGCGATGCGCTGGCCTCTCTGGGCGTGATCGTCGGCGCCGTCATCATCATGTTGACGAAACTATACTGGGTGGATGCTGTGGTGAGCGTGCTTGTCAGCCTGGTTATACTTTTCGGCGCCTGGGGCATCTTCAAAGAGGGGCTGCGCATATTGCTGGAAGCGGTGCCCGGCGATATAAGGGTTTCCGAGGTGGTGAAGGCCCTGGAGGGCATCCCGGAGGTCAGGGGCGTGCATGACCTGCATGTCTGGAGCATCTCATCTAATCTAAACGCCATGAGCAGCCATATAGTCATAGACGATTGTTCCGTCAGCCAGGCTGAGGGCATACGCAGCCGCATCGAGCAAACACTGCGCGATAAGTTCGGCATAGGCCATACCACCGTGCAGTTCGAATGCAATCAGTGCGCCGACAACGGACTTTTCTGCAAAATGGCGCCGGACGACAACGATCAGAACCGGCCAACGAACAAGTAGGAGGCCAAGACGGCTATCAGACAACAACCGAGGGCGCCGGTCATCAACATTGCCCACCGTGGCTACCACCGTGATTACCCTGAAAACACGCTGGGGGCATTCAAGGCCGCGGTAGCGCTGGGCGTAGACGGAATTGAGTTCGATGTGCAGGAGACCTCCGACGGCGAATTCTTTATTTTCCACAATGACGATATAGGGGGAAAAAGGATAGCCGATATGCCGGCCTCGGATATACGGGCCATCAGGTTAGAGGGCAATTTCAGCATCCCTTCCATGCATGATACGCTGGCCCTGTGCGGCAGCGGCCTTATATTGATCGTCGAGCTCAAACAGGTGAAATCGCTGGAAAAGTTCCTGGGGATACTCAGGAGCTATGCCGATGTCTCTCGTGTCGTGATAGTCTCTTTCGACCGTGAGTTGATATCACGCATGGCGGTACTGGCGCCTGAGATTATGCGGGCGGTGATCACCGATGCGCCGGTGGAGAAGCCCCGGGAAATAACGCAGGCTGTGGGATCGGCGGCCATCGGCCTAAGCTGCCGCGATGTCAGCGCGGAATCGGTAAGACGGCTGCATCAAGAAGGCACGATGGTCTTCGTCTGGGGCTGCCCGGATGCCGCATCCGTCCGCGCCGTCATGAAGTTCGATATCGACGGCATCATATCCGACTACCCCGACGTGGTGGAAGAAGGCAAAGCGCATGGAAGCTAACCTGATATACTGCGACGATTGCCTGAAGGTCCTGAAAAAGGTGCCGGCAGAGTCCGTGGACTTGATATATATCGACCCGCCCTTCAACTCCAACCGTGAACATAGTGCGGCCGGGCGCCGGTTTGCCGACAAGTTCGAGGATATCAACGCCTATCTGGACTATATGCGGCCTCGCTTAAAGGAGCTTCACAGGGTGCTCAAGCGGACGGGCTGTTTTTATTACCACTGCGACTGGCATGCCTCCCACTATATCAAGGTGCTTCTGGATGATCTGTTCGGCTATGATAATTTTCAAAATGAGATCGTGTGGTGCTACAAGTCGGGCGGCGCCAGCCCCGGCAAACGTTTTAGCCGCAAGCACGACATCATCCTTTTTTATAGCAAAACGGATGCCTATTGTTTCAATAAGCTGCGGGAGAAATCGTATAACCGCCAGCGCAAGGCCTATAAATTCAAAGGCGTGAAAGAATACCAAGACGAGGAAGGCTGGTACACCATGGTGGGCATGAAAGACTACTGGGAGATCAACATGGTGGGCAGGACCAGCCGCGAGCGCCTGGATTATCCAACGCAGAAGCCGCAGGCGCTGCTGGAACGGATCGTCAGGGCCAGCAGCCGTAAAGGAGATGTAGTGCTGGATGCCTTTTGCGGCTGTGGCACTACCCTGGCTGCGGCCCAGAAATTGGGCAGGAGATGGATAGGAATGGATATCTCTCCGGCAGCCTGCAAGCTGTCTGCGGTACGTATGGAAAATAGCTTCGGGCTGAAAGAGGGCGGCGAATTCTCGATCAGAGGATTAACCCGAAGCTGCGGAAGGAAATAACAAGCCGTTTAATGTTATCATTGTAGTCCGGCTACTTATATTTGTTGCATGAATGAAAACATCTACTCTTGACCAGTTAAAATCGTTTTTACTTCCAGTTACCGTCCTGCTGCTCATACCCGCTGCCATCCTGTGGCTGACGGCTTTCAGGATCGGCTGGGGATTGGGATGGCCTTGGGGCGGCGTGGTGGTCATACTGGGGGCGGTCATCATGGGCAACGGGCTATATTATCTTGTTTTGACCATCCGGCTCTTTATATACCTCGGGAAAGGGACGCTGGCGCCCTGGTCGCCCACGCACAAACTGGTTATCGTGGGACCTTACCGGCATGTGCGCAATCCCATGATCGGGAGCGTACTGCTTGTTTTACTGGGCGAGTCGATAGCCTTCGGTTCCATAGGCGTCTTCGCATGGTTCCTGCTTGCCTTTGGGATCAACCACGTATATTTCATTTATTCAGAGGAACCCGGCCTCTATAAGAGGTTCGGAGAAGGATACCTGGAATATAAAAAGAACGTACCGCGCTGGATACCCAGGCTGACACCCTGGTCAGGCGCTAAAGCTTAAACCGGCCATAATAAGAAGGGCCGCTTCAATTATCACCATCCATTCTCCGGGAAGAAGTGTGTGGGAACCCAACGTGCATAATTTACAGCAATCGAATATTAAGGAGGACCTTCCTGCAGTGGCCTTTCAAAAATCCGACCTGATAAATTTCTATTCGCACCTGACCGGGGCCGTGGCCTCGCTGGCCGGCTATGTGATTTTGCTCTTCGCCTCAAACGGCTCACTTCCGAAGATAATACTCTCCACTATCTACAGCCTGTCCGCCATTTTTATCTTTGTCTGCAGCTCGATCTACCATGGGCAGAAAGTGGAGCAGGATGATACCAATCCGTGGCGCAAGCTGGACCACATCGCCATATTTTTCATGATAGCTGGAACCTACACGCCCATAGGCTACATTTACTTGGACGGTTTCTGGCGCTGGGGCATAATTGCCGCGCAGTGGTTACTGGTAGTAATCGGCCTGGTTTTCAAGCTGGTTTATATTAAGGGGCCGCGCTGGCTGACGGCCGTAATATACGTCCTGATGGGCTGGATGGCTTTGATAGTGCTCAACCAGTTGATGATAACCATGCCGGTAGGCTCGATCTATCTGCTCTTTGCCGGCGGCTTCTTTTATACACTGGGCGCGGTTATCTATGCTATTAAAAAGCCCAACCCCTTCCCCGGCATATTCGGCTTTCACGAGATCTTCCACCTGCTGGTTTTGTGCGGCGCAGTGATGCACTATCTCATGGTGTATTTTGCTATCGCGGGTGCTGGTATATAATGGTCAATTAGGAGGACGTAAATGAAAGTTGAAATCCTCGGCGCACATAATTCTGAGACCGATACGGCCAGGCTGCCAAGCCTGCTGGTAGATGACGTAATCGCTCTGGATGTAGGGGGCCTGACTTCCAGGCTTTCCCTGCAGAGGCAGCACCTGATTACTTCCGTGCTATTGACCCACCACCATTTCGATCATACGCGTGACCTGGTGACACTGGGTTCAAACGATACGGATCCGCCTTCGACCATCGACGTGTACGGCCTGCCGGAAACGCTGGAGGTTGTATACAAATACCTGCTGGATGGCAAGATGTACAGGGACTATACGCAGTGGCCGAAAGTGGAGGCGCCCAGGCTGCTGCTTAAACCTCTAGAGGCCTTCCAGGACCTGGTGATCGCAGGGTGCCTGATCACGCCTGTGCCTGTTAACCACTCGGTACCTGCGGTCGGTTTTCAGGTGATTTCCCGCGATGGAAAGAGCATCTTTTATACCGGAGATACAGGCCCCGGGATGTCCGGATGCTGGGGACATATCGCTCCGCAGGTGCTGTTTATCGAGATAACGGGGCTGAACAGCATGGAAGAGGCCATGCGCGGGCTGGGACATCTTACGCCGGGATTGCTGGTTAATGAATTACAGCAATTTCAGAAAATGAAGGGTTACCTGCCGCGTGTAATAGCCGCCCATGTATCCACCTTGTGGGAGGACAAGCTGCGCGTTGAGCTGGCAGAGGCCGGAAAGAAACTCGGAATAGAAGTTGAAGTGGGATACGAAGGGCTAACCATAGAGTTGTAATAATCCTAAATAGCTCCTTTCAAGGCGCCGGTTTTATAGCGGTTTCTGCAAGTTCCCAATATAAATATTGCAGCGGGCGTTGGAGCGACCCCGCCCGTTTGGTATATAATAGGTGTTGCTGCCCGGTCTGGGTCCTCTCCACAGAGCGGTTACCTGACTAATTTTACGGAGGCGTTTTGCATGTCTTCAATTGAATGGAAAGTTGACGAGAATATCGCCGTGCTAACTATGAATGCCGGGGAGAACAGGTTCAACATAGCCTTCTGCAACGAGATGTTAACCGCCCTCGATGATATCGAAAAGAAAACCCAGGTCAACGCCCTGGTCGTCACGGCCACCCATGAAAAGATATGGTCTAACGGTATGGACCTGGAATGGTTGATGCCGGCCGTGGGAAAGAAGGACCCGGAGGTCATTACATTCCTGGACCTGCAGGATAAGATGATGAAACGTATGCTTTTTTATCCTATGATAACAGTTGCGGCCATCACCGGACATGCCTTCGCCAGCGGCGCTATCTTTGCCAGTTGCTTCGATTTCCGTTTCATGCGCAACGACCGCGGCTTTTATTGTTTCCCCGAGGTCGATATCAATATACCCTTCCTGCACTACATGGATGCCCTCATCAAGAAGGCCCTGCCCCAGCATATGGTGATAGAAGCCGAGTTTCTGGGCAAGCGCTTCACCGCCGCCGAGCTTGAAAAATATCATGTCGTCCGTAAGGCCTGCACTTTAAGCGAGCTTATGCCTGAGGCCACGGCCTTTGCCAAGAGCCTTAATAAAGGCAGGTGGATCATCGGCGAAATGAAAAAAGTAATGTATAAGGATCTCGGCTACCTCATGGACCACGTCGAAAGAGCGAATCTCGATCCCTCGCCAAGTGCCCATAAAGTGAATCCATTGTTTTTAGAGAAGAACCCCGCCGGCTCAACCCCCCCGAAATTCAAGATTGCATTTGTCTTGATATTTACGTTTGCGCTGATTTTACTGGCCCTTAGCGCATGCTCCAATAACCTTGTGAGTTCGGTCGTAAGGATTTATACGGACAATGACACGCTGATGGGAGTTATAGTAGATAAGGCAGGCTACCTGGTCACCAGCGCCCAGAGGCTGGGCAACGGTAAGATCGAGATAGAGTTGAAGCCGGGAGGACCCCATTATCAGGGATTGCTCCTCTGCACGGACAATGTGCGGAACATTGCCATAGTAAAAATCAAAGGGGACTACCCGGCGCTGCAGCCTGCGCCCCTGGGTGACTCGGACCTGGTGTCACTATGGGACGACGTTTCGGTTGTGGCTTATCCGGCTTCAGCCAAGGCGCCGGTTATTACCAAGGGCTCAATAATCGCCTTCCCTAATCGTGATAACTATAAGGAATTCCAGGCCAACGCCGCGCTGGATTCCGGGTCGGTCGGGGGCGCGGTAGTTAACAAGAACGGCGAAATAATAGGGACAGTTGATTGGAATACCAGCCAGCCGGGACGCGACGGCTTCGTTCTGGCCATCAACGAGGTCAAAACGGTTCTAAGCGAGGCCCAGGACTGTGAAGCGAATCCGTTATATATCGATACAGCCGGCGTTTCCAGCGTATTTAACGACCACGCCGTGGTCGCCTGGAAGACCAGCAAACCCTCAACCAGCCTTTTGGAATATGGCATGTTCCCCGGCGACTATCCTTTTAAAGCCGGTGAAGATGATTCCTCTGGTGACTGACCACAGCGCGGTCATCCAGAATTTGCAGCCGAAAACGACCTACCACTATCGACTGACAGGGCTCGACGTATGCGGGAATGAAGCCGTTTCATCGGACGGGTCTTTCACCACTGCTGAAAACGGTGTGATGCCCGGTAAGCTGACCATCAGCAATGTCACTGTTTACGATATCACCAGTTCCAACGCCTGGATAAGCTGGGTTACCACTAAACCCTCGACGACTTACCGTCAGTTACAGGGCGGATAAAGCGACGGACAATCAGACGGTGTCGGACACCGACCAGGTTCTCGAACATAAAATTCAGTTGGATAGGCTCGATCCGCAAACACGTTATTTTTTCAGCGTGAAATCGGATAATGAATATGGCGAATCCGACCAGCAGGACTCTACTCCATTTTCAACGCTGCCTACGGCGCCGGTATGCTGCAAAATTAACTGTAGAATACCGGATTTCAGCTTCAAAACACTCAATGATACCGACTTTTCCAACGGTGATATAGCCGGCAAAAATGTCATACTCGTCTTCGTAAATACCGAGTGCGGAATATGCACACAGCAGGCCCTTATTTTAAATGATTACTATGAGCACGGCGCAGCCAAGGACATTACAATGTTCCTGGTTACGGGCAACCCGAAGATATCGGAGGTGATCAGTTGGGCCAAGGAATATGGCTTAACAGTCCCGATTTATATAGACCCCACCAGCCAGTTGGCCACCACCTGCCAGCTCAAGACAATACCATCGTGGGTTGTGCTGGATACGGGATCGGTTATCCGGTTTTATAAAAACGGCGGGTTCGGCAGCGTAAAGGAAGTGGATGAAGCTTTAAAGAGGCTCCAGCAGTAAATTATCCACGCAACAAAAACGGCCTGCATCATCGTCCCCCGGTCCAGATTCGGAATTAGAATTTAAGGATTTACGTTTTGGCGAAGCTTGACTTGGAAATGGACGGCAGCATTGCCGTGGTTACCATGGACCAGGTGGATAACAGGCTGAACCTGGACCTATGCAATTCCTTTTTGGACCTGCTCGACAGGATTGAAAAAGAGGCCGGCGCCCAGGTCCTGGTGGTGAGATCGGGACATCCCAAGGTGTGGTCCAACGGATTCGATACCGACTGGATTAATAGCAGTCTGGCGGAGAAAGACAATGCAACGGTCAGTCGGTTCCTGGCCCAAGACATCGAGCTTCGCAAACGTCTGCTGACCTATCCCATGCTGACCATCGCCGCCATAAACGGACATGTCTTTGGGGGCGGCGCAGTCCTCAGTTGCTGCTTCGATTTCCGATTCATGCTATCTCAACGGGGATATTTCTGCATACCGGCTGTAGACAGGCAATTTCCCATTGTTCCCGGAACGGCGGCGCTGTTGAAGCACGTTATGCCCATGTATATGGTGGAGGATATCATTCTGAGCGGGAGGCGTTTCACAGGCAAAGAGGCCTCAGCCGCGGGTATCATCGCGGCTACCTACGATGAAGATGAATTCATGGACAAAATTATGGCTTTCGCTCGTGGCTGCGGCAAAGGCAGATGGATCGTGGGCGAGATGAAAAAGGTATACCATCTTGGGGTATTGAAGCTGATGGCGGCCGACGCAGAGCATATCGCACCGGGCGAAGTGCGCGTGTAACCGCAGCATCTCAGGGTCTCACAGTTTAAGCAGGTTTTTAAGGTCGCGCTTGGCGTCCAAAATCCTGGCCCAGAGGTCCCCAAATTCGGCCAGGCGGTTCGGGACGGAGCGTATGTCGAAGGCCGTCGGGTATATTTTTCCCAGCTCGTCCCAGCGCAACGGGACCGAGACGTTCGCCCTGGGAGAGGCGCGCGGCGAATAGGCGCAGGCCAGCGTCTTGCCCCTCACGTTCTGATTGTAGTCTATGAATATCTTGCCGGTGCGCTTCTCCACGGCCCATTCCATGGTAACCTCCCGCGGGTGTGCACGCTGCACAAAGCGGGCGATCGTCTCAGCCGCCGAGCGTACGGCGCGGTAGTCCAACTGGCGGTTAATGGGCACATATACGTGCAGGCCGGTGCGGCCCGATGTCTTGACGAAGGCCGAAAGCGAGAGCGAGTCCAGCACTTCTTTAATCCATCCGGCCACGCTACAGACACCATCGAAAGCGGCCCTGTTGAACTCGGGCTCGGCCCCTTTGGCCTCCCTGCCCGAATAAATATATGGGTCGAGGTCGAAGATAATGAAATCGGGATAATCGGTGATATCGATGTTTTTCGCTCCTGCCTCACCAATGCGGCCCTCCGGGGCCGGGCTGACGCGTGAGAACCACGAATGGTACTCGATAGTACCAAGTTGCCCCAGCCACAGCAGCGTAGCCAGGTTGTTGCATTCCAGGTAATCCTTGATATTTTTTTCATGTTCGGTGGCAAGGGCCACCGTCTCCACAAAATCAGGCCTGGCGCTATCCCAGTGCCTCTGAAAAAAGTGCTGGCTGTCTATGCCAGCCGGATAACGGCTTAACGTAAGCGGGCGGTCCTCCAGATGGGACAGTAGGAAAGAAGAGACTTTGGTGAGATAGACCAACAGGTCCCGCTTGGTAAAAGCCGGCCCTCCGGCTGTGCCCGGCCATAGCTCCTTATCGAGATTGGTCAAGGCGATTTTATTCCCTTGTATGATGATACCCATATCTTCACGCCGCTCCGCCAGCTGCTTAAGTAATTTTTCGACCTCCTTCGAATGCGGGTCGGCCTTTACAGGATCATCGCCGCCCGGAGGGGATAGGGCCACCGTGCGGTGGGTTTCACGCGGTAGCTTGTCCTCGCGTAAACGTAAAAAGACGGGCTGGCGGAGACGCCCATCCTGCGTCCATTGAGCGAACTTGACCTCGGCTACAAGCTTGGGGCGTATCCAGGTGGCAGCCGTATGCAAGGGTGGTGGGGGAGTGAATGGACAATCAGGGGAGACGATTTGCCCCATGCGAGACAGCAGGTCCGACAATTTCGCATCATCGAAGCCGCTGCCTACGTGGCCGGCATAGGCCAGCCGGCCATCGGCCTCATAGTATCCGAGAAGTAAGGCGCCGAAGGTGTTCGACCGGTTGCCGTAGCCGGGCGTGAAGCCGCCGATCACGAAGTCGTCGCTCAGTGTTGCTTTTATCTTCAACCAGTTACGGCTGCGGCGTCCCGGCTCATAAATGCTGTCACGCCGCTTGGCGATAATCCCTTCCAGACCCTGCGCGATTGAAGCCTTGAAGACCCCAGGCCCGTCCTCCTCGAAGAAGGCCACCGGGCGGACAATTTCCGTATCATTCAGAATCCGTGCCAGCAATTTTTTACGCTCGATCAGCGGCATGTCCCACAGGCCATAGCCGTCCAGGTAGAGGATGTCGAAGACATAGTATATTATGGGCGGCAGAGGCGCCCCGCTTCAGCATCCTTACCAGCCTTCAGATAGTCCTGCAGGCATTGAAAGCAAGGCCGCCCGTTCTCGTCCAGCACTGTTATCTCACCATCTAAGATCACATCATTGTATTTTTGGATGTCGAGATCGGCAGTGAGCGACGGGTAACGGCCGCTAATATCCAGCCCGTTGCGGGAAACCAGTTGAGCCTTGCCTTTACGGATCATGGCCAGCGAGCGAAACCCATCCAGTTTGGGTTCGAACAGCCAGCCGGGCTCTGTGGGCGGCGATGAAGTTAACCCGGCCAGCATGGGGAAAACGGAGGAAGGAAACGGTTCACGTTCGGCACCCGGCAGATTGCGGGGTTCAGGATCACCATCCGTCCCTTCCACCGGCAGGTGTCCGGCCCTGATATCGTCGATGCTGAGGCCGGAGCGTACGGAGGTGACTTCATTTAAAAGATCATGGCCATCCCCGGCAAATTTGTCCCTGTGCTTAATCAGAAGCCAGTTATTGTTGGGGCCGGACATTTTGACCAGCGTCCATGAACCTTTCATGCGGTGGCCGCGCAGCGTGATGGATATTTTGCCGCTCTCCAGGTACCGCTTCATCAAACGGCCGGCGGCGGCCGGGTCATCGATGAATATTTTACCGCCATCATCCGGCGAATAGGTTCCTTCGTCCCAGACGATCACCTGTCCGGCGCCGTATTGTCCGGCGGGTATGACCCCCTCAAACGTTCGATAGTCCAGCGGATGGTCTTCAACCATTACCGCCAACCTCTTTACTGCGGGGTTGGCCGACGGCCCTGCCGGGACCGACCAGGATTTGAGGACTCCCTCCACTTCCAGGCGGAAATCGTAGTGGAGGCGGCGTGCGGCGTGCTTTTGCACGACAAATTTGAGCGGCCCTTCGCTTCGCGATACTCGTGGACCCGGCTCGGGGCTATGTGTGAAATCGCGTTTGTCCTCGTACTGCCTCAACATCAATTCAATTATACCGCTGTGCTCAAAAAGTCCGCTGCCGGGGCCTGCGAATGTGGATTGAATGCAAGCTGCATTGACCTAAAGCTTATATATGCTTATGATTAAAAATAACAGGTTATTTACAGCAGATGGGTCGAATTTTAATAGGCATCTCCTCATGGGCCGATCCGGCCCTCTCCAAAAACGGTTTTTATCCTGAGGATGTTAAAACACCTTCGGAGCGCCTGGCTTATTACAGCAGTCATTTTTCAGTCGCCGAGATCGACTCCGCCTTCCATATTATGCCCTCCAGGACCAACCTAAACCTGTGGCTTTCCCAAACACCGCCCGGATTTGTTTTCGACATTAAGGTCTTCAGCCTTTTTACGGGGCACCCGACTCCCTTCAGCGCCCTGCCCAGGTTCGCCCGCGGGGGCCTGGAAGATTACAGCCAGAAGAACCTTTATCTCAGCCTGATGCCACCTCCGCTGGTCGATGCCCTGTGGCGGCTTTTCAATGACCTGGTGAAACCGGTGGCCGATGCCGGTAAGCTGGGCGTATTGCTGCTGCAGTTTCCTCCCTGGTTCCATTTTCAGCACAGGAATATGAACTATATAGCCGAGTGCAAACAGAAGCTGCCGGGATATGATCTTGCGGTGGAATTCCGTACCTGCGACTGGCTGAACGAGAAGAATAGAAAAGCCACGCTTGATCTGCTGAAAAATCTGGATATCGCCATGGTATGCGTTGACGGGCCGCAGGGCTTAAAGACCAGCGTGGCCCCGCTGGCCGAGGTTACATCCTCGATCGGGATAATACGCTTCCATGGCCGTAACGCCGAAAACTGGGAGAAGCGGGGTATATCGCCTGATCAACGCTACAAGTATCTGTATCGTGAAGACGAGCTGCGGGAGTGGCTGCCGCGCATACAGAAAATGGCGGCGGAGACCGATGAACTGCATATCATTTTCAAGAACAAATATCAGGATAACCCTGTAACCAACGCACGTCAGATGGCACAGATGCTGGTATAAATCGACGCATTATAGGGGTCGACTACCTGCTTTTTCCTGCTGCAGCCGTCTCCTTCCTGGCCGTTTCAATGCTGGTGCGCAGCGCTTCCATAAGGTCTTTGATAGCAACCCTGGGCTCCCTGGGCGCCTTGATCTCCAGCCCCTTCACTTTGGCGTCTATGACCTTTTTCAGGGCCTCGCTGTATTCGTCGTGATAATCTTCCGGTTTGAATTTTTTAGTCATGGCTGCAACCAGTGCCGCTGCCATATCCAGTTCATCTTTTGAGAGCTCCTGCTGCGCGGGCTTGAGGTCGTCTTTGGGCAAGACGTCGGCCTGGTAATGAATGGTGTGCAGCATCATTATGTTGTCATAAGGCCTCAGGCAACACAGGTGCTCCTGCCTTTGAAAGGTCACCTTGGCGATGCCGACGCGCCCTGTCTTCAACAGGGTCTGCCGAAGGAGGGAAAAGGGCTTGACGCCCAGTTCGTCCGGCTCAAGATAGTGGCTGCCCAGGAAGTAAATTGGATCGATCTCAGCAGCGCTGACGAAGCCGGTAATGCTAATCGAGTGCAGTGTCTTGAGCGGGACTTTTTTGAAGTCGCTCTCTTCCAGGATCACATACTGTCCGGATGCATATTCATAACCCCGCACGGTATCCTGCAGCGGCAGGTATTCATTATCGACCGGACAGAACCACATCTGCTTCAGGCGCGAGAGGCATTTCTTATGCAGTATATGAAAGCTCGTTGTATGCGACTCGGTAGCGATATACATTTTCACAGGTATGGCAACCATGCCGAAGCTGATGACCCCTTTCCAAAAAGCCCTTGACATCGTTTCAACCTCCTGGTTTGCGTACGGGACGCAAAACGCCCTTTGCTAAAATGCTAGCATAAAAACGCCGGGTGAGGTTGCGCGATTTCGGGCAACAAAAAGCCGGCACGTCATGAAAAACGCGCCGGCTTATGTTGTTTGACTATATCCTGAACGTGAGCTTTAAAACGTCGGCTATCTCGATGGTATCGCCGTTTCTCAGCAGTTGTTTGCCCTTGCCCCGTATGGATTCTCCGTTGAGGCGGGTGCCGTTGGTACTGTTAGTGTCCTCGATATAGTAGTCGCCGTTTTCGTATTCCATCACGGCGTGTTTGCGAGAGATCAGGTCGGCCCTGTCGGGAGCCGCCAGTGAACGGAAGTCGCTCCGCCCGAGCGGCATGGCCCCGCCACTGATGGCCAGCTCACCGCCACCGGCCGAAACCAGCCTTGCCGTGCCCGCCCCAATAGGCGTGGTGTGCGGCGTGCCGGTGGCCGGCAGGGTAGCTGCTGGCGCCGTCCCCGCTGCAGCCGTGAGGGCTGACGCCGTACCGGAATGCTGTACTGCTGCAGCAGGCTTCCTGGTTAGAAGAGCTATGATGACTGCGGCTGCCACGCCCATGATGGCGATCAGCAGGACGATGGGAAGCCACAGGTTGATTCCCGCCGGGGTGACGGCCGCGGCCGTCTCAGTCGGGGCCGGGGCCGGCATAACCGTAGTTTGCACCGGTGGTGCGGTGTATGCCGGGTAGGCAGTGATGAGCGGCGCTACCGTTACGGTAGTGCTGGCCGTCACGGTGCCTACGCTGTTGGTAGCCGTGATGGTATAGATAGTGGTAGTTGACGGCGTGACGGTGGCCGAGCTGGATATCGCCACATTGCCTACGTAGGGTGATACGCTGACCGAAGTGGCATTGCTCACAATCCAGGACAACGTGGCCGACCCTCCCGGCTGAATATAGTTGGGATCAGATGTGAACGAGCTGATCACCGGGGCATACTCGGGCTGGGGCTGAACCGGGACGGCCTGGTAGTAGTTATAGTAGTAAGGGAAAACCGAGTTATTGTAGTAGTTATAATACCACCAGGGGTAGTTAATGTACGGGTTGGGATATGGGTAGGGATAGGGTTGCGGGTTCGGGTTAGGGTTAGGGGGACGATGATGTCGCCCGTAGTCCGCAGAATCAGATGGAGGTGTACCTCCTGACGTGGGAGGAGTAATGGGATGATGATAGTCGAGTGTTCCGGTGCCCCCGGAAGGTGGTGTGGGAGGAGCCGATGGCGTAGTTGTCGTATCAAGGGTCGAGGGCATTATAGTTGCGGTAGCAGAGGTTGATCCGGAACCCGTAGTGGTAGTTGTTGTAGTCGTAGCTGTGGGTGGGGGAGGCGCAGGAGGGGTGGTTCCGGTCGTAGCGGTAGTAGATGTCGTGTCGCCGGTATCCGCTACCACTATAGCCGTTGAAGTATCGGTTGGTGTCGTTGTGGTGGTGTCGGCTGCTGCTGAGGTCGAAGTGGTATCAGCCGGCGCTGTAGTCGTGGTATCGGCCGATGGCGTGGTTGTAGTAGTATCGGCCGAAGAGACAGTTGTGGTGGTGTCGGCTGGCGGTGTAGCCGTCGTGGTCGTATCGGCCGGCGACGTAGTCGTAGTGGTATCGGTCGAAGAGACAGTTGTGGTAGTATCGGCTGCCGGTGTGGTCGAAGTAGTATCAGCCGGCGCTGTAGTCGTTGTGGTATCGGCCGAAGAGACAGTTGTGGTGGTGTCGGCTGGCGGCGTGGTTAAAGTAGTATCAGCCGGCGCTGTAGTTGTCGTGCTACCGGTCGAAGAGACAGTTGTGGTAGTACCGGCCGATGGCGTGGTGGTCGTGGTGGTATCAGCCGAAGTTGTGCCTGCGTCATCGTTGAGCTGGACCGTCGCGACTCGCGGCGACGCGGTATCCGGCATGGCGAAGGCAGGCGCCAGCGGGAATATGATGACGGCGCATGCCATCAGTAACGCCAGTAAAAGTACAATTTTTTTATAGTGCATAGTAACCTCCTTGGATTGTCCTATTTCTTAAAAGTAATCTTTAATTTATCTGCAAGGTCAATGGTATCTTCATTTTCCAGCACATGCCGGCCCGTTCCCTTGATTTCCATGCCGTTAAGGCGAGTGCCGTTGGTGCTGCTGCGGTCTTCTATATAGTACCGGTCATTCTCATACCAGATATTAATGTGCTGCCTGGATATGTACGAGACGTTATCCTCAGGCAGGAATTTGCTGAAATCGTGTCTGCCGAACGGCCTTGAATTGCCTGCCAGCAATATCTCGCTGCCATCGGGCATGGAGAGCTTGGCCGGCGGGATTTCAATTACCGATGTCACGGCAGGAGCAGTGCCTGCGGGCATGGTGGCCTCGGCCGGGCTGGCGCCGGCTGCGCGTGTAGACGAGGCACGCCCCGTGGCCACCCTGGCCGGCCTTCTGGTCAGCAGAGCCGCGATGATTATCGCTGCTACAGCAAGCAACGCGACGAGGCCCCACAAAAGGATGGGCGGATGTTCCACGCGTACTGTTGCCGATGCCGATTGGGTGGTTCCGTCGATATAAGTGGCCGTGAGGGTGTAAGTAGTTGTATTTTCGGGCGATATCCTGGCTGTCCCGCTGGAGCCGTAGCTGCCCAGTCCGGAAATATATACTTGCGTTGCCGAGGGGGCATTCCAGGAAAGGGTCGCATACTGGCCGCTTTGTATGCTGGCCTGGTCTGCCGTGAGTGTCGGGACTACCCTGGGCAGGACCGCAACCGTTAGGCTGGACGATACGGGATTGCCCGTATTGCCGGTGGCTGTGAGAGTGTAGGCCGTCGTGACGGACGGAGTAACTGTGGTTGCCCCTGAGGAGGCCACCGAGCCAATGCCGGGGGAAATGGTTACACTGCTGGCATTACTGGTGGTCCAGGTAAGCGTTGCCGTCTGTCCTAATTCCAGGGAAGACAGGCTGGCACTAAACGAGTTGATAACAGGGGCTGCCACCGGTGTCGGCGTGGGGGTTGGAATATCGGTCGGATAGTAGCCGCGGGTGTAATTAAAGCTCAAAGTGCGTGTAGACCAGGTAAATCCCGAAATGAACCACATTTTCCAGTAGTAGCGTCCGGAGACATCCAACTGCTGCGGCAGCGAAGGGGCCGATCCTCCAGACGCCCGCGCTCGGCCGGTACCAGCGGTAGCATAGCCAGTGCCCGTAAGGGCTGCTGCCGGAAGGGTAATATTCCCATAGGTAAAAATAACCCGGGCCATTAAAGGATACAATAAGATAGACCTGCTGGGAGCTGTAAAGATTGGTCAGCAGCTGTCCGTAGCTGTTGACAAGGTAGGCGCTTATGATCGAACTGGGAACGCCCGGCTCGACGGGAGAAGGCATCGGTACCTGCAGGGACGGCCAATTCTGTCCGTACATTGCTACGCCAACCGACGGCTCAAGCGAGGTCCCGCCGTCATATGGCGGCTGCCAGGTGGTGTCGGCGGGGCTTGCAGGCGGCGTAGCCTCGTCCTGGGCCAGGACCGGGGAATACACACTGATCAGAGACGTGCATACCAGTGCTAGCGCAAGCAGGGGCATCAGTATCTTTTTCATATTGAACAACCAACTCCCGTTGAAATAATTTCTTTTGTAATCAATATACTCATTCCGGAAGGTGATTGCTTGACCGCGGGCTTACAGGTCACTGACAGTTTTCTGACAAAATGAAGCACAGCAAGAAGGCCATCAGGGGAAAAAACACGCAGACCAGCGGGATAGATTTAGAAACTCGAACCGGCCTGTCCGGCTGTTATTAAGGCGCCGGCTGTTTTCTTATCAGCAGGTAAACCGAGCCTCCCAATAAGGCGAGGAGGATCAGCGTGCCGCTGATATACAGGATCAGATTGGGATCGGAAAAGCTGTCTACCGTGAAGGTGCCTGCGGGCGTGCCGCCGACATATACCGAGTAGGCGCCCGGCTCCACAGCGCTAACAGTAAATTTAATCGAGGTCTTGCTGCCGCTGCCGAGGGTAACGCCCTGGTCGGCCACCTCATGGTCGTTGACGTAAAGCTTGATCTGGGCTGACCCATCGGCCGTGCCGGTGTTAGCTACGGTAGCTGTGACCGCGACGGGAGCGCGAGGGGCTGCTTTGGATGCGGATAGCGAAGCGCTCTGGACGGTGATATTGGCTATGGCTGCCGGGCCCTGGGAAGCAGTGGTTATCTGCGCTGAGGAGGACTGCGGCGGGTTGTTAAATAAGAAGGCGGGGCCGCAGGGGTCGACGATAGTGCCGTTGGCAGCGCCGTCGGCATCGCCCTGGCCGCCGTCCTTCAGTGTGAGCGACAAATGTATTCTGGTCGACCTGATTGGTCCACTGTGAGAAATCAATCAAGCTGCCATTCTGGCACTTGAATACCTTCGAGCCCATGGGGATGGGCGTGGAAAGGGTGATGGTGACCGTAACGGTCTGCCCTGGTGCCAGGCCGGTGATGTTATAGCTGAACATGCCGTAGGGGAAAACAAAGCCGCCGTTAGCGCAGGCCATATTCGAAGGCGGGATATTGGTCAAGCCCGAGATAGAACCTGCGCTGGCATTGAAGGTGACCGTGCCGAGGCTGGTGTTGACCGAAGCCCGTCTGGGGATCCGGACACTAACTCGTAGGCGCCGATGTCGCAGGTGCTTGCCTGGGGCCTGGCTACGCCGCGCTGGTCGGTCGGTGGCGCACCGTCGTTGGTTCCCCTGTTATAGGCCGGGCTGGCGGAAGTAATGGCCATGGTTGAGGTTGGGCCGCCGTTATTCTGCAGCGGGCCGAGCATGGGACGGTCGTTGTGCTGGTCGGTTGGATCGAGGAGATAGATATTCGGGCCCACCGTCGATGTTATGTCCCAGGGAGTTTATCCCCGACGCCGACACCGTTATAGCCGTTGTTATATTGGCTCTCTCCGGCTGTATTGTTGGCTACTATGCAGTTCTTGAAGTACATCGACGACCTCGAGCTGTTGCTGAAGCCGCCGCCGAAAGAGTATGCGTCGGTGGCGTGGTTATCGGCGATTGTTACGTTCAATAGAGTTGCATCGGCGTTCAAGTCGTTATAGAGTCCTCCACCTACGGCCCCTGCTCTCAGTGACCGTGTTCCCGCTTATGGTGCAGTTAGTCAGCCACATCTTACCGAACTCTGTGGACGGGGTGTCACAGAAGTTGGCTATGCCGCCGCCCTGAAAACCGGCAGTGTTTCCGCTGACAGTGCAGCGGTTCATATATACCTGTCCGTTGTCATTGCACAGGCCGCCGCCCTGGTCCAGTTTTGCCCCTGTTCCACAGCCCCTGTCGTTGTTGACAATGGCGCAGTCGTTGATGGTCAAAATATGAGATGATGAAACGTAAACTCCGCCCGCCGGGATCATCCCCATAGGGAGCGCCATTCCGGATAGTAAAGCCGGAGATGGTGTTGTGCTGTTCTGGAGCGCTGGAGACCTCAAGCACCAATCCCTGATGGCCGCCATCGATTATCGTCGTAAGGGCGCTGTCGCCGACCAGGTTCATGTCATACTGCAGGTCGATGCCGTATTCATTGTAAGTGCCTGCCGCCACGTGAACGGTGCCGTTATCGACAACCAGCGTTATGCCCTGTTTAATATGCTGCACGGGACCGGTGCTGCCTGAAGTATGTACAGGAGACGAGCCGTCATAGCTATCATTGCCGGTACTTACGTTGACATACACGTCCGGTAGCGAGCCGGAGGTGCTGGCGCTGGCTGGCGAGGCACCGGATAAAACTATGGGCAGCAACAGAGCTGCCAGAAGCAATAATGTCGACGGTCTGGCTGCTTTAAGCATAATAATTTCTCACACTTAAAAATAACAGATAATGATGAGAATATCTGGCCCCGACCCGCTATAAATTAAGATACCATATGGTCAAATTAATGTAAACGCGGGTCTTGTAATGGCATTACGGCCAAGGGAAGTTGATTTTTGTGCAGAAATCAGAAGGTGTGAAACTTAAGTTTGATTACGCCGGCAGGCTCTATGATGTCACCATCCTGAATCTCAACCGGACCCTTACCTTTGATATCGGCGCCGTTAAGCAGCGTGCCGTTGGCGCTGCCCTGGTCTTCAACAGAGAAGTTCTCTCCGTTGAGGCCTATAGCGAAATGCTTTCTTGAGATGAGCGCCAGGTCGTCCAGGCCCAGCGCCCGTGCCAGCTCTCCCCTGCCTACGTTCCGGCTGCTGCCGCCAAGTTGCAGGTCCATTCCGTTGGGCAGGGTCAGCCTGGCCCTGGCGGCCGCGACCTGCTCTTCGACGGCAACCGGCATTTCCTCCCCGGTTAAAACCGGAGGGGTTTCCTCAAGGTGAGCTTCGACTAATTCCGGCTCATTGACCGGCTGTGCCTTCCTCCTCTTGTAAATCAAGAACGAGAGGACTATTACGACTACCACCGAAGGACCGAATAAGAGCACCAGCGGGTTGGTGAAAAAGCCGGATAACTGATCGTTTGTGGAGGTCTCTTTGCCCGTAGCTGCGGGCTGGACAGGCGCTTGCACCGCGGCCGGGCCTTTCACATAGGTCCACGAAACCAGGTTATCCATGGAGCCGGCCTCCTCGGCGGCCCACTGCCCGCTGCTGTAAAACCATATCCTGTAGATGTGCTTCCCCTCCACCTCGTTATCCGTGGGGCTGAACGGGCCCAGCTTCCACTGGCCGCTTTGAGGCAATTGCCATTTATAAGCGATCCACTGTCCCTGCAAGTTATCCGGGAGGATAATATTCGTAAATATAAAGCCAGCCGGCTGCCGTTGATATCGATATCCAGGTACCAGTTCCCGTTGCCCTTTACGCTGCTGCCGCCGTCGGGGCTTTCAAAGCCGGCGATAAAAGCGGGGGTCTGATTATCAGTCTGTGAGGTAGGCCCTTCCAGAATGAAGTTGACCGGTGGCTTGATCGGCTGGAATCCGGTGCTGCTATTGGGCAGGTCAGTAATCGTGTAATTCTCGGTGGGGGCGCCCATGGCTGCCGCACCCGCGGTCCAGCAGGCTGCCAGTGCCAGCAGACCCAGGCTCCATAATATGGCCTTTATCACGGGCTTATTTATCATTTTTTAGCTGCTGCCTCCACTGGTTTTACCGGGCAACTGTTTTGCGGATTGAGGGCGGCGCGCATGGCGCCGGCATCGGCGAACCTGTCGCCGGGCGAAAACATGATAGCCTGTGCCAGGCACCGGGATGTCCGCTTCGAAATGCCCAGGGAGATGAGGTAGTCGGCCACGCTGCCTGCTTCGGCATATGTGCGAGGCCAGTTGGATTTGAATAGCGCCGAGCAGATCTCGTTGGGCTGCCTCAGGGTAAGCAGGTAAATGGCGGTCTGCGCCAGGCCGCACAGGTCACAGCGCCGGTCGCTCTCCCCTCCCAGGAAAAGCTCGGGGATATCGAAGCCTTTATTGGCTATCTGTGTGAAGGGGTCGCCGCGCTCCCTGTCCTTATCAGTCTCATTCATGTTTTTAGCCGTACCGAAATCGATCAGCTTCACACTGCCGTCATTTACCAGCATGATATTCTTGGGGTTCACGTCCCTGTGAATTATGCCTGCAGCATGGATGTAGCCCAGGGCATCCAGCAGATTGCAGGCCCATTCAAGTACCTTCTTTTCACCGGGTGAATACCTGGGAGAGGAAGACATCAAGGTCTCGCCGTTGACATACTCCATAACGACATGGAACTCACCATTGTAATAAAAGTCCTCTATATATTTAACTATGACGGGATGGCTGAGCCTTTTGAGGTAGCCTGCTTCCAACATAAGCTTGTCCAGGTATACGTTATCCATAGTTGTGCCGCGTCGCGGCGTCTTGATGATGCAGGTCCTGCGTGACTTGCGCTCAGTTGCGATCCATATAGTGGCCATGCCCCCCTGTTTAAATGGCTGCAGCCTGGCGTCATAGCGGCCGTTGACCGGGAAGGTATTCTTTCCCACCGGCGAGGGCGGAGGGCCGGCCTGAACTTTAGGGGCGGCGGGTTTGCTGTGTTTATATTTGCGGCCGACCTGGATCATGGCCACTGTCAGCGGGATGGCTGCTACAATGGCCACTGTGATAACTATGATGATGTTTCTATCGAATATCATGATGCCGTCCTGATGCTGGTTTTGGCGGTGGTCAGGGCCTGCCAGGATGGTAGGTTAACCGGCCTGGCAACGATGACCGATATATTGTCGGGGCCCCCGGCCAGGTTCGCCTCTGCCGTAAGCTCGGCGCAGGCCTGACTGGGCCCGGGTGAATTCAGCACAGCTCCGCTTAGCTTCTTTTCAGGGAGCACTCCGCATAGCCCATCCGAGCAGAGCAGTATGTTATCTCCGGCGTACAACTTCACGTGGATCAGGTCCGGCAGGCTGTCTTCCGCATAGCCGAGCACGCGGGTTATCTCATTGCGGCGCGGGTGATTTCTGGCTTCCTCCTGCGTGATCTTTCCGGCATCCACCAGTTGCTGGACTACCGAGTGGTCCCTGGTGATCTGGAGGGTCTCACGTGTATTGATGATATAGCAGCGCGAGTCGCCTATGTGGGCCACGTACATATCGTGGTCTATCACCAGCGCGGCTGTTAGCGTGGTGCCCATGCCATTCAGCTCCCTGTCATCGGCGGCCTCTAAAACTGCGTTGTTGGCGCTGCTGAAGGCCCCGGACATGATGGTGAGGGGCGGAGAAGGCGACCTGTCCAGCAGGCCGGCCAGGCACTCTGCGAAGAAGGTCTTAATCGCCAGATCGCTGGCAACCTCACCGGCATTATGCCCGCCCATGCCGTCCGCCACGGCGAACAACCCGGCCGATGATGCGCCCAGGTGGGTCCTTATATCGAAGCTGGTGAAAAAGATGCTGTCTTCGTTCAATTTACGCAGCAGTCCTGTATCCCAGCCGTAGCCTATATCCAATTCATTCTCCAGCCTGGTTCGAACTTGGTATGAGTTTAAAGGTCAACGTTAGCTCCGATTGCACGGAGAGCTCGATACGGTCGCCGTCTTTCAACGGCTGTCTCCCCTTATTGTGTATGTCCACATTATTCAGTTTAGTATGGTTGGTGCTGCCCTTGCCTTCGTGGCCGTAGTCCTGGATGTAATAGGCGCCGTTATCGCAGGTTATCAGCAGATGTTGCCTTGAGATGCTCATTAAAATATCGCGGGGCAGGGTGCCGTCGAAATTGCCGCGCTCGATAAAGGTGGGTGAGCCGGTGAGCAATATCTCCGCTCCGCCCGGCATAAGGATCTTGGCTTGTAGGGCGGCTATCTGGGTGCCGGCCTGCTCAGCCTTTTCGGAAGAGTTTGCACCTTCAACAGTTTCGGACGCGTCAAAATAATTGCCGCAGGTATAGCAGAAAAACCTGCCAGCCGTATTTAAGTTCCCGCAGCGGGAACATCTGATGCTATCCTTGACAGCTTCATCCATAATTTGCATAAAAGTCTAGTTAATCAGCAGCGCCCTTGCTTGACAGCTATCTGACGAATACCTAATATAAATCTGACAAATTCTTATTATGCCGCAATCGCACTCAATATATTATACTGCAACCTGTATGGCCGCCCCGCGGGCCAGGAGGTAGAATTTGGCTTTTATCGTTGTCAAGAAAGGCGACGCAGAGGATGTGGGCAGGATGTTTACGCTGGATAAGGCGGAGACTGTTATAGGCCGCCGCACGTTTCAAAGCAAGCCTGATATCGAGCTCAATGATGAGGTTGTCTCACGGCGCCACCTGTTGATAACTCAGAATGGTGTCAAATACTTCATACAGGACCTGGGCAGCACCAACGGCACGCTGCTGGACGACGACAGGATAATACCCGGCAAGTTATATGAGCTCAAGCATAACAGCAAGATCGGCCTGGGTGTGGGGGGAGATTCAGCCCGTGTGGTGCTCCAGTTTAAAGAATCGGAGACCACCAATATTATGACCAGGGAAAGCGCGGCGCGACAGGGCAAAGCAGCCGATGTGCCCGTGGCTGAAGATCGACGAGAATAAAAAAGAGGTGTTGGTGGATGGCAAACAGAGAAAATATCCAGGAAGGAGTACGACCTTATACTCTTCCTCTATAGGAACGCCGGCAATATCTGCTCACGCGAAGAGATAATTGAGGCTGTCTGGCCGGAGAGCAAAGACCCATCGGCCATCTCCGACGCCACCATCGACCAGCTCATCCACCGCCTGCGTGAAAAAGTTGAGCCCGAACCCTCGAAACCCGTCAGGATAATCAGCAAGAAAGCATTCGGGTATATGCTGGTGTAAGCGGGCGGGAAAAGATCGGCCCTTTATGCCCTGGAAGCCGGTTTCATGGCGTCCCGGATCAGTTTACCGGTCCCGGCTACGGCTTCATCGAGATGCTTAAGTTCCGACGACCACATCATTATAATTGTCTGCGGATACTGGTCGATGACGGTCAATATCTCGGTATATTCCGATATCAGCGAAGATACTATATGGAGCAGCCTGCCCAATTCTTCCTTGAGATTTGAATTCGCGCACTGATTTTCGAGCGCCGTAAGGGCCGGGAATTTGTATTCATCGCATGCCAGCCTGGTCATAAGATGATTGGCCCGCCTGGTTACTTCAGGCCATTTCACATATGAAGGCCCGACTGTAGGAATGATCTTTTGGACGCGCTAGTTGATTATGCTGGTATACCAGTTCGCCGGTCTCATGCAAAATATCCTTGAACGTATCGAGGAGTTGAAGCTCTTTGCTGGCGTTTTCAAGCAGACTAATTTCTATGTCCGGATCCTCCCCCTTCCTCGACTTTGCTTTGGCTGGCATCTCGTTTCCTAATGCATATGCAAACGTGGAGAAAATCATGCTTTATGCGTTTTTGATAATCTAAACCGTTGGCACACGTTTGTCAAGTATGCAATAAACGTTTTCTTGATCTTCCGGGGCGTTGATTCGGCCCGGCTGAAATCTATTTCCCTATCTGCTAGAATACTGATAACAGCCGAGAGATACTGTGAATAAAACAGCTAAAATAATCATCGGGATCATATTTGCCCTGGTAGTGGGGACCGCCGTAGGCAGCGGCTCCGCTGTCGCAGCTATAGATTTTATGGCAAGCAGGCTCAGTATCCATAACGGTCCGTGGCAGACCAGCCTTACAGCCGGCAGCCAGCAGGCAGACCCCTATACCAGAGCTTCCATTGCCATACATTACCTTCTTGCTCTCAACCCGTCAGAGGTCATCTATTACAGCGCCTATACGGACGATGCCGGCGAGCCGTTGCAGGCCGACTGCACATACCGGATCGACGGCAAAGCCATGGAAGCGCGCTGGTGGAGCATCACCGCTTACGGCGCCGATGATTTTCTTATCCCCAATACGTGGAACCGTTATTCTTATGATAGCGACAACGTTAAATATGACGCCGACAAGAATTTCGTTATCTACGTATCGAAAGCACAGCAAACAGGCGATTGGTTGCCTCTGGGCGACCAGAAGACCTTTTCTCTCTCTGCGTCTATACAGCCCCGGCCAGATAATTCGTGATCATCCGTCCATTGTGGAGCTACCTCATATAACAAGGGTGGGCTGCAAATGAACAGCCGCATTCAATACTCCCCTTGCCGCTGGTCGTCTTTGCCCTGGAAGAGATCATGGGCGACCTCAACGCGCCCATGATGGGCGGCGTGGTGGTGGCCTCTGCGACGGCATGGGTCGTTCTACGTCTATCTCTCGGCGATCATCCGCTCTTCAATGTCCCCAGGTATCACCTGGTCAGTTCGGCCGAGTTTGCCGTCTATGCCGGTCCAGGGCCGGCGGAGTGGTCTCGGCGGCCTTCTCATGGCTACTGCTGAACCAGCGCGCACGTTTTCTCCGCTTCCCGAAGAAGACGGTCTGGTTTCAGCCTGTGGCTGGCGGTTTGTTGGTTGGCGTGTTGGTTGGTCCGTGCCCCAGGTGCTGGGCGTGGGATATGGATTCGTCGGCTACGCCTTAAATGGACACATGGCATTCAACCTGATGTCTGTTCCTCGTCCTCAAACTCTTAGCGGTCACTACAAGCTATGCTCCGGCAACGCGGGCGGCATCTTTGGCCCTGCCTTGTTCCTCGGCGCCATGTTCGGAGGCGTTCTCGGGACTGTGGCGCATCATTTCTTCCCGCTGTTACGGCGACGCCGGGCGCGTATGCGCTGTCGGGATCGGTGCGGTCTTCGCTGGTGTCGTGCGCACTCCTATGACCTCGGTGGTGATGATCTTCGAGATGACCCAGGACTACGCCGCGACCGTCTCCCTGATGATCGCCAACATGGTCAGCCTCTTCGTCGCCTCCCTCCTGCAGCATGGGCCCATCTACGAGGCGCTGGCCGTGCAGGACGGCATCCATCTGCCCAGCGCCAGGACGCGGCTGCATCTCGAGGCAGCACACGGTCGCCGAGATCATGAAAGCTCCTGCGCTTTTGCTGGAGTCCGAAATTCCTGCCTGCGCGAGGCCGGGGGGTGAATCCGCGCCGGCGGCCTGCGATCGGCCCTGGTCACGGACCGGCGCGCAGGTCATCGGCGTCGTC
>CAWKFY010000042.1:0-14656 GCA_963848815.1 uncultured Chloroflexia bacterium
GACCATGCCGTAGGGCATCATCAACATCTTTTCATATTGTTCCTGACTTTCCCTGAGAAATCCGATCTGCGGAAGGGCCAGCGCAGCCATGGACTTATCCAGCAGCCTCAGAACGCCCATCTCGCCGTTGACGGTATTTATCGTGGCTACACGCACGTCGATACGCTTATCGCCCGATTCGAAGGAGAATTGGCCGTCCTGCGGCCGGCGATGATCGGCAATATTCATATCCGAGAGTATTTTGATGCGTGAAATCAGCGCTGTATGAACGCTTAGAGGCAGCGACGCAACCTCGTGCAAAATGCCGTCGATCCTGTAGCGGACGCGCACTCTTATCTCGTCCGGCTCTATATGTATGTCTGAAGCACGGGCTTTGACGCCCTCCTCCAGCAGCCTGTCGAGTTGGCGTGCTATGGGTGTATCGGAGGCCGCGTCAGCCAGCGTAACATCGCTCGTGGCACCAGCCGAAGTCCTTTCACCACCTTTGCCCCCATCCTTGAGAGTCTTGTAATTATAGTCGATGGCCTCTTTGATATCGGCCTCGGTTGCCGGGACCGGCTCTATCCTTTTCTTGGTATAGATCGACAGGTTCTCTATAGTCAGAATATCGCTGGGATCAGCCATATAGACGCGTAGCGTGTTGCCGTCCACGGATTGCGGAAGCACCTTGTATTTCCGGGCTATATCCTCGGGCACCAGTTGCAGCGCCTGCGGCATAGGCGCATCGAACTGGACATTCAACCTGGCAATGCCGGGTTTGGCCTGCCCACTCCTGGTATTAGCCCGTGCCCTTGTCTCATCTGAATCAGGCGCCATCTGAACCTCGCTTACCTGTAATCGACATTATTTTAAGGCATCCGCGTTTTCCACATTGATAACCTTGATCTTCTGCTGGTCGGCAAATTGCTTGGCCTCTTTGGCCAGTCCGGGTGACGCCAGCAATATCTTATCGTGGATGCCTATATCATACGCCTTGGTATCATAGGCGGATACAGCCTCCAGTCCTACGCCCTTGGTATCGCACAGGATGCCGATGGATATAGTATGCGTGAACAGGCCGTCGTCGAAATAGGCAATGATATCCATCGTATATTCCGCTCCCGAGCGGCCGCGTATCCTGGCGTTCTCCTCCGTCCTGTATCCCTGCCCATGCAGGTATTTCAGCAACTGCTTGCGGCTCTCGAATGTAAACGGCTTTTTACTGGTAGGTGCGGGCGAGTTTTCCCCGGCGTTCTTCAGAAACGCCTCCAGCTCATCGGCATTGAATGATTTTATGCGCTGCCTCTGGGCAAACTGCCTTGCCTCGCTGTTGAGCCCCGGCATGGCCAGCAGTATCTTGTCATGTATGCCCAGGTCATAGGCCTTGTTATCGAACCGGAACACGTCCTCCAGGCCGATATTTTCCTCATCGTGCCCGATGGCAATGCCGATGCCCAGCACAAAGCTCAGGAACCCGTCGTTACGCTCGGCCAGCATATCCATTACATGGGTGACGCCTGAGCCCGACCCGCTGCTCACCCTGGCCTTCTCAAATACGTTATAGCCATGCTGCTGGAGATATGCGATAAACTTGGATTTGAAGCCCATATCGAATGTGAGCCAATTCCTGCTCGCCTCATTTAAAATATACGAGTTAATGGTCTGGACCTTGGCTTCTTCATCGGAGAAGAAAATGGAACACTTCATACATTGCCACTTCATGGTGATCTCGGTGGAAAGGCCGCCGCAACTCTGGCATTTATAGTTCATACCCAGGCTGCGGTAGTCCGTCCCCAGGAACTTGAGCGGCTTTTTGCAGTGAGGGCAGACATACTTTCCGCCCGATATAAACTCCTGTTCCAACCCGTTCTTGCCGCAGGCGAAATGCTCGAGTATCCGTCCCTTGGCGACATTGCCCGACCCGCATTTAGGGCACCTTAAACTCGGACGCAAGTTCATGGAATTACACACGGGGCAAAAGATCAGGCGATCGTAGAAGCGCGCCCTTGAGGATGCGCTCCTCCACCAGGCTGTCCAGTATCTTTATAACCTCATCCGAGGTCTTGCCCAGCAGGCTTTCTACCTGGGGATATACAGCGCCGGTCTGTTTGCTGAAGTCGATGACAGGGCGTATTTCTTCCAGGCGGCCTTCGATCATATCGTTGATAAGATGAAGCACCTTCGGATCATGGGTCGCCGTTTGAGAAGCCTCTAAGATCTCGATCATTTTTTTCCCCGCATTTATAACTACAAATTGCCGATTGGTTTAAATCCCGCTACAAGAAACACCCGGCGCCCCATGTTGGAGCCCGTTAAAATAGCTACGGAATACGGGGTGTTTTCATTGCATCCCAGATTCATTTAGCTTAATCTAACATGCGATTCCGCATTTTGCAAATGAGACATCGTTTATGGTAGATTTCGACTAATTCTAGTAATATGTGAATCCCTGCCAAAAACGTGCTGCTCTGGTACCAGGGACTAAAGTCCTATGCAAAGTAAACGTAGCTACCCAGTAATTATATTGGTGCTGGTGCTGAGCATTCTGGATATATGTGCGTTCCTCCCGCCGGCCAATGCCGATAACTCCGCAGCAAGGACGCTAACCTGGTCCGTGGTAAAGACACCCGCTGAGGGCCCCGCTAACGTAATCCGCAGCAATAGTGAGATCAACTCCATGGCCCTGGGCAACGGGATATTCTTCTGTGCCGATACGGCCAACAATAAGTTATTTCGCTCTTTGAGCGGCGGCTACACATTCACGGACATCACCGGTAGCCTCACTCTCGCCGGCGCCAATCTGCCAGTATGGTCCGTGGCCATAGCGCCGGACAATCCGAAATTCGTGGTGGTTGCAACTGATAATTGTTCATCTGCGCTTCCATATGACGGAGGCCCTGGTCAGGTTTTTCTTTCCATCGATGGCGGTAATACGTGGCAAAATACCGGCCTTACGCAGCTAGGGGTAAACGAATATATAAGCTGTGTTGACATATCCACGCTATACGGTAACGGATTTCGAGACATCTTTATAGGCACACGTACCCAAACTAATTCCAGTCAAGTATTGAATCTAAAATACGGCACTGTTGGCGGATGGGTTACGCAGAATGGTTTACCGGGCGCCATAACCTCCCTGAAATTTTCCCCCAACTACCCGACTGATAATACGATCGTTGCTATATCCACTGCTTCCGGTTCAACGTCTCTCCATCTCGGAGAACATGATACAACGGCAAATTCCACAATCTGGGACGTGCCTTACACTCCTGGTTATAGTTCAATCCCCTATCCTATTACCATTGCGAGCGTGGGAGCAAGCCACGTTATTGGAAGCGGCCTGGCACTACCGAACGATTATAATGCTCATACCACCAGTTCCGCAGGATGTTTTGTCAGCGTTCAATCCGATACCGCGTTTTCTGACGCCGAGGGGAGGAACACTCTGACAGGCGTTTTCTATATAAATACTATTATCAACGCAATACCCTTCGTGATAACGCCCCCTGCGGCGCTTTCACCACCCCACAGGATATCCTCAATTGTCTATGATGGCAGCGAGTCAGCGGGCACGCTGCTGGCCGGTGAGGTCAAAGCCACTCCTTCCACAGACATGGTCCCCATCTACCAAAGCCTGAATGCCCAGTCGTTCACCAAAGATGCCGCGACCTGGACCAGTTCTCAGGATTTCAGCAACGGCTATAAGTCGCCAACCGGCGGCAATAGTACTACGAACCTTGCCAATCCTATACTGGCCTGGCAAGGCGGTGTGCCGTACTGCGGTACCAGCTCGGAAAATGATACGATCGGAGGAACAGCCTGGTCGGCGGGCCAGTGGCCATATTCAAAACTGACGGGCGTCCCGCTGGACGAGTCCGCTTTCTCCTATAGCTTCAGCGGGCTCTCATTCAGCGGCCAGCCGGCGCAGCCAGGTCTAAGCGGGCTGGGCTGGAACCAGATCGGATTGATAGATACCTCTATTACCCATCTGTCCGATAACGCCGCCATTGAGCCTCAATTAACCACCGGACAGGGCCTCAGCAACACATCCACCACCACCCAAGGCGTGCTATATCTTTCTTCTCTCAATGAAAATACCACTGTAAGTCAAAACTTTGACAGCATCTGGCGTTCGACTAGCAACACGCTGGGAGATACATGGGAGCGTGTGCTGACCGAGAATACCAGCGACAACGGCCTGATCCTACGTATCAATGCCAAGTCCCCGGGCACTACTACCGCCCTTATTGCCGGTGATCTGACTACCAAGAACATCTGGTATTCCGACGACGAGGGGCAAACGTGGAAAAACGTTTTAGCCGGCATTCTATCCTTGCGCGACCTCACATTCAGGGATGAGGGGGTCATCTATGTCCTTGAAGACTACCGCGTCAGCCAGCTCTTCAGAGGAGGAGACAACACAACCTGGATACCCCAAATCTACATAAATACGGATTTATCCATACCTGCGCATTCAATCTCCGTACCCTTGATTAACCAGATGAACACCGATCTGGTTTTTATAGGCAGCGGGATTCAAGGAGCCGGACAACCCGGGGCCTACGTGGCCTGGACCGATTTCTCTCAGCAAAATCCCCAATTCACAATATTAAAAATGCTGCCGCAGTCGGGCAATGTACATGTTATTACCGACTCAAAATTCGATGAGGACAGTATGATTTACGTGGGCATCAACGCTTCCGAAAGCGATTCGAGAGTGAGCAGCGACGGAAGTATTTACAGGTGGACGGTCGGCCATAGCACCGACTGGGATGAGCTCGAGCCGCCGGACTCTGCTTTTTTCGGCGTGGCCATGATGGGCGATGTCCTTTACGGCGCCTTCAACTTTAACGCTACAACTCTCCTTAACGGCGGAGGCGTCGACCGCACGCTCGATCCCAGGACCAGGGTTCCCCCTCCGCCGGAATGGGACACGCTTACCGACGGCCTGCCGCAACCGTTTGATCCAATTTTCCAAAATTTTCCTGTCTATTTCATCCATGAGCCAACTTCGCTTAAGATTTCATCCAATACCATCACCAATTCACTGTGGGCCATCGACGATACTCCCTATAACCCTAATGATTTCGGTGCAAAAAGTTGCAGGGGCTGCCTTTGGAGATACATCGATTCGGCGGCCAGGACCAACCCCTGGCCGACTGCGCCGCCCGGCGGAGGCCTGATAGGGGCGGACCCCGTAACGGGCCGGTCCCAGCAGATAGATATAAGATGGCGGCCGATGCAGGATATGTTCGGCTATGATCTGCTGCTGGCCAAGGATGTGAATTTTACCACGCTGCTTTCACAGAATCTCAACTTTTTCCCGGTCGATAACAAAACCGGAGCGTGGGTAGTGGGAATGGAGAATATCACGGCTACTCCGGCATTCGATCAATGGCAAGAGTCGCCCGGCGCATGGATACCTCCGGGCATCCTGGAAGCAGGCAAATCCTATTGGTGGAAGGTGCGTGGGAGCAGGACCGTTACCGGTGCCGCCCTCCATAGCCTGTGGTCGCCCGTCATGTTCTTCTCGGTTAAACCGGGGTTCGCCGTGAGGAGCAACGTACCGGGGCCCGAGCTCCTGACCCCGGTAGGCGGCGTCTGTAATGACTGCCAGTCTTCCGTCGGCTTTAGCTGGACGCCCATTAAAAACGCACAGAAATATGAATTTACCCTGGCCGGCGATCAAGCCCTCAGCAAGGTGATTACCCGTATTGTCACAACGACAACCGCCTATAAATATGTAAATAAGCTCGATCCGGGCAGGGTATATTTCTGGCAGGTGAAAGCCGTGGCGCCTTTTGAAAGCGACCCCAGCCCTACAGGCACCTTCACAGTAGGCGGCAGCCAGCCTTTGATATCCTGGGCGCCCGTCCCTCCATCCCAATTATGGATCGGCGTGATGATAGGCTCAGGCCTCCTGATACTTCTGATCATCGCCCTATTCATTTACAATTATATGCGCAGGTATTAGACAAATTATCTGATATTATCAGGCGGGCTGAAATTATGGATAAAGAAAACCCTCTATTTGAATTTGCCTCCAGGGTAAGGGGATTCCTGGCCGAGGATGAGGGTCGTTGCCTCTTCCGGCTGGCCTTCGAAGCAAGTGCGCTCGGCCCCTGCCTGGAGGTGGGAAGTTTCTGCGGCAAATCCACCGTGTACCTGGGCGCGGCCTGCAAAGTCAAGGGAGTGACGCTTTTTACCATAGACCATCACCGCGGCTCCGAGGAGCAGCAGCCGGGTCAGCTCTATTTCGACCCCGAAATCTACGATGAGAAAAAAGGCGAAATAGACAGCTTCCCCAGCCTGAGAGCAACTTTAAAAGAAGCCGGCCTGGAAGATACGGTGGTCCCCATGGTTACCCGTTCAGGTGTGGCAGCCATGAACTGGGCCACACCCCTCAGCCTGGTTTTTATCGACGGCGGCCATAGCTATGAGACGGCATTATCGGATTATAACTGCTGGAGCCCCCACCTGTTGCCGGGCGGCTATTTGGTATTCCACGACATCTATCCCGATCCCGAGAAGGGCGGGCAGGCGCCTTACAATGTGTACAAGAAGGCCGTCGGCAGCGGCAATTTCAATGAGCTTCCCATGATGAACTCGCTCGGCATTTTAAAGAAGACCGGCCCCGTGGTGGTCGAAAAGAAGGTTTGTTGCTGAATCCCGGTTGAGCATATCGGCAGCCAGCACGACAGCGGCTGCCGTCCAGGTCGGCTTTTCCAGCGGCCATATCTCATTTTCGGGATAGGCTACGCCGTACCAGTAAGCGCCATCCTCATCACGCAGGTGATGTATCCAGTTGTAGAGGGTCGCCGCTTGTCTGTATTCGCCGTGCACCGCCAGCGAGATGGCCAGCTCGCAAGTTTCGGCGGCTGTGACCCACTGCTTTTCCAGGTTGCAGACCGATCCCTTGCCATGCACTATGAATTTATCCCAGCTATCATAGATACGGTCGACGGCTTCACGGCCGTTTATGACGCTGCAAAGCGCAGGGTAATACCAGTCCATAGCGAAGGCGTTGAGGATGTCGCCCTCAGCCTTGGCCACATATGGCAGGGGCATTTTCAGGATCGCCGACTGCAGCCTGTCATTGGCCTCCATCCAGTCCCGTCGGTCTTCGCCCATAAGATCCGCCATCTTCAAGGCACATTTGATACTTAGATAGGAGGAACTGCAACTGGTGATCTGCGCCGAGGGATACAGGGCGCCGACGGCATCCCTGGCCCAGTATATCTCTCCGTTCGGGCCACGCATCCCCAAAATATAATCGATAGCGCTGCGCACGCAGGGCCACATCTTGTTTACAAAGCGGATGTCGTGATTGATGAGATAGTGGTGCCAGATACCTACGGCTATATAGGAGATGGCATGGGACACCTTGTACATATCCTTGGGCATCCCGTTAATATAATTTGCATACCAGCTTCCATCGGGGAGCTGTATATTGGCCAGCCATTCGTAAGCCTTTTTCGCTTCGTCATGAAAATTGCCCGCGTCGATGGCCATGGCGCACTCAACATGCGTCCACGGTTCTACGATACCACCCTCCAGCTCCGGCACTGCCCCCGCCTTTTCCTGTACGCTCACTATGCCCGCCAGCGTGGGATCAAGGAACTGCCATGACAGTTTATTTTCCAGTTCTGATGCGTCGTCTAGAATGCCGCTGTTTATGCTCATATCCCTCAAATCCCGGCGCGTGCAGTCTGGGACTCCACCGCCTCCCTATAATATTCAGCAGTCTGCCTGGCAGTATTCGACCAGTTAAATAAACGCCTGACCCTTTCAGCGCCCAACCGGCCTATTTGCCGGCGTTTATCCTGGTCGTCGAGCAGGGCTGTAACAGCGCTTATAATGGCACGGGTATCGCTCGGCGGAACGAGGATGCCGGCATCGCCCACCACCTCGGGCAACGCCCCCGCCGTCGTAGATACCACCGGTGTGCCGCAGGCCATGGCCTCGGCTGCCGGCAACCCGAAACCCTCATATACTGAGGGAACGACCAGCATGGTAGCGGTCGAATAGTGTTTGACCAACTCATCCGTATCTATTTTTCCTGTATAGGCGACACAATCCTGGAGCTTCAGCGATTTTATCAGCCCCTGTGTATAGCCATTCTTCATGGGCACCCCAACAATGGTCAAGCGTATGCCCCTTGTTTTGCGCAGCTCTGCCACAGCTTCCATCAAATACTTCAAACCTTTGAGAGGGGTATCTCCGCTATTGACTACCAGGATAGTATTATCCGACCTGACCGGGCCCGGCGCTTCCTTGAATATATCATGGTCGACGCCGCAGTAGATCATCCTGAACCTATCGGGAGACAGGTCGAAGCTACCGATTATCTCATCCAGCGAATTCTGTGAATCCGTGATAAAGTGCGATAGCTGTCTGGCAACCCTGACCTGGGTATCGCAGACGGCATACCAGCGTTTGATGCCCAGCTTTTTGATATACGATTTTGCAGCCTTGAGCGCCAGCGCACGGTCGACGGTTATGGGATGATGAATGGTGGTGACCATCGGCAGCCCCATCTGATGGATCTTGAGGATGCCCTCGGTAATGCACTGGTTATCGTGTATGATGTCATATCTCTTCGAATGCCCGTCCTGCCGGAACATGTCGTAGGCGCGCATGCCGAAAGCTTTGGGCTCGGTAAAGAATCCGCCGCACTCGCCGATCCACTCCACAAAATTCGGCCAGGTGTTCAAAAGCAGGGGGTTGATAAAATAGCGCCTGATCTCGGAGTACCGGTAGAGGTCCAGGCTGGGAAGCTTGATCAGCTTTATGCCATCCGCAAGGTCCGGATAGGGAGGGCCGGAAACGACATCCACCTCATGCCCCAGGTCCCTAAGAGACTGGCTGAGATATTTTACGTATACTCCCTGTCCGCCGGAGTATTTATATGCCCGGTAACTGAGTAAACATACACGCATCGGGTACCCGCCAACCTCGTTTTATTAATATTCATGCCGAAAGCACCCGAACATTTTACATGTAATTAACCGTTTAATCAATGCTGGGGTAAATTGGAGCGTTAATTAACCGTTATAACGGCCTGCTTTGAATAGCTTCGAGATATATGTCGGCGGTCCGCCTGGCGGCATTTTTCCAGTTGAAATTATCCAGGATGCGCCGGCGTCCCAGCACACTGTATTCCCGCCTTTTGGCAGGGTCGGCGACCAGGCTGTCGATAGCGGAGGCCAGCGCCGCAGAGTCTGCCGGCGGCACGAGGATGCCTGAATCACCTACTACTTCGGGTAAGGCCCCGGCAGTCGTGGACACCACGGGTGCGCCGCAGGACATGGCCTCCGCTGCGGGCAGTCCGAACCCTTCATAAGTGGATGGCACGGCCACCAACGTTGCCGTCCGGTAAAGGTTTACGAGCTCATCGGTATCGATACGGTCCCTGAAGGTCACGTGAGCGGTAACCCCCAGCCTCTCCATCAGTTTTTCCGTCAGGCCGTCGCCCATGGTCCTGCCCACCACCACAAGATCAAGATCATATTTTTTCCTCAATTCAGCCAGGGCTTCCAGCAGGAAGCGGAGGCCCTTGACCGCGGTATCACGGCTCATCACCATCAATATCATGTTGTCCAGCCTTTTCACGCTGTCCGACGGGCTGAATAGCTCCGTGTCGATGCCGTTGTAAATAACCTTGAGGTTGTCCTCGGGTACCTTGAAGACCTCGTGAATATGCTGTTTGGCCATCTCCGAGACCGTGATTATGTGGGGCAACTGCCGGGCTACCTTTATCTGCATGCCGGTGAAGGAGAACCAGCGGCGATAGCCCAGCTTGTCCTTGAGGGATTTGGCCGAGCTGATGGCCAGGTCACGGTCCTTGGTGACCGGATGGTGGATCGTTTCCACAATGGGATATCCCGCTTTCTGTATATCGACTATCCCGTAGGAGAGAGTCTGATTGTCATGTATGACATCGTAGAGCTTCTTGCCGTCGCGGCAAAGGTATTGATGTGCCCGCATGCCGAAGGTCAGGGGCTCGGAGAAATATCCGGTAGCCGTGCCGGCCCACTCCACCAAGTTAGCATAGGTATTGAGCTTGCGAGGGTCGATAAACAGCCGCTGGAAGGAATTCAGAGTATAGAGGTCGAGGCTGGGCAGCTTTATCAGGCCCACACCCTCATCCACTATGGGATAGGGCGGTCCCGACATGAGGTCTACTTCGTGCCCCAGGTCCCGCAGGGCATTGCTCAAGTAGCGCATATAAATGCCCTGCCCGCCCGAATAAGGATAGCTGCGATAGCTTAAAATACAGATCCGCATGTATGTAGAGCCATTAGGGTTATTTGATGCCAGATATAATACCAGACTTGGCAGGCCTGATGTTAATCAAATTACGTAGGCGAAGAGCCGCCGACGCTTACTTTGCCTTGCCCTGATTTGCGACCGCACTGGTCGCCTTCTCCAGTTCATCTGGGCTGGCCAGGTAATAGCTTTTTAACTTTTTCAGACTCCCGTCAAGCTCGAAAACCAGCGGTATGCCCGTCGGTATGTTCAGGCCGACGATATCCTTATTGGAAACGTTATCCAGATATTTAACCAGCGCCCTCAGGCTGTTGCCATGTGCCGAAATGATCACCCGTTTGCCGGATTTGATCGAAGGCGCTATCACGCTGCGCCAATAAGGCAGGCAGCGTTTGTAGGTATCCTTGAGGCTTTCTGTAAGCGGGACCTGGCCGGCTTTCAAGTCCGCGTACCTGGGGTCATGACCCGGATAGCGTTCATCCTTTTTATCCAGAGCCGGCGCCGGTATGTCATAGCTCCGCCTCCAGATCAACACCTGGTCTTCACCGTATTTGTTAGCGGTCTCGGACTTGTTAAGTCCCTGCAGCGCACCATAATGCTTTTCATTCAAACGCCAGGAATTTTTCACCGGTATCCACATCAGGTCAAGCTCATCCAGCGCAATCCACAGTGTCCTGACGGCACGCTTCAGCACAGACGTATATGCCAGGTCGAATACGTATCCTTCCTTTTTCAGCACCCGGCCTGCCTTTTGGGCCTCCATAATACCTTTATCTGAAAGGTCCACATCTGTCCACCCGGTGAACCTGTTCTCGCTGTTCCACACGCTTTCGCCATGCCGCAGCAAAACCAGCTTGATCATATGAATTTCTCCGTAAAACCTATAAAATATTACATGCAGTGCGTTGATTTTATTTCAACGACGTTTTATTATAACCAAAGCTAGGCCGGCCTGCATTATTTGTGAAGGGGCGTAAACAAACACCGATGATCTGCAGGCCGCATCTGAAAAAACTGGATTGACACCGATTTTTTAGGGGGATTGAATTGGTACAAACAGTAAGTCTAAGCAAAGACCTGGGTTTTTTACGCATCGGCGCCGCCGTGCCTGCACTAAAAGTAGCCGATGTCGACTTCAACATAAAGGCCATCGCGGAAATGATTGAAAAAGCCGCATCGGCGGGCGTGCAGGTACTGGCCCTGCCGGAAATGTGCGTGACCGGCTATACGCTGGGCGACCTGGTCCACCAGGAATCGCTGCTGTTAAAGGCCGCCCGGGGACTGGATTCCCTGGTCGAGTCCACCGCCGGCTCGAATATGATGGTTATCGCCGGACTGCCCATGTGCATAGACCAGAAAGTCTTCAATTGCGCTGCGGTCATTTGCGGAGGCCAGATACTGGGCATCATCCCCAAGACCTACCTGCCCTCCTACAAGGAGTTTTACGAGAGCAGGTGGTTTGTCTCCGGCGAAGATGCGCTCTCCGACACCGTGCATATCGACGGCAAAGTAGTACCCTTCGGCACCAATATACTTTTCACGCTTCACGGGATACCCTCCGCCATTATAGGGGTTGAGATCTGCGAAGACATGTGGGTGCCCCTGGCGCCGCATGAATACCAGGCGCTGGCCGGCGCCACGGTCATGGTAAATATATCGGCCAGCAATGAGATACTGGCTAAAGCTGACTGGCGCCGTATCATGGTCTCCTCCGAGTCGGGCCGCTGCGTGGCGGCTTGCTGCTATGTCTCGGCAGGCACGGGTGAATCGTCCAATGACGTGGTCTTTGGCGGGCATTGCCTGATCGGTGAAAACGGCAATATACTCAAAGAATCCCAGCGGTTATTGCCCGGGCCCTCCCTGATTATCTCCGATGTCGACCTGGACCGTCTGGTACACGACCGGACTATCCTGACCAGCTTCCGCCAGTCACCCGCCCATATAAAACCCTTCCGTGTCATAGAGGCATACGTGGACGATACTGCGGCAACCAAGTTATTGCGGGATATAGACCCGCAACCTTTCGTTCCCCGGGACCTCGCCAGGCGCGCCGAAAGGTGCCACGATATCTTCTCCATGCAGGTAGCGGCGCTGGCCAAGAAGCTTACCGGGGCTAAAATCGAGCACATCATACTGGGAGTTTCGGGCGGCCTGGATTCAACGCTGGCGCTGCTCGTGGCAGCCAAGACCATGGATTTCCTCAAAATGCCGCGTAAAAACGTCTTTGCTTTCACCATGCCCGGCTTCGGCACCACCGACCGCACCCGCAACAATGCTGTGGGCCTGTGCAAGGCGCTCGGCGTCAATATCGAGCGCGTGGATATCTCCACCACATGCAAAGCACACCTCAGCGACCTGGAACACGGCCCCACTGAGGATATAGTTTTTGAGAACAGCCAGGCCCGTTACCGCACCGAGTTCCTCTTCAATAAGGGCAACGAACTGCACGGCATATTGCTTGGTACGGGCGATTTGACCGAGGTGGCGCTGGGCTGGAGCACCTTCTCAGGCGACCATATGTCGCACTATCACGTCAACGTTTCAGTCCCCAAGACCCTGGTGCGCTATATGATACGCTGGGTAGCCGATGAGGAGTTGTCCGGCACTCCGGCGCAGAAGGTGCTATACGATGTACTCGATACCCCCATCTCCCCCGAGCTGAAGAGCCCGCATAAGGGCAAGATTGCCCAGATGAGCGAAGACATCATCGGGCCGGTTGAGCTGGCCGACTTCTTCCTCTACCCGCTGGTCAGGCTGGGAACACGTCCCGGCAAGATACTTTTCCTGGCCAATGAAGCCCGCAAGCAGAAGCTGTTCGAAGGGCACTATACGCTGGAGGACATCCACCGCTGGCTGATGAACTTCATCAAGCGCTTTTTCCATAACCAGTTCAAGAGGACCTGTCTGCCCGAGGGGCCCAAGGTTGGTTCCGTCAGCCTTTCGCCCAGAGGAGACTGGAGGATGCCGTCAGATGCCGAGCCGGCGCTGTGGCTGGAAGACCTGGAAAACATGTACTCCAAGCTGCGCCGCTAGAGAAATCTAGACGACGAGCTTGAACGCTTCCTTCTTGGCGCCGCAGATAGGGCATTCATCGGGAGCAGAGCCCACCGCTACATAGCCGCACACGTTGCAAACATAATACTCGACTCCCTGCGGGTCCATGATGCGGTCGAGCGCTCTCTCATACAGCTTGGCATGCCCCCTCTCCACATCGCGATGGAATTCAAATACCTTGGCGACCGCGGGATTTCCCTCTTCATTGGCATCTTTGATAAAGTCCGGGTAAGCATCTTTGGCATAGTTCTCACGTTCGAATGCGGCCTGCAGGTTCTCCTGCGTGTCAGCTATGACTCCAAGTAACTGGAGATGGCGCGAGGCATGCACCGCCTCGGATTGCGCTACAGCCCTGAAGAGTCCGCCGATTGCGGGCAAACCTTCCTGGTCGGCCTTTAGAGCAAAAGCCAGGTCGCGTATGTTGGCTTTGGATTCGCCGGCAAAGCCTTCCTGCAAGTTTTTCAGGGTCTTGGTGCCTTTTATTCTTGTATTCTGATACAGCGCCATCTGCTCAGCGGGAGCGCCGCACACCGGACAATGCTCGGGTTTGGCCTCGGCCATTTCAAGATGCCTGCAATTAGTGCATAGCCACATAACAGTTCAACCTCCAAAACTTATTTATCTATTGCGCAGGGAAATTGGCGATCCCGCGATGGATCATGCTAACCGCAATGGCAGCCAGCAGCAAAGCAAATACTTTTGCTATCGCCATCACTCCACCACGGCCCAGTATTTTAACCAGCCTGTTGGCCTGGACGAAAAACAACCAGGATATCAGCAGGTTCATAATGAAAGAAAATGTCACAATCAGTATATTGTACTGGTCGTTCAGTATCATCAGTGTGGTAAGCACGGCTGGCCCCGCTACCAGGGGCGTGCCCAGCGGCACCACGCCGACTACATTATCGCCCATAGAGGCCTGCGCCTCAAACATCTTTCCGACTACCAGCTCCTTGGCGCCCAGCAGAAAGAGGATCAGCCCGCCCGCTATGAGGAAATCATTCACCGTTATCCCCATAAAAATGAAGATTCCTTTGCCTATGGCAATGAAGACCAGCCCCAGGGCCAGGGCTGTGATCAGTCCGTTACGTATCACGCCCGCCCGTTGTTTATCGGTCATTTCCTGAGTGAGCGTGAGCAGGATGGGGACCACGCTGATGGAATCCATGGCCACGAACAGCGGCACAAAGGTCAGGCCGAAATCACGCAGAAGATTCAAAAACAAACCCGGGCCTCACTCCTTAAACGATTATTGGGTACAGCATTAAATCCGCAGGTAGTATAGCAAAGGGTCTATTTTGCCTACAAATAACCTCAATGTCGGAAACGTAACGATGCGATACCGCCTTTTACT
>CAWKFY010000043.1:0-8161 GCA_963848815.1 uncultured Chloroflexia bacterium
ATATATGCACCGGCTGCCAGCTGGAATGCGATGAAAAACCGGGCCATAGAGATATGAAGCGCGAAATCGACCTGACTAAAGAAAACAAAAAGAACGTTCTGATAAGCGAGCTCAATGAGTATTGAGGTTGTTTGGAGTTTAACATAGAAGGTGTGCCATGGACGATACGAGTAAAATGCTGACGCAGGAAGAAATCGATTCGATGGTGACTAAGAGCGTTGCTAATAAGCCGGCGTCGGCCCACAGGGTGGCAGCCAGCGCGCCCGCCGAGGCGGCTTCCAAAACTGCTGCGCCACCGACTATGCAGAGAGTCCAAAGGATGAGCGTACCGTCGTCCCCTGCTCCAGGGGAGCTACCTGCGACAGGAGGCGGAGGCCATAGTCACGAAGAGTGTATAGCCGCGGGTGATATCAATGCTTTGCAGGAAAGAATGGCCGAGATGGTTAACCGCATTGCAAAGCTCGAAGTGATGCTAACCAAGCTTGATAATAACAGCAACGCACCCTCCAACCATGTTAACCCGGCTGCCTTCAAAGCTGCCGTGCAGCAGATTCAGAATGTGAGCAGCCAGGTTGAAGTAATTTCCGAGGGGTTGCGTGGAACGGCCGGCTACAACATCAGTAAAATATTCAACTGCGGTTCATGCGGGTCTGTTGGCGTCGTCGCAGTGAAGGTCAAATGTACCAAGTGTGGTCAGGAAAACTGGTGGGGCTGGTGGCCGAAGAAGAAATAGTATAAATTATTAATATAAATATATACAGGGCACGATAAAGCGAGTAATCTTTAAGGACCGCAATGTATAAAGAAAACATTCTGCTGGTCGACGATGACCGCGTTTCTACGTCAGCGGTAAAAAACGCCCTGGCCGGTAGCGGTTTCACCGTCATCAAATCGGAATCCTGTTCTGAAGCGCTTTCTACCATACAAAGAAAAAACATAGACGTCCTGATTTTCAACCTGGCCATCCAGGAAGATAACGCCCTCGAAGTCTTACATAGGGCACGTTTTCTCAGCCCTGAAATCGGTGTGATCGTTATGACCCACAACGATTCACCGGACCTGCTGATCAAGGCGTTTCAAGCCGGCGCCCAGGCTATTCTGGAGAAACCCATAGACGAAAAGGACCTTAAAAAAGTCGTGGAAGAGGTTTTGCAGCACAGCCGGCTGGCCAAAGAGAATATGCGCCTGAAAACGCTGCTACCTTTATTTGAGCTGAATAAATCTCTGGTGTCTGAACTCGATGCAGACAAAATATTCCCCAGGATCGTTAACCTCGTGTGTATAGAAACGAGGGCCGACCGTGTGTCCCTGATGCTGCTGGACGAATTTACACAGCAATTGACCATCAAGGCAGCCATCGGCCTGCCCGGTGAGCTGATCGGCAAAGGCGAAGATATCTCCGATGATAGCATAGCCTGGTCTGTGGTTGAGACTGGCCGTGCAATACTGTTGAACGGCGAAGCAAAGCAGCTCAAATTTAGCGGCAATCCTGAGATAGTTTCTTCACTTTGCGTGCCCCTGCTATTAAAGAAAAAGGTAATTGGCGTTATCAATTGCAGTAAAATCACCTCACGCAATCCCTTTACAGAAGGTGATCTGGAGCTTTTATACATTCTGGCGGGCCAGGCGGCCATCGCCATCGAGAATGCCACCCTATTCGAAAGCGTGAGGCTGCAGCAGAGGAACCTTGAAAGGTTCCTAAAAAAATCATTGACTGCTCAGGAAGATGAGCGAAGAAGGATTTCATCCGAACTGCATGACGGCCTGGCGCAGTGGCTCGTCAGCGCATCATACGGGATGCAATTATGCGAGGCGTTCCTGGCATCGGAGCGGCATGAGGATACGGCGGTCGAGATAAAGCGCACCAACAATATACTTAACCAGAGCATAAAGGAGCTGAGACGTATAATACTCGACCTTCATCCAATTGCCCTGGCGGAGCTCGGTTTAATCGAGGCCCTGCGCAGGCAGGTCGAAGGCTTTAACCGCGAAAACGGAACGATCTGCGAATTTAAGATCATCGGCAGCATGAATACTTTATCGCTGGTGCAGGAAGTCAGCATTTACCGTATAATTCTAGAGGCTTTAAATAACGTCAGAAAGCACGCGCAAGCTTCGCACGTTGACCTTATTTTGAAATTTGATTTAGAATATGCCATAGTTGAAATAACTGATGACGGGCAAGGCTTTGACCTGTCGGATGCTTTAAGCGACAAGGTTGCTAAAAGCAGCATCGGGTTGATCACTATGAAAGAAAGAGCAGAAATGCTGGGGGGCGCATTGAACATCGTGACCTCCCCCGGCAGCGGGACCAAGATATTCGGCCGTTTGCCGCTCTTGACACATAGTGACTCGACTCATATCAGTTCAATAGTGGCAGGAAATGAACAGTGACATTAAATTGATAAGGGTTATGCTGGTAGATGACCAGCAGCTGGTGCGCGAAGGGTTGCGCCGCATGCTGGAGTTGGATGAGCGGATAGATGTGGTCGGAGAAGCAAAATCGGGAGAAGAAGCTGTAGTTAAGGCCGCGGAGCTGGATCCGGATATTATATTGATGGACGTCAGGATGCCCGGCATGGGTGGGATCGAGGCTACCAGACAACTAAAAGCCAAAGAATGTAAAGCCAATATAATAATCCTCACCGTATATGAAGATAAATACCTGGCCCAGGCCGCCGAGGCCGGCGCAGTCGGATACCTTTTAAAGGACATCGGCCGCGAAGAACTTTCCAGGTCGATAAAGCTGGCTTTCGAAGGCCAGTCGCCATTTGCGCCATCCATTACCCGCACTCTGTTTACACAGTTTGGCAATGTAGCACAGCTCAGCCGCAATACCTTATTGACCCCCCGCCAGTTGGATATACTGCGGCTGATTGCAGCAGGCATTACTAATAAGGAAATAGCAGGTAAGCTTTGCGTCAGCGAGGCGACTGTCAAAAGGGAAACCAACACGATTTTCAGCAAGCTGGATGCTGTTGACCGCACTCAGGCTGTAGCCGAAGCTTATCGGCGCAATATGCTTTAAAACATTCCCTTCCACCGTATTAAAAGGGCCCGCAAACGGGCCCTTTTTTTATTTCCGCTGTGCAGTCCGGCTCGATTATTCCTATGCGCGGGCATATCGGTGCCAAAAGTATGAGCTAACACGGTCACCATAATGAAACCATTTGGGACTTACCCCTCAATGCCCGCCATGCCAAAATAGAGCAAAACAAAGAATATATCTGATGATATGCGATAACTGAGGAGGGTCATGATTACACGGTCAACAAGCGCATTTACAGATTCAACAGGTAACCTCGTTGAAGACGCGATTCGTGTACTGGTGGTGGACAGCAGTGAAGCTATGCGAGAGGGCATCCGCCATATGCTGGCGGGGGACGAAAGCATAAAAGTAATCGGTGAAGCCCGTGACGGCAAAGAAGCATTAGACCTGGTAGTTAAAGTGTCCCCTGATATCGTCATCCTTGACGGCAGGCTGAAGGGCACGGACAGCACCAAGGTCATCTCATATATTAAGGATTGCTCGCCTCATGTAGGAATCATCGTACTAAATGATGAGCAAAACTTCCTGATACCGGCCATTGAGAGCGGGGCTTCGGGTTTTCTTACAGGGGATGTCAGGCGCAGCGATTTGATTGGGGCAATTCGGATAGTCCACTTGTGGCGCATGGTTCTATTTCAGCAGGGGAGCAATTTTACTCTTGTTAAGTTATGAAGTTGTGGATTATTACCTGAATATGAGTTAGGAGGTGCCAGTAAGTTCAATTGAACAACATATAAACAAAATCAGCAGGAGGTGACAGCCTATCAGGGCCGACATCAAAAATTAAAAAGAGGCAATCAAAATTAAACAAATGGTCGGAACCTTAATAAGGAGGAAAAAATGATTAAGTTAATGAAAGCGATGTTCAATCTCCACAAGGGAGAAAAAGGTATGACCGGTCTGGAGACCGCCATCATACTGATCGCATTCGTTACTGTGGCAGCCGTATTCGGCTATGCAGTATTGAGTGCGGGCCTGTTCTCCGCAGAGAGGGGCAAGGAAACCATCTATGCCGGCTTGAACGAAGCCAAGAGCAACATGGAGCTTTCCGGCTCAGTGCTGGCCAAGGGCAATGCTGACAACGTCACCAGCATCCTTTTCACAGTTAAGAATGCCATAGCCGGCAACCCCATCGACATGACCCCTAACTGACGGCGCTCGGCAGACCGAACAAAACCGTCATCAGCCTGACGACCAAGAATGACTATCTCAACAACGTGAAGTGGTCCAAAGTCGCCATCGGCGATGACAACGGCAATGACCTTCTGGAAACCGGCGAGCAGTTTGAAATCACCATTCTTATGAGCGATCTAAGCTCTGAGTGCAGCCTCTGCAGGCCAACGATACATTCAGCCTGCAGGTAAAACCGTCGCTCGGCTCGACCATCACCATCCAGAGGCAGCTGCCTCCGGCCATCGAACCGGTGATGGACCTGCACTAAGCGGTTAAGGCATTTAGTAAGGAGAAAAAAATGATTAAGTTAATGAAAGCGATGTTCAATCTTCACAGGGGAGAAAAAGGTATGACCGGTCTGGAGACCGCCATCATACTGATCGCATTCGTGACTGTGGCAGCCGTATTCGGCTATGCAGTGTTGAGTGCGGGCCTCTTCTCCGCAGAGAGGGGCAAGGAAACCATCTATGCCGGCTTGAATGAAGCCAAGAGCAACATGGAGCTTTCCGGCTCGGTGATAGGCGACGGCAATTCCGAGAACCTCACCAAGATCCTTTTCACCGTCAAGAACGCCATTGCCGGCAATCCCATCGACATGACCCCCAACTCCGGCGCCACGGCAGGCCAGAATAAATGTGTCATCAGCCTGACAACCAAGAACGACTATCTCAATAATGTGAAGTGGTCCTTTGCCGCCATCGGCGATGACAACGGCAATAATCTTCTGGAAACCGGCGAGCAGTTTGAAGTCACCGTTGATCTCAGCGACCTCGGCACGGGCTTGAGCTTGAGCGAGCCTCTGCAGGCCAACGATACATTCAGCCTGCAGGTAAAGCCGTCGCTCGGCTCGACCATCACCATCCAGAGGCAACTGCCTCCGGCCATCGAACCGGTGATGGACCTGCACTAAGAGTATTAAACCCTTAATAAGGAGGAAAGAATGATTAAGTTAATGAAAGCGATGTTCCATCTCCACAGGGGAGAAAAAGGTATGACCGGTCTGGAGACCGCCATCATACTGATCGCATTCGTGACTGTGGCAGCCGTATTCGGCTATGCAGTATTGAGTGCGGGCCTCTTCTCGGCAGAGAGGGGCAAGGAAACCATCTATGCCGGCTTGAACGAAGCCAAGAGCAACATGGAGCTTTCCGGCTCAGTAATTGGCAAGGCCGCGGCCGACAATTCCAGCGTTGTGGGATCGGTGCTTTTCACGGTCAAGAACGCTATTGCGGGCAACCCCATCGACATGACTCCCAACTCCGGCAGCACGGCAGGCCAGAACAAATGCGTCATCAGCCTGACAACTCAGAAAGACTATATCAACAACGTATCATGGAGTTTTACACCCATCGGCGATGACAATGGCAACAACCTTCTGGAAACCGGCGAGCAGTTTGAAATCACGGTTAACCTGCTGGATCTCGGCTCCGCTGGAGCTCTTACTGAGAACCTGACGGCCAACCAGACATTCAGCATCCAGGTAAAACCGTCGCTCGGCTCGACCATCACTATCCAGAGGCAGCTGCCTCCGGCCATCGAACCGGTGATGGACCTGCACTAAGACTAAGCCTTATGAAGGAGTAACTAGATTTACAGGTGGTAATGTGAAAGTGGGCATCCGCTCCGGCGGATGCCCACCACGAAAAAGGGGTAAATCGTATGAACGAAGAACAGAGAATAAAACTTCTGGAAGAAGAATTAAAGATATTGAAAAATGAGGTCAAGACGATCCTGCTTGATATCCGCGAGCAGTACCTTAATATACAGAACCCCTTTAATTTCAGCACGGTACCCAATATCGGCACGCCACCTGCCGGCCCTGATGAAAAAGATAAGGAAACAGAGGTAACACCGGATATATTTGATTTAGGTAAGGATGGCAATAAGCCTTCCATGGATGACTCGGATTTATCGTTCGGCAAGCCGTTTACGGAACTCGACACCAATAAGCCGGGCATGCCCGGTCCTGGCGGTCCACCCGATGGTATGCCCGAAGCGGGTCCTTCGGCCGGGCCTGGGCCCTCCGGGGATTCGCAATCCGGGCCTTCGGCTAATGCAGAGCCGGGACCTTCGGCAGGATCACCCGAGCAAGATGAGTCGGAGGTCGAGGAAGAACCGGCCCCGAAACCCAAGGGCCGCGGCAAGAAGAAAAATGTCGCGCCGGTGGAACTGGAAGCTGAAACCGAGATCGACGAGATCATTGAAGAGGAAAAAGAGGAAGAGTTAACCATAAAAACCGGCTCACCTAAAAACGGCAAGAAAAAGGGCGGTACCGCTACGCTGATCGGCAACAGGACCGACCTGGTGGTAATTGCCGGTTTGACGCAATGGGTAGACCAGGCTTGCCAGAAGCTGGGCAAGGACAGGACCGAAGCACTGGTGGAGATGTCGAGCGCCATGGGCCGCATTCCTACAAATATAAAAGACGTTATGATCAGGATGATACACATTTCAAGATATGAATCAACTTCGAAACAGTCACCGACTGCAACCGATTATCTGGCTACGCTGGCCCAATTGGAAAGCCTGATGGGCGGATCCGAGGAGCACGACAGCGCCCTGCTTTCCATGCTGTCGGTTATGAAGGAGTCAAGACGTGGATAAAGTTATGGTTACACTCCTGCTCATCATAGGAGGAGTGGTCTGCTGCATGGTAGTGATCAATGCTATTTACCCCGCTATTACCCAGAGTACGGGCGCTATAGCGGATGCCACGGGGAAAATCGATGATAGGATCAGGTGCAAGATTGAGATAATCGAGATATCCAACACTGGCAGTACAGTTAACGTGTGGATAAAAAATGTTGGAGCTTCCAGGATACTGGGAATTCAGAATAGCGATGTATTCTTCGGACCTGAGGGTAACTTTGCCAGGATACCCTTCGGCAGCTCCGGATCGGACCTTCCCTACTGGAGCTATACCATCGAAAACGGGACTGAATGGGGTACGACGAATACCGCCCAAATAACAATTAATTTAGCTTCCCCACCTTCCGGTTCATACTATTTTAAATTTGTGCTGCCCAATGGGATTTCGGACGATGATATTTACAGCGCAAGCCTAGGAGAGCCATGGAGAATTTCGCAATCACACTCGTTTGCATTGCCTTACTGATAGCGGCCGGGGTTTCCATTGCTATGACAGCGCTCAACGCCATAGATTCGGTGTCGGACTCCCTGAGGCAAGAAGAGACACTGGCCAGGGATATGGTAAGTACCAGTATCACCTGTGAAAACGCGGTGACTGCGCCGGGCGGAGGTACTTTGACGCTGTCCGTGGCTAATACCGGTAATACAAAAATTGCCGACTATGCAGCTTGGGATGTGATTGTGCGGTATCAGAATGGGGATACCAATTGGATACCATATTCTACAGCTACACCGGGGTGGACGACTGGCGGCTTTTTTTTTTCAGGGGAAACCGGAAATATATGAGCCTAATATTTTAGATCCTGGTGAGACGATGGAAATGGTGATTAATCTCTACCCCGTGGCAACGGAGAACATGACCAACCTGGCAATGGTGGTAGCGCCGAACGGCGCTAAAAGCCAGATAGCTTTTGGCTGGTAACGGATATTTTGATAGGTAAAGTTTTAAGAGGATAAGATGACAAAGATATTAGCGTCGGACGAAGATGCCCGGTCGCAAGATGAAATAATATGTACCGGTCATTCCGAGATCGATAAACGGCTTGGCGGCGGAATCCCTGTCGGTTCATTGACGTTAATAGAAGGGCAGTCCGATGCCGGTAAATCAGTGCTGTCGCAGCAGATGATGTGGGGCGCCCTTAACGCCCGCCACAGGGTTTTGCTTTTTACGACGGAGAATACGGTTAAGAGCATGCACAGCCAGATGGAAAGCCTGGGATTGAGCATCATCGACCCGCTGCTACTGGGCTGGATTAAGATCTTTCAGGTCGAGCCGTCCAGAATGATATA
>CAWKFY010000044.1:0-31913 GCA_963848815.1 uncultured Chloroflexia bacterium
GTCCGGGCTGAGGACGTAAAGGGTAGTGCTGGTTTCGAAAGTGAAGTCCTGTACGGGATACCTGGGGGTAATGGTTGCCCAGTAATCGCCGTAGTCGGGAGACCAGGCCATCACGCCGCCGCTGTTGCCGGTGGCAGTAGCGGTAGCATACTGTGCGGCCCAGCCGACGATCTCGCCGTCTTTCTTGTCGGTGCAGGACTCAACCACGCGGAGCAGAGGCAGTTCGGACTGCGTAAGACCGCAGTTGCCTGTGGTCACGCGGCAGTATACGCGCTCCCAGTAAGTGCCAATGGGAGGTACCGCTGCGAGCGGTGCGGCCACATTGGGGTTAATGGTGCTGCGCCATACCGAGTCGAACTCGTTACAGCCGGTGCCTGCGTTGTTGGCGTTGACCGATGCCAGGTAAATGGTCGTGCAGTCGGGAGCAACGGCTACATCGTTGAACCAGTCGATGGTGGTGTCGATGAGTGAGAGCTGGTTCCAGGTCTCGCCGTTGTTGCGGCTGATAGCGAATGCGGATTCGTCGTCATGAATGACGGGCCAGGTGCCTATCGGAGTTGAACCGCTCACTCCGGGGCCTAATACGCTGTAGAGGGTGGTGACGCCGCCGCCCAGTGCATAAACGGTGCCGTCGCTCAACAGGGTCTCAGCGCCCCACCATACGCCGCTGGCGATAGCGGGTACGGCAAGAGTGCCATTGGCTGCGATAGCGCCGGTGGTCGGGTTGGCGGGCAGTGAGCCGGTGGAGACCAGGCCCAGTGAGCCGTCAGCGTTCCAGGCGACCAGGGCAGCGCCCACGCCGGTGTTGTTGCCGACTGCGCAGTTGGCCACGAGGCCGGCAGCGCCGGTGGTGGGTTTAAGTGCGGGATACCAGCATGGGATCGGGCAGGTGGTCGGTGAATCCGTGAACCAGGTGGGCACGGTCGCCGTGCAGGGGAAGCCCATGCGCTCGCCAGCCAGCAGTTTGCCGGAGGCGTAAGTGCCGAAGTATGCGATGCTGTAGATGGACTTGTTGGGGGTCTGATAGGTGTCCATCAGTACATAGATGGTGGTGTCGTCTACGCGGTAGATGCCGTCCTGTGTGAGTTTGGGGCTGGTGACCACGCCGGCCACGGGGCCCCTCATGGCATCGAGGCTGATGTAAGCCCTGCGCAGTGAGGAGGACTGACCGGAGAAGTCGGACGGGAGCTGCAGGACTACATTGTTAAGGTTAGCTGGATGGTGGGCGAGCTTATGCCCGTATCGGAAGTGCTGCGAACGTTGATGGAAGTGCCGAAAGCCCAGCCGATGGTGTAGTTCTGGTTGAGGTCGCGCTGAGCCACGTTGTAATAGGTGCCCGCAGCGGTTGCGGCAACCAGGGCTACGGAAGAGTCGCCATTGTAGGTGGGGGAGAATTTAATGGCATAGTAATCGAATACCTGGGTATCAACGCCGCCTGTGGTGTTAAGGCCGGCGGGCATTACGATGGACGGTGAAGCTGTCTGGTCGATCCAGTTGTTGAAGCCGCTGGATGCCCTGACAAACCACCTGCCGGCGCCTGCACCGGTAGCGGTCACAAAGCCGATATCGCGTTTTCCGCCGTAATCGATCGAGATGTCGATATTGCGGATGAACTCGGCGGCGGCCAGTGCCGTGGTGCCGTCATAGGCCAGGTCCCAGGTGTTGCCGGAGTCGGAGGATACGTAGATCCTCTTGGGGCCGGCGCCCAGGCCGGTATTGTAAAGACCGCCGGCGGTGGGATCGCAGGTGACTGCGATGAACTTGGGATCATCCGGCGCCAGCGCTACCTGGTAGCAGTTGCTGGGAAGGCCGGCTTTCTTGTCGAACGGATATGCCGTCGCAGAAGTGCCGATCAAGAAGCCGGAGGCGCGCATAAGGCCCAGCTCTTTGGAGCCGACTGCGGTGATGCCCGCGGTGTTGCTCCAAATAAGGGTGTTGAGGTAGCCAGGTTCGTATTGGGCCTGAGAATATTCCCAGTCCCTCACGATCCAGGCTATGGTCATGCCATCGTTGCCGACGGCCATGCTGAGGATTTCACTACCTCTGGGATTGTTAGAGCCATCGCCCCCGGGCGGGTTGTTGGCGAAGGTGCCGATATAGGTATTGTCTATATCGTTCTTCAGCGGGAATGCCTCAGGGGTCATGACGGTGTCCCATCTCATAATGCCCGGGTCCGCAGAGACCGCTGCCGGCGCTGCGATACTGGCCGGGATTACGAAGGAGGCCACCATGAATATAGCTGCGAAAACTCCAAGTATCCTTGGAAACCTAGTTTTCATTATTCCTCCTGAATTTTTCAAACCCGAAAACCCTTTTCAGGATCCGTTTTGGACCCCGGATTAATCTGTCGGGAACCCCGGCAAAAAATTTCGACCTCTTTGCACGGGAGTTTTTTTCGGACAACTTATTTACCGGTGGTAACGGGTGTTATCCTGCCCTGCTCTTTAGAGCCCGCAAGGCCGCGGCTGTCCCCCTGATAAAGACGGTATGCCCCGGGACCAGGGCTGTGAAACTTTTGCCTCCGCAGCGCTTACAGTCTGCTTCGGCATTGCTCATGCGCATCACCTCCTTGCATATTTATTCCAAATGCTCCGCCAGGTGTTAATTTTAGGCTAGTACTATTAAAGCTCCGTTAAAATGTTTTTAGATTTAGATTAAAATCACAATTAAAATTTATTAGCCAATCTATTGGCGAGAAGCTTAGGTATAGTCACACAGTAAGCGTGCCTGCCGCATGGGGCATACCATTAATTATTCATTTAATAATTAACAAACGGCTGGTATAATTCTGCTTATTACTGCTATGGCGATTACGATAGAAAACATCAGCAAACTGCGCTATTTTAAGGAGGTCAGCGAGGACCGCCTGGCAAGTCTGGCGCAGCTTTTCGGGCAGAGATCGTTTACCAAGGGGCAGACCATAATATCGGAAGGAGAAAGCGGGCAGAACCTGTATTTTGTCGGAGAGGGTGTGGTGAAGATATTTAAAACATCTGCCGAGGGCAAGGAGCAGATCATCAAGATAACCCGGCCCGGCGAATCTTTCAATGATATAGCGGTATTTAGCGGCGGTCCTAGCCCGTACAGTGCCCAGGCTCTGGGCACAACGACTTTAATATATCTGATACATAAAAATGACCTGATAGCCTTTATGGAAAATAACTGGAAGGTAGTGCGGAATGCCTTGGAAACGCTGGCCGCGCAGTCGCGGCTGCTGCTGGATTTGATCGAAGACCTATCTTTCAAGAATGTGATCGGAAGGGTGGCCAAAATCCTGGTGGAAAATTCGTCTCATGGGGGCGAAGGCTTCCAGAAACTGACCCAGTATGAGATGGCCGCTATGGCCGGGACTGCCCGAGAGGTAGTAGGCAGGTCACTTAAAAGCCTGGAGGATTCAGGGGCTGTCAGGCTGGAAAGGCATCAGATAATCATAGTAAATAAAGACCTGTTAAATCAACTGGCGGGTCTCAACTGAGGTGATTTAAGTTACAGAACGCTATCATGCAGAGGTTTACACTTAGTATTGTGAATATGGAGGATAATGTTGTCAACCTTGCCCGTACTTGATCCGGCCAGATGTGATGGTTGCGGTCTTTGTGTTGCTGTCTGCAGGTGCGGTGCGCTGGTGATGTTGGGGGAGACAGTTACCATTCTCCAGGTTGACGACTGCGGCTGGTGCTGCGATTGTGAGCTGGTTTGCGAGACCGGGGCGCTGCAGTGTCCATATGAAATAGTCATTATAGAAGAATGACTCTTGGGCCGGTCTTTCCTCATTGATTTCTCCTTTGAATTGCCCTCAGGCATGCAACCTTTTCGAGAATTAATTCGTTTTAATATTTGAGACTTAAGTCGCTTACTCATTATCCATATTGGAATATCCTAATATTGTTTTAACAATACCTGGTTACAATTTCATTTCATTGTCTTGAATTATTGTCCCCACACATATCGTTGTGTGGGGGGAGGAAATAGATATGGCGAAAATAAAAGAAAAAGTTAAAGATATAGATAAAATCGGTCTGGAGGGTGATTTCAGCGATCTGGAAGGTGGAATTAAGGATTTAGACAAATCCTACTCCAGGTCAGAGATGGACGAAGCTGCCTATGGCAACGATAAAAGGGCCAGGGACCTGGCTGAAGACTCGGTGAGTCTATACATTGCTGAATGCAGTAAAACTCCGCTGCTCACGGGCAAGCAGGAAAGGGAATTGGCGGCACGCATGGAGCTTGCCAATTACCAGTCCAAGGCTGAGAAAAAGACCGGAACTAAGGCTGAGAAGCATTTAGCAGAGATAGATTGCGTGAAGTCATTGATGGCCAGACTGGCCGTACATGGTGCAATCGTAGAGAAGTTGCTCAAACATTACGAGGTAGCTGAGGACAGGCCTCTATCGGGACGTCTGGAAAATGAAGCATTCAGGTCGCACATAGACGGCATCACTCAGGATGAATTGACAAAATTCGTGGCACGTAACGGCCACATGAGCGAAGAGGAAGCTGTAGCGACTATAGCTGAGATCTCTATCCTGACACACTTGATACCCTGGAAAGTGGTGGACGGTTTCATTGCGGTTAAAAAGATAGCCGACTTGAAACATATGGCTGCCAAGGCGGAATTTACCAGGTACCTGGAGATCAACAGGGAGAAGCTGACGGCTCACTTCGACAAGATCAGGAAAGCCGGCCGTGAAGCTGCCGAGCATATGATCAAAGCTAATCTCAGGCTGGTCTTGAGTATGGCGAAAAAATATAGAGCGCGAGGCATGCCGCTCTCGGATTTGATCCAGGAAGGCAACATCGGACTGATGCGCGCCGTTGAAAAATTCGATTACAGGCGCGGCTTTAAGTTCAGTACATACGCAACCTGGTGGATCAGGCAGGCCATCAACCGTGTCATCTCCGATCAGTCCAGGACAATACGCTTGCCGGTTCACACCGTGGAAACGATCACCAAAATGAATAATGCCCGGCAAAAGCTGCTGCAAAAGCTGGGCCGCAAACCCACCAGCGAGGAATTGGCTGCTGAAATGGGCGTGGACAGCGACAAGATAGACTGGCTGGTAAGCATTCTTTATGCGGAGCCGGTCTCGCTGGATATCCCGATCGGCGAAGACGAAAGCCAGCTCAGCGACTTCATCGAGGATGATGTCAGTCCGGCGCCCGACGAGGAGGCAGCTCAGAATATGCTCAGGCAGCAGTTCAGGGATGTTCTCGCTTCGCTCTCGGATCGGGAACGTAAGATCATTGAGATGCGTTATGGCCTGGATAACGAGCAGGGACTGACCTTGAAAGAGGTCGGACATGAGTTCGGCCTAACCCGCGAACGTATCAGGCAGATCGAAAAAGAAGCGCTGGCCAAGCTGAGGCATCCCAGCCGCAGCCGCAAACTCATCGATTTCCTGGCCTGACATAAGTGTGCAGGAAAATATAACGAGCCCGCAGCCGTTACGGTTGCGGGCTCGTTTGTTAATTAAAGATTTAGATAAAATGTTATGATTTATATCGGGTGCAACCCTCATGACTGAGAAATCGATACTCGTTGTTGAAGACGACCGGACTCTAAGGGACCTCCTGCAATACAACTTGCAAAAGGAAGGTTACAGGGTATGGACGGCGGTGGATGGGGAGAAGGCGCTGGAGATATTTCATAATAAAAATATCGACCTTATATTATTGGACATCATGCTGCCGGTCATCAGCGGACTGGAGGTCTGCCGTATTATCCGGAGAGAGAGACAAGTGCCTATTATCATGCTGACAGCCAAAACGGAAGAGGTCGACAAGGTCGTAGGTCTGGAAATGGGCGCCGATGATTATGTGACTAAGCCCTTCAGCATGCGGGAGTTGCAGGCTCGTATTAAAGCGCAGCTACGCCGCTCGCAGGAGCAGCTTACACAGGTATCTTCTGATGCAAGAGGCCGTTACCTGGAATCCGGCGATATAAAAATTGATCTCGACAGACACGAAGTATTTCACCATGGTGATCCTGTGGAACTCAATCCGAAGGAATTTGAATTGCTGGTATTGCTCGTATCTAATAAAGGTAGGGTTGTCAGTCGTGAGCAGATATTAAGGAAAGTCTGGGGCTATGATTATATCGGCAGTGCAAGAACTGTGGATGTACATGTCCGCTGGCTTAGGCAAAAGCTGGACACGGACGCTGAACACGCGCAGCATCTTCAGACAGTACGCGGATACGGCTACAAATTCAATACTTAGTTACACAACAATTGGGTAATCGATGATGGCCGAAGAAGGGTTGCTTATAACTGCGATTATAGTCCTGGCTATTTTGCTGGTGTTGAGCGTATTTATATCCTGGTACAGGTTGAGGACCATCGGCAAGACACAAGAAAAATTGTTGGCTCAGCAAGTTGCTGCAGCTACAAGCGCCAAGACTCAATCGCCTGAAACCCCGGAGAACGCTTATAAAGTTGCCCTTTCAGCTATACAAGACGGCATTCTGATTTTGGGGGATAACCACCGTGTCGAGTTGGTGAATAGCGCGGCCGAACGGATGTTTGACCTGAAGCCGGAGAAGATTAGAGGGGCGACATTTATTGAAGTTGTCAGAGACTATGAATTCGATGCATTGCTCAGGAAGAGCGTATTGACCGGAGAGCAGCAGATATCTCTGATCAGAAATCGGCGCAGAAAACAGGTTTTTAACGTCACCGTCCTTCCTGTACAAGATCGTACAAAACATGTTGTGATCGTTGCAGACATGACTGAAAGGCAGCGCCTGGAGGATATCCGCAGGGACCTTATTTCCAATGTTTCACATGAGTTTAGAACGCCCATCTCATCCATTAAACTGCTATCGGAAACTCTTCTGGATGGAGCGATGAAAGATCCTAAAGTCGCCGAAGATTTCTTGAAAAAAATCGATGTTGAGACGGAGAAGTTGGAGCAAATGACTCAGGAGTTGAGTATTCTGGCCAGGGTCGAGGGCAGAGATGCGACGGACAACCGTGGAGCGACGGATATTCATCAGTTGATCAAACATTCGGTTGAGCGGATGAGAGCGCTGGCTGTGAAGGGTGGGATCACCATGGAAATCAGGGTTGAGCCGGAACTGCCTGCGCCTATCACAGACAGGGACCAGATAGAAAGCGTACTGGTCAACCTGATACACAACGCCATAAAGTTCACTGGCAGTGGAGGCCGGATAATCGTTGCCGCCGGGAAGGAAGAGGATAGCATACTGGTTTCTATAGCAGACACGGGCATCGGCATATCGCAAGAGGAGCTGACACGGGTTTTCGAAAGGTTTTACAAAGTGGATAAATCCAGGGCTGATGAGGGAACTGGACTCGGCCTGGCAATTTCCAAGCACATAATCTCGGCGCATGGAGGCAGGATATGGGTGGAAAGCACTGAGGGGCGGGGATCTACCTTTTATTTCACTCTTCCTCTGGCTACGGCATAAACTCACTGGGAATTTTAATCTAAATTTAACATTGGTTTAACCTCTCCTTTATTTCCATGTTTTAAACTTTTTCGTGGATGCAAAAAATATTAAGAAGGAGAGATAACAGTTGCATAGTATGAAAAAGTGGTTCGTAACCTTTGCGGCGTTGCTGTTGGCAGCAGTTGTCCTGGCAGGTTGTGCTGCCCCGGCTGCGACTCAGACCACAGCTCCCGCAACCCAGCCCTCGACCCAGGCACAGTCTTCAATCGTCCTCAACGGCGCAGGGGCGACCTTTCCCGCACCCTTATATACCAAGTGGTTTGATGAGTACAATAAACTCACTGGTGTAAAAATTAACTATCAGGCAATCGGTTCCGGAGGAGGAATCAACCAGATCACGGCGGGCACCGTGGACTTCGGCGCCAGCGACGGCATAATGACGGATAATCAGACCGCAACTGCGGAGGCCGCGCACGGGCCCTATCCTGCACATACCCATGACCAGCGGCGCTGTCGCCCTGGCATACAATCTTACCGGAATAAGCTCGGGACAATTGAAGCTGACAGGCGATGTGCTGGCCAACATCTTCCTCAGAAAAATTACCAAATGGAACGACCCGGCTATCGTGGCACTTAATCCGGACCTGAAACTACCGGATGCTGCCATAGCGGTCGTCCATCGCTCGGATGGATCCGGCACTACTTACATCTTCACGAACTATCTATCCAAGGTAAGCCAGGATTGGAGCACTCAGATAGGCAATGCTACCGCCGTTAAATGGCCATCCGATGAAATCGGCGGGAATGGCAGCGCAGGTGTTGCCGGACAGATACAACAGGTGCCGAATTCCATAGGCTATGTGGAGCTGGCTTATGCAATTCAGAACCAGATACCCTTTGCAATGATGAAAAATGCGTCGGGAAACTATATCCTGCCCTCCCTGGCACCACGACCGCTGCAGCTACGGTGTGACGCTGCCCGACGACATGAAGGTAATGCTGACCAACTCCAGTAATCCGAACGCCTATCCCATAGTAGGTTTCACCTGGATACTGGCTTATGCCACCCAAACAGACAAGACCAAGGGCCAAGCCCTGGTTAATATGCTGTGGTGGGCTATCCATGACGGTCAGCAATTCAATCAGGCACTAACATATGCCAGCCTGGCGCCGGCGGCCGTTACCAAGGCTGAAAATGAAATACTATCAATTCAATACCAGGGCCAGCCGCTGAAAAGCAAATAGAACTTAAGTACCGTTTTAGTCAGGGGATGCAGGAGGATACTCCCCTCCTGCATCCCCCGTTTATACAGGCTATAATATTTAACTGGATAGTAAATAAAAATAATATGAGTATTGATTCGATAAACGGGCCTGTCATAACAGTCCGGGAATGGGGTGCGCGACGTGGACGTCTGGCGGATAAAATATTCTTTTACCTGACGCTGGGCTTTGGCACTTTGATTGTTATAATACTGGTTGCTTTATTAATCACCCTGATCATGGATGCCTGGCCGTCCATTCAAAAATTTGGGTTTTCATTTCTATTGAGCACAGACTGGGACCCTGTCCAGGAAATATTCGGCGCCCTTCCGGCGATTTATGGCACACTGCTTAGTTCATTTGTGGCTCTTGTCATAGCCATTCCGATCAGCCTGGGTTCAGCTATATTTTTATCGGAGCTTGCGCCCCGCTGGATAGCGGATCCTGCGTCATTTCTTATCGAAATGCTGGCTGCCATCCCCAGCGTTATCATAGGCCTGTGGGGACTTTTCGTAATGGTGCCTGTTATCAGGAACCCTGTTGAAAGCTGGCTTGGGAGCAATCTTGGTTTCCTTCCGCTTTTCCAGGGGCCGCCCTTCGGGTTGGGATTTCTTTCAGCAGGCATTCTTCTCGCAATAATGGTTGTCCCTATCATTACGGCTGTTAGCCGGGATGTGATGCGCGCGGTACCTGTCACTCAGCGGGAAGCCATGTATGCATTGGGTGCCACACGCTGGGAGACCATATCCCGGACTGTCCTGCCGTATTGCGGATCAGGGCTGGTCGGGGCAATAATTCTGGGCTTGGGCCGGGCACTGGGAGAGACAATGGCAGTGACCATGGTTATTGGCAACGCCAATGCATTGACACCGTCGTTGTTTTCCCCGGGCGTTACGATCGCCAGCAAGGTGGCCGGCGAGTTCAGCGAAGCAACAGGCGATCTGTACCTGGGCAGTCTGGTAGAGCTGGCCCTGGTGCTTTTCGGTATAACCTTACTGGTCAACATAATAGCCAGATTGATGGTTTGGCGAATGATATCCGTCAAGACTACGGGAGAATGACGATGCATGAAAGCGGATATATAAGACGAAAATTGTTCAACCGCACCATGCTGATTCTATGCGGATGTGCGGCTGTTTTATGTGTGGTAGTCCTAGGGCTGATCGTTGGCCATACCATTGCTAATGGCGTCAGTTACCTCAATATTGACTTTTTAACACATCAGTCCAAGCCCACGGGCGAAACCGGAGGAGGCATGAGGGATGATATTTACGGGACATTCATCCTGGTTATCCTGGCTTCATCTATGGCCTTGCCGGTGGGATTGATGGCCGGTATATTTTTAGCCGAACTGGGTTCGCCAAAGGTTGCATCCGTAGTGCGCTTCGTAGCCGACATCCTGGCAGGCGTGCCATCGATTGTGGTCGGTGTATTTGCCTATGCAATTCTTGTGAGGCCGATGCACAGTTTTTCAGCGCTTTCAGCCGGCGTTGCATTGGCGATTATCATGATTCCGGTGGTGGCGCGAACGGCTGAAGAATCGATGCGTCTGGTTCCCAATTCCATGCGTGAGGCCGCCCTGGCCCTCGGAATTAATAGATGGAGGGCTGTGCTCGGGGTGGTGATTCCCGGAGCACTTACAGGTATCATAACCGGTATAATGCTGGCGGTGGCACGAATTGCCGGCGAGACGGCTCCTTTGCTTTTCACCGGACTGGGCAGCAATTTTGGTGTGCAAGGTCTGCTTAAACCAATCGGCGCATTGCCATTGAAGATATACCAATACGCGTTATCGCCGTATAAAGACTGGCAGCAGCAGGCATGGGCAGCCGCCTTTCTGCTTATGATCCTGGTGCTTGGCATCAATATAGTCGTGCGCCTGGTTAGCAGGCAAAAGTCAAGATAATAATCATGAATGAATGAGAGGGGGTGTATAGCCCGATGCTCTATGAAACTACTGAGAAAACAAACGTCCGTTTGGTTCCTGAACCAACAAGGGCCCCTGTAGCGCCTGATAATATAAGGGACCACGGCGATAACACAAAATACATGCTGGCTGTGGTAAAGTTGGATGCCTATTACGGCAAGGTAAAAGCCGTAAAGGATATAAATATGAGGGTACAGGCGCGAGCTATTACCGCCCTTATAGGTCCATCGGGCTGTGGGAAATCCACATTGATCCGCTGCATGAACAGAATGCACGAGGTATCCCAAGGAGGGAGAGTCACAGGACAAATTTTATTGGACGGTCAAGATATATACGGAAAGGATATAGACCCTGTAGTTGTGCGCCGCCGTATAGGCATGGTATTTCAGAAACCCACGGCTTTTCCGACCATGTCGATTTTCGATAATGTGGCCTCTGGCATAAACCTGACGCGGTTCTGGGTCAGAAAGGGAGAGATGCACGACCTTGTTGAGCGCAGCCTGAAAAAAGCAGCACTATGGGAGGAGGTGAAGGACAAGCTTAATGACTCTGGAGCATCGCTGTCAGGAGGACAGCAACAGCGCCTCTGCATAGCGCGTGCCATCGCCATAGAGCCGGAAATATTATTGATGGATGAACCCTGTTCGGCCCTTGACCCTATCTCCACCCTGAAAATCGAAGAGCTCATGCTCGAGATTAAAAAAGATTATACGGTTGTCATTGTAACGCACAACATGCAGCAGGCAGCCCGTGTTTCAGACTGTACGGGTTTCCTTTTGCTGGGGGAATTGATAGAATTTGCGCCTACTAAGGAATTGTTCAGCGTACCGCACGATAAGAGGACGGAGGATTATATCACGGGACGCTTCGGATAAAGGAGGTTGACATGCCCAGGGAAACTTACCAGAGAAATTTACGTGAGATTCAGGATGAAGTCCTGGTCATGGGAAGCATGGTGGAAAAAGCATTGGACCGCTCTATGCAAGCTTTGCGTGAACGTGATCTGAAGTTGGCTCGTGAAGTAGTGGCGGATGACATTAACGTTGATAAGAAGCGTTTCGAAATCGAAGAATGGGCGCTTGACCTGATCGCTACTCAGGCGCCCATGGCGAGCGACCTCAGGATATTGCTGGCTACTCTATCCATCGTAACCGACCTCGAACGCATGGCTGACCATGCAGCCGGGAATGCCAAGATAGCCATAATGATTGGGGATGAGCCCCCTTTAAAGCCCTTAATAGACCTGCCGCGTATGAATGAAAAGACTATAAATATGCTGCACAGGAGCCTGGATGCCTTTATCTCGCATGATGCCGACTCTGCCAGGAAAATAGTCGCGGAAGATGATGAGATAGACAATCTGTATGATCAGGTATTCAGGGAGCTGCTGACCTTTATGATGGAAGACGCACGAAGCATTACACGTGCCACAAGACTGCTGTGGGTGGCCCATAACCTTGAAAGGACCGGCGACCGAGTAACCAATATCTGCGAACGCGTGGTTTTTATGGTCACCGGCAAAATGGAAGAGCTGAACGTGTCCACCTATTAAGGCTATTCGATGAACGTGCTCACCAGGATGCGGCTGTCGATAACCAGGTAGCCATTGCCTTCGGTCATAACCTTCACCGGGTTTAAGTCCATTTCCACGATTTGCGGATGGTTTACGATCATAGTTGAGATCCTAAGCAACAGGTCCTCAAGGGCTTCTATATCAGCACGTTTGGATCCCTTCCAGCCTTCCAGCATTTGGTAGGCTTTCACTGCCCTGACCATTTCGTGTGCATCTATATCGGTGAGGGGATTGATATTGAAGGTCACATCTTTTAGCAGCTCGGTATATATGCCGCCCAGTCCGAACATAATCAGCGGGCCGAAGGCTGGGTGCTGTGTGACCCCTACGATAACCTCGATGCCTCCCTGGACCATCTTCTGGACGATCACACCATCCATTTGTTCTCCCTTGCCGGCGCCTTCCATACTATCGCTTATACGTGTAAAAGCATCCTCGACCTCATTCCTTGAGCGGCAATCGAGGATGACGCTTTCCAGCTCCATTTTCTGGGAAACGGCAGATGAGAGCACCCTGACTGCTACCGGACATCCTATCTCTTCTGCAGCCCCGGCGGCTTCCTCGGCGGTCTTGGCCAGTTTGAGTGTAACCATTCGGATGCCGTAGCTTTCCAGCAGGCTTGTTATTTGCCCGGCATTCAGCCATACCTGGCTGTCAGCCGATTTTTCAAGGGCCGACTTAATGATATATTCAGCCCGTTCCTTATCGATATTGAGCAATTCGGGTATCTTTCCGGCAGGCTTTTTCAAGCGCTGGCTGAATTCCAGGGCCTGGGACAATGCGCTGGCCATGGATTCGGGGAAGGCAAAGGATGGTACATATCCTTTCTCCTTCGAGCCCAGTTCGAGCCTTTCACCGCTTAGCCCCAGGAAGGATGTCACTAGAGGTTTGCCCAGATGACGGTAAAGAGGAGCAACTTCACGCACGATGGATGCAAACTCATCGGACAGCTCCAATATAGCCGGAATGAATATGGCAATGACAATATCGACGTTTTCATCGTCCAACAACATCCTCAGAGCCTCACGATATTGGTCTATAGTGTACTCAGGCGACGTGTCGATAGGATTGGTGAGCACGGCATTGGGTGACAGCACGGATTTCAGACGCTGCAGCGTGTATTCGGAAAGCTTGCTTATCTCAAGGCCCCGTATGGTGCAAGCATCCGCCGTCAACAGGGCTGGACCGCCCACGTTGGAGATGATGGCAACCCTGTTGCCGGCCGGTAGAGGTTGATTGGCCAGCAGGCTGCCCGTGTCGAACAATTCTTCCAGCGTATTGACCCTCAGTATGCCGGCCTGTTTGAAGAGGGCATCTGTGGCGGCCTGGTCGGATGCCATGGCGCCGGTCTGGGAAGTTATCGACCGTATCTGATGCGCAATGCGATTACCGGTAACTGCTACCACAGGTTTTTTAGAAGTGATACTGCGAGCCACACGCGTGAATTTCCTAGGGTTGCCGAATGTTTCAAGGTAAAGAAGTACAACGCTGGTATCAGGGTCGGTCTCCCAGTATTGCAACAGCTCGTTACTCGATATATCCGAACGGTTGCCGATGCTTACGAAAGTGGAAAGTCCAATATTCAGGCTCGTGGCGTACATAAGTATAGCCGAGCCCAGCACGCCGCTCTCTGTTGCGAAGGCTATGGTCCCATGGGGTGGGAATACGCTGGAAAAGGTGGCATTCAGGTTTATCTCGGGGTTGGCATTGATGATGCCCATGCAGTTGGGTCCCAGTAAGCGTATGCCATAGCTGCGGGCTGTCTTGATCAACTTGCGTTCGGCCTCGGCGCCTTCGGGACCGGCGTCTGAGAAGCCGGATGACATAACTATCATGCCCTTGAGACCTTTGCGTACGCATTCTTCGGCGACCTGCTGGACATGGTCTTTAGGCACGGCAATGATCGCCAGGTCTACATCACCGGGTACCGCCTGGACCGTTGGGTAGGCCTTGACCGCAGCTATGACATCAGCAAAGGGGTTGACCGGATAGACTACGCCTTTGAAGTCCTGCTGGATGAGGTTGCGAAAGACGAAATTGCCTATTGTATTGCGCCGGCGGGAGGCGCCAATGACGGCTACCGACTTGGGATTCAGGAATGTGCGTAAAGAAGCGATGGAAGACACCCTCTCACGCTCGAAGGATTTTTGCTCCGAAATTTCGGTGGGTGCCACATCGAGAATGCCGACATAAGTAGATCCCTGGAACATGCGGTGCATCTTGAAACCGCTGTTGATGAGGATATTCATCATATCCTTATTCTCCGCCAGCACTTCGGCCTCAAATTGCGTAATGCCTTTATCCCTGGCTACGTAGGCAAGCTGGTCGAGCAGATGCGTACCTATACCCAGGCCCTGGTACTTGTCTTCTACTTCGAAGGCGATCTGCGCCCTTTCTGCGCCCGGCTCCCGGGCATAGTGACCAACTGCGATTATCTTCTCCTCTTCATCCTCACCAAGAGTGCCTACGAGGGCAAAGGTATTGAAATAGTCCACCGTGCAGAAGCGCCGCGCCTCCTCACGTGTAATATGGTTAACTACGTGGTGGAATCGCAGATAGATGGTCTCCTTGCTTAATCGGTTAAAGAGCGCCAGAAGCTTCTCCTCATCAGACAACTGAATAGGACGCAGTATCAGGCTGGAGCCATCCTTGAGCGCAACTGTAACCGAATACTTCTCGATGCTCTTGCCGTCCAAACCCATCACCATTGTGAGCTCCTCGTAATAATCAAGTATTTTTCAGATATTACAGTCAACTACAATATTAACACATTCGACTGATACGATCGAATACCGGTCCTCTATAATTGGCGAGGACTTAATCACCGCCCGTACCGACCCGGATACCTTATTCGATCACAGCTTTGTCTGCAATGACCTGATAATCGTTTCTGCTTCCGAGACTATACCTTCGACGACCTCTTTACAGGTCTCCAGTTTCTCTATACGGCCGACCACCTGCCCGAACGGCACAACACCATTTTCGAGGTCGCCCTCGTTCAGTATCTTGCCCAGTGCGTCGATGCCGATAGCCTGGCGGGCCAGCTCGGTGATGCCCCTCTTCTGCAGGCTGCCGAAAAGCAATTTCCAGATAGGGATATCAATCTGTTTGCGCAGCGCCATTCCAGCTTTCAAAGCCTCTATATAGGATATCTTGCCTTTAGCCATTTCCAGCGCACGTTTGTTAGCGTACCAGCGCCCGGGCAAGCCGTCGATGCCGGCCGAATAAATGGTCTCCTCCATAGTGGTTTTCAAAGCTACCTGTTTGATGTGGGGATGCACAGTGCATTCCTGCGTCAATACGAAGCGTGTGCCCATGGCGATGGCGTCTGCACCAAGGGCCAGGGCCGCCGCCAGTCCGTGCCCGTCGCAGTACCCGCCCGCCGAGATTATGGGCGTTTTCACTTTGCTGGCGATCTGTGGAAGCAATACCATGCCACCCACGTCGCTGCCGTGCGCCGCCGCTTCATGGGCGGTGACGATAAGTGCGTCCGCACCCTGTTCTGCGGCCCTGATGGCATGGCGTTCGGTAGCCACGGTGGATATGACCTTGCCGCCGTAGGCGTGCGCCCCTTTAATGATCCAGTCGCCTTTGCCCAGAGCAAAGTTGATAATGGGCGCCTTCTCAGCCAGGGCTACCTCGGCATTTTCCTTACCGTTGGGAAAGATAAGCGTAGCATTGATAGCAAAGGGCCTGTCGGTTAACGACTTTATTTGCTGTATAATTCCCTTTAACTGGTCGGGCGTGTTGGCCACGCTATTGAAAATCCCGAGTCCGCCGGCATTGCTGACGGCCGCCACGAGTTCGGGCAGGCTTACAAAGGCCATTCCGGAAAGTACTATGGGATGCTGTATTCCAAGGAGTTCTGTTATTCTAGTCTGCATAGTTGAGGACCTCTCTGATTTACTTTAGTATATCGAAGCGTAATGTTCTCAAAAACCGTATTTGTTGTCAATGAAAACCCCAGCGCATTTTACAGGTGGGGATCGAATCTCATTGATTGTTGTTACATTTTCACCCTGATATAATATCACAAAATGTTATAAGTTGTTACAAAAGGAGGCAATCATGAAGACCCGGATGACCGAGTTGTTTGGAATCAAGTATCCTATCATGTGTGGCGGAATGATGTGGCTGTGCAAGCCTGACCTGTGCGCTGCAGTGTGCAATGCAGGCGCCCTGGGGAACATTACTGCAGCGAACTACAACTCGGGCGACGAGTTGCGGCAGGCTATCAGGAAAACCCGTGAAATGACCGACAAGCCTTTTTCGGTGAACCTCTCGCTGCTGCCTTCCTTCCGCATTACTAAAGAGATGTATAACGGCTGGTTGGAAGCCTGCCTGGACGAGAAAGTGGCGGCCTTCGAGATCTCGGGCGCGCCCGTAGACAAATTCTTCGGCCCGGATGCAGTAAAACGCATTCACGACGCCGGTACCAAGCTTATACACAAGGTGGGCTCCGTCAGGCATGCCATACATGCGGAGCACGCCGGCTACGATGCAGTAATCGCCGCCGGCGTGGAGGAAGGTGGTCATCCTCTAAACGATGATGTTACAACCATGGTGCTTACGCCGCGCATGTCCGAATCGGTGAAAATACCGGTCATTACCACGGGTGGTATAGCTGACGGCAGAGGCCTGGCGGCGGCCCTTATGCTGGGCGCCGAGGGGATTATGATGGCATCTAGGTTTATGGCCACCAAGGAATGCCGCATGAACTCCAAGGTGAAGGACGAATTGGTAGCGCGGCAGGAATTCGATACCGTACTCTACGGCAAGACGATCGAATTGCAGGGCCGGGCCATGAAAAACGAAGTGATCAAGAATATTCTGGAGCTGGAGTCCAGGCATGCCACGCTGGAAGAGATAGCTCCTTTTCTGATGGGCCTGCGCCAGACCGCCATCTGGGATGAGGGGGATATACAGGCGGGACTGCTGCCTGTGGGCCAATCCATCGGCCTGATCCACAAAGTCATGAGTTGCAAGGATCTGGTGGAAGGTATGGTCAGGCAGGCGGAAGAAATTTTAAACGGTTTGCAGAAAAGGTTTCATACCGCTTAATTTTAACGAGCTTGTAAAAAAGGGAGCGCCAGGCCTGGCGCTCCCTTTTTTCTATCCGCATGAAGCCGGCCGGGTTAGACCAGCATGGCATTCTCTTTTTTGATAGTTGCTTCGGCTTCGGCCATGACCCTGTCGATCAATTCAGCGGCGCCGGGCATGTCCTTGCAGGAGCCGATGACCTGTCCTGCGAAGAAGATACCATCCTTGGTATCGCCCTGATATAGCGCCTTCATGTGGCGCATGTTGCCGGCCGCTTGGCGGGCCAGCACCCACATCGGGTGGTCCTGGTCGGAGGCCATCATTTTGAAGCCCATGCTCATGAACTGGAACCAGTTGAGGTTTAGCATGGTCTTAATATCATTGGCGCCCTGGAAGGCGTCTGCAACCGGGAAGCCGCCTTTGGCCATCTTTTCGGTGACCGGAGTCTTCAGCGCACGGCCGCGCATGCCGTCGAATTTATCGCTGACTATGGTATCATTTTCGCTCGACTGGAGGCAGAGCTGCTTGAATGCATCATGCACAATACTTTCCTTGGTCAGGGCGAAGCGTGTTCCCATCGAGATGGCGCTGGCGCCCAGGGCCAGGGCTGCAGCCAGTCCCCTACCGTCACTATAACCGCCGGCGGATATAATGGGAATCTTCACCTTACCGGCGACGATGGGCAGCATGACCATGGTGGTGGCCTCTTCGCCGTGCGCCGCCGCCTCTGCTCCCGTAACTATGATCGCATCACAGCCCAATTGTTCGGCCTTAAGAGCGTGCTTGACGAAGGCAGTGGTCCCGATCACCTTTCCGCCGTATGCGTGAACCTGGTCGATGAACCAGGGTTTGCCCAGTGTGTAGTTGATTACCGGAACCTTCTCTTCGATGGCCACGTCAATGGTGTCTTTGGCGACCTGACCGAGTATGAGGAGCTGGTTGATTCCGAAAGGTTTATCGGTGAGGTTCCTTATCTCCCGGATGAGCTTCCTGCTCTCCTCCGGCGTGCATCTGGCGGTAGCCAGAATGCCCAGCCCGCCGGCATTGCACACCGCGGCTACCAGTTCCGGCGTGGTAACCCAGTTCATGCCCGCCAGCATGATAGGATGCTTGCATCCGAAAAGTTCGGTGAAGCGCGTTTTTATCATGTTAAACTCCTTTTAACCGGACTAATTACATAAAATCGATGATCAAATAGGAAATAGGCGTTTGATTTTACGGTTTGTGCCGTACCTGCTGGGATGATATTATATATCAACATGCTTTGAGACTCAAGGCATTTTTTATTAAGTGGCGGTTCAATAACCCTTCCATAGTTAAAGGACTGTGATATGGAAAATGATATAGTAAAAGAGCTCGATCCCCTATTTAATCCCAAATCCGTTGCCCATATCGGGGCTACCAACAATACCAACAAGTGGGGCTTTTCGACTATTACTAGCCTGATGCAGAGCTTCAAGGGCGCGATCTATCCTGTTAACGTGCATGAGGACGACATACAGGGTCTCAAAGCGTATAAAAAGGTGACGGATATACCGGGGCCCGTGGACCTGGCCGTATTTACCATACCCGCTGAACGAGTAGCGGCTGCAATGGAAGACTGCGTGAAAAAAGGCGTCAGGTCGGCGGTGATCATTTCGGCAGGCTTCGCCGAGGTGGGTCCGGAAGGAAAGAAGCTCCAGGATGAGGTACTGAGCATTGCGAGGCGGGGAAATATCAAATTTATCGGTCCCAACTGCATGGGTTACTGGAGCGCCTCATCATCGCTGGCTGCCTTTATGATGCCGTTGCTGGTCAGGGATGGGCCGCTGGCCTTCGTTTCACAGGGCGGCAACGTCGGCGCCGCGGTGGTGGTCGCCGGATACGAGCGTAACCTGGGTTTCCATCGCTATGTGAGCTGCGGATGTGCTGCAGATGTTCAGATTGAGGACTATATCGACTATTTCGGCAAGGACCCTGAAGTGAAAGTCATCATGGCCTATATCGAAGGGCTGAATGACGGCGCCAGGTTTATGGATATCGTTAAGAGGATCACACCGAATAAGCCGGTGATCGTTTTGAAGCCCGGAAAAACGGAGGTCGCCGCCCGGGCCATTAAATCGCATTCCGGCGCCATGGCCGGAAGCGACGAGGTATACGACGCGGCCTTTAAAAAGATGGGAGCTATACGTGTTGAAGATACCGAGGAGATGCTGGATATAGCAGTAGGATTTTTAACACAGCCTCTGCCTCGAGGGCGCAATGTGGCCATTATTACGCCCGGCGGGAGCTATGGGGTGCTTTGCGCCCAGGCCTGTGAAGAAGGTGGGCTGAACGTAGTTAAGCTGCCGGATAAGACCATTGATGAGCTGGATAAAATCTTTCCTCCCAGATGGAGCCGGCAGAATCCTGTCGATCCCGCAGGCGATAGAAATTTCGTAGCCTATATGACGGCGCCTCTAAAATTGCTGGAATTGGACAGAGTGGATTCACTGATTTTTATGGGGTTCGGCGGTTTCATACTTTTCAGCAATCTTCTCATGCAACAGCGCTCGCATCTGGAAGAGAAAATGACTGCGGAACAACTGGCGCAAAGGGACCAGGCCATGAAGGCGCTTATTCCTACCTTGGAGGACGTGAAGTCGCCCGATTTTAAGAAGATGCAGTCGGCCGTCAGGCAGTTGATAAATATGCTGGCCGTTTTTATGGGGATACAGGACCTGAACCAGGTCGGAGCTTTATCAGATCGTGGTCGTGGAGGCCAGACGGTCCGGCAAGCTCGGTGACGATGTCGTCAATGATGTGCTTGAGCTGGCTAATAGCTCAATAAAGGGTGGAAGCAGCGGGCGCACCCGTATAGAGATTATCAATTCCTTTATAAACGGGCTTCTGAGGTCGCTTGTCGACCAGTGGATCGCCAGCTACAAAAAGCCCGTGATCACCACTACTTTTACCGAGGAGCAGACCAGGCTGGTGGGAGAACATTACGATTATACTTCGGGAAAACGGGCGGCCAGGGTACTATTGCACCTCACCGCATATCATGATTTCCTGGTCAAGATAAGAGATAGCGGCCGGATTTAATAATTCCCCCGGGTGAGATATAGTGGTATGGGGCAGGTATGCCAGGAGGCAAAAATGAAAATCATTGACATATTATTTATTGTTTTGCTTTGTTTAACGATAGCAGGTCTGGCCGGCCAATCCGGGTCGCAGGCTGTTGCAGCATCTTCCCATGGCGATAACCTGACCCAGATCACCAATTTTACTGTTTCACCTTACGTCATCAGTGCCGGGTCCAAGGCCACGTTGAGCTGGCAGACAAGTAATGCCATTTCGGCCTCCATAGTTCCCGGCTTGGGCGCCGTGCCTGTTTCGGGGCAAGTGGATGTATCGCCGGCATCATCAACCATTTATAAGATTACGGCTACAGGGAGTGCAGGAACCAGAAGCGCATATACAACCTTATATGTCAATACTTCCGGCAGCGGGTCGGGCAGTGAGGTTGGCAGCGATCCGGTTACGGGCAGAAATGCTCAGGTGGACTTTGCCTGGAAAAACTATTGGGATTCCAGACAATATCAGGTGCAGATCGCCAGGGACCCTGATTTTACGCTAAAGGTTTTCGATTCGGGCGCCATGGACACGTCCGACTCCGCGTCACCCGCTTTCTGGATGCCGCCGGGAACCCTTGAGGCCGGACACACATATTACTGGCGGGTAAGGAGCCTTCAGGCAGCTACCGGACAATACGTGGATAGTCCCTGGTCGGATATCAAGACTTTCACTGTCGAACCCGGATATATAGGCGGCATCGCTTATTCGGTGCAGGCTTTTGCGCCTGCTAACGGGAGCACTGATTACCCCGTTAAGCCCCTGGCCTTTAGCTGGTCCGTTTATCAGGGAGCAACCAAATATCAATTTGTACTGGCTACAGATGCCGAGTTGCGGGATATCGTTGTCGATGATTTTACATCGACGACTTCCTATACCGTGAAGGATCCCCTGGTATATGATACCGTCTATTACTGGCAGGTGAGGGCTGTGGAACCCGTATTGAGCGATGCCGGCGCTGTATTCACATTTCATACGGTTAAAGCGCCTCAACGTGCCCAGGAAGACAAGTCGGATATCTTTAGCGCCGTTTCGCCATGGGTACTGGCTGTAGAACTGGGAGGAATCCTGGTCCTGTCCATCCTGGTTATCGTTCTCTTCAGAGTGTTTAAAAAGGCTTAGCTGCCGGCCTTTCGCAGAAACATAGACTTCATTTTCCTACCTGAAGTTGTCTTTGATCATTGATTGACACCTATATATCAGGCCAGTATGCTATCAACAAATAAAGACGAGGAGGTTGGCAATGGCTAAATCATCTACCGGAATGGAAGAGAATGTGGCTGCGCTGCTGAGCTACGTTCTGGGATGGGTCACGGGGCTGATTTTCTTTCTCATAGAAAAGGACAGTAAATTTGTTAAATTCCATGCTATGCAGTCCATTATCACATTCGGAGCGATTAACATACTGGTTATCATTCTGGGCCCTATTCCGTTCCTTGGGTGGGCTATTGCGTGGGTCCTGTGGGTCCTGGCGATCGTACTGTGGATAGTGCTTATGGTCAAGGCTTACCAGGGCGCCAAATTCAAGCTGCCGGTTATCGGCGAGCTGGCGGAGAAGTGGTCAGCCTGAAATTTACGTAGGAATGGCTATTTAGTCTATCCTTGTATTAGGACTTTCGTACTGGACACGTGTGAAATGAGGTTAAAGTGGGGGAATTTTCATTGACAGCCAAGTCTGTAATGGCCTATGCTGCATAAATTGATTTATTTTAAGGAGGGTTGTTGCAGATGCAAGCGTATTGCATGAAATGCCGGGCTAAGAAGGAAATGAAAAATCCTAAGTCAATTACCATGAAGAATGGCAAACCGGCGAGCCAGGGCCTGTGTCCCACATGCGGGACCAAGATGTTTAAAATCGGCAAAGGCTAATACAGGGAGGGTTGGCAGACAAAAAAGGGCTGGAATAGATCCAGCCCTTCCCATTTGTTTCGATGTGAGGTGGACAATGAGGTGGACAGTGCTATCCCGGTAATTGAACCCGGTAAAAAGCTTCCGCCAATTCAAATCCCTGGTCCTTGGCCCTCTGTGCATGCAAGAATTTAAACCCTTCAACCCACTCCCTAGGGAATTTGCCTACCTGGCTCTTGTGGCAGGCGAGGGCGGCCATTTTTAAATCGAAGGTATCCGTTACATCGCTAAAAAAATTAGATTTGTCTGCACCCCAGAAGAGAAGCTCCTTAACTTTATGCGGCTGAAATCCGGCCTCCAGCAGGTCGGGGTAGGCCAGGCGGTCGCGAGCGAAGGGAAATACTGCATCCAGTACCACTTGACCGGTAATCCGGTGGTCACGATGCCAGACATATTGACGGTGGGGGTCGGGCGCGGCTATCAGCTCAGGCCGGTAGGTCCGGATGACCTTGACGAGCTCTTTGCGAAATTCAGGTGTGTCCTCCAGCGACTGATCGTCATGGTCGAGAAATACGACCTCTTGAACGCCCAGGGTCTTAGCAGCATCAAGTTCTTCCTGCCTTCTGATTTCAGCTAATTTCTCCGGCAACATGTCGGGATCATCCGTGCCTTTGTTACCGTTGGTGCAGATAACATAGATAACCTTTTTGCCCTGTTTTGTCCATTTGGCCACCGTGCCGGCTATAGCAAATTCAGAGTCATCGGGATGGGCGGCGATAATCATGGCGTAATATTGTTCTGTCATGGCATTATTCCTCGAAGCAGTTTCCGATATTAAGGCTTGTATGAGCAGAGCTGCCGTGAATATTCGGCGTTCTTATCGATCAGGGATCGATACTGGTCAAGTATTTCATCAACAACGTGGTTCCAGCTATAAATCTCCACCAGGCTGTGATTCCCGTTCTTGCTGTCTATATTATCCAGCATGTCGTTGATATTGATGGACAGTTCAAGCGGAGTATTCCCGTTGATAATTCTGCAGGATTGGCATACGCCGGCTATATGCCGGACTTCTCCTACATCGGTTGCCAGCACGGGCGTGCCGCAGGCCAGCGATTCAAGTGCTACAAGGCTGAAACTCTCGTGGTACGAGGGTATGACGCAGAAATCAGCCGCGTTGTAGTAGAGATACATGTTTTCATGGGGCACCGATCCGATAAAATTGACGCTGTGTGAAACATCGTAGTCACCGACGGCATCCATGAGCGCCTTAAAGTCGACACCGTGATCGTTGCCGCCTACTACAGCCAACTGGAAATCACGGCGTGATTTCAGATAAGAGATTGCTTCGAGCAGATTGCCCAGGGCTTTAAGCGGATCGAGCCGTCCCACAAAAGGACTGTCTTCTTCGTGCCCAGCCCGCAAATTTGCCTGGCGTATTGTTTATCCACAGGGCGAAAAAGAGATGGGTTGATGCCGCAGGGTATGACTTCAATCGTCGCCGGATCGGCGTTGTACCTGTTCACCAGCTCGTTTTTTTCCCTTTCAGTGGAGGCGATGATAAGGTCGGCGTCCTTGATGACCGCATGTTCAGTGGAGATCCTGTATTCAGGCTCGAGCGTTCCCAGCCCCAGATTATTTTTAATGGCGCCGAGTGTATGGAACATTGCGATGTAAGGGGTGCACCATTGCTGCTTCAATTTGCTGGCTACGATACCGGACAGCCAGTAGTGGCTATGAATGAGATCGTAGTGCCTATTGTGCGCGAGGCAATATGCGGCAATTGAATCCGTCAGCCCCTTGATATGACCCTCAAGCGATTCCTCCGTAATCAGGCTGAAATCCGGTGAAGCGATGTGGATCAAACGAACGTTGTCACTCTCATCGATCAAAGTACAGAAATCGTCATCGGGATGAGAGCATGTGTATATATCGATGGAGTGCCCGCGCCTGCCGAGCTCTTGAGCGAGGTTTTGTATATATATATTCATGCCGCCGGTGTAGCGGCTTCCCGGCCTGTTGAAAGGACAGGTATGTAAACTGAGTAAAGCTATATGTAATTTTTCTTCCAATAAACCTTCCAAAAATTATTAACTATTTGTTAATTATACATCTAAAAAGCTGTGTCTCCATGCCGCCCAGGTGGAACTTGTATTTTTCCGCTCCTTTAAGAAAATCGAATCGCCGCTTTCCACTTTCGATGCTTTTGCTTATACAGAAATACTTGGAGATCAGTCCTATACTTAGAGGCCGGTAATCGGGGTTATAGCCGCTGTTGTACAGGTAAACATCATTTTGATAAATAAAGCAGAGTGTAACCGCCACCTTAACCCCATTGAGCTGCAGTATTCCCAACTGCAGCATTTTATCCGCTGCCGCCATATCGATTATGGCTCTGAAGAACGCCTCCATTTCGCCGGTTAAAAACTTGTTCTTATCTTCTCTGCTCTCGCGGAAGAAACTCAGGAAGGTGTCGATCTCGTCCCTGGTGCTTTCTTCCACTATATGGTAGTTTATATCTCCTTCCTCGTTCAATCTCCTTTCTTTCCTCAGCAGCTCATGACGTTGTTTGCCGCTCAAAGAGGATAAATATAACGGCAAGTCACCCGGCAGGTCCATTGAGACTGTTACATCGTTGGTGGAGCAAGACATGGCCAGACGCCGGGCCTGGGCTTGCGGCTCCAAAAATCGTTTAACGTTGGAATCGGGGAGAAGGGGTGCAAGGTCCAGTGCGCCAACGTTTAAAGAAGTAAAATGCGTAAGCAGGGAATCGAAAAAGAGGTCTTCCTTGCCGGATTCAATGGGGAAGTCCAGGAAATCGCAGACGTTGTCGCTGCCCAGAAAAGATAAGGTCCCGTCTTTTATCCGGAGGGGCGCTATGCCGATTACAGAGCCGTTTTCTTTTACGGCGCCCAGATGCAGTTCCATGCCGCGGCCGAAATGCTCCCACCACAGCTGTGACCATCCTGGAGAAGAAAACAGGAGCCTGGTATCGGATGCGCGGTAGATACGCTCCCAATCCTCACGTACATCCTGAAAATTAGCCTGAACAAATTCAATCATAGGAGCTTTAGCCATTGAGAGCGATAATTTTATAGATCGAAAATCTGTCCGAACTGTGGCACCAGGACATCTTTTAATCCTTCCTCTTTAAAAGCATCGGCCAGCGAAAGCGCCGCCGACTCTTCGCCATGGACCACGAAAACCTTTTGCCACCTGGCCTTTCCCGCGTTGGCCCAGTTGATCAGGTCGTTGCGGTCGGCATGTGCACTGAACTCATTAAATACTTCCACGCGGCAGCGCAACTTATATTTTTCACCGAATATCGGTACCTCCGGCCATTTTTCCGCAATCTTGCGTCCCAGGGTATTTTCGGCTTGCCAGCCGACAATCAAAACGGTGTTGTTGGGGTTGCTTATATTATTCCTCAGATGGTGCAGTACGCGGCCGGCTTCCGCCATTCCTGAACCGGCTATTATCATGACCGGCGTCTTAATATCATTCAGTTTTTTAGATTCGTCCACCGAAGTAATGTACGTCAGCCCGCGAAAGCCGAAGGGATCTTCGACTGTACGCAAGAAGGTGGCCGTCTCGGTATCGTAGCATTCGGGGTGTGCCCGGAATATAGCGGTTGCATCAACGGCAAGCGGACTATCGACGAAAACTGCAATATCGGGAATACGCTTGTCCAGCTTTAACTGGTGCATGTAATATATGAGTTCTTGAGTTCTTTCGAGGGCAAACGATGGCACGATCAGTTTTCCACCTTTGGAGACCGTTTCGTTGATGACGGCAGCCAGCCTGTCCTGCACCTTATTTATATCGGCGTGCAGCCGGTCGCCGTAAGTGCTTTCGATAACCAGTATATCCGAATCGGTGACAACGTAGGGGTCCATTATAATAGGCATGTCCTTGCGGCCGAGGTCTCCGGTGAAGCAGATGGAAAGTTGTCTACCATTATCATTGACCTTGATGACGGTGATTGCTGACCCAAGGATATGGCCGGCATCGTGGAAGACCACCTGTGCATCCCCATCGACGTTAAAAGGATGCTCATAAGAGCAGCCCCTGAATAATTTCAGGGTGGGCGGAATATCGGCTGTATCGTATAGGGGCTCTGTGGGTGGCTCGTGGTGGTGGCGGCGCACCTTGTTGACGAACTCAATATCGCCTTCCTGGATGTTGGCGGAGTCCATCAGCATAATATTGGCCAGGTCGAGCGTGGCAGACGTGCAATGAACGTCTCCGTTAAATCCCTGCTTGACGAGGTTGGGCAGGTCTCCCAGGTGGTCCATGTGGGCGTGGGATATTATGACGGAACTGAGGGACTTTGGATCGAAGGCAAAATGCAGGTTGTTTTCATAGGTTTCTGCACGACGGCCCTGAAAGAGTCCGCAGTCCAGGAGAAGACGGTAACCATTGATGTCGATCAGATGTCTGGAGCCGGTAACGGTCCTGTCAGCTCCGAAGAAGCCTATCTTAATCAATGGCCCTTCGTCCTACGATGGCCTGTTTGAGGTACCAACTGCTGACGATATCAAGTACGTCAGAAGGTTGGTCTGATAGCCGCAACAGTTGCAGATCGGATTGAGAAATATAATTTTTAAGCAAAACAGTATTTTGCAGCCAGTCAAGAAAGCCGCGCCAGAATTCCGAATTGAAAAGTATGACTGGGAAGGGTTTGATTTTATTGGTCTGAATAAGTGTCAGCACTTCGGTCAATTCGTCCAGCGTTCCCAGGCCTCCCGGCATAATCACAAAGGCCGTGGCATATTTGACCAGCATTACCTTACGTACGAAGAAATGGTTAAACGTGATATTGAGATTAGTGTAAAGATTACATTTCTGCTCATGAGGCAGCTCTATATTAAGCCCAACCGATTTTACGCCTGCTTCACTGGCTCCCAGGTTGGCGGCTTCCATCATCCCCGGCCCTCCGCCGGTTATGATATTGAAGCCCTGTTTGCCCAGGAGGTAGGCGATCTGCTTGGCATTCTGATAATCGGGTTGGTCGGCCGTTGTCATGGCAGCTCCATAGACCGTCACCGCCGGCTCTATTCCCGATAGTTTGTCGAAGCCTTCGACCAGCTCTCCTATGTACCTGAAAAGTCGCCATGATTCTTCTTTTTCCAGTGAATTGATTTCATATCTGTCGACCATCAAAACCCCCGATCAATTATACGATAGGGACGATAGCTGGTTTCGGCGTGCCCGGCAACCCGATAAATTATGCGCATCCGTCCAAATGTATTTAGGATAGCTCCCTCGCTAGTAGCTGTCAAGGAAATTTAAATAGTATGCAATTGCTTCCAGTTATAATTATCGACTAAGAGTCATTGATTGACCGTGATCATGGAGCCTTCCGGCGTTTTGGAAACTGTGATGAGTGCGGGGAACTTGTCTTTAAGTTCATCCAGATGCGTGATCACGAGAAGTTTCTCAAAATCGTCCTGTATGGAATTTATCGCTTCGATCAATTTTTCCAGGCCCGAATCGTCCTGGGTGCCGAAGCCTTCATCTATAATCAGTATGGGCATCGAAGCGCCGGCCCTGCGTACCAGCAGCCTGGATATAGCGATGCGTAAGGCCAGGTCGATCCTGAAGGCTTCCCCTCCGCTGTACATTTCATAGTTACGTGTGCCAAGCTCATCGGCGATCTTTATATCCAATGTCTCAATCGTATCGCCTTTCTTTGTGTCCTTCTGTGTTTCTAGCGTGAGAGACATCCTGTTGGACGTCATTTTTCCGAGCAAAAGGTTGGCTTCATTTTCTATCTCGGGCAGTGATTCTTCGATGATCAGCGCCTGTATGCCCCTCTTACTGAAATCCCTTGCCAGCTCGGCAAACAGGCCCTCTTCTTCTTTGTAAAGCAAAAGCATTTTGCCCTTCTCCACCTTCTCCGACTCCATCAAATCGAGCTGCCTCACCTTTTCCTTTAGCTGGGCCAGGTCGTCGCGAAGCGTTCTCTCGCTTATAGCCAGCGCGTTGAATTGTCCCTCCAGCAACTCCAGCCGGCGAACGGTTTCCGGCAAAGCCGACAGCTCGCCTTCGATCTGGTTGCCCTGACCTACAAGACTTTCAATCTCTTTTTCCAATTGGGAAATGGCCGACTGTGAATCCAGCCTGGCTTTCTGTTGTGAGTCCAACTGCAGCCTGGCCTCCGACAGCTCTCTATATTGCTGATCATAATTCTGGAGTGATTTTTTACTTTCGCTTGCCCGGGAATGGAGGCCGGCATCGTACCCCAGGTCCCTGAAGCTCCTGTTCCACTGCTGCCAGCGATCGCTGCGCATCCGGCGCATAATTCTTATTTCTAAGGTTCTCTTCCAGCGTACGCAGCGCATCTTTTTTAACGGGAAGCTCCTCTGCCAGTAAATTCGTTTCTGCGACCTGCTTCTCTATTACGGCCAGTTGCCGGCTGACGATGTCTCTGTCAGACTTAAACCTGGCCTCACTCTGACTCGTCTGCTTTTCAAGTGATGCCAGCTCATTTTTTTTCGAGGAGACGGAGGCGGTGTTTTCTTTCAGCTCGGAGAGAGCCTGTTGAAGTTCGGAATTCAATTTAGCTACCAGTCTCCGGCAGCCTTCAGGTCCAAGTTCAGAATCACATAGGGGGCAGGTAGCGCCGGCGTGAGACAGCATCTCGATCTTTTGCCTGGTTTCGGCGGTGGAGTCGGTAAGCTGTGAAATGCGGGCCGAGGCTGTAATTATCGAGGCTTTTAAGTCATTAATCGACTTCTTGCTATTTTCGATGGCCTCTTCAGCCAGCTCTAGCTCCTGCTGGCGCTTTTGAAGCTCAGCCTCGTTTTTTTGCAACTGCGGCAGCATATTTATTTTTGATTCGAGCTCGCTGACCCGGGTGGAAAGCGTCTTGCGTTCGATATTGAAGGTATTCTGGGCTGAAGTGATCAGTTCGGTGAGCTTGTTCCTGCGATTGATCATATCCAGCGATTTCTTCAACTTTTCATTGAGCGCTTCCTCCAGGGCGGATGCTTCCTTAAATGCCCTGTAGCCTTCCTCGATCTCCCCGGCCTTCTCGATAACTGCATTGAAATGTCCCAGCAGCCTGACCGAATCCGCCAGCCGTGCCTGCCAGGCCAGAAGGTCTTTTCTTCTGCCGGAGATCTGCTGCTGGACTAACTGCGCCTGGTCCTTGCGGGCGGCGAGCGACTCTTTTTTCTTGCGGAGCTCTGCGATTTCCGAGTTGAGCGGCTGCATGGCCTTTTCGGCATTCTGCAGCTTTTCAGTCATGGCAACGCTTTCTTGCATCAACTGCGGCCTGGCCTCCAGCCTGGAAGCCATAGCCTGTATGTCGCGTTCCAGGTTGGCGGACTCCAGTTTTCGGGACTCGGAGTTTACCTTTGCCTGCTGTTCCAGATCGTCATAGAAGGAGAGGTCGAGTATGTTGGCCAGTATCTCCTTGCGTTCGCCCGGCCTTTTCCTGCTGAACTCGTTAGACCTGCCCTGCAGGATCATAGCGCTGTTAATGAACGTCTGGTATTCAAGATGCAGCAGGCCGATTATTTTATCCTGTGTTTCCGTCTTGGTGTGCTCCGAGACCGATTTAAAAACAGCGTTGTTGAGCGATTGCAGATCGAGCATAGACTGGCCGGACCTCGATGAGGAGCCCCGGGTATATTTGCGTACCACGCGGTAAAGTCTGGTCTCCACTTTGGAACTCGAGCTCTACGGACATTTCATTGCGGCCGGTGTAGATGAGGTCGTCGTTATCTCCCCGGGAAGCTTTACCCCATAAAGCCCAGGTAATAGCGTCGAAGATACTGGACTTGCCGCTGCCATTGTCGCCACAAAGACAGGCGACGTGCAGGCCCGTGAAATCCAGGGGCTCTACATTGTCCCTGTAGCACATGAAATTGGTCATCGTAAGCCGGGTCGGGATCAAAACACTCACTCCACCTGACGAATCAAACAGCTACGCTTCGGATAAATGCCGGGGTCTTTGTTCAAAAACCATGCTATTATATTTTAGATATTTCCAAGAATAAGGGTAGGCTATTTATTAAGTGTAGAATTCAATGGGAATAACTCATATTTTAACATAACAGGAATCCCAATTATCGTCGAGGTATATATGTTTGAAGTCCTGGCAGAGAAACTAAGCAAAGTATTCAGCGGCCTGAGCAATAGGGGCAGGCTGAGCGAAAAGGAAATAGACGAGGCGCTGCGGCAGATAAGGCTGGCCTTGCTGGAAGCCGATGTAAACTTTAAGGTCGTCAAGAACTTTTTAGCGGTGGTCAGGGAGAAGGCGGTCGATGCTACGGTGCTGGAAAGCCTGACTCCCGTCCAGCAGATCATAAGGATAGTTAACTCTGAGCTTGTCACTATGCTGGGCGTCGAGCCGGCCAGATTAAAAAGCTCGCCTCAAATGCCGTCCGTCATCATGCTGGTGGGTTTGCAGGGGGCGGGCAAGACTACCACCGCAGCCAAGCTGGCCTTACATTTGAAGCAGTCAAACCAGAAAGCCCTGCTGGTAGCCGCAGATACCCGCCGACCGGCCGCTATCGAACAATTAAAAGTTTTAGGAGGCCAACTGGGTATTCCCGTGTACTCGGAAGATGTTAAGGCTCAATCCCGTGGATATCTGCCGCAATGCGGTGAAAAAAGCTGAAGAGATGGCTGCATCTTGGATGATCGTCGACACACAGGGCCGGCTGCACATCGACCAGGAGCTTATGCAGGAGCTGGTAGAGATGAAAAAACGGCTGCAGCCTTCGGAAATCCTGCTGGTGGCTGATGCCATGACTGGCCAGGATGCCGTAAATATAGCCGGGGAATTCAACAGCAATCTCGGATTGACCGGGCTGATATTGACCAAGATGGACGGAGACGCCAGGGGAGGCGCAGCATTATCGATAAAATTCGTAACCGGCGTGCCCATTAAATTTATCGGCGTCGGTGAAAAGAGCAGCTCGCTCGAGGTGTTCTATCCCGACAGACTGGCATCGCGTATCCTGGGGATGGGTGACGTCATGACGCTGATAGAGAAGGCCGAAAAGACCTTCGATAAGCAGAAAATGGAGCAGCTCGAACGCAAGCTGCGCAAATCCGAATTCGACCTCGATGACATGCTTGAACAGATGAGGCAGATTAAAAAGATGGGTAGTTTTACTCAATTGATGGAGATGATCCCCGGGTTTTCCAAGCTGACCAAAGATATTTCGGACAAGGAAAGCCTGGACAAGACCAGGAAAATCGAAGCTATAATTTTATCCATGACGACCGAGGAAAGAAGGAATCCAGACTTAATCAACGGCAGCAGGAAACGCAGGATTGCCAGGGGCAGCGGTACTACACCGAGCGACGTAAACCAGTTGCTGAACCAGTTCCGCAGTATTCAGAAGATGAGCAAAATGATAGCTAAAGGTAAGCTGCCGGGGAATATGCCTAACATGTTTGCACGCTGATCCCGAGTTATCAGGATGTGCCGGCAATGCCGGTAATCCTGATCTGTCCGTTGCTTATCGTTACATCCTTCAGATTGATCTTGAGCTCCTGCAAAGGCACGTTCAAGCGGATCAGTATATTACCTGCTTGTTGAACGCCGTCATTAACGCTAGCGGGCACCGGTAGTTTGCCCAGGAAGAAGTCCTTGACCACGAAGGTGGGTTTCCGTTCTGGACATCATCGAGCCCATGATGACAGTTTTGATAGGCAGCCCCGGAAAATTCCACGCATTGTATATCAGCATATAGCCGTCATTAAAATTGACCAGGACGTCCTTGGCCAGCAGATCAGGC
>CAWKFY010000045.1:0-56673 GCA_963848815.1 uncultured Chloroflexia bacterium
ATACCTATAAAAACGAAGCTGAAAACCGCGTCCCTGCCCTATTCTTGAGATTTTCTTGAGCTTTTAGCCTGGAAATTTGAGCAACTTTTGATTTACGGCCTGCTAAAATGTATGCTAAAAAATACGGAATTTTAAATGAGCGATATCTTAGTCATTATCATAATCGTGGCCTTTTTTCTGCTTAGCTGGGGTCTGATCAAGGCTTTTCAAAGCTTTATGAGGTAGCACGCAGTGAACGTTTTGTATGTGATTTCAGCCATAATTGCGCTGCTGCTGCTCATATACCTGGTCATAGCCCTGCTTAAGCCGGAGTGGTTCAAATAATGTTGTTTGAATTCCTTCAAATAGGCCTCTTCCTGGCCATTCTGCTATTGCTGGTCAAGCCGCTGGGCGCCTACATGGCCAAAGTCTACCTTGGCGAACGGACACTGCTTACGTCTATATTCGGGCCGGTGGAGCGACTTATCTACCGCATGGCAGGCAGTCACATCACAGAGGAGATGGACTGGAAGACCTACGCTGTGGCGATGCTTATTTTCAATATGGCTGGTATATTACTTTTATATATATTTCTGCGCATTCAGTTCATTCTGCCTCTCAATCCGCAGGCGTTTCCGGCTGTAGCTCCCGATCTGGCCTTTAACACCGCCGTCAGCTTTGGCACCAATACCAACTGGCAGAGCTACGGCGGCGAGACAACCCTCAGCTATCTGACCCAGATGATAGGCATGACGGTGCATAATTTCCTCTCGGCCGCCACTGGCATGGCTGTACTGGTCGCCCTGATCAGGGGTTTCACCAGACATGACGCCAAAACCATCGGGAACTTCTGGGTCGACCTGACCCGCACCGTGCTTTATATATTATTGCCCATAGCGCTATTATTGTCGGTGGCGCTGGTCTCCCAGGGCGTGGTGCAGACCTTTGAAAGCTATCAGACGGCTCCGCTGCTGCAATCGGTGCAAAGCGCCGACAACCAGACGGTCAACAGCCAGGTGATCGCGGTAGGGCCGGCAGCTTCCCAGATCGCCATAAAGCAGATTGGAACCAACGGGGGCGGCTTTTTCAACGTCAATTCCGCACATCCCTTCGAAAACCCCACTCCTCTTTCCAATTTCCTGGAACTGCTGTCCATCCTGGCTATCCCGGCTGCCCTCTGCTATACCTTCGGCAGAATGGTGGGGGACACACGCCAGGGTTGGGCCATACTGGCGGCCATGACCATTATCTTCGTAGTCTTGCTCGGCGTAGCCGTATGGGCTGAGCAATCCCCGAATCCGGGACTGGCCAGGCTGGGCATCGATCAGTCCTCCACCGCCATGCAGTCCGGCGGCAATATGGAGGGCAAGGAAGTAAGGCTGGGGGCGGCCAACTCGGCCTTGTGGGCCACGGCCACCACCGCAGCTTCCAACGGTTCGGTCAATTCAATGCACGATTCGTTTATGCCGCTGGGAGGTCTGGTACCCATGTGGCTCATGCAGCTTGGTGAAGTGATTTACGGAGGCGTCGGAAGCGGCCTGTACGGCATGCTGGCCTTTGTGATCATAGCCGTCTTCATAGCGGGCTTGATGATAGGCCGAACGCCAGAGTACCTGGGCAAAAAGATCGAGGCTTATGAGATGAAGATGGCCTCGCTCATGGTGCTCTTCCCGGTATTAGCCGTCCTGATAGGCACGGCGGTTGCCGTCTCGATACCAGAGGGCAAACAGGCGGTGCTCAATCCCGGTGCGCACGGCTTCAGCGAGGTGCTGTACGCCTTCTCATCAACCAGCAACAACAACGGCAGCGCCTTTGCCGGGTTAAGCACCAATACACTTTTCTATAATATCGCTCTGGCCGTCGTCATGCTTATAGGGCGCTTCTGGCTGGCCATTCCGGTGCTGGCCATAGCCGGTTCACTGGTTGGCAAGAAAAAGGTGCCGGTCACATCGGGTACTCTGCCGACACACACACCCCTGTTTGTGAGCTGGCTCATCACGGTCGTGATCATAGTGGGTGCGCTGAGCTTCTTCCCGGCACTATCGCTGGGGCCATTGGTCGAGCAGCTCCTGATGAGGTAATTGCCGATGTCGATATTGCGCAGAATGAAAGAAAAAAAGACGTCCGATAGCCTGGATATGGAACGTCACAAAAAGGGGACTCCTTTAAGGAAGGGACTCTATCGCCGCGCTATAGTCGACTCTTTTATTAAATTGAACCCGGTTGATATGGCCCGCAACCCGGTGATGTTTGTGGTGGAGGTCGGCAGCTTGTTAACCACCATCCTCTTCATACAGGCGCTGGCCGGACACGGTGAAGCGCCGGCCGGCTTTATCGGCGCCGTATCGCTCTGGCTGTGGTTGACCGTGCTCTTCGCTAACTTCTCGGAGGCGCTGGCCGAGGGCCAGGGCAAAGCCCAGGCCGCTGCACTGCGGCATGCCCGGCAGGAGACCAGGGCCAAGAAGCTGGCGCATCCTAAATACGGGTCACGCTATGACGAAATACCATCCAATATCCTGCGCCAGGACGATGTCGTTCTGATAGAGGCCGGAGATATGATTCCAGTGGACGGCGAGGTGATCGAAGGCGTGGCCTCGGTGGACGAGAGCGCCGTAACGGGTGAAAGCGCGCCGGTCATCCGCGAATCAGGCGGGGACCGCAGCGCAGTTACCGGCGGCACACGCGTGTTGTCCGACTGGCTGGTGGTGCGCGTAACGGCCAACCCGGGTGAGGGGTTCCTCGACCGTATGATCAGCCTGGTGGAAGGCGCCAAGAGGCAGAAGACGCCCAATGAGATCGCACTCAATATTTTACTGGCCGCCTTTACGATTATTTTTCTGGGGGTCTGCGTCACTTTGCTGCCCTTCTCCCTCTACAGCGTCGAAGTGAACCACAGGGGTTCCCCCATCACAGTCACGGTGCTCGTGGCGCTGCTGGTCTGCCTCATTCCGACCACTATCGGCGGCCTGCTGCCGGCCATCGGCATCGCCGGCGTCTACCGCCTGATCAAGCGCAATGTCATTGCGTTGTCGGGACGTGCCGTGGAGGCGTCGGGAGACGTCGACGTACTGTTGCTGGACAAGACTGGCACTATCACACTGGGCAACCGGCAGGCGGTGGAATTTATACCGGTGGGGTCGGTAAGTGTCATGGAGCTTGCACAGGTAGCGCAGCTGGCTTCCCTTGCGGATGAAACGCCCGAGGGCCGCAGCATAGTGCTGCTCGCCAAAGAAAAATACGGCCTGCGCGGCGGCACTGAGGACGGGAAATTATCCGGCATGAGCTACATTCCTTTTTCGGCCCAGACCCGCATCAGCGGCGTAGATATGGAAGACCTGAGCATCCGCAAAGGCGCGGCAGACGCCATCATCGACTACATCAAAAGCTCCGGAAAGCCTGTGCCTGAAGATTTGGACGCAATCGTGGGGGACATTTCACGCCAGGGCGGCACCCCATTGGTAGTGGCCCGCAACGGTGAAGCGCTGGGCGTTATTTATCTTAAAGATATCGTAAAGGGCGGCATTAAAGAACGTTTTATGCAGATGCGACGCATGGGCATTAAAACGGTCATGATTACCGGAGACAATCCCTTGACTGCGGCGGCTATCGCTGCCGAGTCCGGCGTGGACGACTTCCTGGCGCAGGCCACACCCGAAGCAAAATTGAAGCTGATCCGCGATTCTCAATCCGGCGGCCGGCTGGTGGCCATGACGGGAGACGGCACCAACGACGCCCCCGCCCTGGCGCAGGCCGATGTGGCGGTAGCCATGCATACCGGGACGCAGCCTGCCCGTGAAGCGGCCAACATGATAGACCTGGACAGCAACCCCACCAAGCTGATCGAAATAGTGGAGATCGGCAAGCAACTGCTCATGACACGCGGTGCGCTCACCACTTTCAGCATCGCCAACGATGTATCCAAGTATTTCGCTATCATCCCTGCGGCCTTCGCCGGCACCTACCCTGTATTGCAGGCGCTGAACTTCATGGCCCTGGCCACGCCCCAGAGCGCAGTCATGTCGGCCGTAATATTCAACGCGCTGATCATCATTATCCTCATACCCATCGCCCTTAGGGGAGTGCCTTACAACCCGGTGGGGGCGGCAACGCTGCTGCGCAACAACCTGTTTACCTATGGGCTGGGGGGCCTGATCGCGCCCTTTATCGGAATTAAATTGATAGATATGTTATTAGTTGCCTTGAAGCTAACCGGAGTGGAGATCAAATAAGAGAATGCAATTTCGACGCCAATTGAAAGCATCCCTGATAGTCCTGGGGCTGTTTACCCTCATCACAGGCCTTATATACCCGCTGCTGGTGACCGGCATCGCCCAGGTGATCTTCAACCACCAGGCCAACGGCAGCCTGATAGTTAAAGATGGGAAATATTATGGCTCGGAACTGATAGGGCAGCCTTTCAGCGATCCGCATTATTTCTGGGGCAGGCTGTCCGCTACCTCGCCCTTCCCTTACAACGCCTCGTCATCATCGGGGTCCAACCTGGGCCCGACCAACCCGGCCCTTTTCGATGCCGTCGATTCACGGATAAAGGCTCTCAAAGCGGTCGACCCCTCTAATGCCAGCCCCATACCCGTAGACCTGGTTACCGCCTCAGCCAGCGGACTCGACCCCGATATCAGCCTGGCGGCGGCCGAGTACCAGTTGCCTCGCGTGGCCCGCTACCGCAGCATGAGCGAGGACATGATACGGACTCTGGTGCAGAAGTATACGGAAGACAGGCAATTCGGCATATTGGGTGAACCGCGTGTGAACGTCCTGCTGCTCAACCTGGCGCTCGACCAGGTGTCCCGCTGAATAGAAGTAGTAGAATGGATTAGGTGGATTTGAATGGACGACAGACTTTCTCGTCCCAGCCCCGATAAGTTATTAGCCCAGCTACAGTCGGAGGAGGCCAGGGCGAGGCGCGGCAAACTTAAGATCTTCCTCGGCTACGCTGCCGGGGTAGGCAAGACCTATGCCATGCTGGAGGCAGCCCAGCGCAGGAAGAACAATACCGACCTGGTGGTCGCTTATGTAGAAACGCACGGCCGGGCCGAAACCGAGGCCCTTTTGAACGGGCTGGAGATCATCCCCCGCAGGCAGATAGAATACCGCGGCCTGCTTATACCGGAGATGGACCTGGATGCCACCATCGCACGCCGGCCCAAACTGGCGCTGGTGGACGAGCTGGCCCATACCAATGCCCCGGGTTCCCGCCATCCCAAACGCTACCAGGACGTCGATGAACTTCTGCAGGCCGGCATCGATGTCTACACCACCCTGAATATCCAGCATCTTGAAAGCCTGCGCGATTCGGTAGCACAGATTACCAGCGTCTGGGTGCGCGAAACGGTGCCGGACTCGGTTATAGACGAGGCGACCGAGATCGAGCTGGTGGACCTGCCTCCCGACGACCTTTTACAAAGGCTGCAGGAGGGCAAGGTTTATATCACGGAGCAGATAGGACAGGCCGTTTCCAACTTTTTCCGCAAAGGAAACCTCTCCGCCCTGCGCGAATTCAGTATGCGCATCGCCGCCGAAAGCGTCGATAACCAGGTGCAGGACTACAGGACGGCACATACCATCCGCGGTCCCTGGCAGACTTCGGAACGTTTACTGGTCTGCATCACCCCCGGGCGGTGGGGCAACCGCCTGCTGCATACCACACGCAGATTGGCTTCTCAGCTCAATGCCAGCTGGACTGCAGTATATGTGGAAACGCCGGGAAGTACCAACCTCTCAGAGGAAGAGCAGGAACAACTGACCAACCTGATGAGGCAAGCTGAAAAGCTGGGCGCCGGCGTGGAAATCCTTCAGGGCATATCTGTTTCCCACAGAATACTGGAGTATGCTTACCAGAATAACATCACTAAAATCATCCTGGGCAAGCCACGCGATGTGCATCTGCGCAACCTGTTAAGCCGGTCGGTAGCCAACCAGATCGTACGGCACAGCAAATACATCGATGTTTACATCGTCAGCGGCAAGGGACAACCGCTGGAAAAGAGTTCTACGAAAATCAGGCAACCGTCGTTCCGGTGGTGGACCTACCTGGTCAGCCTGGGCATGGTAATGATAGCCACGCTGATCGGATTTGTCTTTCAATCGGTTTTCCCGCCCGTAAATATAATAATCCTTTACTTGCTCTGTATCGTGGTGGCGGCAGTCTACTTCGGTTTCGGCCCCCCCATAGTGGCCTCGATATTAAGCCTGTTGGCATTCGATTTTTTCTTCGTCCCACCCTACTTTACCTTCGCTATAGCCCAATTGCACTACTTATTTACCTTTGCGGTGTTGCTCGGCGTAGGAGTTGTAGTAAGCTACCTGACTTCCAGGACCCGCATCCAGTCGGAGGCTGCACAGCTTCGGGAAAATGAGACCGCCACACTGTATTCGCTCAGCAAATATCTGTCTTCCAGCACCAGCCTGGATGCTACGCTCAATTCGGTTATTGAGAGCGCCGGCGAAAAATTCATGCAGAATGCACTGGTCTTTTTGCCTGATAAACAGCACGGGAATGGGCTGAAACCCTATTCCATCGATCGCTCCTATGAGCTGGATGAAAATGAAGCCGCCGTGGCAGCATGGTCTTATCAGAATCAAAAGCCGGCCGGATTCGGCACGGATACATTACCCTATGCCAAGGCGCTCTACCTGCCGATGATCACCGCTAACGGTATCATAGGTGTGCTTAGTTTATGGCCCACGGAAGACGAGGACCGTTTAACTATCCAGAAGGAAAGGCTGGTCAGGGCCTTCGCAGACCTGTCCGCAATGGCTATTGAACGTGCCCAGCTTAGCGAAGCGGCCAACAATGTCAGGATACTTGAAGCCTCTCAAAGGCTTCAGACCGCCCTGCTCAATTCGATATCGCATGACTTGCGCACACCGCTGGTATCCATCATCGGCGTGCTTACGAGCTTTCAGGAAAAAAGCGTGCATTTAGATGATGAGGCTAAGATAAACCTGGTCCAGGTGGCATGCGAGGAGGCCGAAAGGCTCAACCACCTGATAACCAACCTGCTCGACGTATCTAAAATTGAGGCGCACGCCCTGAAGCTGAACCTGCGGCCGTCGGATATACAAGACATCATCGGAGCAGCTCTGGAGCATATCAACAGCCACTATAACGATAGAAACATTGCCGTCGATGTAGCCGAGGGCCTTCCGCTCGTTCCGGTCGACTTCAGCCTGATGGTACAGGTGCTGATAAATATACTCGATAATGCCATCAAATATTCACGGGCCGAATCGACAGTCGAAGTAACTGCCGGGGAGGTAGACAATCATATTCGAGATCTCCATAGCCGACCGGGGCATCGGCATTCCTCAGCAGGACCTGCAGCGTGTTTTTGACAAGTTCTACAGGGTCCAAAGCCCGGACAACGTGATGGGAACCGGGTTGGGATTATCGATATGCAAGGGAATCATAGAGGCGCACGGAGGCGCCATAACAGCGGAAAACAGGGCCGGCGGCGGCACCCTGATACGCCTGAGCCTACCTTTATCACACACGTCCACGGTGGCATAAGAGATGAGTGAGACGGGACCACGCGTGCTGGTGGTAGACGACGAGCAGGCTATACGGCGCTTTCTGCGGGTAGCGCTTGGCTCGCAAGGGTATGTGGTTTTTGAGGCAAGCTCCGGTTTGGAAGCGCTGACCGTATCTGGCGATTACAGGCCCGACATCATAATTTTGGACCTGGGTCTGCCGGATATCGACGGTACCGATGTTACCCGCCTGTTTCGCCAGGTAAGCAAGATCCCTATAATCGTTCTGTCGGTCCGTGGTTCCGAAAATGACAAAATAGCAGCGCTGGATGCCGGCGCCGATGACTATCTGACCAAACCTTTCGGAGTTGGAGAACTGCTGGCCCGCTTGCGCGCCAACCTGCGTCGGTCTACCCAACCCGCAGCTGAAATGGTTTTTGTGAACGGCGACCTGACCGTAGACATGGAGAAAAGGCTTGTAACGGTATCAGGCCGCGAGGTACAGTTGACCCCTACCGAATATGACCTGCTCAAGATACTGGTCACAAATGCAGGCAAGGTGCTGACGCATCACCAGCTATTGCGCCAGGTGTGGGGAGCAAGCTATGAGCAGGAATTCCATATATTGCACGTCAACATCAGCAACCTGCGACGCAAGATCGAGCCGGACCCCTCCCGGCCACAATTTGTTATTACGGAGCCGGGAGTGGGCTATCGCTTGAAGACCGTATAGTATCCTTCCCCTTAAATCTAATATTTTATTCATATTTTGCGTTTTACATTTTTGGTGACAAAATAAATCTTTGCATTTACATGTCCTACTTAAATTCAGACACTAAATCCTCCTGGCCCACAACCAAACGCATCGAGGCTCTCACCGATGGCATTTTCGCCATCGCGATGACACTGCTGGTGCTAAATCTGAGCCTGCCCCCGTTGACACAACATAGCCCACAGATCCTGCTCAGTATGCTGTCCAGTCAACTTTACGACTTTCTCGACTATGGCCTGAGTTTTATCCTGCTGGCCATCTTCTGGATAATACAACACGAGCAATTCCACTATCTTCAGCACACAGATACCAAACATTTATGGATAAATATATTTATGCTGATGTTCGTGGCACTTGTGCCGTTTTCGACCTCTATAGTCGGCGATTTCGGCAAGAATACTATTGCGGATATATTCTTTTCAGGTAATATACTTATTTTGGGTTTTCTTTTTCTATTCAACTGGATCTACGCAACGGGCAACAGCAGACTCGTCAGTCATGACCTGGAAGATAAAATAGTCACCCGGGGCATAGTGACCGCAGCGGTCATACCTATGGTATCCCTGGCAACGATGATAACATCCCTGTTTTCCCCTTACTGGTGCCTATGGATATTTTTGTTTATCCCGCTCAGTCTGATATTTCGTCCTTTTGTTAAGTTCTGACACCTTTCTCAGCATCAGGGAAATTTCTAAAACGTGCCATCGATACCGCTCAGCGCTTGCAGAGCTCCAGCACCATCAGGTCCAGGGCAAGGTCATCCTCATATTTGCCGGTTTTTATGGCTATATCCGTATCGAGCAGACAGTGGAATGCTCTGCGCAAACGGGGGAGTGGAAAGGCTTTAGCCTGTCGCAGCGTTTTTTCGAGGGGATAGCGCGGGTGGAGCCCCAGCTTTTCCTTAATCTCCTGCTGGTTCACATTCTGTCCCATATCCTTGACGCGCAGGATGATGGATAGCTGCCGCTCGATCATAACCAGGATTTGCTGCGCCGCCGTGCCGTAGCTCAGCATCCTGTGCAACATGATCTGCGCCTCCTTGGTCTTGCCATCCAGTACCGAGTCCACCAGGGCAAAGATATTTTCCTCGCGTGCAAAGCTGGTGATCTCCTTCACGTCCTTATCGTTTATTTCACGGTCTCCACAGAATGTTATCAATTTATTCAGCTCGCCGGTCAATGACCAGAGGTCTCCTCCGATATAATCAGCCAGGAGGCTTACCGCCGAAGCTGAGATTTTGCCTTTATTTTTAACGGTGCATTCCTTTATCCAGGAGGTCAGCTCTTTCCCTTTCAGCTCATTGAGCTGGAATACTTTTTCTGCCAGCGGCGTGAGCGATTTTAAGAGAGGGTTGCCGGTTTTGGGGTCGATATCCGGCTCGAATAATACCAGCACGGTGGTCGCGGGCATGCGCTTTACGTAGTCGGCCATAACCTGCCATTCCTTGAGCGGCTGGCCGTTATCTTCGCCGTTGCCATTAGATCGAGACGGCTTTTCCCCCGCCTGAAAACGTTTCAGCAGTCCTTCCACTATTACCAGCCTGCTGGAGGACATGAAAGGGACTACGTCGCAGACATCGCTCAGCTCCCTGGCGGAAAGTTTCCTGCCGTTGAGCACAGTGGTATTGATCTCATTCATATCCCCACCACCCACCTGGGCCTTGATATCGCTCAGGGCTTCATGGCAGCGATAATTATCATCTCCATAAATTATGTAAAACATTTTTCTCCGGTAGCGTTTTAACTAATGCTTTTTTAATAAGCCGCCTATAATTGTATAATAATGGACTGAAATACAGTACCGGTATACCAGGCTGAACGTGGAGGTAATATGCTGGTTAAGAAGATTATGGGAAAAGAGGTCATCGGTGCAAACGGGGATAAAATAGGTAAAATATCCGACTTTGACATAGATATATTATCGGCCCGTGTTAAATATGCCGTGATCAGCTCCGGCCTTAATACTAAATATAAAATTAAGCTCGATGATATAGTCACCGTGGGCGACAGGGTTATCATACGGTTCAATGAAGACGATCTTAAAAAGTCCGCTCAAAAATCTAAATAGACCAGGCGTTAATGGCCACTTGATGAATTATCATGACTGAAGCGCGCGGCCTTTTTGCAGCTCCTGGTAAGACTGGTCATTCAGCTTCTCATCCTATCGGTGATAAACCTGATCCTGATTGAGTTGCCCATGCTGAAGGCCGTCACCATTCCGGCATCTCCCGTTACCATTCCGGCCGTCATCTCATTTGTCATAGGTATCATTATGATAGGCGTCCTGATCGGGTTCCGGCAGGACTTCGTGCCCGGGCTGCGCCAGGCTTTGCCCGGCTTTCCCCAGGCTCCCGCCATAGCTTCCTCCGGCTATCATCCTGGGCATCATCATCACGGCCTACACCATGTTCGAAGCCATGGTCAGGCCCCTGTTATTCCAGTTCGGCTGGTCATACCCGCCCATATTTCTCATTCTCGCTCTCTGGCCGCTATATACGCTGATCACAGCTCTGTACACCAGCGGCAGGCCCATTGCAGATTGGGCAGCGGCGAAAATCATACAGGGCACGGCAAACGGCCAAGGTGATATTACCAGATGCACCGCCTGCGGTTGCACTTGCGTGAGTAGCGCCAAGTTCTGCCCTGCCTGCGGCGTCTGCCTGGTGCCGCAAACTGAAAAAAATATCAGTTGCAAAGCCTGCGGCACGACCAACAAGCCAACTTATAAACATTGTGTGAACTGCGGCGCACTGATCGAAGACGAGCAGTACGAAACCCGGGTCTCCATTTGACGATAAATTAGCCTGTAACCCGGTTTGTCATTACTATTTATTGAAGAGCCCATGTTTAACGGAGGAATATTTTGCTGACTGAAAAGAACATTACGGCGGCCCTGGCGGAGATACTCGTGCCCGGCATACAGAGGGACCTGGCAAGCATGAACCTGATACAGGGCACTGAGATCACGGGCCAAAAGGTCAGGATATCTCTGGCCTCCACGGCCCTGGATGAAAATGCTCAAAATTGGGTCCATGAAAAATCGGTAAATGCAGTGAAGGGACTGGATGCTAAGGCGGAAGTCGAAGTCGTCTTCGTGGAAAAACGCCCGGTCGAACTGAATAAGATTAAAAACGTTATCGCTATAATGAGCGGAAAGGGCGGCGTGGGCAAGTCATTGGTCGCCGGCCTGACTGCCATCCTGTTGAACAAACAGGGTTATGAGGTGGGGATTCTGGATGCCGATATAACAGGGCCAAGCATTCCCAAGATGTTCGGCGCCAACTTGCGTCCGCAGGGCAGCGACAGCGGCATCCTCCCGGTCAGGTCGGCCAGCGGGATCGAGATCATATCGATCAACCTCTTCCTCTCCAGCACCGACGATGCCGTCATCTGGAGGGGGCCCCTGATAGGAAAGGCTATAACCCAGTTCTGGGAGGATGTATTGTGGGGATCACTGGATTTCCTGATAGTCGACCTGCCGCCCGGCACCTCCGACGCCCCACTGACCGCGTTGCAGGTATTGCCTGTAAATGGCGCTATCATCGTTTTTACGCCGCAGGATCTTAGCACCATGATCGTCAAGAAGGCTGTCAAGATGGCTCAGCAGCTGGATAAGAAAGTGCTGGGCGTGGTGGAAAATATGAGCTATCTGTACGTGCCCGAGCTGAAGAAAAAGATAGAGCTCTTCGGCAAAAGCAGGGGCGATGAAATGTCGCAGGCTGCAGGAGCACCGCTGCTCGCCAGGATACCTATTGATCCCAAACTGGCAGCTCTCTGCGATGAAGGAAAGATAGAGCGCTATGATGCCGACATACTCCACTCATATGCCGGGGAGCTGGAGAAAATATTGCCCTCGCTTAACAAATAGAAATATGGAAAAACGCTTCGATAAAATCGACGAATTCATCTTGGGAAATGACCGCGCCAAATATTCGGAAACGTTCCTGGAACATGCCTTGAGTCCCAGGAATGTGGGCAACCTGGAAGGCGCCAACGCCTTCGCCTCCCTGAACGATCACGATGGCAGTCCCATGGAGATATGGCTGCTGGTGAACGATGAGACTATCGTTGAGGCAAGGTTCTGGACCGAGGGTTGCGGCACTACCATAGCCTGTGGAAGCATGCTGATAGAGATGGCCAGGGGCAAGGCTGTGGCCGAGGCTTTCCAACTAACGCCCGAAGATGTCGATACAGCCCTGGGCGGGGTGCCCGGAGAAGGCTGCACCTGCGCCAAATTGGCAGTCGACACGCTCAAAGCGGCCCTCAGGGATTATCTGGCCTTTAAAAGTGAACCATGGCGACGCAAGTACCCTAAAACCTGATTGCCAGATTTGATCCCGAATATAACGCAACCAATCTATTTCCTTGATTTTGCAGTCCTGAAACTATATACTTTTAAGCGATTCCTAGAAGGCAATATGCTGTATTCGCATTCTGCTTCTGGGATATCCCCCCGGAGAATCAAATGGCCTACAACCCGTTTGAAAAAGAAGAAGAAATCGAAGAATCGATGGACCTGGAAATGATCCGGGATGACCTGATTGCTGAGCTTAAATCGATAAACGAATACGAAGCTCAGGTTGAGATGCTCGATAGCGAAGATGCTGCCGACGCTATTGAGCAAATCCTCGAAGATAAAAAGGTTCATGTGGCAAAATTGCTGAGACTTTTAAAATTGCTTGACCCCGTTCAGGCAGAAAAATTTGATAAAGAATTAAGGTAGATTAAAATGGCACACAAACCCAAGCTCAAAGCAGCGAAGAAAAACCGCGGAAAATCCAAGAGCAGTAAGCGCAATATAGTAAAAAAGATAACTGCTTAAGTTAAGGTTGGAGAAGCCAGCTTGAAGATACTGGTTATCGGCAACGGTGCGCGCGAACATGCACTGGCATGGAAGATAGCGCAGAGTCCGCGCGTCACGGAGATTTTTGCCATTCCAGGAAATGCAGGCACCGCCGGCATCGCCCGTAATATCGATATATCCGTCTCCGATATCCCATCGATCGTTAACAAAGGCAGTCGAACTCAAAGCCGACCTGGTGGTGGTGGGACCTGAAGCACCCCTGGCTGCCGGTATCGTAGACCATCTGGAAGCCGCCGGCATACCCGTTTTCGGACCCTCCCAAAAAGCGGCGCAACTGGAGTCCAGCAAAGTTTTCGCCCGCGAGCTGATGAATAAGACGGGCATTCCCTGCGCCTCGGGACAATGCTTTACCAGCTGCTCGGAAGCCGAACGATACCTTGAAAGCCGGCCTGCTCCCGTTGTCGTTAAGGCCGACGGACTGGCGGCAGGCAAGGGCGTAACTATCGCAGCTAACAAAGATGAAGCCTTGGGCGCCCTCAACTCAATGATGAAGGACAGGATATTCGGCGCCGCCGGAGAAAAAGTCATTATAGAAGAATGCCTGGTCGGCAAAGAGGTGAGCCTGCTGGCCTTCAGCGACGGAAAAACAGCCGTACCCATGGTGCCGGCCTGCGATTACAAGCGGGTTTTCGATGCCGACAAAGGCCCCAACACGGGAGGGATGGGCAGCTACAGCCCGCCCGGCTTCTTCGACCGGGAGATGATCCGAGAGGTGCTGGATTCGGTCATCAAGCCCACCATAGCAGCTATGGCGCAAGCCGGCACCCCTTACAAAGGTGTGCTTTATACAGGCCTGATATTGACGGACCGGGGACCCATGGTGCTGGAGTTCAACGCCCGCTTCGGTGATCCAGAAACCCAGGCCATCCTCCCCAGGCTCAAGACAGACCTGGTGGATATCATGCTGGCGGTGGTCAAAGGCAACCTGGATAAAATCCAGATCGAGTGGGATGGCAACCCCTGCGTAGGCGTGGTTATCGCTTCCGGCGGTTATCCCGGAGAATTTCGCACGGGATTTCCTATAGCCATTTCTGATAAGATTGATAAAGATATCAATATATTTTATGCCGGAGCAAAAACACAGGAAGGCGGTCAGATCGTAACCAACGGCGGCCGTGTCCTTACGGTTACAGCTACGGGAGCAACCATGAAAGATGCCAGGGAAAAGGTGTACCGCAATATTAAATACATAAATTTTGAAGGATGCCATTACCGAAAAGATATTGCAGCGAGGGAGGTGAGCTGATGGCTCTGGTGGGTATTTTAATCGGCAGTAAAACGGACGAGGAGTATATCCAGCCGGCAATCGACATTTTCAAAGAGTTCAAGGTCGATTATGAGCTGGCCATCCTTTCGGCGCATCGTAAGCCGGATAAAGTACGGCAGTATGCCGTTGAAGCTGCCTCGAAAGGTTTTGAAGTTATTATTGCGGCAGCGGGGTCGGCTGCCCACCTCCCCGGGGTGGTTGCTTCCTGGACTCCCGTTCCAGTCATAGGAGTTCCGCTGCCTACCAGCGACCTCAAAGGCATTGACTCGCTTTACTCAATCGTACAGATGCCGGGCGGCGTGCCGGTGGCCTGTGTCGGAATAGGCGTTGCCGGCGCTAAGAATGCTGCGCTGCTGGCCTGCCAGATGCTGGGCCTCAAGTACGATAATATCAAGAAAACCTTCGAAGATTACAAACGCAAGCAGGCCGAGTCTTAAGGATCGGATATATGATAGAACGCTACTCACGCCCCAAAATGAAAAAAATCTGGTCGGACAAGAATAAGTTCGATAAATGGCTGCAGGTTGAAATTGCTGTCTGTGAAGCATGGGCGGACCTTGGCCGAATACCCAAGACCGCCATCCCCCACATCAGGAAAGCTACGGTAAATTTCGAGCGCATGGCTGAGCTGTTAAAAATAACTCACCATGACGTCACTGCATTCCTGAACGCCGTAGGTGAAACCATCGGCGAAGAATCACGATTCATTCACCTGGGGCTCACCTCGTCAGACGTCATGGATACTGCTCTAGCTCTGCAGCTCAGAGACGCTACCGATCTTCTGCTGGAAGATGTCGATGCCCTCATCAAGGTGCTCGAGGACAGGGCGCTTTCCAATAAGGACACACTCATGATTGGGCGCACGCATGGCGTTCACGCTGAGCCTATTACCTTCGGCCTCAAGATGGCATTGTGGGCACAGGAGATGAAACGTAATCATACCAGGCTCGAAGAGGTCAGGAAGGTGATCAGCGTAGGCAAGATATCCGGGGCGGTTGGCACATATGCCACGGTTCCACCACAGATTGAGGAGAAGACATGCGCCACGCTTGGCCTTGCCCCCGCGCCTATTTCCAACCAGATCATTCAAAGGGACAGGCATGCACAGTTTGTCACCACCCTGGCCATCGTAGCCAGTTCTCTGGAAAAATTCGCCACCGAGATCAGGGCACTGCAGAGGACCGAAATCCTGGAGGCCGAAGAGCCTTTTTCAGCCGGCCAGACCGGGTCATCAGCTATGCCACACAAGCGTAACCCTGAGCTCTGCGAGCGAGTATGTGGCCTGGCACGCCTGATCAGGGGCAATGCCGTGACCTCTCTGGAAAACGTGGCGCTCTGGCATGAGCGCGATATAAGTCATTCATCCAACGAACGTATTATTTTGCCTGACGCCTGTCTGGCGCTCGATTACATTTTGGATATATTTACAGGCGTGATGCGGGGCCTACAGGTGTATCCCGACAATATGAAACGCAACCTGGAGCTTACCCAGGGCCTCGTCTTTTCGCAAAACGTAATGCTGGCACTGGTGGGAAAGGGGCTCAGCCGTCAAACGGCCTATGAGATAACACAGCGGAACGCCATGAAAGCGTGGAAAACCAGGACCCCGTTTATCAAGCTGCTAAAAGAGGATAAGGATGTCATGGAACATCTTAATGCAAAAGAACTGCAAGCCATTTTCGACTACAGGCGCTTTCTCAAATATGTTGACGATGTTTTTGTGCGCCTCGGTCTGTTAAATAAAAAACGCAAGTCTTTAAATAATAGATAGGAGTAATAGATTGACTATACTACTTGATACTTCTTTAAAGCTGCCGCTTTACGGCAAGGGAAAGGTAAGAGATACTTACCTGGTCGGGGACAAGCTGCTCATAGTCGCCACCGACCGCATATCAGCTTTCGATATCGTCCTGCCCACCGGCATTCCGGATAAGGGCATTGTGCTCAACCAGATATCGGCTTTCTGGTTTGCCAAGACCTTCCATCTGGTGCCGAATCACATGATCGAGTCGGTGGAAAGCAGCAGAGCTTTGCTGAAGTATGCCCCCGGCAGAAGGCCTTTGCCCGAATATCTTTTTGGCCGCTCGATGGTAACCCTCAAAGCCGAACGCATACCGGTGGAATGCGTGGTGCGCGGCTACATCAGCGGCTCGGCCTGGGCTGAGTATAAAAAATCGGGGACAATCAACGAAAAGAAGGTCCCCGCCAAGCTCAAGGAAAGCCAGGAACTGCCGGAGCCCATCTTTACACCCACAACCAAGGCCGAGTCCGGCCATGATTTACCCCTGAGCCAGAAGGCCCTGGCCAACCTGGTGGGAAGCGACACTGCCGCGTGTCCTGGAAGAGAAGAGCATCCTGCTTTATACCTTTGCCCGTGACTACGCTATAGCACGGGACATCATTATCGCCGATACCAAGTTCGAGTTCGGCTATCACGATCGTGACTTGATACTGATCGACGAATTGCTTACGCCGGATTCCAGCCGTTTCTGGGATGCCAGTGAATACAGGCCCGGCTATTCGCAGCCAAGCTATGATAAACAGTTTGTACGTGATTGGCTCATTAAATCAGGTTGGAACATGAAAGAGCCTGCTCCGGAGCTGCCAGATGATATAGTGGAAGCTACCGCAGAGCGTTACCGGGATGCCTACATGCTGTTGACCGGGAGGAAGCTTAAAAATGTTTTTAGCTAAAGTATACGTAACGCTGAAACCGACGGTTAACGATCCGCAGGGACTTACCATTAAGGGAGCGCTTCATACGTTGGGCTTCCCGTCAGTACAGGAAGTGCGTGCAGGCAAATACCTGGAAATCAAGGTCGAAGAGAACGATCTGAAGAAGGCCGGCAACCAGGTGCAGGATATGTGTGTCAAGCTTCTGGCCAACCCGGTTATAGAAAGATTTCGCTTCGAGTTGGAAGAGATCAAGTCCGACTGAGGTCTGATCAGGGCATCGAGTAGGTAATCTTTAGTACCATACCGTCGAGGCAGATCAGGTCTGCCTTCGAATCCCAGTTGGTCGAGGTAAAAAACTGAGCCCGGAACTGGCACCTGGCCGACCCTTTGGCCAGTAACTGCTGGATGAAGTTATTACCGCTGTTATCCTGCGTGACGTCTATTGTGAGCGGCAAACCCGTGATATTTGTAAGCTTGACGGCGCTCACCAGCGGGACAATGGATTCATAATCAACCCTTCCAATATCGCCGGATAAACCGTATTGAAGCTGGTAGAATTCCAGCGCGCCCATGTTGCCCCAGTTGGATTTATTATACGTGGGCGACCCTATCACACTGTAGCTGCTCAAATTGAGGCTTGCTTCTTTGACTACAGCAGATTTCGGCAGGGACGATATATCAAAGCTGAGAAAGGCCCTGCTGGGAAAATTGGCATCCGTATCGCCAACACAGGGCATACTGGATTTCATATAGGTTGCAGCGTTTTTAACCAGCGACCCGCTCTCGGTCGCAACCAAGTTCAAAGTCACCGATTGCTCAGACTGCGGTTGGAACGGAAGGGTCTGGTTATTATCGGCGCCGTCTGTATTACCGGCCGGCAAATTTACGGTCTTATTGTCATTCTGCGAGGGCTTATCGGTATAGATAACAATACAGCCTGTCATTGCCATGCAAATTGCCAGCAGCAGGAAAAGTATCTTGCGCATTGGTTACTCCAGTTTATAAAGATCTCGCCGGATTTGGGACTAATAACAAAATCATCTACGGTCAAGCCTAGGTAATTCAAAAGTCGGGACTTGACTACCCGGTATGATGGGACCAGAGCTAATCGGACAATATATAGCTCACAATTAGAGTGGGATGGCCCACACCGATATCAATGTAATTACCGACATTCCCGTTGGGTGGATTTTGGGGTAGAGGCGAGTTGGTTGTAGTACTTTGATTCCAAATATTATAATAGTAGTATTTATCGAATTGTAAGCGAACCTGAAACCTGCTGTTGTGCGTATTGACCTGCGTTTGCACTGCATTGACCATATCAAGCGAGGAAAAGGGTACGCTCGGCATCTGAGTAATTTGGGAATTGGTACCCCAGCGGAATATGGAGGTCGAAGGCAAAAATGTCAACTGACCAGGATTCTGCAAACTCTGCATTTGACCATATTTGAGATTATATATGTTAAGGTCGCCCTGCCAGGGAAATGGATAGTTGAATATTAACGACCTCGATAGGTCAAGCTGCACCGATTTGATGACGGCATCATATGGTATCGATGAGATATCAAAGCTGAGGATTCCCTGCATCTGTACCTGGCTTTTATCCTCGCCTACCAACACCTGACCGACATTTAAAATACTGCTTGGACTCGTTATATAAGTATTATTCAAAATGGTGCCTGATTCTGCAGCAACGGAATATAACGTCGCTGTACGAAGAGGAATGGGAGATACCGCCACTGAAGCTGTCGCTGTTGTTATGCCCACATCGTTTGTTGCATATATCGTATAGACAGTGTCCTTGGTTGGCTGAATGGCCCTGCTCCCGCTATTCGCCACGTTGCCCACATTGGGATCTATCCTGATCGTGCCGTCTCCTGAGACATCCCACGTTAACGTGGCTGAATCTCCTGCTGTAATCTCGGGCGGGGATACGGTAAAAATATTGACCGACATCGTTGCCGCACAACCCGGGATATTCACCAGTACATTAGTCGCTATTTCCTTGGACCAGTTGCCGTAATTATCCTGAACGCTAAACCAGATCGTATGAGAACCCGCCGAAAGCGTCGTTGTGTCGAACGTAGCCTGCTTGCTCAAATCCCCGTTGATGCTGGAACGCCAGTTATAGCCGATAATCTGCCCGGTGGTCGACACGCCGTGCCCCGTGAATTTAATAGAATCCCCCTCATTTACCACAGACGGTGCAACGGAATCAATAATTGCCACAGGAGGGATCTTCGTATCTACAGCCGGCTTGGCACACCCGGCCAATAATGCTGCAAGAATCAGCACGAATGCAGCCCCGTATTTCAAATCTGTTCCTCCTCTAACAACATATTAATCACAATCTAACATTTGTATTTAAGGCTTGTCAATAGATTTATTTTCCCATAGATTTATTTTCCCATCTTCGACCGGACATGATGCATGACCCTGGTCATTGTTTCTCCCGCTTTAGCTTCTACATGAACAGTAGCCGCCGAGTCCATGGGCGTGGGACCCAGGTTAATGATCACGATTTTGGCCCCGGCATCATGAGCGTAGAGCGGTATGTATGCCGCGGGATATACGATAAGCGTAGAGCCTATCACTATGCAAAGGTCGCACTGATTGGCCCTTTTGGCGGCCTCATGTAATACGAGTTGCGGCAAGGCTTCTCCGAAAAATACGGCGTCAGGTTTCAGTATACCTTTGCAGTATTCACAGTCAGGTATTTCTTCCGTAGCCAGTCGCGGGATGATTTCCGCCATGGGAAAGCGCTTGCGGCAGTTGAGACAACGCACATATTGCACGTTACCATGCAGCTCGAAAACGATATCGGGACTGTTGCCGGCAACCTCGTGAAGATTGTCGATATTTTGTGTGACGACACAATCCAGCTTGCCAAGCTTCTCAAGCTCGGCAACGGCGTAGTGCGCAGCATTGGGCCTGGCGTCTTTGACCATGCCACCCTGGGCTATTGTCTTCCAATGCATTTTCCTTACTTCGGGTTTAGCAACAAATCTCTGGATGGTGTAGTCCTCGGGGTCCACCTTGGTCCAAAGACCATCCTTGCCCCTGAAATCGGGAATTCCCGACTCGGTGCTGATGCCGGCGCCCGAAAAAACCATGATACACCTGGCATTAACAATAAGTTCGGCTATCTCTTCAGCCTTATTCTCGATACCATCATTATTCATAAGGGTTTCCTTTTATTCTATTGATGCGGCAACAGTACTAAATTATACACGGTTTAAATACGTCTGTTATATTATAGACGAGCAGGACCATGACCGGCATAGCTTCTTACTTAAAAAAGCATCTCACTACACATTACATCGGCAGGCGCCTGCACTACTTCGAAGTTACAAGATCGACCATGGACATTGCCAGGGACCTGGCGGAAAATCGAGCGCCGGAAGGCACTGTAGTTATTGCCGGAATACAAAACTTAGGACGCGGCAGGCTGGGCAGGTCGTGGCTTTCACCTGGAGGGGCGCTGGCGACATCTATCATCCTTTATCCTCCGGTGAAAAAAATACATCTTATGCCGGCTATCTCATCCCTGGCCGCAGTTCGTGCCCTTCACAATATGAGACTGGAAGCAGGCATAAAATGGCCCAATGACGTTCTCATAGGCGGCAAAAAGGTCTGCGGAATACTGATCGAAAACGGCTTCAGCAAGGCCGACCTCAGCTACACCGTGATCGGCATAGGCATAAATGTAAATTTCGATACTGCGGCATTTCCGGAGATATCCAATATAGCCACCAGCCTCTCGATGCAGGCAGGCAGGAACGTGCCCATAGAAGAAGTTGCTCTCCAGCTTTATACCGAACTTGAAAAGCTATACGACAGACTTGAGGAGGCAGACTCGATTATCCGGGAATGGGCTTCCAACATGGAGACCCTGGGCAGACGTGTCCGGGTGAGCCTTGGCACAACAACAATCGAAGGCATGGCTTTGGAGCTAAACGAATCTGGAAATCTCATAGTACGCCTTGACGATGGTTCAACCCGGGAGATTACGGCCGGAGATGTGTTTCATCTGAGGGATACTGAGAATTAAAAAGGCGGGCCACGCGTGGCCCGCCTTTAACAGCCGCCATATTTTCTTAAGCTATTTTTTTCTGTTCTCCGCCTGTTTTTCCCAAAATAGGCATGATTAAATCCATAGGCAGTGGGAATACTATAGTATTGGTCTTCTCGGTAGAAATTGTTACCAGTGTCTGCAGGTAGCGCAGTTGCATAGCAGCCGGATGTTCCGAGATGATTCTGGCTGCTTCGGCGAGCTTTTCCGCCGCCTGGGCTTCACCGTCGGCATGGACGATCTTGGCCCTGCGTTCTCTCTCCGCCTCAGCCTGCGCCGCCATGGCCCTCTGCATCGTCTCGGGAAGCTGGACATCCCTGACTTCGACCATGCTCACCTTGATGCCCCAGGGTTCCGTACCTTCATCGATAAGCACCTGTAGCTTTTCATTCACCTTATCCCTGTGGCCCAGCAGGTCTTCCAGTGTGCTCTGGCCCACCACGTTGCGCAATGTTGTCTGGCACAGCAATGATGTGGCCCGGATGTACTGTTCCACATTTAGCACCGCTGACTCGGGCTTCATAACGCGGAAGTACACCACTGCATCCACTTTGACGGTCACCGTATCCATGGTGATGCATTCCTGCTGAGGCACATCCATAGTTACCACGCGCAGTTCCACTTTCACCATGCGCTCTATAAACGGGATAAGCAGGATGAGGCCCGGGCCCCTGACGCCCACGTACCTGCCGAGACGGAAGACCACACCTCTTTCATATTCGTTGACAATTCTCACCGCGGCCAGGATTATGATAAAAAGGAAAACGGCCAGTACGATGATGACTGTAATCATATTTCACCTCTTATTTCTTCTTAGTTACGTAAAGCTTCAGATTATCCACCTTCTGGATAACCAACTCTTCACCCGGCTTGGCAGTCCCGCTATCCAGTTCCGCCGTCCAGAGCTCGCCTTCCACCAGTACCATGCCTTTGGGTGTCAATGGGGTCTTGACTATGGCAATTTGTCCTATCATGCCCTCATGTCCGGTAGTGACCTTGCGTACCTGTCCCCTGATAGCCGCCCACACCAGCAGGCCAACAAAAATGGCCATAACTATAGCGACCACAGCAATAAGTCCTGTATTGAATTCCACGGAAACGTCGCTCCCGCTAAACAGAATCAGTGACCCGAAGATAAGACAGATGATTCCACCCGACGTCAGTATACCATACGCATGTACAAAAATCTCAGTTGTAAATAGCCCGAAGGCCAATATTATCAGAAGAACCCCCGCCCAGTAGGCATTCAATACACCCAGGGAGTAAAAGGCTAAAAATAAACACAGGCCTCCAACCACGCCGGGGAAGATCAATCCCGGATTGGATATCTCTGTGATTAAACCGATGGAAGCCAGGCTCAATAATATATAAGCTAAATTTGGATTGCTTATCATAAGCAGGAATTTTTCCAATCCCGTCATGTCATCGTAGGTCAATGCTGCGCCGCTGGTATCTATAGTTACCTGCCGCCCGTCGGAAAGCGTAACCTGCCTGCCGTTGATCTGCTGGACCACGCCATGAATGTCGTCAGCCGTGAAATCCACCAGCTTCAGGTTTACAGCCTCGCTCGCCGTATAAGACTTGCTTTCCCGCACGGCGGCTTCCATCAAGGCGGGGTCGCGCCCGCGTTTTTCCGCTATGCTCTTGATCCAGGCAGAGGTATATTCCGTGGCTTTTTGCTGTTCCACATCCGAGAGGTCCTGGCCGTTGGCGCTCACTGGATGCGCCGCTCCGATGCTGGTGGCAGGCGCCATGGCCGTGAGGTGGGCAGAGAGGGTTATAAACGTGCCTGCCGAAGCTGCCCACGCCCCCTGGGGAGCAACGTAAACAATTACAGGCACTCCCGCATTCAAGATCCGGGTCACGATCGTTTGAGCCGATTCCAGCAGTCCGCCGGGCGTGTCGAGCTGGATAATGCAGGCTGTGCTTCCACTGTCTTCAGCATCACTTATGCCCCGGTCGATATAGTCTGCTACAACGGGAACGATGGTGCCTTTGACGGTCAGAACGCGGATATCGCCAGCCGCAGCATGGGCATTCCCTCCGCCTACCGTTAACGCCAGACCCAGCAGGAAAAGCCCGATGTAAATATACCTGAAGACCCGTTTGGACACTGCGTCTATATTGTATAACAGAAACAGCTTGAAGGCGGAATTTTATGAGATTGTGATAACGCCGGCAATTCGAGCCTTACCAGCCCGTAATGGGGAATTGAAGCTCGGTGACGTACTTTCTGGGATCACGTGTGTCCAGCATGCCCTTGATATAAACTTCCCGGTTGGCACTGGCGAGATGGTAGCCGTTGGTAAAAAGCCAGCCGGTAAGAGACCGGTAGGCCGTCAATGAAGTCTCGTACGGACCCCTGTGCATCAGGCAGGCAGCTTTTTCGACCTCCGGAATCTCCCTGACCCTTATCGCCCCCGTGGGCCGGAAGGAGCCGCTAATTGGAAAGGCCGCTTCAATATCGACATCTTTAAGCTTATACTCCATATCGTAAAATAGTGAGAGTGGCGGCCCGGTTATATGGGTTTTCTGCTTTCTCAAGCTATCATAAATCTCCCCAAAAACGGCGGGAATTTCCTCATAGCCATGTAATTTGCGGTGTATAAAAGCGACGGTCTGCTTTTCAAGTTTTTTGACCACGATGTGGCTGGCCGTGGAATTCTCCTTGGAAATCTGTCTGACCCATTCCTCCACCAGTTCCAGACGCATCCGGTAGTCATGCAGCCTCTGGCCTATTTCAACCCGTTTGATATTCAGTAGCTGGACAAGCCGGTCATCCGGCATTTTGTTGACCACAAGCTCTGCGACTTCCTGCAGGGTAAGGCCGAGGTTTTTCAGAACTATTATGCGGTTCAAGACCGTCAACTGGTCCTCGGAATAATAGCGATAATGGCTGTACTTATCCACTACGACGGGCTTGAGCAGCCCGATCTCATCGTAGTAGCGCAGTGTCTTTACCGGCACCCGGCTGCGTTTAGAAAACTCGCCGATCTTCAGCACTTTGTTCCGTCCTTGAACCTGAATCGCCAGACAATCCTGTTCTTAGTATAAACTCTCCCGCTGTAGTAGAGTCAAGCACGGTGGCATTAAATGGTACTAAATAACTAGAAAACGGTATTGTGCGGCCTTGAAGCTTTCTATATAATGCTCTAAAAAGGAGGTGTCATATGGCGGAGGCTATAGTCGGGATCACTGTTGCAACCATAGTTACTTTGATTGCCTATGTTTACATGGCGGTCTGCCTGATGCTTATCGCCCAGAAAACCGATACCAGATATCCGTGGCTGGCCTGGATACCCATAGCCAATGTATTTCTTATGTGCATGGTCGCCAAAAAGCCATGGTGGTGGGCGCTGGTTATGGTTGTGGCTTACTCGATCGTAGCAGGCTTTTACTATGGAAATATAGGATGGCTTGCATCTCTATTCTACATAGTGGGGTTGGTGTTTACTATCATAGTATGGATCGCCATTTGCCAGGCGCGCAGCAGGCCGGGCTGGTGGGTTATTTTAATTCTCATCCCTCTCGTCAACATAGTCATCATAGGCGTACTGGCCTTTTCCAAAAAGTAATACCCTGCCCGAAATGAATCAAAAGCGGATGTCCATACTGGGACATCCGCTTTTTTCGTAGAGTAATTGTAGCTATGTTACCATTAGTGTAGAATTATCCGGCTTTAAAGGGGATTTCAATCGATATGGAAACACAAAAATGTAAAGGGGCACGCGATCTTCTTCCACTGGATATGGAAAGGTTCCGGCAGGTGGAAGACGCATTCCTTAACTCATGCCTTAACTGGGGCTACCGCGAGATCAAGACGCCCACGCTCGAATATATACACCTTTTCACGCAGGCAGGCACCCTCACTCCGGCCATGCTGGGACGCGTCTACTCGTTCCTGGACTGGGACGGCTGGGGAGGAGAGCGCATCGTGCTGCGACCCGACGGCACTATCCCCGCCGTGCGCCTTTACATCGAGAATATGGCCGACCAGAAAATCAGCCGCCTCTGCTATATAACCAATATCTTTGCCTTCGAAGAGACAGGCAAAGAGAACAGGGAAAAATGGCAATGCGGAGTTGAGTTGCTGGGAGATTCCGATCCGACTTCCGATGCGGAGATCATCGCCCTGGCGATGGAGATAGTGAAGTCCCTGCGCCTCTCCACGGGTGGAACTAAAGTTATCCCACGCCGGCATACTTAAAGCCCTTATAGCGGAGTTGAAGTTGAGCGCCGACGCCAGGGAAGCCCTGTTGGACGAGATACTCGATGGAAACTGGCAGGCCCTGGCCGGAGCTACGAGCGGCAACAAGGATATTGCGGCGGCCGTCGCCGCGCTTATGAAGCTCAAGGGTAAATCGAGCGGCTTTCTGGCCAACCTCAAATCCCTGCCGTCCATTTCCAGCAACCTGAAAAACGAGATAAATAAATTCACCTGCGTCAGCAGTCTGCTGGACACGTCTAGGATACAGCTACTCGATCGATTTCACGTCCATAAAAGGTTTTGAATACTATACCGGGCTCTGTTTCAAGATAGTTTCCGGTAATAAAAAGATTTGCAGCGGCGGCAGGTATGACAACCTGGTCGGACTGGTGGGAGGGAAAAAGACCCCTGCCTGCGGTTTCGCCTTCCTGCTCGACGAGCTGGTACAACTGGTCAAACCGTGGTCCCGGCAGAAAGCCGACAAGACCGTTCTTATACAGGCAGACCGCGAAATCCCTGAATCGATAAAAACCTCTTTTGAACTGGCGGGAGCCTTGCGCCGTGCAGGGCTGGTAGCTGAATTTGCCTACTGCGGCAGCCAGATGCCGGCCCGTTGGAAGGTAACCGTACAGGGCAAGTCCGGCGCATTGGTCATCAAAGACCTGAGCAAAGATATTCAGAAAAAGGTCAAGTCCGCCAATGATGTGATCGATATAATCGGGGGGTTCGGCAAGGTTGGCAAATAGCGTCGGGAATATGACCAGGCTGGCCCTGCCCAAAGGCAGGATGCTGGCGCACACTGCGGAGCTTCTCGAAGCGGTCGGCCTCGGGTTCGACGACTATACCTCGAAGACACGCATTTACCGCATGTCGTCCAGGACCATGACCGTCGCTTTCCGCCAAGATGCTCAACGAAAGGGATATACCGGTCCAGGTAGCCATCGGCAACTATGATTTCGGTATTTGCACCTCTGACTGGCTGCAAGAGCTTCAGGCCAGATACCCTGCCAGCCGGGTTTTTAAAATAGCCGACCTGGGCTTCGAAGAGTCCGGCATTTTCATGGCAGGCTCGGCCGCCTCGATGATCTCACATAAAGACCTCGGCAAAAGCGCAGCCTTATTGCGCATTGTCACGGAGTATCCCGCCCTGGCGGAAGCAGCCGCTTATAAAATGCGATTGAAAAAGTTCCGGATTTACCCACTGTGGGGCTCGGCCGAAGCTTACCCGCCGGAGAACGCCGAACTGGCCGTCCTGCGCGCCGGTAATGAAGCCTCTCTAAGAGCGCTGAACCTTGCGCCCGTATCCAAGCTCTGCGATAGCAACGCCTGCATTATCGCCAACAGCGACAGCTTGCAGAAAGGGGACTACAGCAAGCTTTTAGCGCGTCTGACTTCAGGCTCCCAAACTGAAAAGTAAACCCTGGCAGAAGCGGGATGCGGTCAGGCCGGCCATGCCGAACGACACAGTGATTACCGCTGGTAATGGCAATATCTGGATGGCGCTGGCCGACGGCCACCAGCAGGTACATACCTCCGCCTTCCTTGAAAAAACGGGCATTAATATGGATGGTTACTCTGCGGACAACCTCCGCCGGCGGCCTTCTTGCAACCTTGACTGGGTCAACTTTAAAGTCATACGTCCGCAGGACATGCCTCAGCAGGTAGCCAACGGCAACTTCGACCTGGCCATAACCGGACGCGACTGGCTGCTCGACCACCTCTACCAATTTCCGTCCAGCCCGGTCGCCGAGCTGGTGAACCTGGGCTTCGGCTGGGTGAGGGTCGTGGCTGTCGTGGACGAAAAAGTTCCGGCCGATTCTATGGACGCGCTTAAAAAGCTTATCGAAAAAGGCCGCATGACGCCTTTGCGCATAGCTACCGAATACGTTAACATCGCGGACAAGTATTTACGCGACAAACATATCGCACGCTATCGTGTTATTCCGACCTGGGGAGCGACCGAGGTTTACCTGCCGGAGGATGCAGATATGCTGATTGAGAATACTGAGACGGGCCAGACGCTGGCCAGGCACAATCTCAAGATAATAGACACGCTTTTCGAATCGACAGCCTGTCTGATCGGTAATAAGCAGAGCCTTGCCCAGTCCGGCAAGAAGGCTAAGATAGCCAGGCTGGTAAGGATATTCAGGGAGGCCGCGCCGTAAGCATGAAAACGATCAAAGGTTTTGAAAAAGCCGCCCGGGCTGCTCGAGCGCTCCCTTCCGTACACCATGTCTCCGGAAGACAGCCGTATCGAAGCTTCGGTCAAAGAGATTATAGAACGTGTGCGCAAGGAGGGCGACAGGGCACTCTTTATGTATACGCAGCGCTTCGACGGCGCCAAATTGAAGTCAATTGAAGTAACGGGCAGGGAAAGGGCAGCCGCCCGGCTTGGAGGGCGTCGATCCTTATCTCCTGAACGCGCTGGGCTTTGCCGCAGACCGCATCGCAAAATTCCACAAGTCCTGCATGCAGAAATACGGCAAGGGCTTCTTCAAGGACGGGCTGGGCCAGCAGGTACTTCCACTCGACCGCGTAGGAATTTACGTGCCGGGCGGAACGGCAGCCTATCCTTCCACCGTATTGATGACGGCCATACCCGCCCGTGTGGCGGGAGTGCGTGAGATCATCATGGTGACGCCCTGCGGCAAAGACGGCAAAGTTCCAGCCAACACGCTGGCGGCGGCGGACATAGCCGGCGTCGACAGGATTTTCAAGGTCGGCGGCGCCCAGGCAGTGGCAGCGCTTGCTTTCGGCACCGAATCCGTCCCGCGTGTGGATAAGATATGCGGCCCGGGCAATATATATGTGATGACAGCTAAAAAACTCGTATATGGGATCGTGGATATCGATGCTCTCCAGGGGCCGAGCGAGGTGGTGGTCATAGCCGATAGCTCTGCGGATGCCTCATTCTGCGCGGCCGATCTTATAGCCCAATCCGAGCACGATGCCATGGCTTCCTCGGTCTTCATAACCAATTCCGAACCGCTGGCGGCAAAGGTAAAGGCCGAGGTTACAAAACAACTTTCCAAATTAAAGCGCAGCGTCATCGCTATCAAGGCGCTCGATGCCAACGGGAAGATGGTAATCGTTAAAACCGTGGATGAGGCTGTTGAACTGGCCAATCTTTATGCGCCGGAGCATCTGTCCCTGATGGTTAAAAACCCGCAAAAATATCTGGGCAGGCTCAGAAATGCAGGCTGCATCTGCGTCGGCCCCTATTCTCCTGTCGTCCTGGGCGACTATGTGGCGGGCCCGAGCCATGCACTGCCTACAGGGGGCAGCGCCCGTTTCAGCTCCCCCCTGGTTGTGCAGGACTTCCTCAAAATCAGCAGCGTTATCGCTCTGGCGGACTATGAATTCGACAGGCTGGGGCCGCCGGCCCTGATGTTGGCAGAAAACGAGGGTTTGACGGGACATGCCAGTGCCATCAGGATCAGGCTAAGTAAGAAGAAAAAAGATGCTAAATAAAAAAGATGTCGAAGGAATGATTCGCGGCGGCCTCAAGGCCATGGGCGCCTATACGCCGGTGGACCCTGCCGAAGTGCTCACTCAGCGGTCGGGACTATCCGCCGATCAGACCCTTAAGCTGGATGGCAATGAAAACCCCTATGGCTGCTCGCCGCGCGTCCAAAAAGCCCTGGCAAAATACCGCGAATATAATCGCTATCCGGATCCCGACCAGATCGAGGTCCGCAAAGCGCTGGCCACATATACCGGCATGAAGGCGGAATCCATTGTGGCGGGAGCGGGCAGCGACGACCTCATAGATATCATCCTTCGTCTGTTCATCCAGCCCGGTGACAGAGTAATCAACTGTCCGCCAACCTTCGGCATGTACCCGTTTTGCAGTGAGATCGTCGGCGGAGTTGTCGTAAAGGTCCCCCGTAAAAAAGACTTCTCCCTCGATCTGCCGGCCATCAGGAAAGCAGCGGACAAGAAAACCAAGCTGGTATTCATCGCTTCACCCAATAATCCGACCGGGAACCAGGCGGGCGAAGCTGAAATAAAAGAGCTGCTCGCCCTGAATCTGATCGTGGTGGCTGGACGAGGCCTATGTGGAGTTCAGCGGCCGGTCACTGATTAAAATGGTGCCCCGCTACGCCAACCTGATCGTGCTTCGCACTTTTAGCAAATGGGCGGGCATAGCCGGATTGCGCGCAGGGTACGGCATTTGTCCCACCAACCTTGTCCCTTACATGCTTAAAATAAAGCAACCCTACAACATCAACCTGGCCGCTCATATAGCCATATTGGAATCTTTGAAGGATATCGACTACCTGCAGAGCACGGTAAAGGCCATGGTCAAAGAACGTGAGCGGCTCAATAACGGCCTGTGTAAAATAAAGTGGCTCAAACCCTATCCATCCGAAGCCAATTTTATACTGTGCGCCGTGAAGCACCGCAGCGCCAAAGGCGTTTACCTGGGCCTGCAGAAAAAAGGCATCTTTATCCGCTATTTCGAAACGCCCGAATTGAAAGACTATATCCGTATCAGCGTGGGTAAAACGGAAGATACGCCGCGGGTCATTGCCGCGCTGAAGGATATGTGATACCCTTTGCCTTGAATTCAGATATACGAGGTTGAATATGGCCGAACGAAAAGCCACTGTCACACGCCGTACCCGGGAGACATCGATAAAAGTGGAAATCAACATCGATGGCGGAAGTAAGTACGAGATTACTACGGGTATCCGTTTCTTCGACCACATGCTGTGCCAGCTGGCGCAGCATGGCATTTTCGATCTCAAGATCTCTGCCAATGGTTCCGACCAGCATCATGTGGTGGAAGATGTTGCCATCACATTGGGAAGAGCGTTCAGCCAGGCGCTGGGCGATAAACAGGGTATCCAACGTATGGCCCATGCCGTCGTGCCCATGGATGATGCACTGGCTTTGGTAGCCCTGGATATAAGCGGACGCGGGCAGGCCGTAGTCGAGGACACCATCAAGGAAGCATTTATCAGCGAGATGCACTCCGACCTGGTCAACCACTTTTTCATGTCCTTTGCATCGGAGGCAAGGATAAATATCCACGCGCAAGTCATGCGGGGAAACAACGATCATCACAAAGCGGAGGCGCTTTTCAAGGCGCTGGCCAGGGCGCTGGATACAGCCACCCGCATAGATCCGCGCATCTCCGACAGCATACCCAGCACCAAAGACAGCATAGACTGACTCACGCATTAAACCCCTTTGCGGAAAGTCCCCGATTTACGTACATAACGATGGATGCGCCCAGATTTAAAAGCCTATCTATACTGTCATGCAACACTGCTGCAACCACAGATAAGACAATTGTCCCCCAAAATTCGCTAATATTCGAATTTTCGGCTGATAATGATGGCTGCCAGGCCGAACCCGACACACCAAAGGTTTATGATGGCGTTTACTACCAGGTCGACGCTTGAGGCCGTATAAACGCCGTTGCCGATGTTGTAACCTATATCCACAAGCCCCAGGTAAATAAGCATGCCTGCGGCTACCTGGGTTAAAAAGATACCAATTCTCCTACCCTGCATCAGAAGGACGCCCGCAGTTACCAGCAAGACAACCAGCGCCGCATCCGCCGCTACGAAAGAGTACTTATAGCTAAAAAATGCCGGCCCTGCATTTTCCGGGGCCAGGCCAACCGTTATGAAAGCGACCCAGAACAGCACAACGCCGACGCCTGTTATAATCTCAAGGGAGGCAATTAGCCTGCTTTTATCTTCCTTCATCTCTCCGTACCGCTAACCATACCTGATCAAGCGGTCACATATTATCGCATGGATAGCTAAAAAACAAGCGTTTGCTTCAAATGGACCTGATGGATTTGGGCGGTTCTTGTCTATCTTCGGGTGGAGTAGTAATATTTCATTAATATTTATTGATGACAAAGAGGGAAGATTGGCTATTGCAATACTTTACCGCGAGGAGCTCCTGGAATACGATTTTGGGCCGGGACATCCTTTTCGTGGTGACAGGTATGAGATCTTCCCCAAACTTTTAAAGGAACGGCTGCCCGAGGACAATAACTATCATTTTGTTAGGGCCAATTCCGCTACCGAAGAAGACCTGCTGACTATTTGCAATAAGGATTATATCCAGTTCTCGCACGACTATTATAAGGCTGCCCACGCCGGACAGCTCGACCATATTAAGTTCGGCCTCTATCAGAGCATGGATAACATGCCGTTCGATAAACCCGGCAACATTGAGGAAGCAGCGAGGCTGATTATCGGCCAGGCCAAGCTGGGATGCGATCTGATCCAGAAAGGCGAATATCAAAAGGCCATTTCCATCGGCGGCGGCATGCATCACGCCAAACCCAACTTCGGAGAAGGATTCTGTATTTACAACGACGTGGCTTTCGCAGCCAGGTATCTCGTCAATAATTATAAACTGGAACGTGTTCTGATACTGGATACGGATGCTCACGCAGCCAACGGCACTTACGAGTATTTTTATGACGATCCACGCGTGCTCTTGATCGACCTCCACCAGGACCCGCGCACCCTTTACCCCGGCACCGGTTTTGCCAAGGATATCGGAGACGGCAAAGGCAAAGGTTTTAAAGTCAATGTGCCCATGCCGCCCAATGCCGGCTATGACTCCTATTACCGGGTATTTTGTGAAATCGTGGAGCCGCTGGTGAGGGAGTTCAAACCCCAGATGATTATCCGCAATGGCGGGTCCGACCCTCATCCCGATGACGGCTTAACCGACCTCGGCCTACCCGTCCGCGGGTTCCACATGATAGGACAGAGGGTCAGGCAGCTTGCCGGGGAAGTCTGCCAGGGCAAAGAACTGGACTTGATCGCCTCGGGATACAATAAGGCGGTCCTGCCCTATGCCTGGCTTGCCCTCATCGCAGGACTGGCGGGATGGAATATCGAGGTGGAAGAGCCTGAACCGGTTACCAGAAAATTTCACAAGGACCCGGCTTATGCCGAGACCAAGCTGGTTGAAGCGGAGATCAAGAGTAACTTACGGCCCTACTGGAAATGCTTTCAGCTTCCCAATCCTATGCAATTCTAGAGGTTTTTAGGCCTTCAGGCTTTTACTGCGTTTCCGAACTGGCGAATTTTTATCATTCGGAGTCTGTTAAAGCAAGCCTGATATTTTGCTATAATGTGCCGCAAATTAGTAAATAAATTTATTGGGAGGTTGATATGAATCTTGGCAGCCTTGGTCAGGACAACATTCAAAAATTCGGGAAATACGATAGCTCGTATTTTGAGGGGAGGTGGTATAACAATGTCGAAATGGAGGAGGAGACCAACCGGCTGGGCAACGCCCTGAAATCCCTGGGTGTACAAAAAGGTGACCGGGTGGCCATCCAGATGCCCAACAACCCTGTAGTGATGTGGTCATTTCCGGCAATTTATAAGATAGGCGCTGTGGCCGTGCCGATGAACCCGCTGCTGAGACCGGACCAGTCGGCCTATATCTTTAAAAATTCCGGGGCGAAAGCTGTGGTCACCAGTCCGGAATATGTGCCCTGGATCCAGGCGGCGCAAAAAGAGGCCCAGGATTTGAAAAACGTCATAGTCACCGAAAAGAACGATATACCTGGCACGGTAGGTTATGACACGCTGGTCCCCAAGCAGTCCAGTGTTCTTTCCGTAGAACAGACCGAAAATGACGACCTGGCGGCACTGATCTATACTGCAGGAACGACCGGGCCCAACAAAGGCGTGATGCATACGCATTTCAGCCTGTATATGACTGCACTGGGCTATTGGGAATTCCTTTCACTTCATATGAGCGCTACACTTGAGTCTTCCTTAAAATTTATCAACGCGCGTACGCACCAGATGCTGGAAATCAAGCAGTCTGTAACGGGGCCCGACCGAAATAGTCTCAGCCTTTTCGTTCTTCCACTCTCCCACTCGTACGGATTGGCAGTGTCACTAATGGGCGTTATCACGGCTGGCCGTGGAATTATCATGAAATGGTTCAATCCAGAGCAGGCTTTAAAACTGATACAGGACTTCAGGGTAACTAACTTCTCCGGCGTTCCCGCCATGTATATCATGATGCTGGCCCACCCCGATTTCGACAAATACGATTTAAGCTCCCTGCGCGAATGCGGTTGCGGTGCAGCGCCACTGCCTCCTGAGGTAGGCAAGCAATGGAAGGAAAGAGCCGGGACGGATATCCGGGAAGGGTGGGGCATGACCGAGACAGGCGCCACCACCTGCGGACAGCCGACAAGCATCCCGCCCGTGTACGGTTCTATCGGTAAGTGCATGATCAAAGTCGATACCATGGCAATTATCGATGATGACGACAAGGTACTGCCCGCTAACAAAACAGGCGAACTGGCCGTCAAAGGACCAACTATTATGAAGGGCTACTGGAATATGCCGGAGGAGACCGAAGCGGCGCTGCGCAACGGCTGGCTCCATACCGGCGACGTCGGCCATATGGACGATAACGGTTACTTCTACATCACCGACCGCAAAAAGGACATCATCATCAGGGGCGGTGAGAATGTCTCCCCACGCGAGGTTGAAGAAGTGTTATTACAGTTACCTCAGATACTCGACGTAGGCGTGGTCGGCATCAAAGATAAGGTTTACGGCGAGGAGATCAAAGCCTTCTGTGTACTACAAAAAAATCAGACGATCACCACTGAAGAGATAATCGCCTTCTGCCGTCAGAAGCTCCCCACCTTCAAGGTCCCCAAAGCTGTCCAGTTCGTCGACACCCTGCCCAAGAACATGCTGGGGAAATTACTGCGGGCCGAACTGCGCAAATTGGATAAGTAGCATAGGCATCCCAAACATAATATTCGGTTATCCATTTACGACAATGATCTGGCCGCCAATTGAAGGTTCAATTGGCGGCCAGCATTTTCATGGCTGGAGAGACAGGGCAGGACACCCTGATTTCCCGGCGCACACATCCATACTGCCCGATCAGTTCCAAAAGCGCCTGAATATCAATAAAATGTTATTATATCCCTAAAATAGGAATAAGAGGATCGCTTTCTATGGAAGACAGCTCCATCTACAAAGTCGGCGTCCTCACCATCTCCGACAAGAGCTCCAAAGTTGAGCGTGTGGACGGTGACGGAGATTCTGTCGTAAACGCCTTCAGCAGGCTGGGGATAGATATAGCTAAATATGAGATTATAGCCAACGAGGAGCCGATCATAGCCAAAACGCTGTCCCTCTGGGCCGACAGCGGAGAAGTAGATTTCATCATTACCACGGGCGGCACGGGTCTCAGCCCGCACGATGTTACGCCGGAAGCTACCAGGTCCGTCATAGAAAAAGAAATACCAGGAATTACCGAGCTCATGAGAGCTGACGGATATAACAAAACACCTACTGCGGTATTAAGCCGTGCCGTAGCCGGCGTGCGGGGTAATTGCCTGATTATAAATATGCCGGCCAACCCCACAGCCGTTGAGGAATATCTGGACCTGTTGATGCCCGTAATGGCCCATGCCATTGAGACCATTCAGGGCAGGATGCGAGACCATCCTTAGCTAGGTTTAAATATGGGCAGCATGTGCGATAGCTTCCATAGAGGCATAAGCTACCTCAGGATATCAGTCACGGACCGCTGCAACCTCCGCTGTATTTATTGCATGCCGTCCGGGGGCGCACCAATGGTTCCCGCAGAGGACATGCTAAGCTTCGAGGAGATCTTACTGGTCGTCAGGGCAGCCCGCGACCTTGGTATAGATAAGGTACGTATAACGGGCGGCGAACCGCTTGTCAGGCCGGGAATAATAGACCTGGTGCACATGGTCTCAGCCCTGGAAGGAATCAAGGATATCTCGATGACGACCAACGGGACCCTGCTGGCAACGTATGCGCGGAAACTAGTTGACGCCGGCCTGGATCGCATTAACATTAGCCTCGACACTCTAAAATATGAGCGCTATCAGCAGATAACACGTACAGGAGACCTTGCGGACACGTTGAAAGGGATACTGGCTGCCATACAGGTGGGGCTGAACCCTGTAAAGATAAACATGGTTCCCATAGAGGGAGTTAACGACGATGAGATCGTAGATTTCGCTGTGATGACCGTCGAAGCAGGCTGGCATGTACGCTTTATCGAGCGATTATCGATGAACCGTATTGTCGAATTTGTGCCGTCCGCGGTGTTACGTAAGAAGATCGAGTCGCTTGGCCCTCTCGAGCCTTTCTATGGCCTGGCAGGCAGCGGGGCAGCGCGCTACTTTCGTTTGCCTTCGGCCAAAGGTACCATAGGCTTCATCAGCCAGGCATCCGATCCTTTCTGCGAAGAGTGCAACCGGCTGCGGTTATCTTCCACAGGCATGCTCCTTCCCTGCCTCTACTCCTCCCAGGGCGTCGACGTCAGGACGCCGATACGCCAGGGAGCAGGCGCTGAAGATTTGAAGCGCCTCATCAGGGAGGCCATTGCAGCCAAGCCCATGAAGCACGATCCGCGTTCGCCGTCCTCGAAGCCTGACAGCCTGCCGATCAGGCCACCTACCGAGCCTATTTGACGGCTGAATGCAGGGACCGAGCCTGCTTGAAAATAGTTAATTTGTATGCTAGTTTGAATGAGCACAGGGTTAGATTGGTACGGGGAATCGATGGGCCTCATACGGATTAGGGACGCAGGGCTCTGACATATAATTTATCTGGTAACGAGGAGGCGTCGGATGAAACTAGGGACTGGAGTAATTATAGGCATAGTCGTTTTATTCATAGCCGGGCTTGCCATAGCCGGCTTCGCAGGATACCAGCTGGGCAGCGACGCCGGATATAAGGCCGGTTATGCCAAGGGCAATGCCGACGGCCTGGCCAAAGGCACTCAGGACGGCTATAACAAAGGCCAGGCTGCGGGCTATACTCAGGGCAAACAGGATGGCGAAACGGACGGTTATAACAAGGGCTATTCCCAGGGTCTGGCCAAAGGCCAGGCACAGGGACAGGCGCAGGGACAGGCACAAGGTCAGCAAATAGGCTACACCAAAGGTTATAACGACGGGGTGAATTACGGCTGGGGTAGCGGCTGGCGCAATGGTTGGTGGCAGGGTTGCACAGTCTGCTGGCAGCGCGCCGGTCCATTCGTTGCGGGCAATGAGCAGGGTGTTTATTCGGGCGGCCCCACGCAGGCCTGGATGCCTCAAGCTCCTTCGGCGCCTGTTACCCAATAGCCATTAATGGCAGGCTTATATATATTAATGTTTAGGGGGTATGGCCGGCTCAGGCCATACCCTCAAGAAAAGCTCTCACATTATCGCCCAGCACAGTGTGGTTATATCCACCCTCCAAAACGCCGAATCGCTTGCCCCCGCAGTTCTTCAGAGCGAACTTTTTTACATCCTGCCCCATAGTACGGTAATCCTCGGTAGATAACAGCCCGCCCCAATCCTCCTGATGACGGTCAAACCCGGCCGAAACCGCGATTATATCGGCCTTATTCTGGTCCAAAAACCTCGCCACATGGTTAACGAAGTCCTGTCTGTGACTATCTTCGGGATGGAAATAAGTTATATCGGAGTCTCCTTCAAAGATATTTGCGGTACCGTCCCCGAAATGCAGATCGAAATCAAGCACCAGGGCCGTTTTTATCTTTTCCAGGCTTTTCAACTTTGATATGGCTACAGCTATGTTATTGAAGAAACAAAAACCCCAGCAACTGTCGGCGCTTGCGTGGTGTCCCGGCGGACGGATCAATCCAAAGGCGGCTTCACCATCATAGCCCAACTCGGCCGCTTTCAGGGCTCCCCCGGCAGCCAGCAGAGCCATCTCATATACAGAGCCATATCTCTGAACGTAATCGATATGGTATCGGGTATGGCACAGCAGAACGTCTTCCATGTCTGCGGGCTCGGGCGCTATAATGTCGAAACCCTTGAGCTTCTGAATGATAGCTTCCATACGTCCCGGTGCGGCAGCGGGATCGTTTTCGTATACCTCGGTGAACTTCTTAGCATAAACCACTTTCATCGCAGACCTCCTGAACCGGCAGATTACCTCCTGTCGATGCCTTCTCAATTATATCACCGGCCTGCAGGCTCAAGCCGGGAATCGTATGGACAGGCTGCAGGTGCGATGCTAGTATTAACTATAGTTCCAGAAAAAAATCGCAGGGGGTTGCCATGTTTTCCAGGGAATGGTTCATCTACGTTTTCGGCCGCTGGATTCTGCTGTCAGGCATCGCCGGCGCTTTGTTACAGGTGCTGTTGAGAGAACGGCTGGGAATGCCGGACTTCCCTGCCTTCTTACTTAACCAACTTCTACTGGCCTGTGTTTTCTGGTATGTCGATAAATATATCTTTCAACGTCATTTTGGCAAGGTCAAGCAGCTTTTCAAATTCCCCCGTATCAAGGGGCAATTCGAGCCCAAGCTGGAGTTTGCCAAGATCAGCGAGGAATATAATCAACTGGCGATCGATTTCAGCAAAGACCCCGAACATCCGCAGGCGTGGCTTAACCGCTTCCTTGACCTCTACCATTCGATTGAAATGATGGAGCGTGTTCTGCGGGACAGCGGCATAGACGTGGACAAGGAATATCACCGTATACTCGAAGAGAACCGCAAGCGCGGATTGTACGGATAAAAAATGTTATACTTTGAAGCACCATCCAAATCGTAACGGTGGAACGGTATGCGCATAGTAGTGGGAGAAAGGACGAGAAAGCTGGGGATCACCCTGGTCGCGGCTGTGCTGGGCAACGTGCTGTCCGCCTTATCGAGCCAGCTCACCACTTTCAACCCGCAGGTGACCTTCGATTTCTCACACCTTGCCACCTTCGCCATCGCCATAACCTACGGCCCCTGGTACGGCTGGCTGGCCGCAGCACTGACTTCGATTTTCCCTTACTTTAACCTGGGGGTTCTCGGCGTTTACGGCCCGTGGTGGGGCCTGGCCATTATATTCGGCAAATCTCTGACCGGTCTCTTTTGCGGCCTGCTCAGAGGACGTATGCCGACCTACCTGGCTATCAACCTATCCTATATTCCAGAGTCCTTATTTACCTTCGGCTTCCTCCAGTTTATGACAACCCGTCTGCCTGTCGGCACATTGACATGGGAGACTATTTCAATCGGTATAATCGCCGAAGGCTGGGTAGAGGTCATCCTGTTCTCCTTCATCATCGATAATATGGTCAGGCGCAAGATCATCGAGACCGCCGTCCTGATGCTGGAGGTATTTATCATTATGTTCCTGGTGCACAAAGAGTTTCTCGAAACCCTGCTGCTCCTGCTCTTGATCACGCTTTTAACACTCGTGCTCTTCGAGCTCGTGGGCCCTGCCATTCACAAAAAGGACACGCAGCTCCCCGAAAATGAGGACGATACTTAGCAGTGCTTCCTTTAACGCAGCTTGCCTGTCGCGGCAGCAGCTATGCTACACTTATTCACGTAAGGCCTTGCGACTGTCAATATATATGCGGAAAACGCATCCGGCTTTAGCGTGGTTTTGACAGTGCTATAGCTGTATGCTACCATGCTAATTACGGTAAAGGGTTTCCGTATACCGAGACTCCGTAAGGGATAAGCGACTATAAGGATAAGGTTTACGTAAAACCTTAAAGCCCGTGAGGGTCCAGTCGGACCCGGGATTGGATAGAATGCGCAAAGACCAGAAAAAAATTGCCGTTATGAACTATGGAGCAGGCAACCTCGGCAGCGTGGTTAACGCGCTTTCCCGGCTGGGTTATCGACCGAATGTGACCGATTCCGTGTTTGAAATCCTTAAAGCCGATGCAGTTTTTCTGCCAGGTGTGGGTGCGGCTGGTGATACTATGCGGGGACTGGAAACCACGGGGATGGCGGAAGCTGTTAAAAAATTGGTCGCCTGGAGAAGGCCTCTGTTCGCCATTTGTGTCGGACTGCAGGTACTGCTTTCACGTACCGAAGAAAACGGCGACCACGAGTGCCTGAACATTATACCGGGCGAGGTTAAGAAATTGCCTGCGGGGCTAAAGATACCCCACATGGGATGGAACCAGGTCAAACAGGTGATCAAGCACCCGGTTTTCACGGACATACCTGATAACACCAACTTTTACTTCGTGCACAGCTATTACGCCGCTCCCGATGATGGGTCCGTCGTGGCCGGCGTAACCGAATACGGGCTGGAATTTTGCAGCATGATAATCAAGGACAACCTTTTTGCCACACAATTCCATCCCGAAAAAAGCGGCGAACTCGGACTGAAGATGTATTCCAACTTTTTAAAGTTCGCCTCGGTATAAAGGGATCAATAAATAATAAGGTATATGACATGCTGACTAAACGGATTATACCCTGCTTGGATGTCACGGCCGGTCGCGTGGTCAAAGGGACCAGCTTCACCAACCTCCGCGATGCGGGCGACCCCGTTGAGCAGGCCGCCTTCTACTACCAGGAAGGCGCTGACGAACTCGTATTCCTCGATATTGGAGCCACTCCAGAGGCCAGGGAAACCATGGTCGACGTCGTCCGCAGGGTTTCCCAACAGGTATTCGTTCCCCTGTGCGTGGGCGGAGGTTTACGCTCGATCAGCGACATGCGCCGCATACTGCTGGCAGGGGCCGACAAAGTCTCCATCAATACGGCCGCAGTGCATAAGCCTGAATTGCTGAAGGAAGGCGCCGCCATTTTCGGCCGGCAATGTATGGTGCTGGCGGTTGATGCCAAGCGCCTGCGGGAAAAAGGCAAATCGGGATGGGAAGTCTGCACACACGGGGGCCGCAAGCCGACCGGCATCGACGCCCTGGAATGGATTAAACAGGCGGTCGAGATGGGCGCCGGGGAGATCCTGCTGACAAGCTGGGACGCCGACGGTCAGAAGGCAGGCTACGATAATGAGCTGAACCGGGCGGTCAGCGAGATGGTCAACGTGCCGGTCATAGCCTCCGGCGGGGCAGGCACGCTCGAGCATCTCTACGAAGCCCTGGCTATCGGCAAAGCAGACGCAGTCCTGGCCGCCAGCATATTCCACTATCGCGAGTATTCGATTAAAGAGGTAAAAGAATACCTGGCCGCGAAAGGCATCCCCATCCGCAATTAGTAGGCTTGCGACCATATACGGGTAAAATACCACTAAACTTTAAACCGGCAACGCTACATACGGAGTGTCGTCTGTAAGCAGGTTACTTCAGTTACGTACACTGATATAATTAATAAAACTTATATTTATGTACAATGTTTTAATCGTCACCAACGAGATGGACCGGGTGCGGGACCTAAGCGCAGGCCTCAGCCGCATGGGTTTTTCCTGCACCGCCTGCGTTTACGCCGATGATGTTATCGAGCAAGATCAGCGCCAATTCTTCAATATTGCCCTGATCGACGTATCCGCCATATCAGCCCACGGCGACTCGGCCTGGAAGTGGTTCAGAAAGCTGAAACTCAGGCGTCTGCTTCCCGTGATCGCCCTTATCTCCGCTCCAACACTGCATACTGTAATCGGCGAACAGGGGCTGGATGACTTCATCATGAAGCCCTGGAACCTGGATGAGCTTTCCACCAGGATACGCAGGCTGGTAACCAGGGTCAACCGGGAAAATGAAGACACCATAATAAAGGTAGGGGACCTGAGCATCGACCCCATCAGGTGCGAAGTGGAGCTGGGTGGCCGGCTGCTGGCTTTGACCTTTAAAGAATATGAGCTACTGAAATTGCTTGCCACCAATAAGGGCAAGGTTTTCACCCGTGAAGCGCTGCTCAACGAAATCTGGGGCTACGATTATTACGGAGGCGACCGCACTGTGGACGTCCACATCCGCAGGCTGCGCAGCAAGATCGAAGACCCGGAACATGCCTTCGTTGATACCGTCAGGAATATAGGATACAAGTTCAAAGATTCACCGTCCCATAGCTAGCCCATCGTGTAACATAAAATTAACATCCCCGTAATAATCCCGAAACAGGCCTCCTTTAAACTTCCTCATATAAACTCCAAGGAGGTACACTATGAATTCGGGCGATACTGCCTGGTTACTCGTATCCACAGCGCTTGTGATCCTCATGACGCCCGGCCTCGCCTTCTTTTACGGCGGGATGGTCAGAAAAAAGAACCTTCTTTCGACCATAATGATGAGCTTTGCCATTCTTTGCATGATTTCCGTGCTCTGGGTAATTTACGGTTACACGATGGCTTTCGGGCCGGATGTTAAAGGGCTGGTAGGCAATTTTAGCTGGTTCGGACTGATGGGAGTAGGCCAGGACCCCTCTACGGTCTACGCTACTACCGTTCCCCACCTGGCTTTCATGGCCTTTCAAGCTGCCTTTGCCATTATCACAGTGGCGCTTTGGACAGGCGCCGTAGTCGAACGCATCAAATTCGGCGCACTGCTGGCCTTTGCAGCACTCTGGTTCACCCTCGTCTACTGTCCTATCGCACACTGGGTATGGGGCAGCGGCGGCTGGCTGGCAAAGCTTGGAGCCCTCGATTTCGCCGGCGGAACTGTTGTGCATGTCAACGCCGGTATCTCGGCGCTGGCGCTGGCCATGGTGCTGGGACCACGGCAGGGTTTTAAAGAGGGCGAGTCCATGGAGCCCAACAATATACCCTATGTGGTGCTGGGAGCTGCCTTGCTCTGGTTCGGCTGGTTCGGATTTAACGCCGGCAGCGCTCTGACGGCCGGTGGGCTGGCATCCAGCGCCTTTGTCGCCACCAACACTGCTGCGGCGGCAGCAGGTTTCACCTGGATGATCCTGGGATGGATACATCGCAGGCCGTCGGTACTCGGCGCAGCCACCGGCGCGGTGGTTGGCCTGGTAGCTATTACTCCCGCCGCCGGCTTCGTGCAGCCCTGGGCTGCCATACCTATCGGCGCAATAGCATCCATCATCTCCTACTACGTCATGGTCTGGAGATCGAAGGCCAACAGGGTAGATGAATCGCTGGATGTCTTCGCCTGCCACGGCATGGGCGGGGCATGGGGTGCACTTGCCACCGGTATATTCGCCACGGCTTCTGTTAACGCTGCAGGCTCCGGCTTGATCGACGGCAACTGGAAACAGGTCCTTATTCAGCTGGCGACTATAGCAGCGACTATGTCCTATGCCTTCGTCGTATCATGGCTGCTGGCTAAAGCACTCAAGGCCACCATGGGACTCCGGGTCAAAGAGGAAGAGGAGTCCGTGGGGCTCGATATATCCCAGCATGGTGAAAATGCTTATGGAGGTGTCTCATAATGAAAAAAATAGAAGCTATTATCCGTCCTGAAAAACTGGACGCGGTCAAGGACGCTCTGGCTAATCACGGAATGCTTGGCATGACCGTAACCAACGTCAATGGACGCGGCAGGCAAAAGGGAATCGCACTTCAATGGCGTGCCGGCGAGTACCGGGTGGATTTCCTGCCCAAGGTCAAGATCGAGCTCGTGCTGGCGGATGAAGAGTGCCAGCCGGCCATCGAGATCATATCCAAGGCTGCCAGAACAGGCAGGGAAGGCGATGGCATGATCTTCGTCCTGCCGGTCGAAAATGCTTACAGAGTCAGGACCAGCGACGCCGGTGAGACGTGCGTAAACGTTAAATAGCGCGCTGTTATCCTGGGAGGGGATGCCTGCTGCACCAGGCATCCCCTTTTATCGCTGAAATATAATGTAACATAATTGTAACAATTAGCCTATATATTAATTGCGTAAACCGAACTTGAAGCTGATGTGCAGATTAGCTTCTTATTTGGTTGTATAAACTGAATAGGAGGGTTAATGTGCAGATTAACTCAGGCGACACCGCATGGATGCTCATAGCCACAGCGCTGGTTATGTTGATGACCCCCGGGCTGGCCTTCTTCTACGGCGGCATGGTCCGCCAGAAAAACCTTCTCTCCACCCTCATGATGAGCTTCGTAATGCTGGGCTTGATCTCCGTCCTCTGGGCTTTCTACGGCTACAGCGTCAGCTTCGGGCCTGATTTTAAAGGGATTTTCGGCGGGCTGCAGTGGGCCGGGCTGATGAATGTGGGCATGGCCCCCTCGAACGTATACGCGACTACTATTCCGCATTTCCTCTTCATGATGTTCCAGGCCACCTTCGCCATTATCACGGTGGCGCTTATTACAGGCGGTGTCGTGGAGCGCATCAGGTTCAGCGCTTTGCTGATCTTCTCCGCTATCTGGTTCACGGTGGTCTACTGCCCGATCGCACACTGGGTATGGGGCAGCGGCGGATGGCTGGCCAACCTGGGAGTGCTCGATTTCGCCGGCGGCTCGGTCGTCCACATTAACGCAGGTTTTGCAGCGCTGGCCATCGCCATGGTGCTCGGCCCCAGGAGGGGCTTTGAGGAAAGGGAGACCATGGAACCCAACAGCATCCCTTATGTAGTTCTGGGCACAGCACTGCTCTGGTTCGGCTGGTTCGGTTTCAATGCCGGCAGCGCACTCAGCGCCAGCGGCCTGGCCGCCAGCGCATTCGCCTCCACCAACTTCGCCGGCGCCTCAGCCGCCTTAACCTGGCTGATCCTGGGCTGGATACATCGCAGGCCTTCGGTGCTGGGCGTAGCTACCGGTGCGGTGGTAGGCCTGGCAACGGTAACGCCGGCCTCAGGCTTCATCCATCCTATGGCCGCCATACCCATCGGCATCGTCACCGCCATTATTTCTTACTACGTGATGCTCTGGCGGAGCAAGTCAAACAAGATAGACGAGTCGCTGGACGTATTTGCCTGCCACGGCATCGGCGGCATGGTCGGTATGCTGGCTACGGGCCTTCTGGCAACCGCAGCGATAGGAGGAAAATCAGGCCTCATCGACGGCAACGGCATGCAAGTTTTGATACAGATGGTGGCCATTGCCGCAACGGCCATCTACTCTTTCGGCTTCACCTGGATCATCGCCAAGGTGGTGGACGCCACCTTCGGCCTGCGCGTCAGGAACGAAGAGGAGATGGTCGGCCTGGATATATCGCAGCACGGCGAAAGGGCTTACGGCGGGCTTTCTTAGGTCAAAAGTGATCCGGCCTGGAAATTATGATACCATGTGGTACCATTTTTTAAAGGGGTACCACTGGTATGGCCGGCCGGGAAAAGAAAACGCGCATCGTCCAAAAGCTCAAACATACCGAGGCGCGCTACCGGGAGCTTTTCGACAACATCAATGTCTGTGTGGCCGTCTACAAGGTTAAAAATGATGGCGAGGACTTCGTCATCAAGGACTTCAACAGCGCAGCCGAAAACGTCGAAAAGGTCATCCGCCGCGATGTAATCGGCAAAAGCATTCTGGAAGCGTTTCCCGCCATGCAGGATTTCGGCCTCTGCGAGGTTATGCGTCGGGTATGGCAGACGGGCATACCGGAACGCATCCCATCCAAATTTTACCAGGACAACCTTAGAAGCTACTGGCGTGACAGCTACATATATAAATTGCCTTCGGGCGACATAGTAGTTGTATACGAGGATACCACTGAGCGTAAACAGGCCGAGGATGCCTTGAAAGCCGCGGAGCTGCGTTACAGGACGGTAGCCGATTTTACCTACGACTGGGAGTTCTGGCTCAATCCTGGAAGGCAAACCGGTCTATGTATCCCCCTCCTGCGAACGCATCACCGGCTACGGCGCAGCCCAATTCCTCAAGAACTGGCGGCTGATGGAACGTATCCTCCTGCCTGAAGATAGAGAACGTTGGGACGAGCACACCAGGAAAATTAACCTCGGTCTGACCGTTACGGACACTTTCCGAATCAAGCGCAGGGACGGCGAAATTCGCTGGATAGAACATATCTGCAGGCCGATTATCGATGAAAACGGCCGGAATCTCGGTACACGCGGCAGCAGCCGTGATGTCACGTCGCTAAGAGAGGCAGAGCTACGGCACAGAGAAAGCGAGGAGAGGTTTATGGCCGCCTTTAATTTCTACCCGGATGCGGTAGCTATCAGCGAGATCGATACAGGCAGGTTTGTCATGGTTAATCCCGCCTATGAACACCACTCCGGCTATTCTCCGGCCGAGTTGATCGGAGCAACCGCTATGGAACTCAACTTTTGGGTACATCCGGAAGATCGTCTGCGAATAATTGCAGATATCCAAAAAAACGGCCATATCTCCGATGTCGAAGTCCAGTTCCGCCGTAAGAGCCGTGAAATACGTCACGTGCTATTTTCAGCCAGCTTCATAGAAACGGGCGGCCATAAATTCCTTTTCTCACGCGGCCAGGATATTACAGACACGTAAAATGGCCGAGGCACGCTTGAGCAGGTTAACCAGGAACTGGCAGCTATCATGGATTTCCTGCCGGATGCAACTTTTGCAGTCGACAAGGATAGGAAGGTCGTGTTCTGGAACCATGCCATGGAGAAAATGACGGGCGTCCCGGCATCCGAGATGGTCGGAAAGGGAGACCATACTGACACCATTCCATTTTACGGTGAGGCCAGGCCATGTCTTAATGGACCTTATCTGGGAGGATAGTTGAAAGAGTCAAGTCCAAATACCCACCAATTAAACGCGATGGAGGTTCGTTGCTGGCGACAGAGGTCTTCTGCCCGGCCCTTTACGGAGGAAAAGGGGCATGGCTATTTGCCAAGGCTGCCCCCTTCTACGATCAGGATGGAAACATCGTAGGGGCCATCGAATCCGTTCGCGATATAACGGAGCGTAAAAAATTGGAAGCGGAGCTAAGAAACAGGGAATCAATGTTCCGTGTAGTTTTTGAAAATCACTATCAATATATCGGTTTCTTTGATCCTGAAGGACATCTGCTGGCTGCCAATAATTTCGCCTTACGGGTTGCGGGTGCAACGGCAGATGAGGTAAAAGGTAAATATTTCTGGGATACCCCGTGGTGGAGACATTCCAAAGAAGTTCAACAGCAGCTTCAGGCCTCTATGGGAGAGGTTGCTGCGCAAGGTAAACTCATCAACTTCAATACTACTCTCATTGACTTTCACGGCAAGATACGAACAATCGATTTCATGCTAAATCCGATCCACGACGATAATGGCCGCACAATTTATATAGTAGCCAGCGCTCGCGATATAGCCGAGTAATGAGGCGGCTATTCAGCGTATGGTAATAAGTACATATTAGTTATATTTTTATACGCTTTATCCCCCTTATCACTCTTTATGAGCCTCTTAGCGCACCAATCTTAGCCTTAAGAGTATTGTTGTCCCCGGCACGGCAATGACACAATTGATGCATCTAATTATGTTAGGCATCATTTTTACCAGGTCATTGCCGTTAATGCAGTTCGCGACCAGCCCTGCGCTGGATTCTGCGGCCGTCCCGGAAGGGCATGGTCTCTGCATTTTTTATTTCTGTGATGACTGCACGGTTGGGAGGTGGGATAAATTGACCCCCAAGTTTCCGCCCAGCGAGACATTAAACATCCATTAGTGTCATCGCAAAAAGCCAAATAAAAAAATAATTCTATAAATTAGAAGGGGGTATCTATACCTATGAAATGGTTAAACAATATTAAAATCGGCACCAAGCTGACCGGGGTATTCGCACTTATAATCCTGCTATGCGTGGTTGTTGGCATCGTCGGTTACATCAACATGAAGTCACTGGACAGCCGTCTGGTGACTATGAACGACGACCGCGTGGTACCTACGCAACAGTTAGGAGAGATCAGAGAAGACGTCTATTATATCCGGGGTGACGTCTATAAATACATATTGATCCCGGACGAGAGGGAAAGCCTGGACACGGAAATACAGACCCTGGCCGATAAAGTCGATAAGACATTCAAGGATTATAGCGCGCTGGATATGAGCCCCGACCAGGAATCAGCAGTGAGTCAATTCGCAGCGGACTGGACCGCATATCTGAAGGAGCTGAATGACGCGCGGGCGATGGCAAAAGATGGAGATATCGAGGGGGCCACCAAAAGCCTGGCCAGCGGCGGCGCCGCTTCACTCGCACGTCAAAAGATTGAAGCTACACTCAATAAACTTACCGATTTGGGTGTTCAATCGGCAGAGGCATTGAATAATGATGGCAGGGCTGGCTTCAACGCAGCTACCATCGCAACCGCCGCAGTCTGCCTGCTCGCAGTAATACTGGGCCTGGTCACGGCCATCGTTCTTACCCGCGGCATCACCGGTCCGCTCAACAAAGCCGTCACCATGATGAAGGAGCTCGGCATGGGGCGCCTCAAAACACGTCTTAAGTTACGACGCAAGGATGAGGTCGGTACGCTTACCGCCACCATGGACCAGTTTGCAGATGACCTGCAGAACATAGTCATAGGGACTATGAAGAAGATATCTGACGGCGACCTGAGCACTAATGTGGTACCGAAGGACGATCAGGACGAGATCGCCCCGGCTCTTAAGGGCACCATAGAATCCCTCCGCAATTTGACGGCCGAGATGAATAAAATGTACCAGGAGCAAAAGGCCGGAGACTACGAATACTTCATGCCGACGGACGGTTTCAAGGGCGTCTATAAAGAGGTGGCGGATGGGTATAATGCGACAGTCAATATACCTATAAGCGCAATACTAACAATTCTCGGCATATTGAACTCCTATGCCGAAGGCGATTTCAACCCGGTTCTGCAGAGGCTTGTGGGCAAACAGGTTGTGGCCAACGATATGATGGACCTGCTGCGCAACAATCTGCGCTTGCTCATTGCCGAAACAGAGATGCTGACGAACGGCGCGGCACAGGGCAAAGCTGGACGTCAGAGGCGATACGACGAAGTTTAAAGGTGATTACATCAAAATAATCAAGGGTATCAATGATACGCTCGACAACATCGTCGTTCCGCTTAACGAATCCCTGGACGTACTTGCTAAAGAAGCGGAAAACGATCTCACTAAGCATGTAATCGGTGAATATCAGGGAGAGCTCAGCAGGCTCAAGGATGCCATTAACGCTTCGACCAATACCAGGATAAATGTAGTGCTTAAGCTGAAACAGGTATCCAAGGACCTGTCGGAATCAAGCCTTCAGTTGACGCAAGCCTCGGAACAGGCCGGCCAGGCCACCCAGCAAATCGCAGGTTCGAGCCAGCAGGTCGCCAAGGGCGCAGCCGACCAGGCTATGGCGCTTCAGGATACTCTCAGAGCGATCGAGCAGCTTTCCAACGCTATCGACCAGATAGCCAAGGGCGCGCAGGAACAGGCGCAAATGATAGAGAAGAACGTGCAGCTGGTTGGCCAGATATCAGGCGCCATTGCAGAGGTCTCCGCCAATGCGCAGAAATGCCTCGATGGGCGCCAAAGCCGCCTCGGACTCGGCCGAGAACGGCGCGAATATGGCGCGGCGAGGCAGTCAAGGGCATGGAGAACGTTAAGAAGACCATGGATATGGTTTCCAACAAGGTCCACGGGCTGGGCGAGCGTTCCAAGGAAATCGGCAAGATCGTCTCGGCCATCGACGATATCGCAGACCAGACCAACCTCCTTGCATTGAACGCCGCAGTCGAGGCAGCCCGCGCCGGTGAACAGGGGCGGGGCTTTGCCGTAGTGGCCGACGAGGTCAGGAAACTGGCCGAGCGCTCTCAGGCGGCCACCAAGGAAATTGCCGACCTGATCAGCGGCATACAGAGCGGCGTGGAGGATACCGTCGCGGCCATGGAGAAAGGCACCAAAGAAATCGACAGCGGATATGATCTCGCCAATAAAGCCGGCCAGTCGCTGGATGACATACTTGCCCGCTCCAGGGACATGCGGCATACAGGTTGAGCAAATATCCAGCGCAGCCCAGGAACTGACGGCCATGAGCACCGAGATGGTGAAGCTGAGCGATAACATAAGCGCCATCGTCGAAGAGAACACCGCCGCCACAGAGGAGATGGCGGCTACAGCCAAACAGGTAGCCAAGGTCAGTTGAGAGCGTGGCAGGAGTGGCCGAAGAGAACAGCGCTGCCACGGAGCAGGTATCCGCAGCGGCCGAGGAGATCAGCGCACAGGTGCAACAGGTGGTTGCATCCGGCTCTGTGCTCACCGGGATGGCAACGGATTTCGATAAAATGGTCTCCACATACAAACTCAACGGCAACGGCCACAGCAAGATAAACGCAGAAGATCTGGCTGGAGCCATCAAAAAATAACTAGTTGTTGGTTGTGGGGCTGCCGGGCAGCCCCACAACAGAACTGGCTAAAATTTAGGAAATTAATAATGTTATGACAGACTCAAACAACGTAATGAACGAAATCCAACTCGTAGTATTCGACCTGGCATCCGAGCACTATGGCGTTGATATAACCCACGTGCGTGAGATCATGCGCATGCAGACCGTCACCAGGGTGCCCGGGGTCATAGATTGCATGGAAGGTGTCATCAACCTGAGGGGCAAGGTGCTTCCCGTGCTGGACCTGCGAAAACGTCTGGAACTGAAAGCTGCGGACCATACCCAGGAAAGCCGCATTGTAGTCGTAGATATCGCCACGGGCGAGGTAGGTGTGATAGTGGATGCCGTCACGGAAGTACTGCGCGTCCCCAATTCAGCCATCGATTCGCCTTCTGCCATGATGTCCCACGGCGACTCCGAGTACCTACGGGGCATCGCCAAGCTCAGCGACAGGCTGATCATACTCCTCGATCTTCATGAACTCCTGTCTCCCAAAGCCATTCGCTCGGCTTTGAAGCAGGTGGCAGAGAATACCGTTCCGGTGGAATCCACTGAAAAGGAGGCTGCCGGGTCAGGAAATGGACCTAAAAAGAAGGCAGATGAACCAGTGAAGAAAAACGGTTCCCGTGAACATGCAACAGCCTAAATCAATAAGATATCGGCTCTGCTGGAACTTGAGCGCGCTGCGTTCCAAAAGGCCGGTGAAAATCCGGAAACAGCCAAAAACCGGGGAGGGGATGACCAAAATAGCGGTCATCCCCTCAACTTTTTAAAATTTTTCCGCCTATTTTTAAAAATTTCCAGTAAAGTTAATCTGTTTGTAACAATTCAGCGCTAAATTACCTTTCATAAATAAACAGACGGATTTGTGAATTTTACGCGGTTTTCACGCCGAAATCTGTTTAAAAACACCAAAATAAGGAGGAAATCATTGGCATCCGACAAAATGACACCGGAAAAAATTCTCAAAAAGGTCAAGGATGAAAACATCAAATTCATCGACCTGAAGTTCCTCGACCTGCCCGGCCTCTGGCAGCATTTCACGATCACCCCGGGTGAAATCGGCATAGATGATCCGGAAGGGGCGAAAGGGGGAATCTGGACCGAGGGTATTGGCTTCGACGGCTCCAGCATTCGCGGCTTCCAGGAGATACAGGAAAGCGACATGATCCTGAAGCTCGACCCGGAAACCGCCATCGTCGATCCCATCTGCGAGCACCCGACCCTCAGCGTCATCTGCGATGTCTACGACCCGGTCACAGGGAAACCTTATAGCAGGGATCCGCGGTATATTGCTAAAAAGGCAGTCCAGCATCTGAAATCCACCGGCATAGCCGACACCTGCTACTGCGGCCCAGAAGCAGAGTTCTTCATTTTCGACGATGTACGCTTCGACCAGGACCACAAGAGCGGTTTTTATTTCATAGATTCCGTAGAAGCGGACTGGAACTCGGGCAAAGACGAGAAGCCCAACCTGGCCTACAAGCCCAGGTACAAAGAAGGCTATTTCCCCGTACCGCCAACCGATTCTCTGCAGGACCTAAGATCGGAGATCGTCGAGGTCATGGCTTCCGTCGGCCTGGAAATCGAAGTCCATCATCACGAAGTTGCCACGGCAGGCCAGTGTGAAATCGATATGAAGTACAAGGACCTGCTCAAGATGGCCGACCAGATGCTCTGGTTCAAATATGTCATCAAGAACGTCTGCCGCAAACATAACAGGGTGGCGACTTTCATGCCCAAACCGCTCTTCCAGGATAACGGCTCCGGCATGCACGTCCATCAGAGCCTGTTCAAAGACGGCAAAAATGTGTTCTTTGATGCCAAAGGCTACGCCCTCATCAGCCAGACCTGCAAATACTACATCGGCGGCTTGCTAAAGCATGCTGAAGCGCTCTGCGCCATTTGCGCCCCTTCGACCAACTCCTACAAGAGGCTGGTGCCCGGCTTCGAAGCTCCGGTCAACCTGGTATACTCTGCCCGCAACCGCAGCGCAGCCGTACGCATCCCGATGTACTCTGACAACCCCAAGGCCAAGAGGATTGAATTCAGGCCCCCTGATTCAACCTGCAACGGCTACCTGGGGCTTTCAGCCCTGCTTATGGCAGGCCTTGACGGCATCGCCAACAAGATTGATCCCGGCCAGCCATTCGACAAAGACACCTACACTCTCAGTGCCAGGGAAGCCAAGAAACTGAAGACCGTACCCGGCTCGCTCGAACAAGCTATCAACGCCCTGGAAAAGGACCACAAGTTCCTCATGACAGGTGGCGTCTTCACACAGGACCTGATCGATACATGGATCGATTACAAGAGAAGGAAGGAAATTGACGAGGTCCGGCTGAGGCCCCATCCGCACGAGTTCTATCTCTATTTCGATATCTAGACTGCTATTCTAAGGCTTGTTACAGGGCGGCGCGGTTGTTTCACCGTAGCCGCCCTGTTTTTTATAATAATATGGTGCTGTAAGTTTTGACTTTGCCGGAAAATTATGTTTTGATTAGCCAAATACAAACACGTTGCGAGGAGGTACTATGACTAACAAGGATAGGGCAGATGCCGCAGAATACGTGCTCAAACTGGCCAGGGAACACGATGTTAAATTCGTGAACCTGTGGTTTACAGATATTCTGGGTTTCCTGAAAAGCTTCTCTATCACCATCGAGGAATTGGAAAAAGCCCTGGAGGAAGGCATGGGTTTTGACGGCTCCTCCATCGAAGGTTACGCACGCATTGATGAGAGCGATATGATCGCTCTGCCGGATCCCGACACCTTCCAGTTGCTCCCCTGGAGGCCCAAGGAACAATCAGTAGGGCGCATGTTCTGCGATATATATATGCCCGGCGGCCAGCCCTTCGAGGGCGATCCCAGGTACATCCTCAAGAAAAACTTGAAACAGGCCTCCGACCTCGGCTATACCTTCTATGTAGGCCCGGAGCTTGAATATTTCTATTTTAAGGACAACAAGGGAACCGAAATCCTGGATTCCGGCGGCTATTTCGACCTGGTGCCGCTGGATATGGCGGTGGATTTGAGGCGCCAGTCGGTGCTGGCACTGGAAGAGATGGGGATCGGAGTGGAATATTCGCATCATGAGGTTGCCCCCAGCCAGCACGAGATCGATATGAGGTATACGGACGCGCTCACCATGGCAGATAACGTCATGACCTACAGGCTGGTGGTCAAGCAGGTGGCCATGGAAAATAATGTCTATGCCACCTTCATGCCCAAGCCTATCTTCGGCGAAAATGGCAGCGGCATGCACGTGCACCAATCGTTATTCAAAGGCGAACGCAATGCTTTTTTCGATAAAAGCGACCCCTTCCATCTGTCCAAAATCGCCAAAAGCTATATCGCCGGCATACTCAAACATGCCCCCGATATCACATCTATAACCAGCCAGTGGGTCAACTCCTACAAACGCCTGGTTCCCGGCTACGAGGCCCCGGTCTACGTGTCATGGGCCAGGCGCAACCGCGCCGACCTGGTCAGGGTTCCCGAATATAAACCGGGCAGGGAAACGGCCACGCGCATCGAATACAGGTCCCCCGACCCGGCCTGCAATCCCTACCTTGTCTTCAGCGTCATGCTGGCTGCCGGCCTCGAAGGTATAGAGAAGGGCATGGAGCCGCCTGAACCGGTTGAGGAGAATGTTTACGAGATGACCGAGGCAGCCCGCAGGAAGCGCGGCATCAAGACCCTACCCGGCAGCCTGGAAGAGGCCATCGCCCTTACCGAGAAGAGCACGCTGGTCAGGAAGGCCCTGGGCGACCACCTCTTCAATGCCTTTATTCAGAATAAAAAAGTTGAGTACGACCATTACAGGGTGCAGGTGACTGAATACGAGCTGAAAAAATATTTGCCTATCCTGTAACCGGATCACTGTAAAATAACCCTGGCCCGATTGCGTCACCTGTTAGCGCAGGTGACGCGTATCAATTTAATAATGAGTTCGCAGAGATAAGAAGATTATAAGCAATGTATAACATAAATTTACGTGGTGACCCCCTATGAAGATCGGCATACTTGCTTTACAGGGCGCCTTTATTGAGCACGTAAAAATGCTCGAAAAGCTGGGACAGAAAGCCAGTGAGGTCAGGCTGCCGCGCCAGTTGCACGGCCTTGACGGCCTGCTCATCCCCGGCGGCGAAAGCACCACCATGATGAACCTGATGCAGAGCTTCGAGCTGATCGAGCCGATCAAGAAACTGGCAGAGGATCACAGAGCCATCTGGGGCACCTGCGCGGGCTTGATTTGCATCGCTAAGAACGTGCGAAACCCGGATAACACCCGCATGAAAACGCTGGGCCTCATGAATATCACGGTCATGCGCAACGCCTTCGGCAGACAGGTGGACAGCTTCGAGACAGGCCTGCAAATCGCCGGGCTGCAGGACGGCCCTTTCCCCGGCGTCTTTATCCGTGCACCCTATATAGAGAAAGTTGGAAGGGATGTGGAAGTGCTGGCCCGGCTATCCGACGGCGAAATCGTGGCTGCCAGGCACAGCAAAATGCTGGCGACATCCTTTCATCCGGAGCTGACGGATGATACCCGCTTTCACCGCTATTTCCTGGATATTTGCAAGCTTTAAGCGACCGCGTTAACTATTTGGCCGCGGCCGGCACAGGCTGCTGGGCAATGATGTTGTTGAGATAATCTTCGGCCCATTTAACCAGGTCATCGTTCTTGAGGTCCGAGGGATAATCCGGCGTCAGGCCCTTGCCGCTGATCATCTGGCCATTGGGTGTATAGTAATGGGCCACCGTCACCTTGATGGCGCCTCCATCCTCCAGCCTGATGATATTCTGCACGCTGGCCTTGCCGAACGTTTGTGATCCCGCCAGCTTGGCCCGGCCGCTATCCTGCAAAGCCCCGGCTACAATCTCGCTGGCGCTGGCGCTGCCGCCGTTGACCAGCACGATAAGAGGGATATTTGTGGCGAGCCCGCCCGGCTTGACCTTATACACTGACTCTCTCCCGTTATTGTCGACGACTTTGACGACGATGCCTCTCACCAGGAACTCGCTGGCCACGTCCACGGCCTCATCGAGAATGCCGCCAGGGTTATCCCGCAGGTCCAGTATGATGCCCTTAGCGCCATTGCTGATGGAGTCCTGTACAGCTTTGTGGAAATCGTCGGCGGTGGGCAGGATGAACTGAGAGATACTTATATAGGCGATTTGATCGTCCGTCTTGGATGTTACGGAGGCTACCGATATCTCGCTTCTGGTGATGCTGACATCGAAGGGATCGGTCACGCCTTTCCTTCCGATGGTCAGTACGACTTTAGTGCCGGCCTGCCCTCTGATTTTAATCGACGCGTCATCGGAGGTCATCTGGGCCGTCGAAACGCCATCAATCTTCAGTATGGCATCCCCGGATTTGATGCCGGCCGCCTCGGCGGGCGAGCCCGGCATGGGAGCAATGATCACTATCTGGTTATCTTTCTCTCCTATAGCAGCGCCGATCCCCTGGTAGACGCCGGTATATTCGATCTCCGTCGCATTATAGATCTGGGGCGGGAAATAAACGGTGTAGTTATCGCCCACCGCAGCCACCATGCCCCTGATAGCGCCCTGCAAGAGCTTGGTAGGATCGAGTGCCTGTTTATCGACATAGTATTGCTGTAAAATCTGGTAAGCCTGGGCTATCTCGCCGAATTGCGCGGGCAAGCCTTGCAGCGTCTTATTGTCAGCGGCGCTGATGGTGAACTTTGAGTCGCATCCCAGCGCAGGCAGGCTCATCAGCAGCACTGTCGCCGCCAGTAAAATGCTCAGGACGGTCTTTCTTTTAAAAGTCATTTAATTATCTCCAAGGCCGAATTAGGGTCCGGCAAACAAAGGTAAATTATATAGCTAATATGATAGCTCCTTCAAACACTCATAGAAAATATTTAGGCCAAGCAGGCCTGTAAGCCGATTTCTGTGCCTCCGGCGAAGCCGGAGCGATGGCCATCCATCTAGCCCCGGTATTGCTACCGGGGTCATGCGACCAACCCGGGGTCAGCCCAGGCGTGCCATTTCCCCCTATTAGGTCTTGCTCCGGGTGGGGTTTGCACGGCCGGCCGGTCACCCGGCCGCCGGTGAGCTCTTACCTCACCATTTCACCCTTATCCCGATTCGTCATCGGGACGGTATGTTTCTGTTGCACTTTCCGTAGGGTCACCCCTCCTGGGCGTTACCCAGCACCCTGCCTGGTGGAGTTCGGACTTTCCTCCCCGATTATCATCGGGGCGGCCGTCCGGCCTGCTTGGCTCACGTACTCTACAACTTGCATGCTGAGAGGTCAAATGATTTAGCTGAGATATAAGAATGCGGCCGCAATTGCTGCAGGTCACAATATTCATGCCCCTCACACGCTGCAGCTCGCTGACCGAGAGCGTCACACGGCAACCCATGCACCGCCCCTGCTCCACCCTCACCACCGCCTGGCTTTTCCTGCCCTTGATGCCTTCATAAGTAGCCAGGGCCGGATTGTCGATGCCACCGGCGATCTCCTGTCTTTTTTTCTCCAGCTCGGAGAGCTCGCCTATTACCTTGTCCTTCTCAACCTGCAGGTCCAGCTTCTCCTCTCTGCCAGGCCGCCTTGATGGAGCGGCAGGACTCCTGCAGCCGTTGGACCTCGGCCTTGCGCGACTCCAGTTTCTCCATCATGGCCAGTAAAAGATCGTCCTTGGGCACGAGGTTGGATTTCAGCATGGTGGCTTCCTGCTCGTAACTCAGCAGCTCCTTGGGGTTCTTGATCTTGCCGCCGTAAAGCTTGTCGTTTATCTGTTGGATATTGGTTCGCAGCTGCTCTGCCTCCGCATCCAGGTCCCTGTACTGTTTTTCCAGGTCGGCCCTGCCCTGCTCGGCTACCGACAGCTCCTCCCTGGCTTTCTCATAAGCGGAATTGTGGTTCAGACGCAGATCGATCTCATCCGCCTGGTTGCGCTTGCTTAAAATGGCTTGCTCTATCTGCTGAAGTTCAAAAATGCGCTTGGCGAGGCTCATAGAAGGCAATTCTACGGCAGTGTAATTTATATGTCAAAGGACAGGGTTTAGTGCTTGTAATCCAGCATAACGACCTGTGTGCTGGAGGGTATATTGCTACGCGTCACGACCAGCTTGGCCTGCTCGGCCAACTCTTTGATGCCCAGCTCTTTGAGGAATTTCTCGGGGAATTCGACATCGCCCTTCTCATCCGCAGTTTTGTAATGCATGGGGACAACATAGCCGGGGTTCAGATTTCTAACCAGGTCGGCCGCCGTAGCTGCCCCTATGGTCGAATGGCCCCCCACCGGCAGGAAGAGCACATTTATGTTGCCCAGCTCCCCCAGAGCTTCCGGGGTAAGGTTATGTCCGAGGTCGCCCAGATGACACAGCGTAACGCCTTCCATCTCTATTGTATAGACGGTATT
>CAWKFY010000046.1:0-22796 GCA_963848815.1 uncultured Chloroflexia bacterium
TGGCCGCCCTGAATGCCCCGGTGATGAAGCCGCCTGTAGAAGGAATGGAGGGAAAGGAATTGGTTACACCCACTGGAGCAGCGATTATAGCCTCCCTGTCCGAGTTTCGCCAGCCCACGCTCAGCCTGACAAAAATCGGCTACGGCGCAGGTAGCCGGGACGAACCTGAATATCCGAATATTTTGCGTATCTGGATGGGTTATCAGTCTGAGCAGGATAGTCATGCTGGCATGGTATTGCTTGAGACCAATATCGACGACATGAATTCGCAATTCTATGGCTACGTTATGGAAAATTTGTTCAAGCAGGGAGCACTTGATGTCTGGTTCACCCCGATCCAAATGAAAAAAAACCGCCCGGCCATTATGTTGAGCGTGCTCGCCACAGCCGGGACTGAGTCAAATTTGATCGATATTTTGATGCGCGAGACAACGACCCTCGGCATCCGAGTTCGTCCCGTCAGTAGGCATATGGCGGTACGCGAGCTAGTAGAGATTAATTCAACCTACGGACCGGTTAAAGTGAAAATAAAGAAGTTCAAAGATGAAGTTCTCAGTATTTCACCGGAGTACGAGGATTGCCGAAGCATAGCAGCAGAAAAAGATATTCCGCTCAAAGAAGTGTATAGCGTGGTGGAGGCAGAGGCCCGCGCCCTATTAACCTAGAATTATGTGCTCTCACAGCTAATTGCAGCCAATTTGAAATAGTGCCGGTTGTTTATGTGGTCCTATCTTTGCTGTCAAGCATTATGCTAACCGGGCCGTCGTTAAGAATTTTCACCATCATATGGGCGCCGAAACGTCCTGTTTCAACCTTCAGGCCGGATTCGCTGATCTTACGGATAAAATAATTGTATAGGGCTTCAGCTCTATCCGGCAGCGCCGCCAAAGTGAAGCTGGGGCGACGTCCTTTCCTTGTATCAGCAAGCAAAGTAAACTGGCTGATTATCAGCAGTCCGGCGTTGACCTGGAGCGCAGACAGGTTGAATTTGCTTTCATCATCGCTGAATACTCTCAGGTTGACGATCTTGTCTGCCAGGTAATCGGCATTTTTCTCCGAGTCTTCGGCAGCGACCCCCAGCAATACGACAAAGCCGGGCCCTATTTCTCCGACCACCTTGCCGTCAACGGAGACCGATGCCCCGGTTACCCTTTGTAACAGCGCCTTCAAAACTTACTCCCGTCAATTATTGCCGGCAATATTGTAGTGAATCGGGCGATTGTAAACAAACATTGATGGTGCTAATATTATCCGGCTCAAAGCATCGGCTTAATTCCCGATGGGGAATAGATCATTTATATTACACGTGATTGACACCCCCAAAGGCTTGGGCTACAATCACATCTAAGCCGTTTGCTCTGGAGAACTCTTATGAAAGAAATGCAAATCGACAGCATACGGGTCAGCCTTATGAACTACCAGCACGTGGTAATCCTTAAGGAAAGGCAAACCGACCGTTATCTCCCCATCTGGATAGGCCCGGCCGAGGCTGATGCCATTTCGATGAAGCTTCAGAACGTGGATGTATCCAGGCCGATGACGCATGACCTGCTGAAAAACACCATTTTTGCTCTGGAGTCTTTATCCGGCACTACCATTAACAGGATCGTGGTGAACGATTTGCGCTCCGATACTTTCTATGCCCAGATCGTGTTCGAGTTCAATGAAGGCCCTCCGGTAGTTGAGATCGAAGCCCAGGGGGGCGGCAACAAGGTTCGCGATTTCGAAAACGATTCCAGGCTTTCGCTGACATGGCAATCGAGGGAGTTTAAATCCACAATTGTGCGCAAATGGGTAGATGCCAAGAAGCACTTTATGGAAGTCGACGGCGGTGAAGGGTGGATGTTTGAAGTCTTCTATGATGAGCATAATAAACGGTGGCTGCTGACCAAGATGAAGCTGGATTCCCGTCCCAGCGACGCCATAGCTCTGGCGGTCAGAGTAACCGCGCCCATTTACGCCGAAGAGTCTGTCCTGGATAAGGCCGGCATCATCCTCGATGCAGAAACCGGCAAGATCACGCCGCAGACTAAGCCTACTGAGGCTAACGCCACACAACAGGAACAGGTTGACGAGCAGGAATTGAAGAAGCTTTCAGCTTTCTACGATTTCATCAACGGGCTCGATCTGGACGACTTTGGCAAGAAAAAGGGTTAGACCTTGAATTCCTGAAATAAGTTGGGCTCTGCAGGACTTTACAATTGTAAGCACCGGCATTGCTTAAAATGCGTAATTGCTAAGGCGTATTGAAACACCCTAAAAAATCAAGGGAAATCCCGTTGACGGATAAAAGTTGGACTTGTTATAATGCCTGTGCTCAGAAAAGATAAAGAACAGAAATCAGAAAAAAGACAGCTGCTAAGAGGACTCTGGTTTCTATTTAATATAGGTTGGTACGTAGCGCTAAGCCTGGTTGTGCCAACGCTAATTGGTCTGTGGTTGGATGCTCCCGAGAGATTGAACAGCAGACCACTGTGCACGTTAATAGGATTTATCACGGGAACTATGGTGGCTGCATACGGACTATATCGTATGCTCCGCCAGTTTATAAAAGAGCAAAAAGACATGGACGCCAAAAAGAACTCGATAAAGGAGCAGGACAGTGAGTAAACTAGGTTGCTCCAGCCGCTTAATGGTCATCCTCGGTATCATAGTCCTCGCACTCTTCCTGACCTCGTTCGTCATGGGACCTCTCGGCAGCAAGTTTTTCAATCTGCAGGTCCCCAAGGACCTGCAGGTAAACAAGCCCTTCGTACAACTCCCCTCAGAACCGATCTTCAACATAGCTGGCTTCAAGGTCACCAACACGATTATTGCATCGTGGGTGACCATCCTGGTGCTCTTCTTCCTGTTCTTCTCCGCCACCAGGAAAATGAAGGTCATACCGGGGAGGCTCCAGAGCTTTGCCGAAGTGGTCGTCGAGGGCTTTTATAATACCATCCAGGACATATCCGGTGAAAAAAACGTTCGTACGTTTTTCCCGCTGATCTCCACCATATTTTTATATGTTGTCACCAACGCTTTGCTGGCCCTCATCCCCCTGTGGGGCACCTGGGGCCTGGTGGAGACCAGTGCTGAGGGCACCCATATTATCCCCTTCTTACGGGCGGCTAATACCGATATCAACCTTACCCTTTCGATCGCTCTGGTATCCTTCTGCTTCATAGAATTCCTTGGCTTCAGCAGAATCGGCCCGCTCAAGTATATAGATTCATTCTTCCAGTTCAGCGAGCTGGGCAAGGCCTTTAAAAAGCTTTCCCAGGGCGATGGCAAATCCTTTGCCAGCGGCCTCGCTTTCGGCTTCATTAATATATATGTAGGACTGCTGGAAATCCTGAGCCACTTCATCAGGATCATCAGCTTTACCTTCCGTCTATTTGGCAATATGACCGCCGGCGAAATATTGCTCGGCGTGATGACCTTCCTGGTAGCGTTCATAGCTCCCGTACCGTTTTACGGACTGGAAACGCTGGTAGGTTTCCTGCAGGCTATGATTTTCGCCGGCCTGACCCTGGTCTGGGGAGTTATGGCAGTAACCTCGCACCATGAAGAGGGTGCTGAAGAACATTAATAATAACGGACTAGTAAAAGGAGGAATTAGATGGACGCTCAAACTATGAAAATGTTAGGTGCCGGTCTCGCCGGTGGTCTCGGAATGATAGGCCCGGGCATTGGTCTTGGTCTTATCGGTCTTGGCGCCATGCAAGCGCTTGGCCGCAACCCGGAGGCCAGAGGCGTACTTCTGACCAACATGATCCTGATTGGCGCTCTTACCGAAGCAGTTGGCATTTACGCGTTGATCATTGCCATTCTGCTTGCCATGGTCGTCTAATACCTATAAAGGCAGGGCACGTACTTTGTTGCGCGCCCGCCGGGTGACGGAAATTAAATCCGGTACACATGAGAAAATACAGGAAAATGGAAGTTTGAGGTAAATATGGAAAGTATCGGCATTAATTGGCAACTGCTGGTTGCTTTTCTGGTCAACTTCCTTATTTTGTTCGGCCTTCTCACCGCAATCCTCTACAAGCCGGTCCTCAAGATGTTGGACGAGAGATCGGTTAAGATCAAGGAAAGCCTTGAACAGGCAGAGAAAATAAAGGAGCAGACAAGCCGCAGCGAAGAGCAGATCAAAGCAGCGGTTGAAGCTGCACGTAAAGAAGGGCAGGTTATCATTGCCCAGGCCTCCCAGATTGCTGAGAAAATAAAGGAAGAGGCCAAAGATGGAGCGCGCAAGGAAGCAGAGACCATAATCACTAAGGCCAGAGATGAGATCAAACTGGAACGTGATAAGTCCATCGCTGAGCTGCGATCTGAATTCTCCAACCTTACCGTCCTCGCAGCAGAAAAGGTTATCAAGGAATCACTGGACGCACAGAAACACCGCAAACTGATCAACGAGGTACTGGACCAGAGCAATACTTTTAAACAGAATTAGACAGGATAAATAAATGATATCGACAATTTCTGCCAGGCGTTATGCCCAAGCGATTTTTCAGATCGCAGAAGCGAATAAAAACCTGGATGAATGGCAAAAGGAGCTCCGCAAGCTTGCCGGGCTCATGAAGGACCATGAGATCGTAGACCTGATCGATCATCCTAAAGTGCCGTTCAATCTAAAATCCGAGCTGATCAAAGAGAAGCTGAATACGTCGAATGTATTAGTCCTTAACCTCTGCAACCTGCTGATTTTAAAGGGCAAAATAAAGAACGTGGAGCAGATAGTAGAGGAATACGATGGGCTCCTCGACGAGCAACGCGGCATCAAGCATGCCGTGGTGACAACTGCTGTCGCTGTCGATGATGCTGAAAAGAACAAGATCACCAGCCAGCTCGAGAAAATAACAGGAAAGAAAGTATCAATTAAGCTCCAGGTCAATCCGGCCATAGTCGGCGGCATGGTCGCCAGAATTGAAGATACCTTGATCGACGGCAGCGTCCGCAACAAGCTGGACCTGCTGAGGAGAGACCTGGTAGAAGCTAGTAAATAAACAACCTTTAAGGGGGTGAGCAGATTGAAATCCCAGGAAAAAGATATAGTATCGGTAATAAAAGAACAAATCGAGCACTTCGGTGCCACTGCTACCATGGTGGACGTTGGGACCGTGGTAGAGGTGGGCGACGGTGTTGCCCGCATTCAGGGCCTGCGTAAAGCTAAGAATAATGAATTGCTGGCCTTCCCCAACGGCATTATGGGACTGGCCCTCAACCTGGAAGAAGATAATGTGGCCGCAGTCATTCTGGGTGAATACAGCCACATCAAAGAAGGCGACGAGGTGCATTGCACCGGACGCGTTGTCGAAGTTCCAGTTGGCAAAGAGCTTATAGGCCGCGTAGTTAACACGCTGGGACAGCCACTGGATGGACTGGGACCGATCAAGACGTCAAAGACACGCCCTGTCGAACGTATCGCCCCCAACGTCGTCGACAGGCAGCCGGTAACCGTTTCCGTGCACACCGGCATAAAATGCGTCGATGCTATCGTACCCATCGGCCGCGGACAGCGCGAGCTTATCATCGGCGACCGCTCCATCGGTAAATCGGCGGTTGCGATCGACACTATAATTGCACAGAAAGGCAAGGACCTGATTTGCATTTACGTGGCCATCGGCCAGAAGACAGCCAAGGTCGCCAATATCGTAGAAACGTTGAGGAAATTCGGCGCCATGGAGCATACAGTGGTCGTGGTCGCCACCTCGTCCGATCCCGCTTCGATGCAATACCTGTCAGCCTATGCGGGCTGCGCTATCGGAGAAGAGTTCATGGAACAGGGTAAGGACGCCCTGATAATATACGATGACCTTTCCAAGCATGCATGGGCCTACCGCCAGGTATCGTTGATCCTGCGCCGGCCCCCCGGACGTGAAGCCTATCCCGGCGATGTGTTCTACCTGCACTCCAGGCTTCTGGAACGTGCTGCCAGGCTCTCCGCAGAGCTGGGCGGCGGTTCACTCACCGCTCTGCCTATCATCGAAATCCAGGCCGGCGACATGTCGGCTTATATCCCGACCAACGTTATCTCCATTACCGACGGTCAGATATTACTGGAAACAGATATGTTCAACGCCGGTATCCGTCCTGCTCTTAACGTAGGTCTTTCGGTATCCCGCGTGGGCGGCACCGCGCAGACCAAAGCCATGCGCCAGGTCGCCGGCAAACTCAGGCTGGATATGGCCCAGTATGCCGAGCTGGCAACCTTTGCACAGTTCGGCGCTTCTGACCTCGATAAGGCCACCCTGGCACAGCTCGAGAGGGGCAAGCGCATGGTCGAGATCCTCAAACAGCCGCAATATGCGCCGCTTTCGCTGGAAAACGAGGTCATGATCCTCTTTGCCGTTACCAACGGTTTCATCGATGACGTCCCGGTAGATAAGGTATCAGCGTTCGAAAACGCTTTCTACAAATTTATGACCACGAACCATCCTGAGGTCGGTCAAAAAATAGCGACCGATAAGCAGTTGAAACCGGAAACTGAAGCGGAACTCAAGAAGGCAATCGCAGAATTTAAACAGAGTTCTGCTTATTGAGGCGATTAGATGGTAAGTCCAAAAGTACTTAGACGCCGCATACGCAGTGTCCAGAGCACGGCCAAAATCACCCGTGCCATGGAGATGATTGCCACTGCAAAAATGAAAAAGGCACAGGACATGGCCATTGCCGGCAGACCTTACAGCAATAAGATCATGCAGGTTATAGCCGATCTATCTGCGCAGGCCGCAGCTGGCGGCGCCGTACATCCGCTGCTGGTTAACCGCCCTGTTAAGAAAATAGGCATCGTCCATATCACCAGCGACCGCGGCCTCTGCGGCGGGTTGAATACCAACCTTAACAGGCTGACCGGTAATTTCATACTGGAACAAAAGGTGCCGGTCAGTGTTATCACGGTTGGAACGAAAGGCCGTGATTTCATGCGCAGGTCAATGCGTGATATACGCGCCGAGTTCGTCAAAATGGGCGACCGGCCCAAGATGGACGATACGATGCCTATCTCGCATATAGTGATCGAAGACTATTGCAGCGGATTATACGATCGTGTCTACATCGCGTACTCCAAGTTCGTCAACTTGATGAGCCAGAAACCTACACTGGAACTGGTATTGCCGGTCGAGCCGGCGATACTGCCCAAAACGGTCAGCCCGGAATATATTTTCGAACCCAACGCCGCATTCGTTCTCGGCGAGCTTCTGCCAAGGTTCGTTGAAATGCAGGTATACCATGCCGTACTTGAAGCAATTGCCAGCGAGCAATCGGCACGCATGATGGCCATGCGCAATGCCACCGATAATGCTTATGATGTTATTGCTGAACTGACGCTGACAATGAACAAGGCCCGGCAGGAAATGATCACCAAGGAACTGCTCGACATCGTCGCAGGCGTTGAAGGTCTCAAATAGGAGGTGCACATTGGCAAAAGGTAAAGTAATACAGGTAATCGGCACGGTAGTTGATGTCGAATTCCCTCAGGAAGAACTGCCTTCGATTTATAACGCTCTCGAAATCATGCAGGATGGAGAGAAAATAGTACTTGAAACGGTGCAGCATATCGGCAATAACTGGGTACGCTGCCTGGCAATGTCACCTACCGAAGGCCTTCAAAGAGGCGCTGTGGCAGTCGACACCGGTGCACCTATTTCAGTCCCGGTCGGCAAGGTTGCACTGGGAAGGCTGTTCAACGTGTTCGGCGATGCCCTGGACAAGCTGGGAGAAGTCAAGTCCAAGGATAGACTGCCCATTCACCGCGATCCACCCAGCCTGGCAGAGCAGGAAACCAGCATTCAGATGCTGGAAACAGGCATCAAGGTTATCGATTTGATCACCCCCTTCACCAGGGGCGGCAAGATCGGCGCCTACGGCGGAGCAGGCGTGGGCAAAACGGTTATCATCCAGGAGCTCATCCATAACATCGCCACAGCACACGGCGGCTATTCGGTATTTGCCGGCGTGGGCGAAAGGTCGAGGGAAGGCAACGACCTGTGGCGTGAAATGAAAGAGTCCGGTGTAATTGAAAAGACCATCATGGTCTTCGGACAGATGAATGAGCCTCCCGGCGTGCGTGCCCGCGTGGCGCTTACCGGCGTAACATTTGCTGAGTATTTCCGTGACTCAGAGGGACTGGACGTCCTTCTGTTCGTAGACAATATTTACCGTCATATCCTCGCCAACATGGAAGTGTCGGCGCTCCTAGGCCGCATGCCTTCGGCAGTAGGCTATCAGCCAACGCTGGGCACGGACGTAGCCGAAATGGAAGACCGCATCACTTCAACGAAGAAAGGCTCGATCACCTCGTTCCAGGCCATTTATGTGCCTGCCGACGACTATACCGACCCCGGCATCGTCACCACCTTCGGTCATCTTGACGGCGTTATCTCCCTGGAAAGGTCCATCGCTGCCCTGGGCATCTACCCCGCGGTAGACCCCCTGTCATCCACCTCCCGCATCCTTGACCCGAACGTAGTCGGCGAAGACCACTACCGGGCCGCCCGAGGTGTACAACAGGTGCTGCAACGCTATAAGGACCTTCAGGACGTGATCGCCATCCTGGGTATGGAAGAGTTGAGCGAAGAAGATAAGGTTACAGTTAACCGGGCCCGCCGCATCCAGAGGTTCTTGTCTCAGCCCATGTTCGTGGCGGAGCCCTTCACCGGCATACCTGGCAAATACGTATCGATCAAAGACACAGTAAGAGGGTTCAACGAGATACTGGCCGGTAAATGGGACCACCTTCCCGAGTCCTCATTCCTTATGGTTGGAAACATCGAAGAGGCCGCCGAGAAAGCTCAGAAAGGGGCGTAATTATGCCGACAACAAAGTTAGAGATTGTCACTGCTGAACGCCAGGTCTTTTCCGATGACGTGACTACCATCATTGCCGAGGGCATCGATGGGCAGATGACTATTCTTCCCAAACATGCCCCGTTGATCACCATGCTGGCTCCGGGCGAACTCGTTATCCGCAAAGACGGCGAAGAGATGTATATGGCCATAACCGGCGGATTCCTGGAGGTCAGGCCAGAGAAAGTGATCGTACTGGCAGACGCCTGCGAGCGCAGCGACGAGATAGATATCGAGCGCGCTATGGAAGCCAAAAGAGAGCTGAGGAAAGGTTGAAGAACCTTTCGGAGCAGATCAATCAGAGCAGGGCAGAGGCCGCTCTGAGAAGATCTATGGCCCGCTTGCGAGTTGTCGAAAAACGCCGCAGGACCCCCGGATATAAGCCCAGCGGAACGTCAATATAAAAGCCGGGACAAAAAATAAGCCAATATCGGTCGTTCGATCGATATTGGCTTTTTATTAACGCGACACGATTTTAGACGATTTCCAGTCTAACCCTGGTACCTTCTTTAGTGGCTACCACACGCAACAAGGTGCGCATTGCTTCGGCAACCCTGCCCTGCTTGCCTATCACCCTGCCCTTATCCTCCGCATTGACTTCCAGTTTGATGACTACCCCACCCGAGTCAGTCTCTTCAGTTACTTTGACATCATTGGGTGCGCTGACGATGGACTTGGAAATGTATTCGACTAACTCCTTCATCATGACTTCACCTCAGTACTAGATTTAGATTTTTTCTTCTGTTTCTGAGTAGTCTTCTGTACCGCCTGCCTGAACTTCCTAGTCGGATGAGCCGCTTTAAATTTTTCCATCACCCCGGCTTTGGACAACAATCTATACGTCGTCTCGGTTGGTTGAGCACCTTTCTCCAACCATGCCAGAGCTTTTTCATCGTCAACATTTATAGTCTCGGGATCGTTAAGGGGATTATAATTCCCGATAACTTCGATAAAGGCGCCCTCCCGCGGTGACCTGCTGTCAGTTACCACGATTCTGTACATTGGCTTGTGTTTGGCGCCTATTCTTCTTAACCTGATTTTTACCATGATCTCAGTCTAACTTAATTAGTCCTCCATTTTTATTCGCCTATTATGCATGATGCGTATCTAACTGTCAACAATTTCACCGATTGCCCCACTCTCATTTTGTCCGTAAACCGACTTGTTCGGCAAAAGAAGGAGAATTTATTGCACGGTGAAGGGCACAGATAGCTTTTCTACGCTGTTTACCGATATGACTACCTTGTAATCACCCTTGTCCCAGGTGCTGCCATTGGGCGCATCCAGATAGAAGGCCAGGTTATAGCTGCTGGTATCGGTCTGCGCAGTTGTGACAGTCTCATTTAACAATGTGTTCTCTTTGTCGACAGCTTCGCCCTTTAGATAATACCAGCTGGCTTTGATCATATCGTCAGGAGCCACCCCGGAGACCTTGAAGGAGCAGTAAATAGCCTTGGTGTTGGGAGCGAAAGTGCTGCTAATGGAGCCCGTCGGCTGGGAGTCATCATTAACTGACGTTGTCATGACGCCTTCTGTCACCGTCGAATTGCTCGGCTTGGCCGCAGGCGGAGCGGTAGGCGTCGACGGCGAACAGGCCGATAATAAAAGCGTTATTGCCATGCTAACCACTAAAAAAGCAGATATCGATTTCATTTTATTTGCTCCAAATTACATTTTCAATTTAATTAGAAGCCAATTGTCCGCATGCAATTTTAGAACCAACATTATTAATTTTCAATTTTCGTACCTGCGTAGACGCTGTATACGAACCCGACCAGCCCGGGGCCGGTATGCACTCCCATCACAGGAGTAAAATCCTCCACATATACCTGGCGGCAAGCCTCCCCGTCCAACGATAACCGCAGATTTATCTCTTCGCTTTAACTCTGGCGCCAAAGGGGCATATCATTACGCAAATGCCGCAAGCCTCAATACCCACCCTTTGTTTGCGTTCCTGCCAGATATATTGGAAACACTTGTGTGCGTCCATCCTGGCCTGCCGCGGCTCACCGGAGTTAAAGCTCCGCCCGGTAAAAGCGCCCGCAGGACAACTTGTAACGCAAAGAGTGCAGCCCCCGCAACCCTTGCCGGAGATCTGTCTCGTTGGTTGGATCGGCAGGTCCGTTAACACGGTACCCCATCTAACCCTGGGGCCCCTGTCACGCGTTATAAGCAGGCAATTCTTGCCTATCCATCCCAACCCGGCAAGATTGGCTGCCATCTTGTGTGAAAACAAACCGGTCAGGTTGGGAGCATCCACCGTATGGCTGGCCGGGACCATCAGGGCCTGATATCCCACCTTTATCAGAGCGTTGGCAATGTTAAGGGTTATATCGTTGATGCGCGGATTTACAACCTCGTACACGTGGAACCGGTAATTATTGAGCGCAAATAAATCTTCGGTGTCCTTCAGGGAATCAACAATGCTACCCAACAATGGAACGCCGATGGATATCGCCGTTTTGTACCTGGAAATTAATTTCGCTTCGTATTCGGTCGTCCGTCCATTAATCGCCGCTCCGAGATCGGCCGTTCCAAAATAGGCGGCCCCCATCTCCATTGCTGCTTTCTTAGTCTTTTGTATCAATTCCATGTAGATCAGCCGCTGACGTTCTCATGGAAATATTACCTTTAAAATGCAACCATGTAAATCGACCGGCGTTATTTGTATTATGAACTATTCAGCCGTTATAATCAGCTTTATGAAAATCTCCGGTCTGCACGGCTGGGACCTCAAACCCGCAGAAGCACGCTCGATGCAGCAAAGCTTAGCCGGCAGGGTGATCCGTTCAAAGGCTGGCAAAACGCCCCAAACCATCGGAGGTATCGATGTATCCATATCCCGTTTTTCCAAGATGGGGCGTGCGGCCATAGTCATACTGAGCTACCCTTCACTGGACCTGCTCGAAGTGGCTACGGCTGAAGGTGAAATCGATTTCCCCTATATTCCCGGTTTGCTTTCGTTCAGGGAAGCGCCGCTGGTCATCAAGGCCTTTAACATGTTGGGCCGTAAGCCCGATATGATCATGGTTGACGGGCAGGGCATAGCCCATCCCCGCCGACTGGGCATCGCCTCTCACCTGGGACTATTCCTAAATATTGCCAGCGTCGGCTGCGCCAAATCCCGCTTGATCGGCACACATGATCCCCTGCCACCCGAAAAGGGAGCATATAAGCCTCTTATCGACGGAGGTGAGGTGATAGGCGCAGCAGTCAGGACGAAGTTTGCCGTCAATCCGCTTTACGTCTCGATCGGCCACAAAGTAGATCTCGATGACTCGATATCGTACGTACTTAGCTGTTGCCTCGGCTTCCGCCTGCCGGAGCCTACAAGGCTGGCACATATGGCTGCCGGCGGCAATCTTGAAGCTAAAAAGCTTATACGCTAGTGTAGCGGGGAAAATTATGCTGGAAGAGAAGAACCGTATCGAAGAGTTGCATCGCAGGATATCTGCGATCATGGAGCATCTTTGACATTGCAGGCAAAGAGAAGGAATTGGCTACTTTAGAAGCTCTGACGTCAAACCCTCAATTCTGGTCTGACCAGCAAAAAGCCCAGCTTACCATGAGGCAGATCGGAGCGCTCAAGGACATTGTATCGACCTGGAAGGAAATCTCTAAGAAATCCTCAGAACTCTCCGAGGTCGTTTCTATCGCGCTGTCCGAGAACGATGATTCACTTAAGGATGACGTCCAGAAGGAGATCGACAAGCTCACAGCCAGCTTCGACGAAATGGAGACCCAGCTTATGCTGGATGGTCCTTACGACGCCAGGGATGCCATCCTGGCGGTGCATGCCGGCGCCGGAGGAACCGAATCACAGGACTGGGCGCAGATGCTGATGCGCATGTTCCTCCGCTGGGCCGAACGGCGTAAATTCAAAGCCGAGGTGCTCGACGTGTCGCCCGGCGATGAAGCCGGGATTAAGAGCGCAACCATCGAAATCAAAGGAAATTTCGCCTTCGGAAACTTAAAATCCGAGCATGGCGTTCATCGGCTCGTAAGGTTGTCTCCTTTCGACGCCGACCACGCACGCCATACGTCGTTCGCGCTCGTGGAGATCATGCCGGTGGCAGAGGAAAAGACAGACCTGCAGATAAACCCCGACGATATAAGAGTTGACACGTTCCGCTCAAGCGGACCGGGCGGCCAGCATATGCAGAAGACCAGCAGCGCGGTTAGAATTAACCATATACCGACAGGGCTGGTCGTAAGCTGTCAGAGCGAGCGGTCACAGCACCAGAATAAGGAGAGCGCACTCAGAGTGCTTTATGCCCGCCTGCTGGAATTGGAAATAGAAAAGCGGGAAGCGGAGCAGGCCAAGCTCAAGGGCAAACGCATAGACGCCGGCTGGGGCAACCAGATACGCAGCTACGTTTTACAGCCTTATAAGATGGTCAAGGACCACAGGACGGAATACGAAACCAGCAATACAGCGGCGGTGCTGGACGGATATTTGGATGATTTCATGAACGCCTACCTGCGCTCAAAAGTTGGAGAAGATAAATGACCTGGAAAATTTTAGTTGTACTAATCGTCCTACTGGCTATTTTGATGCCGTCAGCAGTCTCGGCCGACGGCGGCATCACGCTAATAAGTTCCTCTACAAAGGTGGATTTCCCCTCCTCGTTGGCATTCAACGTCAAGGCCGAGAGCCAAAATCCGATAACGTTGATCAGACTGCGATATGCCGTACAGCAGACGACTTATATGCCCACCTTTGCAGAAGTATGGCCAGAGTTTAAGTCCGATAAAAGCATATCGACCAGTTGGAGCTGGGATATGCGAACCGGCGACCTGCCGCCTGGAGCCAAGATAGATTACTGGTGGGTCATTGAGGACAGCTCTGGAGCTATCCTTACCACCCCGCAGCAAACGGTTTCCTTCGATGATACCAACCATAAGTGGATGGACGTCAGCCAGGACAACATCTACCTGCACTGGTACCAGGGCAATAACGACTTTGCCAACAGCCTGCTCAATGCGGCCATAACTGCTAAAAATATACAGGAGCATGATACCGGCGCCTCAATCAATAGCCCGGTAAACCTGTACATATATGCCAGCCAGGGCGACCTGCTCAGCTCCATGATATCAGCGCAGGAATGGACGGGAGGAAGGGCCCGCCCCGAGTTCAACACCATATTATTGTTTATCGCTCCCTCGGACCTGGACTGGGGGAAAAAGGCCGTAGCTCACGAGATGGGCCATCTGGTCACGCATCAGATCACCTCGAGCCCCTATGGCAGCGCTTTGCCCCCCTGGCTGGATGAGGGGCTTGCCATGCATGCAGAAGGGACTCAAAGCGACTCGGACGCATCTTTACTAAAAGACGCTATCGCCGCCGGCAATATATCCACCCTCAAATCGCTTTCCAGCCCTTTTTCCGCGAATCCGCAGGAGGCTTATCTTGACTATGCGCAAAGCCAGAGCGTCGTCGAGTTCCTGTTAAATCAATACGGCAATGACAAGATGAACCAGTTGCTGGTGACCCTTAACGATGGATATTCCATGGATGATACACTGATAAAGGTATACGGATTCGACCTGGACGGGCTTGATTCGGCCTGGCTTAAATATATGACGCCGGCACCCGAAGAAAATGGTGTCCATCACAATGTAAGCCAGCTTGAACTACCTTTCGTTTCGATCTCTAATGGCGGGCTCCTGATACATCCGCAGCATATAGTAACTTTAACTGGGACAATTTAATCCGGATGGAAAAATCTTTTACCATGCACGATTTGCCCAGCTCCGAGAGGCCGCGTGAGCGGCTGCAAAGACATGGGGCCGAGGCTCTGTCCACGGCTGAGCTGCTGGCGCTGCTGATAGGCGGAGGGACTCAGGGCCAGTCCGTGATTATGACTACCCAAAAGCTGCTCGCCAATTTCGGCAACCTGACAAATATTTCGTCGGCGTCGATCAAAGAGCTATCCCAAGTAAAAGGCATCGGCGTCGCCAGGGCCTGCCAGATCAAGGCGGCGCTGGAGTTGGCCAAAAGGATGGATAATCCTGAATATAAAAAAGGAGCGCCGGTGAAATCCCCCGAGGATGCAGTGGAATCGATCAGAAGCACTCTCAAGGGCAAGAAAAAAGAGTATTTTTATCTACTCTGTTTGGACACCCGCAACCGGGTCACCAACGTCGACCAGGTCTCGGTTGGAAACCTTGATAGCAGCATCGTCCATCCACGCGAGGTGTTTAAAACGGCCATTTCATGTCTGGCATCATCGGTTATTTTCGTCCATAACCATCCCTCCGGCGATCTGGAGCCATCAGCGGAGGATATAAACCTTACCAAAAGGCTGACCGAGGCGGGTGAACTGGTGGGCATCCCGGTCCTGGACCACATCATAGTCTGCGATAAGGACTATATCAGCCTGAAATCAAGGAATTTAATTTGAGGTCAATACATGCTTAGAAAACGATTATTTAACCTTTTCGCTATATTAAGCGTCGCGGTATTCCTGCTGGCTGCGGCCGCCGGCTGCACCCAGGTACAAAAGCAAACTATTCCGTTTGAGCCAATCTCGGGCCCGACGTTGAACCTCTGGGACCAGGGCCCGCTCACGCTTGACCCCGCCATATCCAGCGAGATGTCCTCGCACATCTACGTCATGCACATCTTCAGCGGTTTGGTCAGATTCGATTCCAATCTGGAACCGACGCCTGACATCGCCGATCACTGGGATATCAGCAGCGACGGAAAAACGTACACCTTCTATCTTCGCAAAGACGTGAAATTCCAGGACGGCAGGCCGCTTACTGCACAGGATATGAAGTTCTCGCTGGAAAGGGCCTGCAACCCGGCCACGGGCTCCCAGACCGCTTCAACCTACTTGAACGATATAGTGGGCGCAACCGACATGATCAACGGAAAAGCCAGCAGCCTGAGCGGCGTGTCCGTAGTGGACAACTATACGCTGAAGATCACCATCGATGCCCCCAAGGCCTACTTCCTATCCAAAATGGCTTATCCCACCGCCTTCGCCGTGGACAAGAAAAACGTGGAATCAGGCGCCGATTGGTGGAAGAAGCCCAACGGGACGGGCCCTTATAAGCTCACGAAATGGGAGGAGGGATCTCTGATACTTCTGCAGCCCAACGAAAATTATTACGGCACAAAAGGAACGGTCAACGTGGCCTTCCAACTGCTTTCCGGCCTGCCCATGTCGCTTTATGAAACCGGCAAGATCGATGTGGTCGACGTTTATAGGAACAATATCGACCGGGCCATGGATAAAGAAGGGCCTTTCTACGACCAGTTGCATGTCTATCCTGAATTCAGTTTGCAGTATATCGGGTTCAATACCAGCAAACCGCCTTTCGATGATCCCTACGTCAGGCAGGCGTTTTGTTATGCCGTGAATAAGGACCGAATTATCAGCGTGCTGCAAAAGAATATGGTGCAGGCAGCCGACGGCATCATACCGCCTGGCATGCCCGGCTATAACAAGGATGTCAAAGGCCTGAATTATGACCCTGAGAAGGCCAGGGAGTTGCTGGCAAAATCGAAATACGGCTCCGCCGATAAGCTGCCGCCCATAACGATGACGGTGCCGGGGGCCGGCGCCGATATCGATGACTACCTGGGCGCCATACTGCTGGACTGGAAACAGAACCTCGGCGTAACCGTAAATGTCAGGCTGCTCGATCCCCTAATATTCAACTACCACCTGCTGGATGAGGTGGACGGTATATATGCGCTGGGCTGGATCGCCGACTACCCCGATCCGCAAAACTTCCTCAACACGCTGTTTTACACGGGCGGGAGCTATAACAACAGCCACTATTCCAACAAGGACCTGGACGCTCTGCTGGACCGGGCAGCAGTTGAAATGGACCAGACGAAACGAATGGCGCTTTATCAGCAGGCCGAGCAGCTTGTGGTGGATGATGCACCTGTGCTGCCGCTCTGGTTCGGCAAGAATTACGTCCTGGTCAATCTCCGGGTGCACGGCTATGCCATCGACCCGCTGGGGGTGCCCCGTCTCAACCTGGTGACACTGGGACAACCATAGAGATATGATTAAAGGAGGAAACCAAAATGGCAGATACAAATATACTGGAAGCTCCTTGCGGTATCCACTGTGGACTGTGCCCGTTGCATCTCGCTATAACCGATGAGGCATTGAAAAAGCGCCTTTCCGAGAGGCTTAATATGCCTTTGGACAAAGTGGTTTGCGCGGGATGCCGCGATATAGACGGTTATTGCCCGGTAATTCCCGAACAGTGCGCCACCTGGATTTGCGTCAAGAAAAAGGGAGTAGCGTTCTGCTGTGAGTGCGCCGATTTCCCCTGCATTAAGCTGGCGCCCTGTGCAGATAGGGCGTCGACGCGCCCGCACAATCTCAAGGTCTACAGCCTGACGCTCAGGAAAATGAAAGGAGCTTACGAGTGGAGCAAGGCTATCGAGGAAATCTATAATCTTTACTATAAGGGCGAGATGGTCGTAGGCCACGGCCCTGTGTTAAAGAAATAGTTGCTACTTGTCCCAGAGATCATCCAGATTATCCGTCTTTTTAATATCCTCCGCCGCGGCCGTTGAAGGGCCAAGCTCCTTATAGGAATCGGCCGAGCCATACTCCCTGACCTTTACCACCACCGGCATGGGCACAGCATGGCCGAAGATGAGCGCCTGCTGCTTGGATTCAAGCTTGGACAGCACCGATTTCAGCTCGTTTTTGCCCGATACGCCGGTCAGCACGGTGTCCACGTCCTTCTCATTATCCAGCAGGCAGGTTATCTTGGTGCCGAGCTGGGACATGACCTCTTCGTCGATGCCGCTGGGCCGCTGGTCGATGACCAGCATGGTGACGTTATATTTCCGCATCTCGCGGGCGATCTTGCCGAAGATGGTCTGCGAAGAGATCTCCGGGTTGAGAAAGCGGTGCGCCTCTTCGATGGTGATAACGAGCTGGTCGGGCTTCCTGCTGTCTGCCGAGATGGCGATATCCACCATCTCCCGGTAGTGGTCGTAAATGCGCCGGGTGAGCAGGTTGGCGACCAGCACATAGGCCGCGATATCGTCATAGCCGCCGAACTGCAGCACCACGCTCTTGCCGTGGCTGATATATTCCAGCATGGTCCTGACGGTATTCTCAGGCGCGTGCGGCACGAGGAACTTGAAGCGCTCCAAAATCCTCAGCCCGCGCTGAAGGTTCTTCCAGGTGCTCTCGGCAATATTATGCTTGCCGGCAAATTCCTTATCGCCGGACTCGAACAGGTCCAGCGTCGACTGCAGCCATTTATTATCGCCAAACAGCTTGGCCAGCTCGTACACGGCCTGAACCGAAAGTCCGTCAGATTAAGCACGCTGCGCAGCAACTGGATATCCTCGGGTTCGATCTCGTCGTAGCCGATCTTGACCACGAAATCGGATTTCACTTTCCTGCGCTGGTCGTATTTCTCGTCCAGCGAAAAAACAGCCACTTTTCCCGGGAAAAGCTGCTTCAGGCCTTTGACCTTATGGTCCTTCTCGCTGGTGCCTTCCCAGCCGTACTCGTTATGCATATCGAAAATCAGGCTGGTGGTGCGGCTTTTCTGCAGCATGCCGATCAGCAGTAGTCGCGTCAGGAACGTCTTGCCCGTGCCGCTCTTGCCGAAAACGCCGTTAGACCTTTTGACCAGCTCCTCCATATTCAGGCAGATCCTGGTCTCCATATCCAGCGGCGTGCCCACGTAAAACCGTTGTTTATCTTCTTTGCCGAAAACCATCTCGACGTCGGTCTGTGTAGCCAGCTCGACTCCGGCGAAATGAGGGGGCACCGTTTTGGCCGGCTGCGGGCCCTGGGTATCCCCGGCTATGCCGCTGATGGTCAGCATGGGCAGAACGCTCAGCTTGCCGTAGGTGGTCGTGCCGGAGACGACTTTGGCTATGAAGGGATCGGAGATATCGGGCGGCATGACCATGGCGCGGGGATCGACCGCTTCCAGGCTGACATCGGTAATCATGCCGAAAAAGCGTTTCTTTTCGCCCTGTATGGCCACGTAGCGCCCCACCGCAATATCCTCCACCGACCTGGCAGGGTCCAGTTTTACCTGCACGCCCTGCGTTAAAGAACCGGAGATAACCGTGCCCAGCCTCAAATTCTCTTTTTCTTTTTCCGTCATGGCCGCAGCCTCTTTAAGATCGAATCCAGTCTTCTTATATCGTTGCTCAGCGTCCAGGCCAGCTCTTTGCCGGCCTTTACTAGGAATTCCTGGGGGTCAGGGTGCGTCAGGCTGGCATAGCGCAGGAAGGCGGCAATCACCTCGTCCGGTGAAACGGTCAGACCGGCTCTCTATCATCAGATTCAGAAAATTCAACGACTGTGTGAACTGCTTCACTTCGGCGGGGCTGCAGGTATAGACAAAAGAATAAATCGACGCAGGTGACGGCGGCAGGTACTGGTAAACAGCCTTATCCTGGCTGTGGCCGACCACCAGCGCCTTAAAATCTGAGCATAGCAATTTGGCCAGTTGCGGATTGGCCTTAAAAACATCGGCCTCCGACTTGGCGGACTTGCCACGAGCGGCTATCCGCCTGCCCGGCTCGATGCTGTGCGTGGCCGAGACATACACGATGCCGAATATCTCGCAGCCTTTGCCTTTGGTCTTGACCATGCTGCCCAGCGGCGGGACATTATCAAGGTCGTAGCATTCAGCCAGGAACTCGGAATTGCTGGTCTCAATCACTTCGCCAATCTTCTGCTCTAAATCCATTTTGCTTTCTTGCTCCTTTGCTTCAGGGAATGCTTGACTGCCATGTCCCCTTCCTGCATGACCCTGTCCACCAGGTCCCAGAATTGCTCACGGTCGGTGCCCGTGACCACGGCCTGCTCATGCGCTTCGCTCAGCGCAACCGGATAGCCGAAGCCCTTGTCGCACTGGTCAACAATAACGGCATGCACAAGATCGAGCAGCTCATTGTTATCGGCCGCCCAGAGCGGGACCTCCACCCTGGCGACCTCCTCATCCAGCTTAATATAGAAAAAGCATACCTGATGGATGCCGTATCTGTCGATGATCGAAGAACGGCTGTGTGAATACGGCCGACCTTTCGCCATCGGACAACATCCTGGCGAAGAGAGCGCGGTCCAGCAGGCCGCCGACCACATCGCATTCTCTGCCCTTCGAATTTGCCTTTGCAGTATTTATCGCAGTCCACGGGATCGTAAGGGCATATTTGCAGCCGCAGAACGTTAACAACATCCGTGCTGCGGGGGAAACTGATATAGCTGGCAACAGCCGCCTGCCTTCTGTTGCTTAGATCATGAAATCGGTCGAACTGTTTGAGAAATCCCTGGTCCAGCAACTGCTCAACCACAAAATCATCGTAGCGCTCGCCCGACCAGTCCCCACATGATCAGCGAACCATCCACAAGCCCGACGACCGGCAGGCTACTCTCCTGGCTGCATACCCGTGTCGGCCAGGTAGCGGCATTCATCCACGCGGCGCTTGATGCCCAGCAACGGCCCTTCGATGAGCGCCTTTGCCGTCCATCCCCTGAGCGAATGGTCTGCATCTCGTCGCCGAAGTAGACCGTGGGGATGGTAGTAAGCTCGGCATCCGGCTGGTCGCCGTACTGGAACTCGACCAGCCCGATATTGAGCAGGAACAGCCTGGGGGAGTGATGGCGGTCCACGTCGATGTGCGAGCCGTCGCTGGCTACAACGATAAATCGTCCTGGCAGGGCGGCGTGGGCCTTGTGCAGCTTGATATCCTCTTTCAGCCCCGCCACCAGGAATGTCGCTTTGGCATTCTCGATTTTCTTCTTTAACTTATCGCTGGTGAGCGGGAATGGATTTTAAGGTGGTGAGCGCCAATCTCCAGTTTTTGGGCGTAGTCGGACTGGTGCGATTTAAGGTCCCCCGCCATAGCCTCGATCTGATTGTAAACCTGCGTGATATCAAGCGTCATGGTTTTTGGAAGCCCTAGTATAGCACGGCGTCCATATGGGTAACAATCATACCGCAGGGCCGCGGCTTTGCCCTGCCGTGATCAGGGTGTTATCATTTAGGTGAGTTAACTCCCCATTGCCCGGAAAAAGGCCCGATCGATATGTCTACCGGCTATGTAAATGACGAAATCTACCTTGAGCATGATACCAAGGACCATGTTGAAGGCAAAGACCGACTGACTGCTATCAATACCATCCTGGAAAAGACTAAAATTAAAGACCAGATTGCAGCGATAGCCGCGCGTGCTGCCACCATCGACGAAATCGCCACCACGCACGACCGCGACTATATACGCTCGCTCAAAGAAGAAATAGATGGGGGAGGCGGCTGGCTCGATCCGGACACTTATGTATCGCCGAAGTCGTGGGACGCGGCCCTCTTTGCAGCCGGCGGCTTGATGAATGCAGTCGACAGCGTTCTGGATAAAAAATACGATAACGCCTTTGCATTGGTGAGGCCGCCCGGCCATCATGCCACACGTGAACACCAGATGGGATTTTGCCTTTTCAACAACGTTGCCGTGGCAGCCAGGTTCGCACTGGCCAACTACAATATCAAACGTGTTCTTATCGTTGACTTCGATGTACATCACGGCAACGGCACACAAGAATCGTTCTACACCGATTCACAGGTGCTGTATTTTTCCACGCACGAATACCCCTGGTATCCCTTTACCGGTCGCACCGATGAGACCGGCGCCAGGGGAGGAGAGGGCTACAACGTCAACGTACCCATGGAAGCAGATTCAGGCGACCGCGAATATTTAACGGCCTTCAACGATGTGCTACTGCCGGTGGCTAAACGTTATGCTCCGGACCTGGTGCTGGTATCGGCAGGCTATGATGCGCATTGGAAAGACAATATATCCAATATCAATCTGACAACGACGGGATTCGCCCGGCTGGCCAAGATAATCAAGGGCATCTCCGATGAATGCTGCCCCGGCAGGCTGGTATTTACGCTGGAAGGCGGCTATAACCGCCCGGCCCTGGCATACTCCGTAGCAGCCACCTTCGAAGTGCTTCTGGGACACAATGAGGTGATTGATCCCTTCGGTGTCACGCAAAATGTACACGACCGGCCAACCAATCCGCGCGGCGGGCTATTGTGGCAGCCGATCAGCAATATCAGCCTTTACGGCAATTATTCGTCGAACTATGGCGACTCGGCCCAGGGTTCGAAACACCAGGACAAAAGTTTCCTGCCCCCCGCAGTCTGCCGATCAAGTAGAGTTTGGCGTCAAGACCGAGTGGTTCGACAAGAAGCTGACGGCGTCTTCCGCCGTCTACCGAATCATCAAGCACAACGTTCCTGCACCAGATCCCCAAAACCCAAACCTCACGATCGCTATTGGAACGACACGCACCGAGGGGGCGGAGTTTGATGTATCGGGTCAAGTGAAGCGCGATCTGCGAGTCATCGCAAGCTTCTCCAATCTCCAGGACATCGTCACGTACGATACGAATTCACCGAGCCAGCAGGGGCTTCCTTTTGATGGAATCGCGCATGTGGCCGGGAGCGCATGGGGCAACCTGGGAGCCTCACGATGGGGTGATGCGCGGTTTGACCGTGGGCGGCGGCTTCAACAGCCATTCGGGCGAGCACTACTTTCAGTACGTCTCCCTGCCGGTTTACTCAAGCAATTCAACAGCCTGCCAGCAGGCGGTCGTTGATCCGACACAATGTACGACTGGATTTGAGGATGACCGTGTGCCGGCCGCATCACTTGTCAATTTAATGGCCGCTTACCACCATAACTGGGGACAGAAGCGCCTTTGGGTGGATTTAGACATCCGGAATCTGATCGACAGGTACAACTTCTCAAGCATCGGCTACGAGGGAGCGCTTCCCAACACGCCATTCCAGATCATGCCGGAGTTGGAATTCAAGTTCTCAGCAGTCCATCATAGAAAGGCCAAAAAGTGCAGCTTGTGGCAAAGAGATTCTCCCTGAGAGATCTGGTCAATCTGGTTCATCGCTGGACGGGGCTGGTACTCGCCGCGTTCCTGGTCATGGTCGGGA